>DATMSP010000047.1:0-57156 GCA_035565295.1 Cellvibrio sp. | reverse complement strand
GAGTACTGGCCAAGATCCAGAAGTCCAATGACATTTGATAACTTTTATAAAAGATATCAATATTCAAGAGCAAAAGGGGAAGAAACCAAAAACGCGGTAGATGAGGCTCTAACTCAAATTGGTACACAAATGAATGCTTGGGCACAAACAGATCCAGATGCGAAAGAGCTCTTTAAGTGCATTAAAGCGGAGTGTACGCCAGATAGCCCATATTCATGTCCACAATCAGAAATCAGAAACGAAAGGGATTGGTTGCCTAGTGCGCCTAGTTATAAGACTCTGCCCAAGGATTGCGTGTGTCTTCAATGGACAGTGAGAAAGTGAGATTTTATGAAGTTACTTACAACAGCATCTGTTTGTAAAAATATTCATCACCAAGCGGCTTTTTTAAGATCAAAAGGAATTGCAGTTTACTTGTCTGACCAAGGTGGAGCGTCAATTAAAGCTGGTATTGAGATCGGGTTATGGGTAATAGTTGAATCTCAATATGAGGACGCTCTTTTATTATTGAAAAATCCAAACCATCAAGTCCGTGATCCCATCACTGATTCTCAGGTGAACGAAATTGAGGCTCTTGCGAAAAAGCAGTTCGCAGTCTCGAAAGAAAAGTTCATTGAGAGGCTGCTGTTGGGTGTAACTCTTATTGCGATTTGTTTTTTTGTTATAAAAATTGCTAGTGCTTTATAGTCTTGTAGGGCGGGTCATTTGGCTCGCGCGCGATCTTCACTCATTGCGATATTGTTGTTTGCGGCTCTATCTTGCGGCGTCGCGATCTGGAATGTGGATGCGCGGGTTACGCCTTTGGCTAACTCGTCCTACGGACTTCTGTCTTCCGAAGACAAACAAAAATTTACGTGTGGTAAATAGATATGAAACAGATAGTCCTCATTTTTTTCTTATAATTTCACCATATGCAATTTCTGATTCGAACGGAGATACTTGGGTGGCTCGGCCAGAAGGATACTTTTCTGGAGCTGAAATAGCCAAAAATGATATATATGAAATTGTATTATCAAAAGAGTCTTCTGATGCTTTAAGAGATCTTGAAGATAAACCGTTTATAGAAATAAATGAAAAGTTGGCTAAATTATATGCGGGAAACCAATTTATAAAAAAGGCCAATCAACATATCTATTTAATAAGGGCTGTAAATAGTAATCCTGGCACTGGAGGTTACACAATTCAGTATGAAGGGAATACATTTTATGTTTCTCACAGCTCGTTAGGTGGAGATGGGAGAGTAAACAAATCTGCGTTGATAATAAATACAGAATTTAGAATTGAAAAACTGTACATGGGGTATAGTCGCGCAATGTAAGCCTGGTCTTTCAATGGATATAGCAATGGATAAAGGCGGCGCTCATTAGCCACCCTGTGTCAATAAGGCAAAATAACCTCATAACCTACTGGCCCCGTAAAATAAGCCACCATGGCTTTCACTGCTGGAAAAGATAGTGTGAAATGTGAATGTGCGGAAAATTAAAATGAAAAAGAAATCGAATTCTTATACTCTATTTTCGCTTTTTCTTATGTTGGTGGTGTCTTGCATTGTTTTAGCACCTCTAATACCAAAAATATATTTAATTGGCTTGCATTTAATAAATTTAGAAATCAGTTATTTGATTTCGAGTTGCATTGGTGTACTTGGATTTAGTTTGTTTTTTGTTGGCTTAGCTTCGCTTTTTGGGGATATGCTGAGATATATATTCTCATTTTTTACATCTTTGCCTGCTAGATTAAACAATACAGTTCCGTCGGCTACAGTAATTATTTCGACTGTTGGTGGGCTTCTGTTGATGGCTTGGTATATATGGTCATATCTTTACCCGCTCAACTTGCATGAATAAAATATAGAGCTTGATTAAGTGATTAAGCCTTGTAGGGCGGGTCATTTGACCCGTGCGAGGCCTTCGCAGGCTGCGATATTGTTTTTTTGTGATTCTATTTTACGACTGGGTGTTCTGGAATATAAGCGCGCGGGTTACGCCTTTGGCTAACCCGCCCTAGGCTCCTGAAATAATCAATGCTCCGGGTTTTCTTCCGAATTGATATCGAGCGAGCTGCCGGCGATGCGGTGGTTTTCGCTGGCCCAATCGCCAAGGTCGATCAGGCGGCAGCGATCGCTGCAAAAGGGGCGATGGGGGAATTGCTCCGACCAGAGCACCTTTTTTTTGCAGGTAGGGCAGTCGAGTTCGAGGGGCTTGGTGTGATTGTTGTTTGCCAATAAATCAGTCATGTTGCTGTGCTACTGCCAGGTAAGAGGTGTGTAATTGCGCTACCTGCCGGTCGAGTCCGGCGAGATCGCCATCATTGAGGATTATATCATCGGCTCTTGCGCAGCGCTCGCTGCGCGGCAACTGGGTTTTCATGATCGCGCTGATTTGTTCGCGCTTGTTACTGTCCCTGGCGCTGGCTCTGGCCAGTTGCAAGTCTTCGGTAGTGTCCACTACCAGCACTCGATCAACCAGCTCATACTGGCTGGTCTCCAATAGCAGCGGTGAGGCGAGAATAGTGTAGGGACTGTTGCTGGCGTTCAGCTGCTGAATGATGTGGGTGCGAATCAGTGGGTGCAGCAGGTTTTCCAGCCAGGTTTTGGCTGCGGGGTCGTTGAATATAATCGTGCGCAGCTGCGCGCGATCGAGTGAGCCATCGCCCTTGATCAGGCGATCGCCAAAATGTGCAGCGATCGCGGTCAGGGCAGGGCTGCCAGCTTTTACCAGTTCGCGCGAGGCCTCGTCGGCATCCACTACCTCTATGCCCAGCGCCTGAAAGCGGCGCGACACTTCCGACTTGCCGCTGCCTATGCCTCCCGTCAAACCAATAATCATTTGCGCTGCCTTTTAACCGATCGCTTAGCGAACTGCGCCTATGTAATGCAGGTAGATCTGATTGATATCCTGCCCCCACATCAGCGCAATCCAGCCGGCAATGGCCAGATAGGGGCCGAAGGGAATGGGGATATTGCGATCGCGACCGCGCATCACAATCATGCTGATGCCAATCACCGCACCCACCAGAGAGGATAACAGAATAATTTGCAGCAGCATTTGCCAACCCAGCCAGGCTCCCAAGGCGCCCAGCAATTTGAAATCGCCGTAACCCATACCCTCTTTGCCGGTGAGCATTTTAAATAGCCAGTAGACCGACCAGAGCGACAGGTAGCCGCCAATCGCGCCCCAGACTGCGCTCTCCAGCGAGGTGAATAAACCAAAGTAATTGGCTATAAGGCCCAGCCAGAGCAGCGGCAGGGTAATATTATCCGGCAGTAGCTTGGTGTCTATATCAATCATGGTCAGGGCGATTAAGCACCAGGTAAACACCAGGCAGGCGAGGCCGGTGTAATTTGCACCGAAAGTATAAATAGCTACCACTGACAAGAGCCCGGTGACCAGCTCAATGATGGGATAGCGCAGGGAAATAGGCGATTTACAGGAGGAGCATTTGCCGCGCAAAAAAAGGTAACTCACTACCGGAATATTTTCCCAGGGCTTTATTTTATGGTTACAGTGAGGGCAGGTCGAGTTGGGGGTAACCAAATTAAATTTGTTGCCCTTGGCGGGACGTGCGCCAGCGGCAATATTTTCTTCGCCCAGAAATTCCACGCACTGCTCGCGCCATTCGCGCTCAAGCATTTTGGGAATGCGATAGATCACCACATTCAAAAAACTGCCCACCAGCAATCCGATAATGCCCGCGCTGACAAGGCCCAGCGCGGGATAGATTTCAATCAGCCTGAGAAACTCTGTCATGCTTAGACCACGTTGCCCAGTTGGAATATCGGCAGGTACATGGCCACCAGCAATCCGCCCACCAGCACACCCAGCACTGTCATAATGATCGGTTCCAGCAGCGAGGTTAAGGTGTCCACCATATTGTCGACGGCCTCTTCATAATAGATAGCAACCTTATCCAGCATGGCATCCAGCGCGCCCGATTCTTCACCGATGGCTGACATTTGGATCAATAGTGTTGGAAACAGGCCGGTCATTTTCAATGCAGCATTTAGTTGGATACCTGTAGCGACGTTCTCGCGCACACGAATAATGGCATCCTCGTAAATGCGATTGCCGGCAGCGCCAGCCACAGCGGTCAGGGCTTCAATCAAGGGTACACCCGCAGCAAAGGTGGTGGAGAGAGTGCGGGCGAAGCGCGCCATGATCGACAGGTAGAGGATCTTGCCTATGATGGGAATCTTTAACATATATTTATCCACCGCATAGGCTACTTTTGGCGAGCGTTGCCGCGCTGCCTTGAAGACAAACAGAGCCGCAATTATGCCGAACAAGGCGTATAGCCAATAGGCCTGGAACCAGTCGGAGAGAGCCAGAACAAACAGCGTGAAGGCGGGAAGTTTTGCCCCAAAGCTGCCAAAGGTTGCTGCAAATTCCGGTACCACTTTGATTAATAGGATGGCCGTGACAATAATCGCTACCACCACAACGGCGATAGGATAGCTGAGTGCTTTTTTGATTTTTGCTTTTAGTTTTTCGATTTTTTCCTTGTAGGTGGCAATACGGTCGAGCATGGTTTCCAGTGCACCGGCCTGCTCGCCGGAATTCACCAGGCTGCAATACAGATCATCGAAATATTTTGGATGTTGGCTCAGGGATGCAGCAAAGCCCCCACCGGCGGCGACGCTATCGCGAATATTCAATACCAGCTTGCGCAGGTTCGCATTTTCCAAACCCTCGGCGACAATATCAAAGGCCTGCACCAGCGGCACACCGGCCTTCATCATGGTGGCCATCTGCCGGGAGAAAACGGCAATATCGCCCGGTTTGATCGACTTGCCACCTTCGCCAAACAGCGGCTTGGATTTCTTGTTGATGCTCCTGACCGAAATGCCCTGTTTATAGAGCTGCGCCTTGGCTAGGGAGGGGCTGGTGCTGTTGATTTCGCCCTGTATCTTGTTGCCTTTTTTATCCACACCTTTATAGGAATAGGTTTGCGACACCACACTGGTTTTTGCTTTGCCGAGGGCGCTTGCTGCTTTTTGAGTGCTTGGGATAGCCATAGGTTAATCCTTGGTGACTCGATTAGCCTCTTCGAGGCTGGTTAACCCCATTGCCACTTTGCGCAATGCGGAGATGCGTAAATTATTGAAGCCCGCGTCTTTTGCGGCCTTGCCAATCTGCAGGGAATTGCCGCCTTCCATAATAATATTGGCAATGGTGGGAGTAACGCGAACCACCTCATAAACCCCCAGGCGGCCTTTGTAACCGCCGTTGCAGTGGCTGCAGCCCACCGGATGAAACAACTGGAATTCCTCATGGGGAATGCCGATATCATCAAAACCTTCAGCCGTTAGAATAGCAGGAGGTATGTCTGTTGCCGGTTTTTTACATTGTGGACACAGCTTGCGCGCCAGGCGCTGGGCGATGATCAAGCTGACGCTGGTGGCTATGTTAAAGGCGGGTACGCCCATATTCATCAGACGGGTCAGAGTTTCCGGCGCGCTGTTGGTGTGCAGTGTTGACAATACCAGGTGACCTGTCTGCGCCGCCTTGATGGCTATCTCCGCCGTTTCCAGATCGCGGATCTCGCCCACCATGATAATGTCCGGGTCCTGGCGCAGGAAGGAGCGCAGGGCCTCGGCAAAGGTGAGACCGATCTTGTTGTGCATCTGCACCTGGTTGATACCTTCCAGGTTGATCTCGATAGGATCTTCCGCGGTGGAAATATTCAGCTCTGAGGTGTTGAGAATATTCAAACCGGTATAGAGGGAGACGGTTTTACCACTTCCGGTTGGTCCGGTAACCAGTATCATCCCCTGCGACTGCGCCAGGGCGTCGAGATAGAGCTGCTTTTGCGACTCTTCATAACCCAGGGCATCGATTCCCAATTTGGCTGCACCGGGGTCGAGAATACGCAATACCACTTTTTCGCCAAACAGGGTGGGCAGAGTGTTAACACGAAAATCTATCGCGCGGCTTTTGGATACCTTTAACTTGATGCGCCCGTCCTGCGGCAGGCGGCGCTCGGAAATATCCATCTGCGACATGACTTTCAAGCGCGCCGCTATGCGTCCGCCCAGGTTGACCGGGGGTCTGGCGATTTCGTGCAATATGCCATCGGTGCGGAAACGCACGCGATAGATCTTCTCGTAGGGCTCAAAATGTATATCTGAGGCCCCGCCTTTGATGGCATCCAGCATAACTTTATTGATGTATTTAACAATGGGGGCTTCGTCTGCTTCGGTGGCGCCATCGTCCTGTTTGTCATCCTCGGCCGAGGTCTGGATATCCAGTGAATCCAGATCGGTATCGTCGAGATCGCCCAGAGCATCATTCAGGGTCTCTTGCGAGGTGAAGAATTTCTCCAGTGCTATGGCCAGTTTGTCCGCTTCCACCAGAATGGCGTCGGTGATCAGCCCTGTATGGAACTTGATCTCATCCAGGGCGTGCAGATCGGTGGGGTCGGCGATAGCCAGGAACAGACGAGTACCGCGCTTCATAATCGGCAGGGCATGGTGTTTGCGAAGCAGCTTGGCATCAACCAACTTGTCCGGGATGCTTTCACGGTTGAGCGCATCCAAATCAAATAAGGGGGCGCCAAACTCTTCGGAGGCGGCGCGTGCAATGGTTACCGCATCCAGCATGGCATTCATTACCAAATGCTGGACAAAGGGAACCTTATCTTTGGCGGCTTGAGATAGCGCTTTACGCGCTGCGTCCGGGTCCAGCAAATGATCTGCTACCAGGCGCCGGGCAAGGCCGTTGAGATGTGTGGGGCTGTTCATGGGTGTCTTTCCTGGTGAAACATCGGCCAATCAGCCTTGTTTTTCTTATATTAAGTGCTGTAAAGAATAGCTTAACTTTAAACGATATCTGCCCCTAGTTTCTATATTAATGTGACACCTTTGGGAAATGTGATGGTGTTCCCGCTAGATAAAGTCCCTCAGAAGTCCTGGCGGGTGACAAAAATTGTCAGATGGTGAAAAGTTTTGTCAGTTTCCCTCCTGGGGGGGGGCGCTGAGATCGGGACAAGCTTCGCCGTGTATTTTAAATGATAGATTTACAAAAATGTCTCAATACGGCATTAATACGGGGGCTGCAGTATTTTGCCTGTTGAAAAATAACTATTAATACGCCAACAGAAAAGGTTCAGGAGAGAGTGGCATATCACTTGCTATAATCATCGTGAGTTGAGTCATTGGCAACCCTACCACAAAAAATTTTTGGAGCTCTATTATGAAACATACAAGGCAACAAGGTTTTACCCTAATCGAGTTGATGATCGTAATTGCGATTATCGGTATTCTGGCTGCAGTGGCTGTGCCTCAGTATCAAGTTTATACCCAGCGCTCTACTGCGACAGCGGAAACTGTGTCAGCGATTAGACCTGTGCAGCTAGCAATTTCTGAATTTGCGGCTATGAATAAGAAGCTGCCCTCTGTAGCTGAATATAACACTCTTATTGCAGGAGTTGATGACACTGGAGCTGGTACTGCCACAGGTTTGGTTGATAAAGTCGTGTATGTACCAGGGGCGACACCCTATACATCTTCAATTACGGTTAACTTTCATAAGAGTGATGCCACTTTAGGTAGAATTGTCCCCAAAAGCCTTGATGGAAATACAGTTGTTATTAAGGCTCAATTAAACTTGGCTGGTGCAACTCACTTTGGTGTGGGTAAAGATGCTGCTGGTGGTACTGTAGAAAAGAGTTACCGTCCTAAATTGCCTGTTGAGTTAGATACAGCAGATGTAATGAAATGACCGAAAGGCAACTACTCCATAATTAACAGTAGATTGCATTGTGCTAAAAACCCAGCTTTGCTGGGTTTTTTTATTTAAAGCTTTATTAGAATCTTCGCCAGTGATGTCGATAGACCAAATTCCTTTTTAACTTGGGTCAGTGATCTTGAAAACAAGTTGATCATACAGTGGTGATCGGAGCTTACTGTAAAGATAGGCTCACAAGTGGAGAGAAAATTTCCCCTGTTATAATGTTTAATGGTTTCGTCTCACGAATTTGCATTTAATGGCGACAGAGACAACAATGCCTCTCTTTTCCCTGGGATTACACCACACAATGAACAAGCCCGCTATTTTAGTCATCGAAGACAATCGCGAAATCCGCCTGTCTGCGCGTTTTGTACTGGAGGATATGGGGTTCAAGATAGTGGAAGCCGAGAATCCACCGCAGGCCATGGCTTTACTTAAACAGCAGAGAGCCGATGTCATACTGCTGGATATGAACTTCGAAATGGATACCACCTCTGGTGCAGAGGGCCTGAGTTTTCTCGAGTGGCTGCAACAGCAGCTGTGGGATATCCCGGTGGTGGCCATGACCGCCTGGTCCAATACCGAGCTGGTGGTTAAGGCCATGCAGCTCGGGGCTGGCGACTTTATTGAAAAGCCCTGGAACAACCAGCGCCTGCAGCAGGTTCTGCAACAGCAGCTGCACCTGCGTGAGCTGAAACAAAAAAACCGGGCGTTGGGCCAGCGCCTTGAGGCTGGCCAACCAGAACTGGTCTGGCAAAGCGATATTATGAATATATTTATGCAGAAGCTTTCGGTGGTTGCCGCCACCGATGCCAATGTGTTGCTGTCTGGTGAAAACGGTACTGGCAAGAGCCAATTTGCGCACTGGCTGCACCTCAAGTCCACGCGCGCGCAACAGCCATTTATCTCTGTGAATATGGGCGCGATTCCCGAAACGTTGTTCGAAAGCGAAATGTTTGGACATACAAAAGGTGCATTTACCGATGCAAAAGGCCAGCGCATAGGACGCTTTGAACTGGCCAGGGGCGGCAGTCTGTTTTTGGATGAAATTGCCGCGCTCTCGCTGCATCAGCAAGTGAAATTATTGCGTGTGCTCGAATCGGGCGAATTTGAAATGGTCGGCTCCAGCCAGACCCTGCGCAGCGATGTGCGAGTGATCAGTGCCAGCAATGGCGATTTTGCGCAATTGATTGCCGCCGGCAAATTTCGCCAGGATTTATTTTACCGTTTGAATACCTTGCAATTCCATGTCCCGGCACTGCGCGACAGGCCGGAAGATATTCCGCTGCTGGCTGCGCATTTTATCGCCCGGCATGGTCAGCGCTATCGCAAGCCTGAGTTGACACTTGCGCCCAGCGCGCTAAAACTCCTGCAGGCTTATAGATGGCCGGGGAATATTCGCGAGCTCAGCCATATGATTGAGCGGGCGGTGCTGCTCGCCCAGAAGGGCGAGTTGGATGCTCTGCAATTCCAGTTGCCTGCGAGTGAGCAGAGTGAGCAGGGATGCCTGCCGCAGGAGCGCCTGCCGATGACAACCCTGGAGGATGCCGAGCTGCAATTAATTCGCCAGGCCCTGGCGGACTGCGATGGCAATCGCCAAAAAGCGGCAGACCTGCTCGGTATTACCAAATCCTCTCTCTACCGTCGGCTGGAAAAATATGCACTGGCGAACTAGGTCGCTGGAGGGCAGGTTAGCCCGTATTTTTTGTATTTTATATGCACTGCAATTGACTGGTTGCGGGCTGCTGCTGAATGTTTTTCCTCTGTGGCAACTGGGGTTGATTGCCTTGCTATCTGGCGCTGTGACAGCGCTGTGTCTGCAGGGGTTGCGTCGCGATATTCTCGCTTGCTTTCGCCGCGCCAGCATGCAGCTGGACGCTTTGCAGAATGAGGATTACAGCTTGTTTGCCAGGCCTGTGTTCAGCCTGGGTGCCGCTGCGGAATTGCAGTCCCAGCTGCACCGTCTTGGGGAATCACTGCAGCAGCATAAAAGCTATTACGATCAACAGTCCTTTTTATTGTATCGTCTGATCGATCAGTTAAATACACCCATCCTGGTATTTGATCAGCGCTTGCAATTGAGTTATGCCAATGCTGCTTTTGCCGAACTGTTTGGCCGGCCCTGGCAGTTGCTGCGCCATGCCCCGCCTGCATTGCTGGGGCTGCGGGCCGCCCCCGAGTGGCAATTTCTCGATGCGCAAAAATCACAGCAGTGGCAGATACGCACCAGCCAGTTTTTTGATCAGGGCGATAGTCATCAGCTCCTGGTATTTATCAACATCCAGACGGCGCTGCGCGAAAACCAGAATCAGGCCTGGCAGAAATTAATTCGCGTGCTCAGTCACGAGATCCGCAATTCCTTGACCCCGGTGGCAGCGCTGACGCAAAACCTGCTGTCCAAGGCCGGCAGCGAGCGCGATCAGCAGGCGCTGGCGGTGATCAATGAGCGCTGCCAGCATTTACAGGATTTTGTCAGCCGCTATGCCGAATTGCACAGGCCTCTGTCGATGCAGCGGCAATGGCTTGATGCCAGTCTGCTCTATGAATCTTTACGCACATTGTTCCCCGCTCAGTCTCTGCATGCAGAGGGCTTGCCTGTGCGTATCTGGGCAGATCCTGTGCTGCTGGAGCAGGTACTGATTAATCTAATAAAAAATGCTATAGAGGCCGGCAGCCCGGCCGGGACTGTTGAGCTTAACTTTGTCGAGGGCGAGCAATACTCTGATATCTGCATTGCAGATCGCGGTCGTGGTATAGCCAATCCCGATAATTTATTTGTTCCCTTTTACACCACCAAGGTTCATGGGCAGGGCATAGGCTTGAGTGTCAGCCGGCAAATTATTGAGCAAATGGGCGGCCTGCTCAGTGTGGACAACAGAGAGCAGCAGGTTGGGGCGCTTGCCAAAATCCGTCTGCCGCGACCCGCAAAATAGTTCGCTATCGAACCGGCGACGATTCGATAGCGAACTATCGCTGTATCTCTAAATCGCTCTTCTTATAAAAAAATAATGAAATTCAACGGCTTGCAATTTGGCATGGCTTTGGCAATGGCTTCATCGGCGCACGACGCTGTGAAATTCCCTGAGTTGGCTACATCGCCAACATTTTTCATAGGTTCCCTAGGTTTGCCAGCGGATATTACAGCCGCTGAGCATTTCATTGGTTTCCATAATAAAAAGGATATACTCGCATGAACTTGATCATATTTTTTAAACAGTCGCTACTGGCGAGCGCATTGATATCAACTCTGTTGCTGAGCGGATGTGGAGGTGATTCATCTACGCCGCCTGCTTTACAGAAGTCTTCAGACAAAGCTACTTCTTCATCAGTTTCTTCCAGTATTAAAACGTCTTCGTCGGCAGTCAGTTTGTCTTCAGTTGGAGTAACATCCTCAGCTGCATCATCCCTTGCCAGCAGCAATGCCAAGTCTGTTTTCAATAAGGTTTCCATACCGGCAAATTCGCTGCTGGATAATATAGTGGCTGAGCCCACCCAGCGCGATATCTGGGTCTATTTGCCGAAACAGTACTTTACGTCCAATGCGCCGCTGCCGGTGGTCTATTATCTTCCCGGTTACGGCGACACCTATATGCTGGATGTGGAAATCCCCCAGGATTTTGATTCAAGCCTGCAAACTCTTAAACCAATGATTATTGTGGTGGTCTCCGGTGTGAATCTCTACTGGGGCAGTTTCTTTGCCGATTCGCCAGTCATCGGCAATTGGGGCGATTTTGTAGCGAAAGATGTCGTGGATTATGTGGATAGCAACTATCGCACGATTCCGCACAGAAGCTCGCGCGGACTTTCCGGCCATTCAATGGGAGGTTTCGGCGCTCTGAATCTGGCGATGCGTCGTGCGGAGGTTTTTGGTTCGGTGTTTGCCCTGGCTCCCGGACTGGTCAACAGCACAGGCATTGCCGATACGCAAATGTTTGATTCGGACACTCATATCCGGGAAATGGTTGCCGCCACAGAGCGCCTTGCTGCCATGCAGCCCGCTGCCGCCTTGGCTGAAATGGCCAGTAGTCACTTTGTCTTCGATTTTGCCTACGGAATGGCTTTTGCTCCCCTGCTCAATCCACCTTATTATGAATATCCCTATACGTTGAATAACAATGTGCTGGTGCGCAATGATTCGGTGATGGCGAAGTGGGAATCGGGCTTCGGTAATGTTCACAACGAAATACAGGAGTTTAGCCAAAATCTATCCTCTCTTTCGGGTATAGGTATAGATTGTGGTACTGAGGATTACTTTAAATGGATCGTGCGGGGTTGCAGCCATTTTGATGCTGAGTTGACTGCGGCAGGCATACCCCATACCTATACCACTCATGGCGCTGGCCACCAGGACCAGATTCGTGCAAGAATCCTCACAGTGATGCTGCCATTTTTTGCCCAGCATCTCGCCACTGAATAGCGGCAGAGAGCCGCATTTTTAAAATAGCTCAGCAAGCCGAGAGTGCCGTAAAATCTATGCGAGAGTTGATCCTGAGTATGAAAGGAGTCTGCAAGACGTTTAGCAGTGATGAGATGGATATACATGCGCTGCGCAATATTGATCTTGAGATTTACAAAGGCGATTTCGTGTCTATTTGCGGGCCCTCGGGCTGTGGCAAATCAACCTTGCTGTCGCTGCTGGGGCTGTTGGATCAGCCCAGCAGCGGCCAGTATATTATCGCTGGCATTGATGCCAATCGCCTCAGCCTGAGTGACGCGGCTGTGCACCGCAATGAAAAAATTGGTTTTATTTTCCAGTCCTTTAATTTAATCGATGAGTTATCCGCGTTTGACAATGTCGCCCTGCCTTTGCGGTACAGTCGCAATAAAATAAGCGAGCAGCAGTTGCGATTGCAAGTGATGGCTTCTCTGGCGCAGGTGGATATTGCCCATCGTGCCCATTTCAAGCCGGCGCACTTGTCTGGCGGTCAGCAGCAGCGGGTTGCGATTGCCCGCGCCCTGGTTTGCAACCCCACCTTGCTGCTGGTGGATGAGCCCACGGGAAACCTGGATTCGCGCAATGGCGACCGGATAATGGAGCTGCTGCAGCAGGTAAATTCCAATGGCACGACTTTATGTATGGTAACTCACGACCTTCGCTATGCTGATTTGGCCAGGCGGCAGCTTCACCTGCTGGATGGCCAGATTATCCAGACTGCGCAGCAGCACAGCCTATGATTGGCCGCCAGGATTTGAGCAGTGCTTTGGCATCGCTTAGCCTTGCCAGGAATTATAGTCTCAGTGTTGTCCTGAGTCTTGCGCTTGCCATAGGGGTGCTGGCCGCTATGGTCAATCTTCACCATCAGCTATTGATCAAGCCATTGCCTTATCCTGCACAGCAGCAATTGTATCTGTTGAAAGGCGATTCGCTCAGGGAAGGCGAGGTCGATCTCAAGGGAGTGGTGCCTTATTCGGCCATACTTGAACTCTACCGCAATGATAGCGAGCATTTTGCCACTAAGGGATTGGTGCATTTTTGTTTTGATGTGATCCGCAGTATTCCCGATCAGGCAAAAGTCTACACAGGTTACATAACACCGGAATATCTTGCACTGTTGCAGCCCCCTATGGCACTGGGTCGTATCTTCAATAGCGATGAAGGCCTGGGAGCCAAAACACCTGTGACTGTGTTGAGTTTTGGCGCCTGGCAGAAATTTTTTCAGCAAGACCCGAATGTGCTGGGCAAGACATTGCGTTTTGGTGATGTTGATTTTCAAATTATTGGTGTTACCGCTGCAGATTTTATCGAGCCGCAATTGCAGAGCGAGCGCCGCGCTACCCAGGTGTGGCTGCCCTGGGATTTTGGCCCTTTGCGTCCCGATGAGCGCGATGGCTGGGGCTGGTTGTTTGCCGACCAATATTTTGTTGGCTTGCTAAAGCCTGATCTGCAATCCCAACAGGTTGCCGTACAGCTGAGTGCTCATGTGAATTCGCTGTTTCGGCAATATACACGCGATATCCCCTTCTTTGCCAAACGCAGTTTGAGCGTTGAGCTTGTCAATTATCGTCAGGCTATTGTCGGCGATACCCACTATATTACGCTGTTGCTGTTGGCGGGTGCTGTTGTATTGCTATTGACTGCACTGATCAGCATCAGTCACTTGCTATTGCTGCGAGGTCTCTCGCAGCAGCAGTATATGGCTATCAAGAGCGCGCTCGGTGCCCGGCCAGCCCATCTATTTAATGCGCTCCTGGCAGAAGTGCTGTTGCTGCTGACGGCGGCATTGTTTTTTGCTGTGGCTATTGCCTATGGCATTATTGCCGTTTTCAAATCTGTGGCCAGGGATCAACTACCGCGGCTGGCAGAGTTGCAGTTGTCCTGGCAAGGCCTGCTGCTTGTCAGCCTTGGCTGTGCGCTATTGTTGGGAGGATTTTCCTGGCTGTTAAGCCGGCAGATCAATTATCGGACATTGCATGGATTGCTGCAGCGCAGTGGCAAAGGCGTAGGCATACAGTTATCTTCCCGCCGCCGCGGTGCTTTGCTATTTATTCAAGTGGTGCTCATGGCAATTTTACTGTCTTCCAGTTTGCATATACTGGTGCAGTCCTGGCGAAAGCTGGTCCAGCCTGTGGGATTTGCTATGGAGAACGTCTATCAGATTCCCCTCAGTATTGGCTCTCTGCGAGAGCAGCCCATTGTCGAACGGAAAACCAATCTGCACATTTTGCGGGATAGATTATTGCTGCATCCCAAAGTATTCGGTGCGAGTCTGGCGGCAAGCTATTTTCCGACCAGTGCGGAATATGTTTCACATGCTTTTATTGCCGTTGATAAGCATTTGCGAGTGCAGAAACAAGCTGTTATCACAGCTATTGACTCGCATTATCTGCAGGTGTTGCAGTTGCCTTTGGTAGCTGGCCGCAACTTTAGCGAGCAAGAGTCTCGCGATAGCCCTGCGCGCGTTATTGTCAACCAAACCCTGGCAGCAGAGCTGGGTGCGGATGGCCAGGTTGTGGGGCGAACATTTTATTGGCCTGATGAGAGGGCAACGCCCTTTGAGGTTATAGGTATAGTGCGCGATTTCAGCCTGCCCAACAGGCCGGAAGAATCGCGCTTGTTTATTCCTCACACAGAGGCTGAATATCCGGGTTTAATTCTCCGCCTGCGAACAGGCGAAAATTTTACCCTGGAGGAAATGAACCGCATACTGGAAAAAACCAATGTCCAATTCAAAGCTGCAGGTATAGTCAGCATGGAGCAGGCCTATGACAGGCTGGTTGCACCGCAAAGATTGAGTGTTGCAATTGCCATGGTTCTCGCAGTCCTGGCATTGCTATTGGGTATGCTGGGTATTTACAGTGTGCACGCCTACAGCGTTCAGCTGCGCCGTTTTGAGCTGGGTATCCGCATGGCGATTGGCGCTCGCCCGATAGTCCTGGCTGTGCAGCTATTGAAGAATAATGGGATACCGCTGGCTGTTGGACTGCTGGTTGCCTTGCCGCTGCTCGTTTGTGCTGCATACTGGCTGGACAGGAGCCACTTCTGGGTAATCGGCATAGTGTCTATCTGGATGCTGGTCAGTTTATTTATTATCGCTTTGTCGGTGATCGCTTCATTAATCGCCATTATTCCCATCATAGGTAAGTCTGCCAGTCATGCCCTGACGGGGCGTCAGTAGGCTGCCAGTTTCCCCTCCCTCTGCTGCACTTTATGTATTTTGCTATTGATGGTTAAAGCCGGTGGCTTGTTCAGCTGTAGCAATGCTATCTCTCTGGTATGAACTTTTTGGCAGGCTCCCTGCCTATATCAGCAGTGAATAAATTTTCCCTGTTGCTGAAGGTGCGAGGCAAGTCCTGCAAAACAATACCCTGATCTGGAAATGCCGAGTTCGATGTGCGTTGGCGAACATACACTGATGCATTCTTATGAAATATTGTAGCGCTTCTAACAATATCTCTCTGCAATAAAAAGGGTGGCGGTTGAGAAAATCATTCTTGTTTGCTGTTGCTTGTATCTCTGTGTGGCAATTAAGTGAAAGCACGGTGTTACCTCAACATTGCCCATCATTTTTATTGAATGCGTGATTTCGCTTAATTTTCGAGGATGATCATGACCCATTCCCCAAGCCCACAATTGGCAACTATTATCTCCACCTATCAGGCTGAGTTACTGGAGGGCTGGATGAGCAATCTGCTCGCACGCTTCAAGCATCGCAATAAAAGTGTTGAAGGTGAAATTCGCCAGCAGACCTCGCAGTTCCTGCCTCTGTTGGCTGAAACCCTGCAGAAAAATATTTCCATTGAGGTTGAAAGCTCTGGCTGGGACGAGCTTCGTCAATTGCTCAATGAGATTTCCCGGTCGCGCGCGCGCCAGGGCTTTACTCCTATAGACACGGCAAATTTTGTCTTTTCGCTAAAGGCGCCGCTGTTCAATTATCTGCGCGTTTCCCTGGCAGAAAATCCGCAGCAATTGAGCGAGGAGATTGCCTTTGCCAGCAATTTATTTGACAACCTGGGCCTCTACACCATAGATACCTTCCAGAAAACCCGCGAGCAGATTATCCAGCGGCAGCAACAGGAGTTGCTGGAGTTGTCTACACCTGTGGTGCAGCTCTGGAAAAATGTATTGGCTCTGCCGCTGATTGGCACACTGGATAGTGCGCGCACCCAGGTTGTCATGGAGAGCCTGCTGCAGAAAATCGTCGATACGGGTGCCTTGATCGCCATCATTGATATCACCGGTGTGCCGACAGTGGATACACTGGTTGCGCAGCATTTGTTAAAAACCATTGCCGCCGCGCGCCTGATGGGGGCCGACTGTATTATCAGTGGCATACGTCCGCAAATAGCGCAAACCATTGTTCATCTCGGTGTTAATCTGGAAGATGTGATTACCAAGGCCACTCTTGCCGATGCTTTTGTTGTTGCTTTACAGCGTATTGGCTCCACCATTAACCAATCTCAGTACGAGCATTAATACTGCTATGGAACGTATTCCTATCTTGCGAATGGGGCGGTTGCTGTTAGTCACCATTCAAGTTGATATGCACGATCGCCTGGCCATGACTTTGCAGGAGGATCTGACTACGCGAATTGTCAATGACCAGGCCAATGGTGTGCTGATTGATATTTCAGCCCTGGATATAGTTGATTCCTTTATCGGGCGCATGATTAGCAACACAGCGGCCATGGCGAGAATTCTCGATGCGAAAACAGTGCTGGTCGGCATGCAGCCAGCGGTAGCTATCACCCTGGTTGAATTGGGGTTGGTCCTGGAAGGTGTGAGTACTGCGCTGAATGTTGAATTGGGTATTAAATTGCTGGAACGAGGCGGCTAGCGGCTATGGTTAACTCAGTTTGGCAAACCAGTGGCCTGGTGCAGTGGATGTGTTGTTATGGGGTTTAATCAAGGGGACGCAATTGTGTTGCCATTGCAAACGGACGAAGATGTTGTCCGGTTGCGCAAACAGGTTCGCGAGAATTTAATCGGCATTGGGTTCAGCCTTATTGAGCAGACAAAAATGATTACAGCAGCGAGTGAGCTAGCGCGCAACACCCTGCGTTATGGCGGTGGTGGCGAAGCCCATATCCACTTTCTGAGCGATGGCAGTCGTCGTGGATTGGAGCTGAGTTTTATCGATCGCGGTCCCGGTATTGAAAATATCAATCTCGCACTTACCGATGGTTACACCAGCGGAGATGGATTGGGTCTGGGGTTGAGCGGAGCAAAACGGCTTGCCGATGAATTTTTTATTGATACAGCGTTAGGCAAGGGCACGACGGTAAAAATTGCCAAGTGGAAACAGTTTTAATGGGCTTTTCTGCGCAAAAATCATTTCATATCGGCGAGCCCGGCGAAATCGCCTGTGCTCGCCGAGCGGGCTTGCACCTGGCCCAGCAGCTGGGTTTTTCCGACGTGCGCAAGGGGCAGCTGGCTCTGGTCATCACTGAAGCGGCGACGAATATTGCCAAGCACGCACAGCGTGGCGAAATCCTGATTCGCTCGCTGGAGCGCGATCAGCTGCTCGGTGTTGAAATTATTGCGATCGACAGAGGGCCGGGCATTGGTGATATTGCCACGCAAATGGAGGATGGCAATTCAACTACGGGCACTTACGGTGGTGGTCTTGGCGCTATCAGTCGCCTTTCCCAGGAATTCGAGATTTATTCTGTGGATGGCCAGGGCACTGTGCTGATGATGAGTGTGTGGGCTGACCAGGCTCCTGTCGGCGATGAATGGCAGGTCGGTGTGGTTTGCCTGCCTTTTCCGGGGGAAGATCAATGCGGGGATGCCTGGTCAATTGATACACTTGGGCACGACCTTAACCTGCTGGTGGCGGATGGTCTGGGGCACGGTCCAGAAGCGGCCAAGGCAGCCAATGCTGCAATAGCTGTTATGCCGCAACATGAAAATACGTCACCTGGCGGTATCCTCCAGTGCATACATCTTTCCCTGCGTGGAACTCGAGGTGCGGCTGTGGCAATTGCGCAAATCAGCAGAGAGCGCCATCAGGTCGGCTTTGCCGGTGTCGGCAATATTACGGTTTCCATATTCGATCATAACGCTTGCCGGCAACTGCTGTCTCACAATGGCATTGTGGGCCATAACATGCGCAAACTGCAGGAGCTTTCCTATCACTGGCCGCGAGAAGGATTGTTGATCGCTCATTCGGATGGTATGGGTACCCGCTGGGATTTGCAGGCTTATCCGGGTTTGGCAGAATCTCATCCCACATTGATTGCTGCGGTGTTATATCGCGATTTCAACCGTGGACGCGATGATGTCACTGTGGTGGTGGTGCGGGAGATGCGCGGGCAAGACTATGCTTGATTGGCAGGAAAAAATATGACGATACGCATTCTGACCGTTCGCATCCACTCTGAGCTGGATATAGTCTGCGCGCGCCAGAGAGCGCGGCATATTGCTATCTTCTGTGGCTTCAGCCCCCGCGATCAGGTTCGCATAGCCACTTCCATCTCGGAATTAGCGCGCAATATTTTTAATTATGCTGGCGAAGGGAAAATTCATTTCACTGTTGAAGGTGAAACATCGCCGCAGGTGTTGACCATTATCGTTGAAGATAAGGGGCCGGGAATCGCCAATCTCGATTTGATAATGTCGGGAAACTACCACTCCAATACGGGAATGGGTAACGGCCTGTTGGGCGCGCGCCGCCTGATGGATCGTTTTGATATCAAAACAGATACTCGTTCTGGCACCACCATTATTCTGCAAAAGCTTTTCCCGCGCGAAGCGCCGCTGCTTACACCCAAGCTCAGCGTCACCTTGCTTTCACAGCTTGATGAAAACTCCGCCGATATCACCATGGCGGAGGTGCAGCAGCAAAACCAGGAGTTGCTGGGTGCTTTGGCGGAGTTAAAAGTCCGGCAGGATGATCTGCTGCAGCTGACTCGCGAGTTGGAGGATACTAATCGCGGGGTGGTCGCTCTCTACGCCGAACTGGAGGAAAAGGCTGATCACCTGCGCCGTGCCGATACCATGAAATCGCGCTTTCTATCCAATATGAGCCATGAATTCCGCACACCCTTGAGTTCAATCCGCGCGCTGGCAAAACTTCTGCTTGAACGTGTCGATGGCGACTTGTCAGGCGAGCAGGAAAAGCAGGTACTGTTTATCCAGCAGAGTGCGGTCGACCTGACAGAGTTGGTGAACGATCTGCTGGATCTGGTAAAAATAGAGGCGGGAAAAGTCGACGTGCATCCTCATCAATTTAATGTGGGTGAGATGTTCAGTGCCTTGCGTGGCATGTTGCGGCCTCTTCTGGTCAGTGAATCCCTGGCCTTGAATTTTATAGAGCCAGATACGGTTATAGAAATGTTTACCGATGAAGCAAAACTTTCGCAAATCCTCCGCAATTTTATTTCCAATTCATTGAAGTTTACCGAGGCTGGAAGTATTAATGTCAGTGCCCAGGTCATTCCCCAACAGGCGGCGATCAAATTCAGTGTCACCGACACGGGTTTGGGAATAGTCGCGGGAGATCTCAAGCTTATTTTTGAAGAGTTCAGTCAGATCGAAAATTCTTTGCAGAGCAAAGTAAAGGGCACAGGTTTGGGATTGCCCTTGTGTCGCAATCTGGCCAATTTATTGAATGGTGAAGTGGAAGTGGAAAGCGAGTTGGGCAGGGGATCTACTTTTTCGGTAACCATTCCACAGCATTTTTTTACTCCGGAAATTATTCTGGAGCAACCCTCTGCTGAGCCGTTTATACAGGATGAGCGTTTACCGGTGTTGGTGCTGGAGGATCATCCTGCAGAGCGCTTGTTGTACGAAAAGTTTTTACTCGATAGCGAATTTCGCGTGGTGGCTGCACGCACGGTGAGAGAGGCTGCTGAACTATGGCCTTCGGTCAATCCAGTGGCTGTGGTCATGGACATTATGCTTTACGGCCAGGATGCCTGGCCCTGGCTCGCGGAATTAAAAAACGATCCTGTGCGCCGCACAATACCTATTATCGTTGCCACCGAAATCGAGGACAGACGCAAAGGCTTGTCCCTGGGTGCAGATGCCTATTTTATAAAGCCGCTGTTTAAGCATCAGTTATTGGCGGCGCTGCGAATACTGGTGGCGGGTGGCATTTACGGTGAAGACACCATCCCTGCATCAAATGCAAGGGTTTTGCACAATTTATGATTGAGGTTTTACCATGACAACAAACTCCCGGGGCGACCCCTTGATTCTCAATGTTGACGATAGCGAAGGTGCCCGCTATGCAAAAACACGCATTCTGGTGCGCGCTGGCTTTAATGTGATTGAAGCAAAAAATGGCAATGAAGCGCTGGAAAAGGCGCGCAGTCAAAGACCCAACCTGATTCTTCTCGATGTAAAGCTACCGGATATCAACGGCTTTGAAGTTTGCCGGCAATTGAAAAACAGTCACGAGACACAAACCATACTGGTGTTGCAAACATCCGCTTCCTTTATTGGCTCTGCAGATAAAATCCGCGCCCTTGATGGCGGTGCCGACAACTATCTGGTGGAGCCTATAGAGCCCGATGAGCTTATTGCCAATGTGAAGGCGCTCCTGCGCTTGGGCAAGGTAGAACGGGAATTGCGCGAGGTGGATCGGCGCAAGGATGAGTTTTTGGCAACCCTGGCTCACGAATTGCGCAACCCTTTGGGTCCTATCAGGAACTCAATAGAATTGTGGCGCAAGCTAGACCCGAACCTGACACCTATTTTGGACAATGCGCGCAATGCCATCGACCGCCACACCAATCATCTTGCTCACCTGGTTGACGATCTCCTGGATGTGTCACGAATTTCGAAGGGAAAGATTTCACTCAGATGGGAAAAAGTAGAACTAAAAAATTTTATCAAAAGTGCCATAGAGACAAGTGCGTTGATCATCGACTCCAGGGAGCATTCACTGACGGTTAACTTGCCTGAGGAGGACGTATGGATTAGTGGCGATCAAGTCAGGCTGTCGCAAATTGTCAGTAACTTGTTGATCAATGCCGCCAAGTTTACCGAGCCTGGCGGTAGCATAGACTTGTCGGCCTATCTGCTTGATGGCAGCGTCATAATAAGGCTTGCCGACAATGGAATTGGCATTGCGGAAGACAGTATTCACAATATTTTTGAGTTGTTCGCGCAAAGTGGCCATGTGGCCAATCGTATTCATGAAGGTTTGGGCATTGGCCTGTCATTGGTGCGTGGGTTGGTAAAGCTTCATGGTGGTGAAGTGGAGGTACAGAGTGCGGGCATAGGCTATGGCAGTACCTTTAAGATTAAATTGCCTGTTGTCGAGGCCGGCGCTGTGCAGCCTGTGGTTAAAAAAATGACTGACTACACCGCAAAGCGTGTGCTGATAGTGGATGATAATAGCGATGCTGCTACCACCCTGGGACAATTACTGGAGCTAAAGGGGCATGATGTTCGCACGGCATTTGATGGCACTACCGCTATAGAGTTGGCCGCCGAATTTGACCCACAGGTTGTTTTTTTGGATATAGGTTTGCCCGATTTAAATGGTTATGAAGTTGCAGGCAAGTTACGCGAGCTGCGCAATGGCAATATGTTTGTATTGATTGCCTTGACCGGCTATGGACAGACACGTGATCGCGAAAAAGCTTTAAGCTCTGGTTTTGATGATCACTTTGTCAAACCTATGGATTTTTCCAAGCTCGCTGAGCTCGGCGTCTAGCAGGCTACTGAAAAACGTTTTCGAGGAAGCCAGAGCAAGGCAAAAATAGTTGCCTTGTCAAAACGGCGCAGCTCAAAATCGGGGTTTAGACAAACCCAATGATTTTTCTAACTACTTTTAATGTTCCGGTGGAACCACCACTATGGCAACGCAGGTATTTTTCAGAGATTTCCCTGTGGAGATTGGGGCGATTCATGCAGATTAACCCAGCGCCTTTCCAACACTCTGATTCTTCCCTTGAAAAATTCTCTACTGCGAGAGCAATGATTTAAAAATTTAGCTTGTGGGTATATAGGGCACCTTGGGTGTGTAGCGGTGCAACTTGCGAAAGCAAGCTGTACCGCCAATCCATATCTTCAAGAACTCCCGATTTATTGTGCAATCTGACGCTTGATAATAATCTGATCTATCTGCGCGCGTCGATTGGGTTGCAGGCATTTAATAAGATCTGCGCGCTTTTTATCGTTGCAAAATACTATGGGGTCGGCCTCGCCGCGGCCTTCAATACGCAGGCGATCCGCAGATACTCCGTGTCTGACCAGGTAATCTTTTACAGCCTGTGCGCGGCGCTCGGACAGTTTTTGGTTGTATTGTTCCGAACCAATATTGTCGGTATAGCCGAGAACCAATACTTCCCGCGGTTCACCACTTGCGTTAATTGCCTCTGATATCTCCTGCAGTTTTGGTTGTGGTTCGCGCACCTCTGAGCTGTTGAAAGCAAAGAGTTCAGTGGCTGACAAAGTATAACTCTCTACTTTTGGTTCTGGTGGCGCTACTGGGATTTGGCGAACAGGCTCTGCGACGGCAACAGGTTTGGCCTTATGGCCGAAGCGATAGACAAGCCCTGCAGAAAGAAAGTCGACATCGCCATTGTTATCAATGGCATCCTTTATCCGGTAGCGTTCAGCTTCAATGCGCAGGGCGAGCCTTTCATTAAAGGCGTACTGCAATCCCAGGCCGAACTTAGGGTTGACATTGCGCTCGCTGTTGCTGAAGTTGGCATTGGCCGCTGCATCTGTTCCCGTAAAGACGTTCTCTACTTCGGCATAGTTGGCACCCAGTCGTGCGAAGGCGGAAAATTTTTTATTGAAAGGTAAATAGCCAACCACATCCAGATTGATGCCGCCCACACTGGCGCTGCCCTCCAACGTACCGGGAGGTACTGTGGCAGCATTGAATTCGAACTCTCCCAAGTCGAAGTAGCCGCCCTCTAGGGAGATATAGGGATTAAATTGATATCCGGCAAAGACTTTAAAGCCGGTGTCTTTGTTGTCTTCGTCAAGGGTCCGTGCAATAACACCCGGCTCCAGCAACTCGGAGCTGATTTCTGCATTGTCAATATCGGCGCGCGCCTGGCCGAGGTTGCCGCCAAGGTACCAGCCATTATCCTCCGCTGAAACCATAGGGCTGCCCAGGGTGGCTAATGCCATAAAACCGAAAATACTCGATGCTTTTGTTAGTTTCATGATTTTTCCTCACCATTAGATTTTTAGCTGTTGCGGTATAAATTCAAGCAATACAACAATAATCCTATCCTTCTTATAGCTATTGCTTCTGTTCGTTGCCGCACGCGAGCCTGCCCGCAAATAGACCTGAAGTAAAAAATATTAACGCGGGTGAATCCAGATTGAAGTTGTTAGCGTCAAAGCAAGTATCCGTTATTGCGGTGCAACAGCGTCTGTTGCCAAGAGCTTAATAACTACTATTAATGATGATGTTGCAAATGATTGAAAAAAGTTACATAAGCTCATTGACTCCCCTGCGAGGGATAGCCGCGATTTGGGTGGTGCTGTTTCATATAGACGTGAGTCTTTTTTATCGTGACCTGGGTGCCCTGATATCGCGGGATGCCACGGGGATATTTTGCAAGGGCTATCTATGGGTGGATTTTTTCTTTTTATTGAGCGGATTTATCATCGCTCATGTCTATGGAGAATCGCTGGCTTTGCGACCGAGGCTTCCTCAGGTTAGACATTATCTGTGGGCGCGCTTCTCGCGTTTGTACCCACTGCATTTGTTTACTTTTTTGTGTTTGATTCCTCCCGCAATACTGCTTCCTATCTACTTCCCCCAGGTTGTCGACGATAGCTGGCAAACCTATTTTGCCTGGTCGGCTGTGCCGAGCAATCTTCTTTTGACCAATGCTATGAATCAGCATGTCCACCTCTCCTGGAATATAGTGTCCTGGTCGATTGGCGCTGAGTGGTGGACCTGCGTATTTGCAATTGTGCTTATCTTTTTTATGCATCAACGAAAATTATGGCAAGTGAGCGCCTGTAT
This sequence comes from Cellvibrio sp., assembly GCA_035565295.1. Classification (GTDB taxonomy): domain Bacteria; phylum Pseudomonadota; class Gammaproteobacteria; order Pseudomonadales; family Cellvibrionaceae; genus Cellvibrio. The sequence continues at coordinate 33,044 of DATMSP010000047.1, read as the reverse complement.
GTTGGCTGCCTTTGTGGCATTGGCTTGGCTTGCGCGTTCGCTGCCCGATAATAACCTGGATATCACCTTCAATTATGGATTTTTCCGCTGTTTTTTTGAGTTTGTCATAGGGCTTGGGCTTTATGAATTTTATCGCCAAAAAGTGGCTCGCCAATACCTGGCTAAAGATAGCCTCTTCATCTTGTTGCTATTGTCGCTGGTTATTATTTTTCATTGGAAATTTTACGACTTGAGTATTATTCCAGTATTTTTAGTAATGATTCTGGCCGCTGCTTACAATCGCAATAAGTTATGTGAAATCCTCAATAAACCGATCTTTCAGTATCTGGGCAATATTTCCTACTCCATTTATCTAATGCATTCACTGTGGTTTATGGTGTTTTGGTTTAGTTTGCCACAATGGAAACTGGCCGACCCATCACTGCAGTTTTCCCCAATCATGAAACTGGGCTATATCGCATTGTTTTTAGGTTTAACCATTATCTCTGCGCACTTCAGTCATCAATATATTGAGGTGGCGGGGCGCAGGTATTTACGCAAGTTTTTTTGATTTATAAATTCAACATGACCTCTCCACTAAAGGAAACACAATGAAAAAGATACTGATACTCTTATCCACTTTTGCGCTGCCGTTTAACGTAAGCGCGGCGCCTTATGAGATTCAACACCTTGAGCCATTAAGCTGGTGGGTAGGTATGAAGCATCCAGAATTGCAGTTGATGGTGCATGGTGAAAATATTGCCGAACTGACCCCGCAAATTGATTACGCTGGTGTGAAGTTGGTCAATATTGAGCGCACCGATAACAAGAATTACTTGTTTATCAACTTGCTGGTTGCGGCAGATGCAAAGCCGGGCTCTATGGAGATCCTGTTTAATCGCGATGGTAAGCGGGTGACTAAGGCAAGCTATAAGCTGGAGGCGCGCCGCAGCGGCTCTGCACAGCGGCCCAGCTTTAGCGCCAAGGATGTGGTCTATTTAATAACGCCGGATCGTTTTGCCAATGGTAACCCCGATAATGATTCACAGCCGGGCATGCTGGACAAGGTCGATAGAAGCAATCCGGTCAGTCGCCACGGCGGCGATATCAAGGGTATACAGCAACAGCTGGATTATATTGCTGATATGGGTTTTACCATGATCTGGCCAACGCCATTGCTGGAAAACAATCAGCCGGAGTATTCCTACCACGGCTATGCCTTGACCGACTATTACCGTATCGACAGTCGCTTTGGCAGCAATCAGGAATACAAAAATTTTGTTGCTGCTGCCAATAAAAAAGGTATGGGTGTGATTCAGGATATTGTGCTGAATCATATCGGCAGCAGCCACTGGTGGATGCGCGATTTACCAGCGGCCGATTGGTTGAACTATCAGGACAAGGCAGTGATGACCAATAACCAGCACACCACCATTCAGGATATCCATGTTGCCCCGGAGGATAAAAAACGCTTTGCCGATGGCTGGTTTGTGGAGTCCATGCCGGACTTGAACCAGCGCAACCCCCTGGTAGCGCGCTATCTGTTGCAGAACAGTATCTGGTGGATTGAGTATGCGAACCTCTCCGGTGTGCGCGAAGATACCTATGCCTATACGGATGCTGCATTCCTGTCCACGTGGACTCACTATCTGACCGCAGAATACCCCAATCTGAATATTGTGGGCGAGGAGATGAATGGCAATCCGCATATTGTCTCTTATTGGCAAAAGGGTGTTAAGAATAGAGACGGTTATGAATCGGGCTTGCCTGCGCTGATGGATTTTCCGGTAGTGGATATATTGTCTCCGGTATTTACCAGCGATGAAACATCCGGGCAGGGATTGATTAAGCTCTATGAAATGATTGCCAGTGATTTTGTTTATGCTGACCCCATGAACCTCATGGTATTTCCCGACAATCACGATCTCTCCAGAATCTATTCACGCTTGAATGAAAACCTGGATCTGCTGAAAAGCGTTATGCTGTTTACCGCCACCACCCGTGGCATTCCCCAGTATTATTACGGAACAGAAATACTCGCGAAAAGCCCCATTATTCGCGACGATGGCTTACGGCGCTCGGATATGCCCGGCGGCTGGAAGGGCGATAAGGTCAATGCCTTTACCGGCAAGGGCTTGACGGCAAGGCAAGCAGATGCCCAGCAGTATCTGAAAACATTGTTGAACTGGCGCAAGGGCAATAGCGCCATCACCTCGGGGAAGTTGCAGCACTATATTCCCCAGGATGGAGTCTATGTCTATTTCCGTTACGATGATGCTAAATCGGTGATGGTGGTGATTAACAAAAATGCGACTGATACAGAGCTGGATTTAACGCGCTTTCAAGATAGGATCAAAAGCAAAACCCAGGGTAGGGATATTATTGCCGGACAGACAGTCGATTTGAATGCGCCCTTGAAATTAAAAGCCATGACGTCGCGCGTGATAGATCTGTAATTGCCTCATGCTCCATCCAAAAAAATGCCGGTGCTGAATGAACTGCACCGGCATTTTTTTTGGGGAATGAAAAATCAGAATGCCAATTTGCTACCGGCATAGAACATCATGGCCGCCAGTGCCGGACGCAAATATTTTTCGGCGGCGCGGTTGGCGAGATGGCTGCCTATATAAATACCGGGCAGTGAGCCCACCAATAGATTGGCCAGCAATTCCCAGTTCACATTGCCAAAACTGGCGTGGCCCAGGCCGGCAACCAGAGTGAGCGGCACGGCGTGGGCAATTTCAGTTCCCACTAGGCGCACTGTGGGCAGGAGTGGGTAGAGCAAAAACAAAACCACTGTGCCCAGAGCCCCCGCGCCAATAGAGGTCAGTGTGACTATGACGCCGAGCAATAGGCCAATCACCACTGTGGTGATGTCCTGCTGCTTGCCGTTCAGGCGGGTGAACCACACATCCTTGCTGTGGCTGTAATCCATGATTTTTTGCTTGAACAAAATCGCGAGAGCGGTAAACAGCATGGCCCAGCCGAGCGAGGTGCGAATCACTTTATTCACGGTTGCCGTATCCAGGCCGCTGGAGTGCAAAAACCATAATGTCAGTACGGCGGCGGGCAGGCTGCCCATGGCGAGGAAGGTGGTGATTCGCCAGTCTATATTGCGCTTTTTGTGGTGAACATGGATACCGCCAGCCTTGGTGATAGCGGCATAGAGCAGGTCTGTACCCACCGCACTCGCCGGCGAAATACCAAAATGCAACAGTATGGGGGTCATCAGTGAACCGCCCCCGACGCCGGTGAGGCCAACGACAAAGCCGACAAACAGGCCCGCCAGGGCATAGGGATATTGAAAATCCATGAACCAGTTACCTTAAGTAGAGATGCCAGATGTTGAAATATCAACAGGGCGCGCAGGGTAACAGGATGGAATTGATAAGCGAAATGACAAAAAGTTTGGATCTTATATCGGAAAGATATAGATGTTGCCCGGCAAGCTTTAGGGCTGGCTGCTTGCCTTGGCACCGCCGGTGCCGAGGTTGACTACGGCAACTGCGCCCAGGATAAGCGCCGTTGCCAGCCATTCCATAGGCCCGGGCTGCTCGCCCAGAATAAAGATGCCCGAGATCACCCCGATCAGGGGCGTGATCAACGAGGATAGCGATGAGACGCTGACTGGCACCAGCTCTACCAGCTTGACCCAAGCCCAGTAGCAAAACATAAAGCCGATAAAGACATTGTAAATTACCCCCCAGATCCGCAGTGATGATGGCAAGCTCTGTGGCAGTCCATCGACAATAGCCGCGCTGACAAGAATAGGAATGCTGGCCAGCAACAGCAGCCAGCCGGTGAGTGACAGGCTGTTGATGGGGATCTGCCAGCGTTTCATCAATACCGAGCCTATGGCCCAGCACCAGGCGGCCACCAGCATCAAGAGTGCACCCAACAGCAGCGATGTACTCAGCGGTGAGTTAAACCAGCTGCGCAGTGATTCGCTCATCAGCGCAAGAACTCCCGCCATGCCTAATATGAGCGCGGCCACCACTCGCCAGCTGAAACGCTCGTGCAATATCCACACAGACAGCAGCACAGTCCAGATCGGCATGGTATAGCCCAGCAGGGCGGCGCGGCCAGCCGGCAGCAGCAACAGGCCGTAGGTGGCCATCACATTCCAGGCCACTATATTGAGCAGGCAGACAATCAGGGTTTTTGCGAGATAGTTCTTGGGAATAGCTATAGCGCGGCCAGTGGCCTGGGCAATAGCCAGTATTCCCAGGCCGCTAAAAAACAGGCAAAAACCGCGAAATGAGAGCGGTGGTATCTCGGTGATCAAATACTTCATGATTGGCCAGTTCAAACCCCAGCCAAAGCCTAAACCGAGCAGCAATAAAATACCTTCACGGGAAAGGCGAGGGGTACTCTGGGACATATATTTTTCGCAGGAATATCAATAGAGATCGAGCTGGGCAGCTGGGATTTTTGCGGCGCAGATTAAACCACAAATAAATGCTGGCCGGGTAGTCAGCCTCTGTGATATCGACCGCTGAGTATTATTAAATTGCCGCCGTTAAAATATCTTCGGCAATTTGTGCGTCGATATTGCGATTTTCTCCGATGGGCAAATTATTGTGAGCGGTTAAATTGGCTACCAGGGTTGCAATCGATTCGCCGTTCAAACCGTAGCTGGAAAGCCTGGTGGGAACTCCCATGGCGGCGAAGAAGTTTTGCGTGGCTGCTATGGCCGCGTCTATAAGCTGCTCCTCATCGCTGCCGGATAAATTCCATACGCGTTTGCCATACTGGATTATCTTTTCACGTTTTTGCGCTCGCTGTTGCTGCATCAGCGCCGGCAGGACAATGGCCAGGGTCTGGGCGTGGTCGAGGCCGTGGAGTGCGGTAATTTCATGACCGAGTGCATGGGTAGCCCAATCCTGGGGAACGCCTGCGCCGATCAAACCGTTGAGGGCCATGGTGGCCGCCCACATAATATTGGCGCGAGTGGCGTAATCATGGGGAGCACTTGCTAGCTTGGGGCCCTCTTCAATCAGCGTTAACAGCAAGCCTTCGGCAAAGCGATCCTGCACCTTGGCGTTTACTGGGTAGGTCAGGTACTGCTCCATAATATGGACAAAGGCATCGACCACGCCATTGGCAACTTGCCGCCATGGCAGGCTGTAAGTGGTCGCGGGGTCGAGTATGGCAAATTGCGGGTAGACCAATGGGCTATAGAAGCTGAGTTTTTCCTGGCTGGCGGCTTTGCTGATAACGGAATTGCCATTGCTTTCACTGCCGGTGGCCGGCAGTGTCAGAACACAGCCGATCGGCAGCGCACTTTTGATACGGGCGTGCTTGGCTAATATATTCCAGGGATCTCCTGCGAAATTGACAGCGCCGGCAATAAATTTTGCAGCGTCTATGACACTGCCGCCGCCGACAGCCAACAAAAAATCTATCTGCTGTTGTTTTATCAAAGCAACGGCCTGCAGTAGTGTTTCATACTGGGGATTGGGCTGTATGCCGGCGAACTCCCAGAAGGTCTTGCCCTCCAGTGCATGGACAACCTGATCATAGACTCCATTCTTTTTGATCGATCCCCCTCCGTATAACAGCAGGATTTTCGCCTGTGTGGGGAGCAGGTTTCTGAGTGCGCTTATCTGCCCCTCGCCAAAGACTATATTGGTCGGGTTGTGGAAACTGAAATTGTGCATGGGGTGTTCCTGCTGATAGGCAATCTCTGGGAGTGCGCTGGACTGGTGCGCGAAAAAATATCTACTGCGCTGGGATCTATTATTTCACTTTTTCGCTTTAAATGGATTATTGCGAAAAACGTTTTTCACTGCTTATTTCGGCAAGTGGGATGCTGGCCAAATACAGACCAGGCTGCTTTGCGCACTGCTCCCTATGGTTCTAGCCTAGGGAGCAGTCGCACTCATGGGTTGGGCTTTAATCGTCGTGGGGTATTGGAATCTGCCATTCATAGGCACCCAGATCGCACAGGGCCACACCATCAGCATTGCCGTCCTGTGGCCGCATGAATCTGCGCTGATCGTGCCTGCTGCAGGAACCTACAGAGGCATCTATCGCCAGGCTGAGTGGGCGGAGTGCAAAAATTTCCATGCCCATGCCCTCTTTTGCCAGTGGGTAGAAAAGTTCTGTTGAGGTCAGGTTATCATCGAAATAAATATTTGCGCTGCAGTTATTGAAGCCATCGCCAATCAATAAGCCGCGCGCTTTATATTGGTAGTTGTTGCCCTGGTTAATGCAGTTGGAAAAATCTTCGGAGTTATCGTCCATCAGATTGTTGACAATAATACTATTGCGGATAAGTATTTTCCCGCGATTGTCTATGCCGTAATTGCGGATATTGCCTGCGATAGTCACATGTATCAAAGTCGCATCAGAAAAATTGGTGATGGTTCCTTCGGTGTAGGATTCATTGCTTCTGTTTTGCGTAAAGGTGCTGTTGCTGACGGTGAGAGTGCCTGCACCCATATTGGCGATGGCGCTGCCGTAGCCGTCCCCGCGATTATCGATAAACAGGCTGCGGCCTACATCGGCATTGCCGGTATTGTAAATCGCCCCGCCTCTGCCGACCACGTCATCGCTATTGGCAAAATTGGAGCGGAAGATGGAATTGCGCACAAATAATGTGTTTTCATTATAGATGGCCCCGCCGAGGGAGGCATTGCTATCGCCGATGTTGACGCTATTATTGAAAAATTGCGAATTTAAACTGGTCAGTGAGCCGTAGTTGGCTATGGCACCGCCTCTGCCAGAGGAGAATCCATAACTGGTTTTATTGTCGACCATAACCACATTTTTCAGGATGAGTGTGCCCAGGTTGCGAATTCCACCACCGTCCTGGTGATGCCTGCCGCCTCTGAGGCTGGGCCAGCGCAAAGTCAGTGATGCATTTTCGAAAACTTCAAAAATTCTATCCGTACCATAGGCGCGAATAACGGTATCGCTGTAGGCACCGACAATGGTGATGTCGCCGCGCACATCCAGGTCGCCATTGCTGTTTTCATCTTCATCCAACACAGTATTTTCCTCTCCTGCAGGGGCCGGGAGAGTGAGTGAGTAAGTGGCGGCTTGAAGATAAATCATATGGCTGCCCGGTGTACTATTGGCGAGTGAAATCGCTTCGCGCAAGGAGCAGTCGCTATCGCAGGCTCCATCGGCGCTATCGCTGGTTTTTGTTACTTTGATAGTGAGCGCGGATGCGGGCGCAGAGATGGATAGTGATATGAGAGCACCTGCGCAGAGCAATGAAAATAATTTTCGGCTGCGGTCAAGGGTTTGTCGACAGGATTGGAAAAAATGCGGGTTGAATTTTTTCATAAGATCACCTTTCAAAATAGAATTTAGCCTGTCCCATTAGCGGGCGAAAAATATCTTTTCCCTGCGTGAGCAGTTTATTGGCTCCAGCAAAGGCAAAAATATTTGGATTGCAGTCTGGTTATTTGTCGGGGTTAGGGTTGTAGTTCATAAGCACCCAGGTCACAGATAGCTACACCGTCGCCATCGCCATCCTGCGGCCGTGGCAGTTTGCGCTGATCATGATTGCTGCACGAGCCATAGCTCGCATCCAGTGCCGGGCTTCCAGGGCGCAGAGGAAAAACTTCCTCATGGTCTTCGGTTCTCTCCAGGGGAAAGAAAAGGCTGGTAGAAGTCAGTGCATCTGGAAAATAATTATCGCCATAGCAGTTGTTGTAGTTGCCACCGAGCAACAGACCAAGCGACCTGAATTGATAGTTGCTGCCCTGGTTGATGCAATTGATGGGATCGCTGTTGTCAAAATCGACCTGGTTGTTGACAATAATACTATTGCGCACCAGCACTTTCCCGCGATTGTCCAGGCCATAGCTGCGGATATTGCCGGAGATGGTGGCATGGATAAGTGTTGCCGTGCCGAAGTTGGTAATTGCTCCAGCGGGATAATATTCATCGCTGTAATTCTGTGCAATGGTCGCATTGCTCAAGGTCAGAGTGCCGGTTGCCGTATTGGCAATGGCATTTCCCGCACCTTCGGCCACATTGCCAACAAAAGCAGTTCTGCCGATATCCGCGATGCCGCTGTTGTAAATCGCACCGCCTTCACCCAGAACATCATCGCTGTTAGCGTGGTTCATGCGGAAGGCACTGTCGCGCACCAGCATTTTATTTTCGTTATAGACTGCTCCCCCCAGGGCATAGCTGGTATCGCCGAAGTCAGCCCAATTCAACGCAAACTCTGAATTCACCGCACTGAAGTAGCCATAGTTGGCAACGGCGCCCCCGCGACCGCGGGAATAGCCATAGCGCGCAACGTTATGGATCATGGATACATCGTTCAAACTGAGTACGCCGAGGTTGCGAATGCCGCCGCCATCATAGTGGTGGAATCCACCTGTCAGTGTCATTCTTCGCAATGTCAGTGTGCCATTTTCAAATACTTCAAACACCCTATCGATTTGCTTTGCATCAATAGCGGAGGCTTTGCCTGCAGCTCCGATAATGACAATATTGCCGCGAATATCAAGATCGCCATTAAGATTGTTGTCTTCATCATAGATTTCATTGTCATCGCCTATGGGCGCGGGCAGGCTCAGGACGTGAAGACCGGCTTTCAGATAAATGGTGTGGAAGCCAGGAGTGTTGTTTGCCACAGTAATCGCTTCGCGCAGAGAGCAGTCATTATTGCAAATACCATCATTGCTATCGGTCAGTTTGGTGACCTTGAAATCGGTTGCATAGGCGGAGAAGGGGGCTGTCAGCGTCGCCAGGGCTAAAGCCTTGATCATGTTTTTGCCAAAGTTTTTTTTCGCGGCTACACTTTTTTCATCGCTTGCATTGGATAGTGATTTGGATATTTTCATGGATGACTCCTTTTGCAGTGATAGGAAAATGGAATGGTTTCTGACAACAAAAAATATCAACGCTTGGAAAAAATTGGTCAGGTATTTTCTACAAACAGAACTCAGAGCTTAAAGGCAATCGCTGGTCTCCTACCATTTCCGTTCATAGGCTCCCAGGTCGCATTGAGCTACGCCATCATTATCTCCATCCTGGGGGCGGGCGACACCGCGTTGATCGTGGTTGCTGCAGGAGCCAATAGCGGAGTCCAGCGCGGGGCTGAAGCGGCGGAGTGCGTAGGTTTCGAGGGAGGATTGATTGGCTTGCAGGGGATAAAAAATTTCGCGCAGGGCGAGGGCATCGTCCCAAAAAATATTGGCGGTGCAATTGTTGAAGCCTTTGCCAATCAGTAGGCCGCGCATTTTGTACTGATAACTGGCTCCGCTATTGATGCAGTTTAACGGGTAGCTATTGATCTCCAGCTCATCGCGATTGTTGATGATAATGCTGTTCTGGATATTGATAATCCCCTGATTTTCCACTCCGTAGCTATGGATGTTATCGGCGATAGTCACATGGGAAAGAATTGCCTCGCCAAAATTACTGACGGTGCCAGCGGTAGGGTACTCGCTGCCCAGATTGCCGCTCAGGGTACTATTGCCCAATGTTAATTTGGCATTTGCCGCGTTAGTGATGGCAGTACCGTTGCCCTGCGCGGCGTTATTTAAAAACAGGCTGCGACCGATGTCGGCAATACCTGCGTTGTAAATAGCTCCGCCCTCGCCAATCCAGTCATCCGTATTGGCGATATTATTGCGAAAAGCAGTATCGCGAATATTGAGTGTGCCGCGATTGTAAATAGCACCGCCCAGCGCATAACTGGTATCGCCAAAGTCGGCGCGATTGCCGATGAACTCTGTAGTGGATATGCTCAGCTCGCCATAGTTGGCTATGGCTCCACCTCGTCCCTGGCTGAAGCCATAGCTGGCGACGTTGTTGCTCAAGCGCACATCTTTTAATTTAAGCTTGCCGAGGTTGCGAAGGCTTCCCCCATCAAAATGATGTCGACCCTTTGTCAAGGTTACCGCCTGAATGGTGACAGTTGCATTGGCAAAAATTTCAAAAATCCGGTCCTGGTAGAGACCATCAATAAAAGTTTCCTCTGCGCCCGCGCCCGCGATGGTGAGGTCGCTGATAATATCCAGGTCGCCATTGCGGTTTTCGTCTTCATCCTCAACCGTATAGTCTTCGCCAATCGGCGCCGCAATGCTTAAGGTATAGGTTCCCGCAGGCAGGCGAATTTTGTGGCTGCCGGGGGTGGCATTGGCTAGGGCAACAGCTTCGCGCAGGGAGCAGTCGCTGTCGCATACCCCATCAAAGCTATCTGCTGTTTTGCTCACTTTGATATCCAGGGCGGATGCAGTGCAAGGGAGCAGTATGGTGGCAATGACTGTGGCACGGCTCAAGGCAATGAAGTGTGGTTTTATTCGCGAGCTGCTGGTGGTTTGTAGTACTTTGCTGAGGGTGTCGTTGAAAACACTAGGAAAGAAATAAGAAATGCTCATGATATTTTTCCTATTAAAAACAAGTGGAATTTTATTAACGTGGCTAACAAAAAATCCCAGCGATTTAATCGGGGCCCATGAGCATACCCCAGACCTATTGTAAAAATAAACGACTGTTGCGGGACCTGGCGCATTTTTACTGGATATGGCGCCTATATAGAGATATTTGTTTTTTCGCGTGGCTTGGTTGGGAATTTTTTGGATATTGTGGGAAGAAGGGTAGCTTATGGCGAGTGATAAAATGTTGATTATGACGCAATGTCATTGAGTAAAAATTATCCCGTCAATAATATCGACGCTCACTGAAATCAATTTTCGTCCACTGCAGGGACCTGAAACACATTTTCCATTTTCAATAACGAATAGCGCGCCATGATTGGCGCATTGAATCATGGTTCTGCTGGCGTCCAGAAATTGATCTTTTTGCCAGTTGAGGTCGACACCCAGATGCGGGCAGCGATTGCGATAAACAAATAGCTTGCCGTTTTTTTTAACGGCGAAGAGCTCTTCGCCGTTGTGCTTGAAACCCCTGCTTTCGCCTTCGGGAATCTGGTCAATATGCAGGTTGGTGGAGAGGGTGCCCATCTTAGCGAAGATTGGGTGAAATTAACGTAAGGGTGCGGGTATTGATTTTTCCTTGGCGCATAAATTTAATGTTCACCTTGTCGCCCGATTTATGTTTTTCCAATAGGCTCATCAGCTGGTCATTGTTGGCGGTGAGCTTATCGTCTATGGCCACTATGACATCACCCAGTACCAGCTGTCCCCACTCATTACGCGCCACGCCCAGCAGGCCCGCTTCCTGCGCGGGAGAGTTGGCAAACACCCGAAGTATGGCAACGCCTTCAATACCTGCCTGGCGCGCCCATTGGTCCGGCGCCGGTTCAAAGCCTATTACTGGACGAATGATGCGACCGTGCTCAATCAGCTGCGGCACCACATCTTTTACTGTGTTGACGGGTATGGCAAAGCCTATGCCAGCACTGGCTCCGCTGGGGCTGAATATCATGGTGTTGACACCTATCAGCTGCCCTTGTGAATTGAGTAAGGGGCCGCCGGAGTTGCCGGGATTGATGGCGGCATCTGTCTGTATCACATTGCCGATTTTGCGCTTGTTGGGTGATTCGATTTCGCGGCCCAGGGCGCTGACGACCCCGGTGGTCAGAGTGGCATCCAGACCAAAGGGATTGCCAATCGCCAGGACTTTGCGGCCCACCGAAAGCTGACTGGAGTCACCCAGTGGAAGAGCGATTAATTTCTCGACAGGGGCTTTGATTTTTAGCACTGCAAGATCGCGCTCTGGCGCCAAACCTATCACTTCTGCGGGCCAGGTACTTTGGTCCTGCAGGGTAATCATGACTTTATTGGCATTTTCCACTACGTGATAATTGGTGACAATATAGCCTTGCTGCCCCCAGACAAACCCCGTACCTGTGCCGGCGGGAACCGAGAGGACATCGTAGGAGCGGGGATCGCGAACTAACTGCTGGTTGGTGACGAACACGACACTGGGGCGTGCGTGTTCGAATACCTGCACATTGTTGAGTTCATCATTGGTGGAGAACTCAGTGGCGGCATAAGCGCCGCCACTGACCGTGCCCAGAAGTGCGAGCACGGCAAAGGTTGCCTGGAAAAGCCATTTCATGCGCATCTCCTCATTGCCTTAACAGGTTAAATTATTGCGGTGTCATGCTGCTGCGGAAGGATTCAGCGTTGTTCACGCCCTTGCGCAGCGCCTGGATGCGCACTTCCAAGGGAGGATGGCTGGCAAAAAAGCGCCCTATACCGCCGCTGATGGCAAACGCCTGCATACTGGCTGGCATAGCGCTCTCCACCTGGCCGGACTCCACTTGCAAACGCTGCAAAGCGCGGATCATGGAGTTGCGGTCAGCCAGGTTTGCACCTGCTTCATCGGCGCGGAATTCGCGGTAGCGCGAGAAAGCGGCTACCAGCATACTGGCCAGGAAGCCCAGCACGAGTTCGGCGACAAAGGTGGCTATATAATAGCCAATTCCCACGCCGTTGCCGGAGCGCTCATTGTTGCCTTGCAGGGCCTTGTCTACCACGAACCCTATAATGCGGGCAAAAAACATCACAAAGGTGTTTACCACGCCCTGGATCAGGCTGAGGGTGATCATATCGCCATTGGCAACATGGCCAATTTCGTGTGCCAGAACGGCGCGGACTTCATCACGCTCAAAGCGTTGCAACAGGCCGAGGCTTACCGCGACCAAGGCGGCATTGCGATTCCAGCCTGTGGCGAAGGCATTGGATTCCTGTGCTGGGAATATACCTATTTCAGGGGTTTTGATACCGGCTTTCTGCGACAGCTCGGTCACCGTATTGACCAGCCACTGCTCATCGGCATTGCGCGGGGTTTCGATCAGCTCGACACCCATGGTGCGCTTGGCCATAAATTTGGAAAGGAGCAGTGAAATAAACGAGCCGGTAAAGCCAAACACCGCACAGAAAATCAACAGGCTCTGCAGGTTCATCTGCCCATTGCTAATAAATTTGCCAACACCCAGCAGGTTAATGACAACGCCTGCCACCAGCATAATGGCAAGGTTGGTCAACAGGAACAGGCCGATACGTAGCACGATAAAATCTCCTCAGAAAAAGAATACCTGTAACAGCACAGGCCACAGCTCTATATGGGATTGCGCCTGCCAAAATTCAATGGCTGGCCAGGGCCCAAAGACGTGATAGAGACCACAACTCAGCATTTAAGTTGCAGGCGAGCGGAAGAGAAACGGAAGAAATGGAGGGGGGTAAAGGACATCTTTCGCCAGCAACATACCAGCCTATAACCTGTTGCTGAGCGCGCGAAAGAAATACAGCCGTGATTAGGCGCGAGCCCGCTTGGGTTCTTCGCTGTAGCCAAGCTCTGCTTCCGAGACCAGCTGCAACTTCATATCCTGTGGAAGGTCGTTCCAGTGGACATTGAGCAGGGCTCCCTGCAGGGCATAGAGCATCACTTTGGAAACGTTAATATCGCGCGCTTTGATGCGGCGATAAACCTCAACGGCTCCCACCTTGCTAAGTTCTGCGTAAGTGTTGATGCCAACGGCATGGAGAATATTCACGGAAGCCATGCCGAGATTTTTTAACTGGAGTAGTTCGCTATGATGAGTATTCATGAGGATAAGGCTCTGTCACTAAGTTATGATTATTGTTGGTGCTAGGATGACATCTCTGTATACAGCACATACAGTATATTACACAGTTCCCCTTTTGGTGCAATCAATATGTAAATTATTTCGTCATATTGTCGATGTAATAGAGTTTTTTTTAGCCTGCTTATGGGCTTGCATGTGGAATTAGGAACACAAAAAATGCTCAATCTGCCAGATATTGCCATCTCGTCTGCCCTGTTATTGGGGCTTGATGAAGGCGCTTTGATTCAGTCCCCGGAATTGGGCTGTCTGCTCCATCCCCTCGTTATTGAGCCGCTAGAGTCCTTGGCTGCGGCAGCGGGGGGGCAGGGGTTTCGCTTGCGGGTAGCCAGCAGCTACCGCAATTTTGCCCGGCAGCTATTGATCTGGAACAATAAGGCCAGCGGCCAGCGTCCTGTGTTGGATGCAGCGGGTCAGCCCCTGGATATGACCTGTTACAGCGACCGGGAAAAGGTATTTGCCATTTTGCGCTGGTCGGCACTCCCCGGCGCGTCCCGTCATCATTGGGGCACGGATCTGGACGTTTATGATGATTCGCGAATCGCCAGTGATTATGCTCTGCAGCTCACGGTGGAAGAGACTGAGGGCGAAGGCCCGTTTGCCGAGTTTCATCGCTGGTTGAGCGCGGAATTAGGCAACAATCCGCGCGGTTTTGTCCGTCCCTACCAGCTTGGGCGAGGTGCAATAGCGCCCGAACCCTGGCATTTGAGCTATTCACCGGTTGCCTCTCTGTATGCAGCGCAGTTGACAGAAGATATAGTGCGCGCGCAGTTGCAGGCGACTGAGATCTGTTTAAAAGAAGCCCTGCTGGAAAACCTGAGTGAAATTTATCAGGGATATATCCAGCCTTACATCAACTGCTAGAGGATCTTGACTTGGCGACACAGCAATCACCGGCTGCCAGCAACAGGCGCGGTATTTTCGCCTGGATGTTATTCGACTGGGCAGCCCAGCCGTTTTTCACCGTGATTATCACCTTTATTTTCGGCCCCTATTTTGTTTCGCGCCTGGCGGCTGATCCGGTGGCCGGCCAGGCGGCCTGGGGTTATACGATTACGCTGTCGGGGGTGGTGATTGCGCTCTTGTCGCCAATTCTGGGTGCGGTTGCCGATGCGTCCGGACGGCGCAAGCACTGGATAGGAGGTTTTGCCATTGTCCAGGTTGGCGCCCTCGCGCTGCTCTGGTTTGCCGCTCCCGGCTCCGCGCTCTGGTTGCCGATGCTGGCCATTGTTCTCGCCACTGTGGCTGCGGAGTCCTCTATTGTATTTAACGATTCGATGATGCCAGCCCTGGTCGATAAGGCCGAAGTGGGTCGCATTTCCAATCTTGCCTGGGGCTTGGGTTATGCCGGTGGCTTGATTGTACTGTTTATGGTTTTGCTGGTGCTCGCGGCAACCCCTGAAACGGGAAAGACATTGCTGGGCATAGCTCCCTGGTTCGATTTAAAGCCCTCGCTGGGGGAAGATGCTCGAATCACTGGGCCCTTGGCTGCACTTTGGTATACGGTGTTTATCATCCCGCTATTTTTATTTACGCCGGATAAGAGCACGGGAATATCATTGCGGGCTGCAGTGGTAACGGGGCTCGGCGAATTAAAAAATACCCTCACTGAATTAAGAAATCGCATGGCTATTTTGCGTTTTTTAGCCGCGCGGATGATTTATCAGGATGGTATCAATGGTCTGTTGGCGCTGGGTGGAGCTTTCGCTGCGGCGATGTTCGGCTGGCAGACAGTGGAGATGGGCATCTATGGGATTTTATTGCTGGTGATTGCCATTGCAGGTTGTTATTTTGCCGGGAAAATGGATTCGCGCATGGGTTCCAAATCGGTTGTTGTTATCAGCCTGATCTGCTTAATCATCGCGACTTTAGGCATTATTTCCACTGGGCCTGGTTACACTCTGTTTGGCCTACTCATTCTGCCGGCGAGTGATTCTGGTGGATTGTTTGGGACTGCCGCTGAAAAAGTTTATATTTTGTTTGGCTTATTGATCGGCCTGGTATTTGGCCCGGCACAGGCATCGTCGCGCTCTTATCTTGCGCGCAGCGTGGCCGTGGAAGAGGCGGGGAAATATTTTGGCCTTTATGCGTTGTCCGGCCGCGCCACTTCTTTCGCCGCGCCCATGGCGGTGGCCACTATTACCTTGATGAGCAATTCCGCGCGCATAGGTATGAGTGTATTGATTGTATTTTTGCTGCTGGGATTGTGGATGTTGCTGGCAACTCCTTATCCCGCACTGGATAAAACTGAATTGAATATTGTCGAGTAGAGTCTGGATGTATGTTAGTTATTTTTGATTGTGATGGTGTGCTGGTCGACAGCGAAATTTTATCGGCGCAGGTATTCGCTGAATGCCTGGAGGAGCAGTATGGTATTCAGGTGAGTTCACATTATTCGCTGGAAGCCTATCGCGGCAAATCAGTGGCTGACTGCATCAGTATGATCACGGCTGAATTGAGTGAGAAACTGGATTGGCGGAGCTTGTCGCAACAGGAGCGGGATGAAAAGGGCATGGCGTTCTGGCGGCATGTGCAATTGCAGACACTGGTGGCCTGCGAGCAGCGGTTAAAACCGGTGGCCGGTGTTGAAGCTGTATTGCAGGCCCTCCAGGAAAGACAAATTCCCTTCTGTGTTGCCTCCAATGGCAAGCACGAAAAGATGGCGGTCACCCTGGTGAAAACCCATTTGCTGCCGTATCTGCGCGGCCATATATTTAGCTTCGAGGATGTCGCGCGCGGCAAGCCGGCCCCCGACTTGTTTTTGCACGCGGCAAAGACCATGGGCGTTGCCGCTGCTGATGCGGTGGTCGTCGAGGATTCGCTGACGGGAGTTATAGCGGCGCGGGCTGCGGGAATGCGCGCACTGGCCTACTGCCCGCCGGATGAGCAGGGCAGGCCCAACAGTTTGCTGGAGGATATGCGCAAGCTCGGTGCCGAATGTTTTTTCCATATGGATGAGCTGATGGTCAGGCTGCTCAAGTCGAATTTACCCTCCTAGAATGAGTAACAGTTAACGTCATGAGTCATAGCACAAATCCGATTGATGTCTGGCAAACCATTCGCGCTGAAGCGCTGCAGGCAAGTATTGCCGAGCCCATACTGGCGAGCTTCTATCATGCGACTATTTTAAATCACAGCAGCTTTGCGGCGGCGCTCAGCTTTCACCTGGCCAACAAGCTGGACAGTCAGGCCATGTCCGCGCTGATGATCCGCGATATTTTTGCCGAGGCCATGGCTGCCGATCCTGTCCTGGAGGAGGCTATGCTGGCGGATATCTGCGCCCATCGCGAGCGCGATCCCGCCTGCAATGCCTATAACCTGCCGCTGTTGTTTTTCAAAGGCTATCAGGCTCTGCAGTCGCACCGCATCGCCCACTGGCTGTGGCTGCAGGGGCGCGAGTGCCTTGCACTTTTTCTGCAAAACCAGATCTCTCAGCAATTTGATGTGGATATTCACCCGGGAGCCCGCCTGGGCAAGGGAATTATGATTGACCATGCCACAGGCGTGGTCATGGGGGAAACGGTGATTGTGGAAGATAATGTCTCCCTGCTGCACAGCGTCACTTTAGGCGGCAGTGGTTGCAGTAAAGGCCAGCGCCATCCCATTATTCGCCACGGAGTTTTGATTGGCGTGGGGGCAAAAATATTGGGTCATGTGGAGATTGGCGAGGGTGCAAAAATTGGTGCGGGCAGTGTAGTGCTGGAATCGGTTGCCGCTCATACGACAGTGGCCGGCATCCCCGCCAGAGTTGTCGGCAAACCTGTTGAATCGGAACCGGCGCTGAGTATGGATCACTGTTTGAATGGTGACTAGCCACCGGATGGCGAGGCGCTAGCCATCAGTGGCTGGGGGAGGTAATGGTGGTCGCGCCTTCAAGTAACCAGGACAGTACTGCCCTGCGGCTTTTTAGCATGTTTTCATAGGTTTCGAGCACAACTTCGTTAGGGGTAGCCTGTTTTTGCATCAGTGAGATTCGGTGCTGCAGGAAGGCGATATCCTGTTCAACCTTGATTTGTACATTGGCCGCTTCAGTGAGTTGGCCATCGACAACAATCTTGCGTGGGGTTAGCGTGTTCATAACAAAAAGCCTCCTTAAGCAAAATAACGCAAGAGCATTATTGGAAATAATAGTAATGATCTAAGTATGGATGCTGTTCTTTTAAATGCCACTGTTAAGTGAGATCTTTTTGTTACATCTGTCTTTTACTTTATATCATCATAGCGCCAGGATTTATACAAACGGAGGCGAAGAGGTTATTCGCTGCGACAAAATGATGGAAAAAAATAGATAAATCCTTCGCAATCAATAGCCTGAAATTTTTATCGGTGCCACGGGGCTTAGCGGCCAGAACCCCGGTTGAGTTGAGGTTCTGGCAGGATAGAGAGCGGGCAGGGCCAGGTTATTTTTTTAGATGCCACTGCTGGCTTGTTGCGAGCGGGTCGCAAGACGTCAGGGCGAGGCTTCCATTACCATTCAATGCCAGGCACTGGTTTGCCAGGGTGGTTATGCTGAAGCTGCCACTGCTGTGTTTTATCAGGAAGCGCTGCGGCAAGGCGCTGCTGCAGGCTTTTTGCAGTATCTGACCCTCGCTGAGTTCGGCGCATTTCTGGCTGCTTTCGTTGACCATATGATAGGCCCCGTTCTGCACATGCTTTAACGACCAGCGCTGGCTGTTTTGTGTATTGCAGGCTACGCCGCGGATCTGAATCCTGTCTGTGCCTTCAATCTGTTGCAGATCCAGGCAGCGCGCGTCCCCCAGGTTTTCAATCCGGCTGACAGGTTTGCTGTAAGACCACAGCTGTTCGGCGCCCAAACCGGCGTGCAGGGTATTAAACAGTCCCACATAGAGTGCCGGTCTGGCGGGCTTTTGTGCTGGGGTTATGTAGAGGTCGGTGGTTTGGTCCTCGGCCACTTGTGAGCGCACAAAATGCTGCTGCCAGCTGAGCCAGGCAGGGATAAAACCGCGATCGTTTTCGCCATAGCTGTGGGCCAGGGCACCGTGCAGATTCTCCACGCCCTGATAATCGTTCTGCGCATAGCCGCCATAGACATGCAGGGCTTCGTGCCCCATGCCGGAAGAGGCTGTGAGATTCTGCAGGCGTTCGGCCAGAGTCTGACCCGGTGCATCCAGCCAGGAGGCTGGCATAAACGTGACTGGGCGGCCACCGGCCCCGCCGAAGGCTGAGATGACTGGAATCCGCCGACCCAGGGAGTCGCGATTCAGCGTGCGGTCCGGCATGATATAAATCACCATATCGTATTTGCCGAGGTCATCGCTGAATTGGATATTATCTTCCAGGCGCAGGTGATCGGTCATATACACTTTTTGCGTGATAGGGGCGAGCATCTGCAGCTTCCACTTCATCAGTCCATAGGACATGGGCTGCAGCCATTTTTCGCTGGTGAGTTTGATGGCCTGTTCGGCCACAAGAATATCTTCAGCGGTCATTACACCGATATTTTCGCTGAATGCGTTGATGCTAAGGCCGGAGCTGATCACGGCTTCATTGCTGAAGCCGCAGTGCAAATTGGTGAAGGGGATGATGGCAATTTTATGTTCGCTGACGCGGGTGAGCAGTGGAATCTGCTCGCTATCGAGGCTCAGGTTTTGCCCGGCAATCACTATATCCTGTTCGCGAAATTGTCCGGTCATGGCGACACTGTTGGGCGTTTTATCAACAGTCGTTGTCGACTCGCCTATTCCCAGGCGATATTCACCGGGTGCCAACTGGAATTCTGCCGGCGCAAATTTTCCGGTGAAGACATTGTTAATATAAATCGCCGATTCGCTGCGACTTTGTGTGCTGATGCTCAGGGTTCGGCTGGCGGGTGCATCGGGCATATTAACGCTGATACTTTTGTTCAGGGAAATGCCCTGCCTATTATTGTGGAAGTTGGATTCATTCAGCAGTTGTTTCTCATCTGCCCAGAGCTTGACCGCATAACCGCCCTGACCGTTGGGGGTGCTGGCTACCAGGCGGATTTCATTGGCGCCCTGCCACATCAGCGATGTGATATCAATCTTTTCGCCTGCGCGCGCCTGGCTGCTGTCAAAACGCATGCGCTCTATACCGTTGACGAATACAAACAAGTAGCCATCGGATCTGTCTACCTGCAGAAAAATGCTGCTTGCAATTGCGCTGGTGAGAGCTAATTCCTGTGTAAAAAAGCTGTTGGCATTGCGCTGGAAAACATTTATTTTTCCACATTGAGCAAAGTGGTTTGGCGAGGGATAGGGCGTGTCGGCCTGGTGTATATCGCTCTCCCAGCCTGCACCCCTGGCGATAAATGATTTGAATTCGAACCAGCCTCTATAGGTTTTAGAGCAGTCCATATCCACATCCAGCATCCAGTAGTGATCGCCCCAGGTGTTCAGCGGTGTAAAGCCAAACCCCTGATTGGCCAGCTGTTGGGCATTGTTGGGATTGTTGCTGGTCCAATCCATCACTGTACCCTGCGCCAGGCCTGCTTGATTGCCCTGATTCTGACTTGCTTCAGTGCCGTACCAATCGAGAAAGTTATCGCCTTTTTTCCAGTTGGCTGTATAGGTGTTGAGGGTGTTGCGATAGCGAATAGGAATAGCGCAAAGAGAGTTACTGTTGCTGCAGGTTATACGTAAATTGTTTTGCGCAAATTGATGATCTATGCCACCGCGCAAAAAAATATCCTGTCCCGGTTGTGTTTCGCTGGAGATAAATATTACTGTGCGCTGCCAGTCTTCTGCGTAAGAAATTAAAGGAAGGCTTGCCAGGCACAGGCAAAAGCCCAGCCATAAAATTGAAAATGGTTTCATGGAGTTTTCTCTACTGCTATAAAATTTTACAAGGAGTACTGCGGAGTCTTGCTTGGAAAAAGAAACCTAAGTTAAGTAGAGGAAATTCAATTCGGCCAGTAATTGTTTCTTTCATTTTTCGCTATGGCTAAACTAAATCGCTATAATGTGAAGTGGTATGTTTCGCTGACGTCTGTATCAATTTAGTGTGTGAAAAATATTATCTTTCGCTTGTTGTTGCACACTGTTATGCTTTGCAAAATCTTAAGAGGTGAGTGCTATGAGTGAACAGCAATACAACATTCTCTTTCGCGGCGATATTGTGTTGGGTTTTCAGTTGAGCGATGTCAAATTGCGTTTGCAGCAATTGTTCAAGGCCGACGAGGCGAAAATTAATGCGCTCTTTACCGGCAGGCCGGTGGTGCTCAAACGCAATCTGGATATTGTCGGCGCAGAAAAATATCGCAAAGCGCTGCTGCAGGCTGGTGCCCAAGTAGAAGTGGTCGCTGACAATAATAGCCAGCCCCCTGTATCTTCCACAGCAAAACCAGCGGGCCAGCCCACCAGCCTTGCAACTGCCGCGCGCGCAACTGCCGCGCGCGCAACTGGCGTTGCTGCAACTGCTGTTCCTCAGAGAGACTTATCGCAAACTGCGGCCGCCTCTGCCGGCAGTGCTGCTGGATCGGAAAGCAAGGCGCAGGACTGGGGGCTCTCGCCCGTCGGTGCCAATTTGCTGAAGCCGGCAGAGCGACAAACGTTTGTTGCGCGCGATATTGATACCAGTGGCTTGCAGCTGCGCGCAGCGGGTGGCGATCTTCTCGAGGCCAATGAGCGGCCCAGGGTGGAGGCTCGCTTGCAGCAGGTGCCCGATTTTGGTTTGGCCGGGCTGGGCGAGAACCTGACTGCTAAGGCTGAGAGGGCAGCGGTATCCAATCCAGCGGTTGCCGATTGGGGAATTGCTGAGGTGGGGGCTGATCTGATCAGTGAGGATGAAAGAGAAATTGTTCTTCCGCCATTGATCAATGCCCTCGATGTCGGCGTAGCGCCTGCGGGGGCTGATCTGGGTCAAATCAAATCACAGCTGAAACCGCTGCAACCGGATATCAGCAAAATCCATCTGGCGGATTGATGGCTTATTGCGGCCAATGTCGTAAAAAGGTTTCCACTTGCCTTCAATATGAGTGTGTTTTTATTCTTCCTGGATCGCAAAATAAAAAGCCCCGAATACAATCGGGGCTTTTTATTTTGCGAGACGAAAAAGATAAATTATTTTTCGTACTGGCTGCGATTCACGGTAACTCCCGGCTTCAACCACTTATCCACTTCCTGCACATCGGCCGGTGTCAGCATGCCAGAAGCTTCGCGCAGCTTGACGGAGTTGATAACATAGTCGTAGAGCGCATCGGAATAATTTTGACGTGCCTGATAGAGATTGCGCTGTGCCAGCAGCACTTCCACCAGGTTGCGTGTACCCACATCATAACCCGACTGGGTTGCATCCAGGGCGCTCTGGTTGGAAATAATGGCCTGTTTGCGCGCTTGTACACGAGCTACATCTGTCTCTACCGACAAATGCAGTGCGCGGGTCGACTGGATGGTGCTGCGTTGGGTGCTGTTAAATATTTCCTGTTGTTGCAAGGCTTGCGCTACCGCCTGGCGGGTTTTGCTGGAGGTGCCGCCGCCGCTGAACAGGGGAACATTCACCCCAATGCCAATGCTGCTACCCTTGTCATCCTGGTCGCTCCTCAGCACAGAATCCTGGTCGAGCGTAGTATTGCTATCGGAGTAGCCGACGGTGGCAGCAACCGTGGGGAAATGTCCAGCGCGAGTCATATCGGCATTCTTGCTGGCGGCTTCGGCGCCAAATTTTGCCGCTTTCAGGTTGTAGTTGTTTTGCAGTGCAAAGTTTACCCACTCGGCGCGATCAGAGGGGGTGGGATTGACCACAGGAAATTTTTCCGAGAGAGGGGCAATGGCGTCTTCGGCTTTACCGGTCAGCACTTCCAGGGCTTCATAGCTGATGCTCAGGCTGCCGCGGGCCTCCAGGGTGGCGGCGGTAGCGCTGTCGTAAGCCGCTTGCGATTCATGCACTTCGGTGATGGCAATCAGTCCCACTTCAAAGCGTTGCTTGGTCTGCTCAAGCTGGTGAGCCAGGGCTTTTTCTTCTGAGAGTGTGGCCTCGAGTTTGTCCACCGCGCGCAGTACATTGAAGTAGGCGGTAGTGACGCGCACTATCAGGCTCTGTTGATCAGCACCAAATTGGGCCTCGGCCTGATCGCTCAACTTTGTACCTCTTTGGTAGAGATACCAGGCGGACATATCAAACAGGGGTTGTCTCAGGCTGACATCCCAGCCGGTAGTCTTGCCGTCATATTTTCCGCTTTCACTTGCCTGCAAATGGTTTACCCGATCGGTATCGCTCTTTTTGTAATTATAATTACCTTCAATAAAGGGCAGCAGCGCGGCGCGGCCTATGCCTTTGTTTTCTTTGTTTGCATCGTAGTTGGCTTTATCCGCTTTCAGTTGCGAATCATTTTGCAGCGCTAACTCGTAAATCTCCTGCAGGGTGTTTGCGCTGGCTCCCAGTGGGGCCAGTGCCAGTAAAGCTACAGCAAGGTAAAGTTTCGACTTTTTCATAAAGTGTCCCAGAGTAAAAAATGTACAAATTTCGGGTAGCTATCAACCTGTGCAATATCTATTGCCTTTAGACGTTGCAGCAAATAAAAAAGATTCACGGGTAAAAGAAAAACCGAGTGTAGCTGGTTGAGCCTTGCTGGTCGAGCTTTGCCCTTGATTGTTGAATAAAAAAGATTAAACACTTGTTCCCCACGGGTGAAGTTACAAATGTAAGCAGCCTGGCGCGGTGCAGGGTGCTTCATGTTTGAAATTCACTGCAGCGGCAGCTATCTTGGCCCGGCAAAATAAGTCGATGTCTTTCGCTGATGAATCTGTGATTGACTGTTATCTTATCCATCCCCTGGCCGCACTCGCCATCAAGTGGGGCGGCTATGATTGGGGGGATTGGCCTATGTTTTGGGATTTGGCGGTTTCATTCTGTGGTCTGGCTCTTCGACAGGGGTGGGCTTGGCGAATATGTACCCGGAAATGAGTCCGGTAAATGGCTGATTGTGCCATGTCTGGTATCCGATCTCCGCCTAGCTTGCCGGTTTTGCGGTACTGCGGGGGCTGGCGGGAGTGAATCCCCAGTCCAGAGTGGCTCTGCAGTTGTGCAGGTTTACTGGGGAAAAGTCACTTTTTTGCCATTATAAGGTTCCCTCTCCAGACTAATTTCACTAGACTGCTTACTTTCTTGTCGGGGTGCCCTGCGATTAGCGCAGCTGCTGAGATATACCCGTCGACCTGATCCGGTTAGTACCGGCGTAGGGAACGAGAGCTTTCATCGGCGGTTAGCCCGCACCTCTCTTCCCCGCCTTTCTTTTTTGCGGGATACCCATGGCAGCAGCGACAACCCCCATAGCAATGACCATCGCCGGCAGCGACAGCGGCGGCGGGGCGGGCATTCAGGCGGATCTGAAAACCTTTGCCGCCCTCGGGGTCTATGGCTGCAGCGCCATAGCCTCACTGACTGCGCAAAACACTCGCGGGGTTCAGGGGGTGTTTCCTGTCCCGCCGGGCTTTGTCCAGGCGCAGATCCAGTCGGTGCTGGGCGATATCAACGTGGGCGCAATCAAGACCGGTATGCTGGCCACCGCCGATATTATTGCGGCGGTAAGTGAATCGCTGCAGGCCTATGGGCAGATTCCCCTGGTGCTGGACCCGGTAATGGTCTCTACCAGTGGTGATCGTTTACTGGCGGAGGATGCTATCCAGACCTTGATTGCCAGGTTGATTCCGCGTGCGACCCTGTTGACGCCGAACCTGCTGGAAGCAGCAGCGCTTTTAGGCAGGCCCGCAGCCACAAGCCTCGACGAAATGCAGCAGCAGGCCGAGCAATTGCTGGCGATGGGCGCACAGGCGGTGTTGATGAAAGGCGGTCACAGCCAGGGCGATACCGCCACTGATGTGTTGCTCACGGTGGATGGCTTTGAACGCTTCAGCGCGCCGCGCATCGCCACGCGCAATACCCACGGCACCGGCTGCACCCTGGCTTCAGCCATAGCTGCAGGCCTGGCAAAAAATTTCACGCTGCGCGATGCAGTGGCTGAGGCAAAAAATTATTTACACAATGCGCTCGCGCACGCGCATCACTTACAGATTGGACAGGGCGCTGGCCCGGTGCATCATTTCCATCACTTTTATTCAGGCAGGTAATTCCCATGAACACTAGCGTAGAAAAAATTCTCAGTGAGAGCGCCAAGGTTGATGAAGCTTCGGTGCAACCTTTTACCGGTTCGCAAAAAATTTATGTCGCCGGCTCGCGCGCTGATATGCGTGTGCCCATGCGCGAAATTACCCTGGCCGACACGCCCACTGACTTCGGCGGTGAAAAAAATCCGCCGGTGCGGGTCTATGATACTTCTGGCCCCTATACAGATCCCAATGTCACCATCGACCTGCGCCGCGGCCTGGGCGATGTGCGCACTGCCTGGATCGAAGAGCGCAATGACACAGAAGTGCTGGAGGACAGCCATTCGGAATTCACCAATGCCCGCCTGCAGGACCCCAAGCTGGCGGCACTGCGCTTTAACTTGACCCGCAAGCCGCGCCGCGCCAAAGCGGGCATGAATGTATCGCAAATGCATTACGCCAAGCGCGGCATCATCACCCCGGAAATGGAATATATTGCGATCCGCGAGAATATGGCCATGGCCCAGGCGCGCGAGCTGGGTGTATTGAATCAGCAGCATCCGGGCATGAGTTTCGGGGCCAGCATTCCCAGTGAAATCACCCCCGAGTTTGTCCGCGACGAAGTGGCCCGTGGTCGCGCTATCATTCCGGCCAATATCAATCACCCGGAACTGGAGCCGATGATTATCGGCCGCAACTTCCTGGTCAAGATCAACGGCAATATCGGCAACTCTGCGCTGGGTTCTTCTATTGAAGAAGAGGTGGAGAAGCTGACCTGGGGCGCGCGCTGGGGGGCGGATACGGTGATGGACTTGTCCACCGGCAAAAATATCCACGAGACCCGCGAGTGGATTATCCGCAATTCGCATGTGCCTATAGGTACAGTGCCTATCTATCAGGCGCTGGAAAAAGTGGACGGCATTGCCGAGAACCTGACCTGGGAAATTTTCCGCGATACCTTGATCGAGCAGGCTGAGCAGGGCGTGGATTACTTTACCATCCACGCCGGTGTGCTGCTGCGCTATGTGCCGCTCACCGCCAAGCGCGTTACCGGTATTGTCTCGCGCGGTGGCTCGATCATGGCCAAGTGGTGCCTGGCCCACCACCAGGAGAATTTCCTCTACACCCACTTCAATGAAATCTGCGAAATCATGAAAGCTTACGATGTGAGCTTTTCTCTGGGTGATGGCCTGCGCCCCGGTTCCATTGCCGATGCCAATGATGAAGCGCAATTCGGCGAGCTGGAAACCCTGGGCGAACTGACCAAAATTGCCTGGCAGCATGATGTGCAGGTGATGATCGAGGGCCCCGGCCATGTGCCCATGCATATGATCAAGGAAAATATGGAAAAGCAATTGGAGGTGTGCGATGAAGCTCCCTTCTATACGCTGGGCCCGCTAACTACCGATATAGCCCCCGGTTACGATCACATCACCTCCGGCATAGGCGCCGCCATGATCGGCTGGTACGGCTGTGCCATGCTCTGCTATGTCACACCCAAAGAGCATCTGGGACTGCCGAACAAAGACGATGTGAAAGAGGGGATTATCACCTATAAAATTGCCGCCCATGCGGCCGACCTGGCCAAGGGGCATCCGGGTGCGCAACTGCGCGATAACGCCTTATCCAAAGCGCGCTTTGAATTCCGCTGGGAGGATCAATTCAATCTCGGCCTGGACCCAGATACCGCGCGCTCCTATCACGATGAAACCCTGCCCAAGGACTCGGCGAAAGTAGCTCACTTCTGCTCCATGTGCGGGCCCAAGTTCTGCTCGATGAAAATCACCCAGGAAGTGCGTGACTACGCCGCTAAAAATGGAACGGACATCTCTGTGATTGGCGATAAGGATATTATCAAGATGATCGACGTCGAGGCGGAAATGCAGCAGAAATCCAAAGAGTTTTTGCAGAGGGGTTCGGAGCTTTACCACAAGGTATAACCGCCCGGCGGTGGCGCTCCAGCAGGGCGTCACCGCAGATAAAAATAATATATTCGCGAGTTGTGTAAATATGACGACGGACAATCCCCAATTCACCCGCAACGATGTAGAAATTATTCGCAGCGAGCAGCTCTACCAGCGCTTTTTCCGCGTTGAAAAACTTTTCCTTCGCCACAAATTATTTTCCGGCGGCTGGAGCGGCGAGATTGGCCGCGAGATTTTTATTCGCGGTGAAGCTGTTGCCGTTGTGCTCTATGACCCCGAGCGGGATTTGATCGGACTGGTGGAGCAGTTTCGCATAGGGGCGCTAAACGAATCCAACGGCCCCTGGTGCTATGAAGTGGTCGCGGGAATGCTGGAGGAGGGCGAGCTGCCGGAAGAGGTTGCGCGCCGCGAACTGGTGGAAGAGGCCAATCTCACCCCCTATCGCCTGGAATATATTTGCCAGTATTTATCCAGCCCGGGCGGCTCGGATGAGAAGCTGCATCTCTATTGCGGATTATGTGACCTGAGTCAAGCTGGAGGTGTCTATGGCTTGGCAGAAGAGGGCGAGGATATACGTGTGCATGTGCTGGACGCTGACGAAGTCTTTGCCAGCTTGTACACTGGCCGTTTCAATAATGCCGCTACCCTGATTTGCCTGCAGTGGTTACAGTTCAATCGCCCGGCGCTGCGCGCAGAATAATTTGTCTGGTAGATTGACTTAATCTCATAAGTGGCCAACACTTCAAGCATTGCCGGATGATTTAAGTGCATATTGCCATTGTGGAGTGACTTCTAAGATACACACTATGTTGAGACTGCGGCCCCCAACAATTAATGACTTTGTCGTACGTCCAAAAGTGAGGTACAGAGTCAATCTGCCTCTGCAAATGGCTGAGTGTGAGGCCAACTATGTGAGGTTGAAAAAACTCCTGGCGAATCCCCAGGACAGCCGGCGCGAGTTTGCCGTGAGCCGGGGCGAGCAGCTGTGGCTGCACAGCTTCCAGATTATTGAACGCTCCCCCTATACGACTACCTTGCAGCTGACCCAGCGCTCAGATCGGGATGCAGCGGGATTCTGGCTGCAAATGCCCTGTCTGACCGTGCGTATGTATCACGATGCGGGGCTGGCCGAAGTCCTCGCCTGGGAGGGGCACAAGCGCCTGCGGCCGCGCTATGATTATCCCAATCAGTCCATGTATCAATGCGATGAAAAATTGCAGATCAACCAGTTCCTCGGGGAGTGGCTGACGATTTGTTTAAGTCAGGGGCATGAAATAGAGAGCTTTATTCCGCTGGGGCAGTGATCCCTGTTGCTGATGCGGCCGAGTAGATTTTATTTTAATAAGCAGGCCTGACCGCGCCAATCGGCGGAGCCATTAATCTCCTCGAAAAGATGAATAAGTTTATATTTGTGGCAGTGACTTAATAATTTATACCATGATCACACTTCCGCTATATTTATGGGTGATTTTGCTGCAAACCGTTGCTTTAGGTGCCGCAGCAGTAGAAGAAATTTTTTTAAGCGTATATGGTTATGTCTTAATTGATTTTTCAATGTCAAAAAAACAAAAAAATTAACCTGAGATAGCTGTTGCTGTGACAAAGATAAATACCGGGCCAAAGCGACTAATTCAAATCAGTGATTGCCATCTTGGTCCGCTGGACGGTGAGGTTTTGCTCGGCTTAAATACCGACCAAAGCCTGCAGGATGTGTTGCAGCTCATCGCCGAAAAAGAATCGGATTTTGAGCATATTGTGTGTACCGGCGATATTGCCAGTGCCTGCCACGATAGTTGCTACAGGCGTTTTGTCGCTAAGGTTCGCCAGTATTTTTCTACGCCTTTATCCTGGCTGCCGGGCAATCACGACTCTGTGCCCATCATGGCCGCCCTGGATATTCCCAATCCGCCCATCACTCGCGCTGTCGAATTGGGCAACTGGCTGGTGATTTTGCTCGACTCGGTTGTGCCCATGAAAGTGCACGGCAACCTTGCCCAATCTGAACTGGATTTTCTCGAGCAGACTCTCGCGCAGAATCCTGACAAGCATATCATTGTGATGCTGCATCACCAGCCTGTAGCGGTGGGCAGCGCTTGGATTGATCAGTATATAGTGCGCAATGCCGAGGCTTTTTTTGCGGTGACAGATCGTCATCCCCAGGTCAAAGCCATTGTCTGGGGGCATGTTCACCAGGACTTTCGCGGCCAGCGCAATAAGACTGTACTGCTCGCCACTCCCTCCACCTGTGTACAATTTAAACCCTTGTGCGATGACTTTACGGTGGACACCTTAATGCCGGGCTACCGCTGGTTCGATCTCTACGAAGACGGTCGCTTTGAAACTGGGGTAGAGCGTGTCACTGGCAAGCAATATGTCATAGATTACAAATCGACTGGTTATTAATCGGTCGTTATGCCTGCACTTATCTATATTCATGGATTCCTCAGCTCACCCCTCTCGTTCAAGGCCTGCCAGGTGCAACAATGGCTTGCGGCAAACCATCCGGAAATAACCTATCATTGTCCACAGCTGACCCCCTATCCTGAGCAGACGCGCGCACAGCTTGAATCCCTGGTTGAGTCGCTGCTGCCGCAGGCTGTTTATTTAATGGGCAGCTCGCTCGGTGGCTACTGGGCAACCTGGCTGGTGGAGAAATATAATCTGCGCGCGATATTGATCAACCCGGCGGTGCGCCCCTATGATTTTATGCCGCAGTATGTACAGCAGGAACTGAAAAGCTATCATAGTGATCATATCTATCGCCTGGAGGAGCGGCATATCGCCGAGATAAGATCGGCTGATGTACAGCCTCTGCGCAAAGGCAACTATTGGCTGCTGTTGCAGACCGGCGATGAAACCCTGGACTATCGCGATGCACTGACAAAATATGCCGGTTGCAGGCAGACGGTAGAAGAGGGCGGCGACCATGCGTTCCAGGGATTCGAGCGATACCTTGCAGAGGCGTTGCAATTTTTAGAGAGCAAAACACAATAATACTTATCAGTTGGCCGTGATCGCCGTGTTGGGAAATTCCTTCCAAAACCTGACATACCAACTTTTTACTGTAACCTGATACCCGACTTAAAAACCTATGGCAAATTACTCCGCAGAAGATATTGAAGTTCTCACAGGCCTTGACCCGGTAAAAAAACGCCCGGGCATGTATACCGAAACCACCCGCCCCAACCACCTCGCGCAAGAGATTATCGACAACTCGGTGGATGAGGCCCTGGCGGGCCATGCAAAATCCATCGATGTGATCTTGCACAAAGACCAATCGCTTACAGTGATCGACGATGGCCGCGGCATGCCGGTGGATATCCACCCCGAGCAGGGCAAGCCGGGTATTGAAGTGATTCTCTGCACCCTGCACGCGGGTGGCAAATTTTCCAATAAAAATTACCAGTTCTCCGGCGGCTTGCACGGGGTGGGTGTATCGGTAGTGAATGCCCTATCCGATAAGCTGGAAGTGACAGTAAAACGCGATGGCAATGTCTATCGCATGGGCTTTGCCAATGGCGACAAGGCCACCGACCTGGAAATTATCGACACCTGCCCAAAGCGCCAGACAGGCACCAGCGTAAAATTCCTGCCCAACCCCAAGTATTTTGATTCGGCAAAATTTTCGGTCAGCCGC
This sequence comes from Cellvibrio sp., assembly GCA_035565295.1. Classification (GTDB taxonomy): domain Bacteria; phylum Pseudomonadota; class Gammaproteobacteria; order Pseudomonadales; family Cellvibrionaceae; genus Cellvibrio. The sequence goes on along the minus strand of DATMSP010000047.1, from coordinate 2,954 downwards.
CTGCGCCATGTGTTGCGCGCAAAGGCAGTACTCTGCCCCGGCCTGAATGTCACTTTCCTGGATGAGCAGACCGGCGAGAAAGATGTCTGGTACTACGAAGACGGTTTGAAGGATTATCTCGCCGGTGCAACCCAGGGCTGGGAAACCATGCCAGCCTCACCTTTTGTCGGCGACTTCAGCGGCACCACCGATGCCGTGAGCTGGGCGGTGCAGTGGCTGCCGGAGGGCGGCGAGCTGGTGCAGGAGAGCTACGTCAACCTGATTCCCACCGCCCAGGGCGGCACCCATGTGAACGGCCTGCGCACCGGCCTGCTGGACGCCATCCGCGACTACTGCGAATTCCGCAATTTGATTCCGCGCGGAATCAAGCTTGCACCGGAAGATGTGTGGAATAACTGCTGCTTTGTACTCTCCTACAAATTATCGGACCCGCAATTCTCCGGCCAGACCAAGGAGCGCTTGACCTCGCGTGAAGCCGCAGCCTTTGTCTCTGGCATTTCCAAGGATGCCTTTGCCCTCTGGCTGAACCAGCACACCGAAGATGGCGACAAGATTGCCGACTTCTTTATCAGCAATGCGCAAAAGCGAGTGAAATCCAGCAAGAAAGTCGCGCGCAAAAAAATCACCCAGGGGCCTGCACTGCCAGGCAAACTGGCAGACTGCTCCAGCGGCGAGCCTGCACTGAGCGAATTGTTTCTGGTGGAAGGGGATTCGGCCGGTGGCTCCGCCAAGCAGGCGCGCGATCGCGAATACCAGGCGATCATGCCGCTGCGCGGAAAAATTCTGAACACCTGGGAAGTGGACTCGTCGGAAATTCTCGCCAGCCAGGAAGTTCACGATATTTCCGTGGCCATAGGGATGGACCCAGGCAGTGAAGACCTCAGCGAACTGCGCTACCACAAAATCTGCATACTCGCCGATGCCGACTCAGACGGCCTGCATATCGCCACCTTGCTCTGCGCCTTGTTTGTCAAACATTTCCCGGTACTGGTGCGCAGCGGCTATGTCTATGTCGCCATGCCACCGCTCTATCGTATCGATATAGGCAAGGATGTTTACTACGCACTCGATGAAAGCGAAAAGCAGGGAGTGCTCAATCGCATTGCGGCAGAAAACAAAAAAGGCAAAGTCAACGTGCAGCGCTTCAAAGGCCTGGGCGAAATGAACCCGCTGCAATTGCGCGAGACCACCATGGCCCGCGACACCCGCCGCCTGGTGCAGCTCACCATAGACGATGCAGACGGTACTCACCAGGTGATGGATATGATGCTCGCCAAGAAGCGCGCGGCGGATCGCAAGAGCTGGTTGGAGGAGAAGGGGAATTTGGCGGAGGTTTCGTAGGGAACCTCTGAAGAATTACCTGCGTTGCCATTGCGGCGGTTCCAGCGTGGCCTTAAAAAACAGGCCGTAGCTGCGGACCGCTAAAAATACTCATTTAGTCCCTCTAAACTCCGCTTTTGTGCTGCGCAGTTTTGACAAATTGTCTGTTTTTGCCTTGCGCTACCCACCAATATTTTTCAGAGGTTTCCTAGTGGTGTCTATTTAACCGAAAGTTTAGGGCATGTTGCGATTTCAATTGCTCCATACGCACACCCATTGGTATGAATGATTATTCATGTAGTTATTCGCGGTGGCTTTACATTTAGTTCGCATAACGGCCAAAAGCAGACATTCAAGCAACTGACTAATGGACTAAAATCCATTTGAAATTTACCATAGTCGCTTGTTATGTTTCATGTTGCTGAACACTAAGATTCACTTCCATACCTTTCTTAAATTCAAAATGTAGCGCACTGGTAATATTCCCGAGATATTCATAGACCGCACGCGCCTTGCTGCAAAGTCTACGGTCAGCAGATAGTAATGCGTTGCAGTAGGAAGCCATGCCTACATGTTGCCCGTCAGACATTATCTTTTTAATCTTTTCTCGTTTTGCCAATCCTTGATCAGGGCTTATGCCAAGCATATTTAGAACAATTTGAGAGCTTGAAATTGCGCCGTGTTGTGTATGCTTAACGCCATCCACACCTAGAATTGGCTCAAAGCCAAAAAACTGGCCTTTAGTGACTCCATCTAATGAGGGCGAAATTAAATTCCAAATAGCGTCAATTGGTGATTGAGATGTTTCGATATCATTTCTCATTTCACTCGTAATGCCCATAGCCAATCGTGTTTTATCTATGGGCATTCGATCTTTAAGAATGATGTTAATGAAATCTCTCATCTCATTAGATACAGTCTCCGCTTTATTCAAAAGCTCAGTACGCGCTTTTGGGTTAATTTCCTCAGTGAGCCTTTCTACCTCCGCATGCATTTGATCGGGAGTCATACTTAGTTCGTTAAAGTTGTCTGCGCCGAAAATTCTTATGAGGTACTCTACCATATGGTCATTAACATCCTCATAACCATTAATTGCTTCCAAATGTTGCTCATATCGTAGGTAAGGATCTAAATAATTTCTTAACACTACATTTTCAATAGATTGGAATTTTTCATTCAAGACATCAGCTATTTCGACTGCACCAAGTATCTTCATTCCCTCTAGCGCATCAGTATTTCCATTCCGGTGAATTTCGTCTAGGTGAACATTTGAATATACCCATTTAAAGCGAGTTGGCTCATAAATTGAGATATCACCACAAGCGATATAACGAAAGACATTCATATCGGCATAAATTGTAGGAGTGTCAGTTTTCAGATGTGAATTCATGAAGATTCTCGGTGTGCTCTTTTAAATATAATGCCGAGTTCAGCGGCAGTTTTTACAGTAACTAGGGTCAGAGTAAAATTAACTCTAACGCACTCACATTAACTTTACTCTGACCCGAATGGCACTTACTTAAGCCCAAGTCGTTGATAAAGCTATAAAAAGAAACTGGTTCAATGGTAGTGTGTAAATCGCCAAACCTACCCACTACCGAAGGAACCAGTCGCCATGAATGCTACCGTTTCTA
>DATMSP010000046.1:0-61729 GCA_035565295.1 Cellvibrio sp. | reverse complement strand
AGGGCGGTGAAAAAAATAATGTTTCCGGATATTTCACTTCTGCCAGTTAATTTAACTGGTTGTCAGGCTCAGCAAAAATGAGTGTTGCTGAGCCTGGTTGGTTGCCTCCCCTTTTTATCTTGTCGGCTGAACGCTGTAATTGATTCGGCCATTCAGATGCTTCAATAGTTGCTTGCACTTATCAAAAAGATAACGATAGATGGCATCTTCGTCCATTGGTTTTTTTAAAGTTTCAATCGCAAATAACAAAAAAATCTGCAGCAAATAGATCGGTCACTACATAGCAATTTATTTTCGAGAAGAAATTTTCCTGAGATTTTTAGAAAGCGAAATCCCGAGATAGCTATTTCACCGCAACTGCAGCTTTCGCAGGTTAGAAGTTATTGGGGCGGCAGTGATTCTGACTGCATTGATATTGATTGGTTAGGTTGATTTTTGGCTTTGGAGTCGTCAATTAAATGTGCTGGCGCTGTTCCATTGTGTGGCAGGAATAAAACGGATGCCCTTTGGTTTTATGGATTCAATTGCATCTTTAATGGATTGGTGCATTAACAGTATAGAGGTCTTCTCGGCTAGTTCAAAAATCAGCCGTTTCTTGAGTTCAAGTTTCTGCAGTACCTCTTCATCCATAACAAATTTGTCAATGCTAAAAATCATGCCATTCGGATCGTCATCATCCAGGTATTCAAGCTCTGATTTAACTTTGTCTATGCAAGCTATACGATTCCATACGTGCACAAAGCAATAGTCATGCAAGGTCGAAAATGGGTCTTTGGGATTGCGCACTTTGGCTGGAATCAATTGAATGCCGTAAATGTCCAACTGCTCCAGAATTCTTGCCAGGGGAAATGAAATCACAGGCTCTGGCGTTTCATGAAAATCCACTAATTCAAGTTTTGGTGGAAATGGTTCGCCTACACGGAATTTTAATGGTTCGCTGTACTCCACAGGCAAGCCAAGCCCATATACATTCTCTTTTTGATCCCATGAAAATAATGGATAGTTATTATTATTTTCACGCTCAACCACATAGTATTCTGTTTGTAACATAGTCTATTTTCCTATTTCTAAGGGGGCAATTTTGGGATTTAATACAGTGATGTTGCCTTTGCGGGTAATTTTATGAAGTCGGTTGTGGGGGCAACTCTGTTGCGGTTTATTTTGAATGTTATCAGCCCCTGCACATCCCTTGCCTCCCGGCTTATAGTCTCGACCATCACCGCTAATCGTCCATATAAATTTATCGACTTGAGACAAAACTTTTTTACTGTATTTATTTAGCTCATCCGTCAGTTTTTGAGGATTATCGCAAAACTGGCCGGATTTAATTTTTTCGCCAATTTCTTTTAGATCAATTTTAATTTTCCGAGGGTAGGGGATCCCCTGAGCAATACCCGCTGCGTGTCCACCTCGATGCAATGGCACATGCAGCTGGCAGGCCAGCTCCAGCCAGTATGGCAAGATCACACCATTTTCTTTGCAGTCAATATTGTAACCAAAATCCGCACACCAGTCGGGCCATTTAACATCATTCATCGCCTCACTACAAATAAGATGATGCGCTTCAAGCGAATGGCTACCCGCATACCATTGATGCTGTTTGATGTCAGCAATAATTTTCTTTCGCAATTTTTGTCCATTGCCGCAGTGGTTGCCGGGCTTCTTGGCAAAATCATGTTTTTTCTTTTTGCAGTAAGGGCATTTCTCTTCTTCAGTGGGCGGCAGAATCACGGGGGTAACCTGGGCCTGCAGAATCGGTCCCGGTGGTGTGTTGCGGTTATTGCCGAGAAAGGGGTCTGTATTTCTCACCACATTTTTGCCTTCAGTTTTGACATCGAAGGAGCTCAAGATCGGAAATGCCTTTCCCTTATTGGTGCTGGAAATAATCCCTTTGAGTGTTCCCGCCTCGTCGCCGGTGCTGGTGGAAAGCTCAGAGTTATCCAGGCACACAGAAGCGTTATTGATGGTTACGTTTTTGCTGCCCTTGGCGAGATCATTACTTTTGGCAATGTTTGGATAAGGGATAGGAACAACTGCGCTGCCCACAGGGGTTTTGCAAACGTTGGGGAATGTAATCGCCGTGCCGTTACTCTTTTGCGTCACAGGGCTGCGCGCATTCACTAATGTATCATTGGGCATTAATTAGGTTCCTTGTTAAATATGCCTGAATGCTACAGGTGTTTTTCGCCCGCCGTCTTGGCTGCGCGATTCTATCAGTGATGAGCTGCAAATCATAATAAATATGTCGCAGGCTGATATGGCCTATGCAATCCCTATGGTTTCAGATGTCCAGGCATTGCCTGCAAGGGTTCGCCAACCCCTGGGAGGCACGCAAAGCGCTAATTATTGCGCCAAATATTACACCCTATGACATTTATGGTTTTTGATGTTAAAGATTTTCGCGACAGCTGCACACATCCGCTTTGACCTCTGGCATAATCGGCCCCCATCACCCAGCTGCATCCGGCGCTGTGGTTTGTCAGAACCCCATTCTTTTCAAGGAGCAATGATCGTCATGGCGATAGCACAGGTATTTCAGCATAGGATAAAAAATACTTTTCTTCTGGGGAGCGTTGTCCTATTGACCTCCTGCGGCGGCGGTGGCAGCGGCTCACCAACCCCAGATACAACCCCTAATACGCTTAGCTTTACCGCAGTTACCGACGCAGCGGTGAGTGTTGAAAAAACATCCCCCGCTGTGACTGTCTCAGGTATAGATAAAGCCGTACCTATCAGCATTGTCGGCGGCACCTATTCTATAGATGGGGCTGCATTTACGGCAGCCTCGGGCACTATTAGCTCCGGCCAAAGCGTTGCTGTCAAAGTCACTACCTCCACCAAAACCAATACCGCCGTGGTGGCTACCCTGACGGTGGGTGGAGCAAAAGGCACCTTTAGTGCAACCACCGCAGCGGATGTTACACCGGATGCGTTCAGTTTTACGGCAGTAACGGGGGCTGTACCGGCCAGTGTCAGCACGGCAACCGTTACAGTGGCGGGGGTAGATATTGCTGTACCTATCAGCATCACCAACGGCCAATACAAGATAGGCACCGGTGAATACACCAGCGCCCCAGGCACTGTCAGTGCTGGGCAAGTAGTGACCGTAAAAGTCACTGCTTCCCCCAGCGTTACCACAGCAGTCAATGCGGTATTAACCATTGGCGGTGTACCGGCAACTTACTCCGTAACCACCTTTGCCGATGTCACGGCTCCAACTGCGCAAATTTTATTTCCACCAGCAGTCTCCATGACAGATGGTGCAAGTATTCTGGTGCGCGGTACAGCGCATGACGATTACAGCACTATTACCAGCGTTAAGGTCAACGGCGTAACCGCAACCTCAACTGATAATTTTGCCAATTGGCAAGCGAGTATTCCTTTGACGGCAGCAACCGATACCAACTTGATTGTTGCAACGGAAGATAGCCAGGCCAATAAAGCGGCGAATGCAGCGCAGGTTGCGATCAGGCAGGCGCCGAGTACCAGTGCGTTTCCTGATGCGGATAATGGATTTGTGAATGTCGAAGGTATAGTGATTGATCGCTTGGATGGCAGAAATCGGTTATTGGTAGCAGCTAGCTCTGATGGAACTCTAATTAAGAGTGTAGATTTGTCTACGGGCAAGCGCAGTGTATTTGCTGATTTTAGCACTACGGGGGTTAACCGTTTGAGAAACCTTGTTATAAATCCCAGCAATAAACATTTATATGTTGCTGATAGCAGTCCCGGCAATATTATTGATATTGATTTGACAAATAGCATTCAATATCAAATTCATTCATCTGACTTATTGGGCGGTGGTTCATCAATCGCATTAAACGCATCGGAGAGCTCAATAAAAATTGTTTCATTAACTAATGCTACCGGCGCAATAACTGTTACAACGCCATCTTTTACAAGCTTTAGTGTGTTATCTAGTGCAACGGAGAATAAACCCGATGCGCTTAACCCTATTCACGAAGCCTTTAGCATGGCGTTTGATAAAAATCATTCCCGCTATTTGGTCACTGATTCGACTTTAAATGCTATCTTTGCTGTTGATTCAATTACGGGAGCCCGCACCATCTTTTCTAGTAATAGTGTAGGCACGGGAGACGCTTTTTCTGCGGTAAGTGCTGGAGTTGTCAGAAGTATAGCCATTGATGAAAACAAGCAAAGAGCCATAGTTATAGAGAGTAAAAGTGGCAAAGTATTTTCGGTCGATCTCGCTACGGGTAATCGCACTTTAATTACCCAAATCACTATAGGATCAAATCCGCTAAAATACCTTTATGGTATAGCCTTGGATGATCTCAGTGGCAATATATATGTGGCTGATTATAGGCTTAAAGGGGTTATTAGCATTGATTTGGTGACTGGTCAGCAGGTTGTTTTTTCAAAGCCAGCCACAACGCCTTAATTATAGAGAGTTAAGACCAGGTACAGTATTTTTGTGCCTGGCTTATTTGGGTTAAGCATATGCCCCCGTAGTAAGAAAACAGTTTATATTATTCGTTTAAAACCAATATGGAATTACTTCACCAATAGTTGTAACAAGGAGCAAAATATGACCATTCTCGATCCCGAAAACTTTCCTATAATTGCTGGAGCATCGTCTGGCATCACAGTGAGAGCAAACCCTAAAACTAAACTACCCGTTGAAAGGCTCAAGAGGTTTGCTCTTCAAGGTAACCATTGGGCACGAACTTGTATTCAAGCTATGGAATCTTTGTCATCAGGGCAATTTAAAAATTTTGTTTACGTCTCTCCGCCTGGAAAGCTGCCTACGTACACCCTGCTACTGCCTGGCTGTGAGGTTGAATGTGTAAAGCTCAGTGATAGTTAATTTGTAATTTACTCCATAAAAGTTGATTACAAATATTTTTCGTTTCAAGAAACATATAAGAAGCCAGCTCTTTTCAATGTCGAAAAAGATGGTAAGAAATGGAAGGCCACTATTTCACAAAGTGGTGATATTAAGAATGAAAAATATCGTGTTATAGCCATCACTGATAAACAAGAGAAGCTCGAAGAAGCCGTCAAATCCGCTGGTCAAGGCATATGCCGCTTTTCAGATGCAAAAACGCAGGCAAGAAGGTATGGTTGGGATATGCATTACACTCCAGGAGCTGACCAAATCGGCGGTTTAATTAATATTCTAAAGCGCAGCAAAGCAAACGATCCTATGGTGCTTGAAAGTGCCCAATTGCTAGCAAATACCATGATAGAAGCGCAGAAAACAGAGGCGGTTAACTGGATTTCTGTAGGGGGCGGCTCCGGCGTATTAACTGAAGCGATGCGTATTCTTAAAGAACAGCGTGTAAATTTTAGAGAGAAAGAGCACTATGTATTATTTAGCGGACCTACTACTAGCGTAGTTAAAGCACAAAGGTTGGCAATGGACATTGGTATGCTGTTTGAGGGTACTAGTAGAAATATAAACTACCTTAATGCTAATGAGCTTGTAGCTGGGATTAGCGGCGGCGGTGCCCTCATGGCAGAAATCTATCGTTTTAGACGTGATCCCGAACATGGTGTCCTTAATGTGAGCAAGGGCATTGTTTCAGATGCAACAGGAGTTATGAGTGCCGGCGGGATACTAAAAGTTAGTGCTACCGCGGTTGGTGGAGCAGTAGGACTCTCGGCTGTCACACCAGCTATAGGTTTACTCGGTGCAGCAGCCGTTGTAGGTACTTGTATAAGCATTGGTGGCAATTTAACAAAAGCCTGGTTGCCCCGCATTTTCGGGGAAGAATTGTGATGTTTTACCTTCCGTATAGAATACGTCGCCAGACGAAATATTGTACACCCAGAGGGCCGAGTATGCGCTGGGCACCCTGGCTGCAATTTTCAGTAAATGGGACTGAAATCAAACTAAAAGTACCTAGGCATAACGCACGTTCACCAATGGAAACTGATTACCCTAAGCGCCGCTACACGCTGGATTGGCGAATTTTTGAAAAATATCGAATGGGGAAAGATGGTTGGAGAGGATGTTCATTGATTGCTCGTGCCTGGGATTTTAATGGGGCTTGGTTTATAGGGTCGAGAGCTGAAGTAAGTATGTACGCCAATATTATTACTCCATCAGAGGTGAATGAGGGACTCTCATTTTTTCATCCGCGTGCGTTCGAAAGTGGTATAGCTAGCTTTATGACCTATCTGTATGGCAATGATATTTCTCAGTATAAGAAAGGAGTTCAGAAATGGTTCGCCCCTATGAATTGGCAACCTTTGCTGCTACATCCGTGTATTGCAGTTCAATTTGATGCTGTCGAAAATGCTGAGGTCGCTGGCGATAGAACCGAACGATATTTGTTTTTCCCTTTAAGCGATCACCATCTGCTAAAAGTTGAGTTCTCCATTTCTAGAAATAATGTTTGGATTGGTTCGAACTCCGATCCAGAGCGTGATACTTCAAAGTGGATTAACAATGCCCCTATGGAGCAACTAGCCTCAGATATTATCAATACTTTGCAAATTACCTTATCTCCCGAGGCAAAACAGCAACAAGAAAAAGCGTTGGCCGGCCTGGCGGATACTGCATTGGTGAAAGAGTTTTCGCCGATAAAGTGGGGCAATGCATCAAATGAAATAGTCAAATAATCGCGGCTATAAGCAGCCTATCGAAATTCTGGCTTTAATCCTATTGAAGGAATTGTGATGAGCCTAAAATATGAAAAAAGTGAAAATATAATTTTCAGGGAAGATTTGAATGTTTTATGTACCCTATAAATTTCGTCGGCAGACCGAATATTGTAGCCCCAAAGGGCCTGATCTTAAGTGGGCACCATGGGTACATTTTTCCGTAAATGGCACTGATATAAAGCTCAAGGTGCCTCGGCATAATATAACTTCACCCATGGAAACGGATTATCCGAGGCGGCGCTATACTTTGGATTCACATCACTTTGAAAATCACCGAAGAAGTAAAGATGGTTGGATGAGCCGTTCTGTAATTGCTCATGGCTGGAACTTTAATGGCCCCTGGTTTATTGGCCGGCTAGCTCATGTAAGGATGTACGCTAATATTTTAACTCCTTCAGATGCAAATGAGAGGCTGTCATTTTTTCACCCCCGTGCATTTGAAGCTGGCATCGCTGATTTTATGACTTATATCTATGGTGAAGATATTTCACAGGATAAGAAAAAAATTCAGGAATGGTTTGCACCTATGAATTGACAACCTTTGCCTAACCATCCATGTATTGCCGTTAAATTTGATGCAATCGAAAACACAAAAGTGGCTGGTGACAGAACGCAATGCTATTTATTTTTTTCTCTGAGCAATCATCATTTAATGGAGATTAATTTTTCCATGACCAGACATAATGTTTGGATTGGATCTAACCCAAATCCAGAGCGGGATACAGGCAAGTGGATTGATAATGCTCCATTGGAGCAGTTAGTTAAGGATATTATCGACAGCTTGCAAATCACTTTGTCTCCCGAAGCAAAACAACAGCAGGGGAAAGCGTTGGCTGGTCTGGCGGATACCTCGTTGGTGAAAGAGTATCCGCCGATAAAGTGGGGCAAGGCGGCAAATGAAATAGCTACATAATGCCTACTGTTTTCAAGCTATTTTGGCATCTGGTTTTTACCTCGTGAAAGATTAGTGCATGAGTCTAAAAATTGAGAATGTAATTTTTAAGGAAAGTTTCAATGTTTTACGTCCCTTATAAATTCCGCCAGCAAACGGAATACTGTACACCAAAAGGACCTGATATTAGCTGGGCACCTTGGGTTCGCTTTTCTATAAATGACACTAACATTAGTTTAAAAGTCCCTAGACACAGCACCAAGTCATCTATGATGCCACGTAATCCAAGACGCAATTACACGTTGGATGCTTACCATTTTAGCAATCATCGAAGCAGTAAAGATGGCTGGTTAGGCTGTCCATTGAGTACCCGAGGTTGGGATTTCAACGGCTCTTGGTTTATTGGTACTCGCGCTTCTTTGCATATGTATGCAAATATTATAACCCCTTCAGAAGCTAATGAGAGCCTGTCATTCTTTCATCCGCGTGCATTTGAAAGTGGCATAGCTGATTTTATGACTTATCTGTATGGTGAAGAAACATCAGAAAAAGATGGATCCCAAGATTGGTTTGCACCAATGGACTGGCAACCGTTAACTGGTCATCCTTGTATTGCTGTTCAGTTTGATGCGATTGAGAATGTAAAAGTGGCAGGAAATCGAACTGATCGATATTTGTTTTTTCCTTTAAGTGATCACCATCTTTTACAAATTGTATTTGGTATTGCTAGGAATAAGGTTTGGATTGGTTCTAACCCATCCCCCGAACCTGATACAAGCAAATGGATCGATAACACTCCTATGGAAAAACTGGCCTCAGATATTATTAATACCTTGCAAATCACCATGTCTCCCGGCGCCAAACAGCAACAAGAGAAAGCGTTGGCTGGCACGATGGATGCCTCGCTGGTGAAAGACTTTCCGCCGATAAAGTGGAACAAGGCAGCGAATAAAATAGGCTGATAATATAGGCTGTATTGAGGCGGTTTTAAAAGGTCAATAATTAACCTAAAATTTGAATTTGTTCTTCGAGAGATCATTGAGAGAACCATGATAGGTTGCAGTTGATAAAAGTAGTAAAAACAAGCCAATTGGCTACCGTGATTTATTGTTTGTTTTAAGGTTTTGCAACTTCTTATAGTCATACTTTCTTATGGATTTTAATATTCAGGTTTGATAAATGAAAAATATTTACCCGCGTTATACAGCTATCACCTCTCTTAAAATATCACGCCATAAACTTTATATTGCGATCTTTACCGTTATGGCTGCAGGTCAGACCATGGCTGCACCGGAAGGCGGCCTTGTTGTGGGAGGAGCAGGTACTATTGACCAGGCTGGGTTGGATACCACCATTCGCCAGGCCAGCGACCGCATGGCCATTGACTGGCAAAGCTTTGATGTCAAATCCAACGAACGGGTGCAGTTTATCCAGCCCAAGTCTACCTCTGTGGCTCTCAACCGGGTATTGAGCAATAAGGGCTCCGAGATTCTGGGGCGCATTGATGCCAATGGCCAGGTCTTCTTGATCAACCCCAATGGCGTAGTGTTTGGCAGGGATTCCCAGATCAACGTGGGCGGTATCCTGGCCAGCGGGCTCAGCATTGATCCCAATAAATTTATGAACGGCGAATTTACCCTGAATGCCCTTGAGGGCACCGAAGGCAAGGTGATCAACTCCGGCATCATCAATGCTGCCACGGGTGGTTCTGTCACTCTGGTGGGGCAGCAGGTCAAGAATGAAGGGCTGATTTCAGCCAATCTCGGTGCGGTCAGCCTTGCGGCGGGCAAGGAAGCGGTGGTCACCTTCGACAGGGGGGGCATGCTCGGGGTAAAAGTTACCAAAGCTGTCTTGCAGGATGAGCTGGGTGTGGATGCGGCAGTGATCAATAGTGGCGAGATCAATGCTCAGGGCGGCCAGATTTTGCTGACCGCCAGTGTCAGCCAGGATATTTTCAGCGATGCCGTCAACCATGGCGGAATGAGCAAAGAGACCAGTGTGGTGGTCCATGGGGACGGCAGCTTTACCCTGGGAGAGGGTTCAGATGTAGTGAACACCGGCAGCATCAATGCCTCGGCTGAGGTGGGCGACGGTGGTGAGGTGGTTGTGCTGGGCAACAATATTACCAGCACTGGCAAGGTGCAGGCGGATGCTGTTGCAGGCGTAGCCGGTAATATTGAATTGCACAGTACCGATACCACTTTCCTCAAGGGGAGTGCCAAGGTAACGGCAACTACCTCAGCCAAAGGTTTGGGGGGCGATGTAAAAATTCTGGGCAATAAGGTTGGCTTATTGGATGCCTCAGAGGTGAATGCCTCGGGTGCGAATGGCGGTGGCCAAATATTAATTGGTGGCGACAAAACTGGTAACAATAACAAGATTCGCAATGCAAATTTTATTTACCTGGGAGAAAACTCCCGTGTCAAAGCTGATGGTTTATTGAGTGGTGATGGTGGAAAGTTGATTACCTTTGCCAGTAATACTGCACGCATTTATGGTTCACTTTCGACGCGGGGCGGTAATGAAAGCGGCAATGGTGGTTTTATTGAAACATCAGGATTGAAGTATTTTGAGCTGAAAAATACGCCCGATATAGGTTCCGCAGTGGGGCATGGCGGAACCTGGCTAATTGACCCATATGATATAGAAATTCTAGAGAACGCAATTGATGATTCTAATGATGGCAGCCTATTTGAATCCACAAAGGACAATGCCGAGTTGGCTACTTCGGCCCTTAATACTGCGCTGATTAATGTTGCACTGACTAATGACACAAAGGTCATTGTTCGTACCGGCAGTGGTGGCGGACAGCTGGGTAATATTACGTTATCTGACGATTTGAGATATAATTTTTCGGGTACGGCAACCCTGCAACTCGAAGCCCATAATGATATAAAAATTAATAGCAATATTGAGCGGAGCCCATCCAACAACGCCAAAGGTACATTAAATGTAACTCTGATCGCCAATAGCGATAATTCAGGGGGCGGCAGCATCACCCTGGCCTCCGGCAAAACAATCGCCACCCAAGGCGGAAATTTCACCGTAAGCGGCGTTAACTTTACTTCAACAGACGGCACTATAAATACCTCTAACGAAGATATCCTGGCGAATACCATTCTGGCGGGCGATATTAAAATCGCAGCAACCGGTGATGTGAATGTCGGCGCTATGGATTTTCACCATAATTATGATGATAACCAGACCCCCACCATTAAAAACCTCGGCTCCATTGATATCAGTGGGGAGAATGTCACCTTTCACAAGATCCTGAATTTCAATAATACCGGGCAGCGAAAAGGCAATGACTCATTGAAGCCGTTGGATTTTTTTGACAGCACCAACAATCAAAATACTTTCTTGCAGGTGAATGCGGAAAATGACATCCGTATTGCCACGGGTGCAACTATTTATGACCAGTACGGCGATCAGCGCGATGCACTGGATATTAACTTAACCGCAGGTAATGCCATTGAGATCAACGCTGATATTTATACATCCGGTGGCAATTTTCAAGCATCGGCCAAGAGCTTTACCTCAACAGGATTTGTGATAAATACGGATCATGCCCATAACGGTGTGCTGGCAAGTACCAAAAAAGAAGCCGATTGGTCGAATGGCGGCAATGTGGAGCTTTCCGCCGAATCCAATCTTGCGCTTGGCAGCGTCATCACCGATGGCACTTGCCTGGCACCACTGTCCAGCACTTGCACAGGAAACCTGACCATCACTGGCACTGGTCAAGGCTTCGCTTTTACTCAAGCAGGTAAGCTGGTTATCGCTGGGGATACCACCATCAATGCGGGCAATGCCCCTCTGGTGCTGGATGACAGCGAGAACGATTTTAAAAACCTGGCAATAGGCTCAGCAAAATCTGTCTCTATTCTGGATACCAATACCATTAATTTAGGCGCAATTACACTTGTTGGTGATAGCACCACCAGCTCTGAAATAAAGGCCGACAGCATTACACAGCAACCCGATACCACATTGGGCAATCATAATGGGGGGGAAATAAAGCTAACCGCCAGCACATCCATTAGTGACGCCCGCATTGATACCTCGGGTGTCAGCAGCCCCAATGCAGTTGGCGGTAATGGTGGTAATGGCGGTAAGGTTACATTGGCCGCGCCCAAGATTAGCCTTAGCGCTATCAATAGCTCGGGTGGCAATGCCACCGCCAATAACATGCTCAGTTATGCAGGTGGAACGGCCGGAATTATTAGCGTAACCGCTGAAGATATCACGGTTAATGGTGATTTGATTGCAAGCGGCGGAGCGGGCATTAATGGAGGGGCAACACCTGTACAAGCATCCGTGACCCTTGCGCTGAATAATACGGCTGGCAGCGGTGCTATTCGTTTTGCCGATGCCTTAACTTCGGAGATCACGGTTAATGGCAATACGGCCAATGATTCTTTAACCGGTTTTGCTTCGGGTGCTACCTGGAGATTAAAGGGCATCAATTCTGGCACTATTGGAACCATTACCTTTAATAATATCGAAAAGCTGATCGGTGGCGATGGTGACGATAAGTTCATCATAGAGGCCAGTGGCAGCGCTGATTCAATCGACGGTGGCGGTGGCGATGGAAAAAACCAGCTTACCGGCCGCCATGCACTCAATACTTGGAATATCACCAGTGAAAATACTGGTAACTTGGCTATTACCTCGAATGCCTCCAGTGAAAATCTCGGTAATCCAGGTATAACACCACAGCCTGAGTTCTACGTGACCAGCTTCAGCCGCATTCAAATCCTGAACGGTGGCTCTCAGAATGATATTTTTAATATTCAAGCGGCCATAGACCAACTGATTGGCAATGAGGGCGATGATGAATTCAGATTCAATAATGAAAATAACGCAGGAACAGCCAACTCAATTAATGGCGGTGCCGGTACCAATACCTTGACCGGACGCCATGCACCCACCACTTGGGCTGTGACAGAGAATTATACCGGTAATGTGGGTCTAACGGATGGTGCTGGCTACGTAACAGAATTCAGTGAGATTCAGATTTTGCGCGGTGGTTCGAAGGAGGATACCTTTACCATTAACGCCACTATAGACAGTGTATTTGGTGGCGATGGCGATGATAGTTTTCTTTTCAGTGGCACTAATAATACCGGCAGTGCCAGTATTGTGGATGGTGAGAAGGGCTCCAACACCTTGATTGGTCGCGATGCCCCCAATACCTGGAATATTCGTGGCAAATACCTGGGCAAGCTGGCCGTGACGGATGGTGTGTATTATGTTGCCGATTTCAAAGGTATCCAAATCCTGCAAGGCGGTGATAAGGCCGATAGCTTTGTATTTAGCAATGATGCAGAAGTGGACAGTGCCAAGGGTGGTAATGGTACCAACACGGTGAATTTGTCGGAGATCACCAATTTAACTGATGCTAAACCGCTTGTTATTACCTTGGGCTCTGCCGCTATTTGGGGAGTGACGGAGGTATCAAAAATCATTGGCAATGGCAGTGATTTCTTGACCCTGGCGGTGGCCAGCGGCACCAACCACTGGAGTATCTTTGATATTGATGGCGATGCAATCGAGTCAGATGGCATCAATGATGGCAGGGTAACTTCAAGTGGCAACGATGCCGCGTTCGCGGGCACTATAGAATTTGTCAATATAAAGAATCTACAGGGTGGTTTGGGCAGGGATACCTTTGATTTCTCGAAAGATAACAGCGGCAGTATTACCGGCACTATTTCCGGTGGCGGAAACAAGGATACATTGATTGGCCGTAAAATCGCCAGTACCTGGAATATCACAGCGGCCAAAGAGGGTAACCTTTTGGTTACAGCAGGCGCAACCTACGTAAACCGCTTCAGCGATATCCAGATCCTGCAAGGCGATGCCAGCGTCAATAATAAGCTTGTCAGCCTCAACAGTGCGAATGAATGGACTCTAGATGAAAATGGTATCGGCAGCTTAAAAAATGATAGTGAAAGCAATCAACTAACCTTTACCGGCTTTGCTCAGTTGGTTGGTGGCGCGTTTCAGGATAACTTCACTATCAAAGATCTTCCGAGCCAGGCAGTAACACTTGATGGTGGCTCGACAGAAGGCACAGACACCGTTAAGGATATGCTGGATCTCAGGCAGTTGCAGGCCGAAAAAAGCCTTACCGTGGGTGTGGGCGCCGGTGCGAATACTGCCATTAACCTGGTCAATATCGAAACCCTAAAAGCCAGCAGCAAGAATAACAATACACTGGTTGCCGATGCGGCTGCGGAGAATACCTGGAATATTACGGATGAAAATGCGGGCGATGTGAAAGTGGGCAGTGCCAACCCTCTTGGCTTTTCAGGGTTTGCCAACCTAACCGGAGGCGCGCAAAAAGATAGGTTCAACTTTAGCAATAGTTCGGCCCGCATAAGCGGTGTTATTGATGGTGGTGGCGGTGATGACAGCTTGAATCTGTTGACGGTGGGCCGCGATCTCAATGTACATATAGTGAATGCCGATAAATCAGTGCTGGCCAACAATATCAATATTTTGGATATTGAGCATGTCGATGCCAGTGCAGATTACTCCAATAGCTTTACCGCCAGCGACAGCAAAAATACTTGGTCAATTGATGGTGTTGATAGCGGAATAATCAATCACACCGAGCTGCTCGCAGGCACTCGTTTTAGCAATTTTCAAAACTTGATTGGCGGCGCAGGCGACGATAGCTTTGCCTTTTTGGCTGGGGGTAAATTGACAGGCTATGTTGATGGCGCGGGTCAAGTGACCGCTGATGATATTGATTTTAGCCAGTTGCCGAGTGTGAATCTGATTCTGGGCGATAGCGACCGGGGATATCGCCACATTGAACTCTACAAAGGCAATAACACTGACAGCGCCTTGACCGGCACCAACGACAACAACATCTGGACGCTAACGCAGAACGAAGGCGCGATCACGGGCATTGGCAATATTAACAACACCGTCTTTTTTAGCGGCTTTACAACCCTGGCTGGCGGGTCGGGCAATGATGAGTTTTTTATAAATCAGGGAACGCTAAAAGGCTCCCTTAATGCGGGTAAAGGTAATGATATCATCCATATCAGCGGTGGCTCGGTGTTGGGCACCATTAAAGGCAACGAAGGCGATGATACGCTGGATGTGACTATTGCTGATAGCTCCTCTGCAAAAACGACTTTTGCGGGGGGCTCGGGTGTTGGCGAGAAAAATAGTATCAGCGTCAGCGGTGGAGGTTCTGCTTACACCGCAGCCCATACACTCACCACGGCGGCAGCAGGCCAGCTGGTCTATACCAACCCGAATGCCACAAACGAAAACAATAATATCTTTACTCTGATCTATTCCGACATTGGTTCGATCAATGACATGCTTAGCGCTGAGTCGCTAACACTGAACAATACACTTAATGCCGATATATTTGCCTTTAGCAATAATGCTTATAGGTTAAATAACTCCACCAGCATCAGTTTTAGCCATAAGAATAACCTGGTGATTGCGGCGGATACCGATGATAAGGTATCGATTGAGCAGGCTCTTGAGATACCTAAAACATTAACAATACAAAATGCCTCTGTCACGTCGACCACTGATGGATTGATCATTGCTGACAGCCTTAACTTTCTCGATACGTTGAGTGTTGGCAGTGCGGGTAATCGTCTGCGAATGGATGTCGCCAATCTCTCGGCTAGCGCGGCCGCTGGTGATATCTATCTGCAAGCAGAGAGGGATATCAGTCTTGCCGGGCTCTCCAGCAGCAAACGATTGGATTTATTATCGCTGGAAGGCAATGTCGGAAGCAGCACTGCCTTGACGTCTACTGGTGATATTACGATTAATGCATCTGCCGGCGATATCAATTTGGAAAACGCCAACCGTCTTGCAGGCAATCTGAATCTTGTATCTTCCGGCAATATCAGGCTGAAAAACCTCAGTGCGACCCGTTTGGGCGAGGTGCAAGCAGTAGGATTAGCGATTGATTCAACGGGTGCCATTCAAGGGAGTGGCGCTATTCGTGTCAGCGACCTTGCCTCGTTTGTATCCAGTGGCGATATTAATCTTATGCATGCTGACAATAACTTCACCTATTTGACTCTTGGCTCTGCGGACAATTTTAACCAGGGGAACGCATCAATTACCGATAAAAACTCGCTAGTATTGCTCGATAGCTATACGCGAGGTGCTGTCGATATTCACTCCTTTGGCATAATGCTTGCTGGAGCGATGGATGTTGCCGAATTGACTGTGGATGCGGGCCAGGGCGCTGCGCAATTGGGGAGTGAGCTGAATAAAACCATCGCAGCCAGCAAAGCTATCAATATAACCGCCAGTGGTATTACCCAAACTGCGAAGTTGCAAGCTGGCGGTGACATTACCCTGCATGCGACCAGCAATTTTAATCAACAGGCTGATCTTGAATCAGGAGCCGCTGTTCGTATCACTGCTGACAGCGGGGTGACTACAGCTGATGGTATCGCCAGTAAAGGCGTAGATGTCTCTTATAAAGCGAATGATGTAATGAGTTTGGTTGGCGATATAGTGGCGACCAATAGCCTTGCCATTGCCGGGAACAAAGCCATAAACCAATCCGGTAATTTTACCAGTGCAGGTGATACCTATGTGGAAACTGCCAGCAGCATCACTATGAGCGATACGGCAAATACTACGGCAACAAACGGCAATGTTTTCTACTCGGGTTCTGATGTGGCGGTAGGTTTATTGCAGGCACCGAAGGGACGGGTTGTTATCAAGGCGAGCAATGGTGCGGTAATGGATAACAATGGTGACCACAATAATATAAATGCTGCCCGATTGGAGGTGGACGCTGCTACGGGTATTGGCAGCCATGAAGATGCCTTTGACTCAAAGGTTCGCGAGCTGGCCGTCAGCAACCTCAGGGGCACCATCAGTATTATCAATAATGAAGCGGTAACCTTGAGCCAGTTGCGCAATAATGGTAATACCTATTTTACCAATACCAGTGGCAGCGTTGCTTTAGATAATACCAACGGCACGCTTTTTAATGCTGACCCGCTGGCGGCTGATGGAGGGACTGTTAATAACTACTATACAGATTATTTAAGCATCTCGGTCAATGACGGCGATCTCATCGCGCTAGGTCCAAGCAATACTCAAAACGCTGATATTATTGCAGGGGAGGCTAGATTATTTGTTCCTCGTGGTACTGCAGGTAATCGACCCAGACCTCTGGGAGTAAAGGTGCCAGGCCCTCTCTTTATTTCAGGAAAAGGAAGCTGGCGCCCCAAGTTTTTTATAAAACCAGGAAAATATGAAAATAATGCAACAATACAAGCGGATGCAGCTGATATCATTGCTTCACAGCATGAGCAATTGGTCGAAGTGGAAACCTTGGAAGAGATAAATCCTGCGGTTTTCACCGCAGTCAGAAACTATATGTATGATGAAATCGCTATTCTCTTGCCTGAAGACCAAGGGTTTTATGATGAAGATTATGAAAGTACAGAAAAGAATAGTGAGTGATAGCATGTAGATGTTTGCATCGGCTGGCACCTGCATAGGTTCGGGTAATGCATTCGCTCCCATTTGATTGCGACGAATATTTTCAGTTCCTTCTGGGGCGATATTTCTGATTATATTGCCCAGGAAACCTCTGAAAAATGTTTGCGAGGCAGGTGATTTTTCAGAGGCTCCCCAGTGGCTAAGTAAACTTGTCTACAAGATAAAGACTATTTTTTTAGAAGCGCACTGAGTAATTCTTCAACCACTAGGCAAAGGCTGTAAAAGTCCAATCTGGGTATAAATCATGCAAAACCGCTCCCTCGAAGAACAAAGAAAGGAATTTTCCCGGCGCAGAATGATTGCAACTCCCATCGCAGGTGTACTGGCCTGGTCAGTGGTTGCAATATCTTCACTCTTTATGAGCCCCTATAATGTTTCAATCCTGCTATTTATCGTTACAGGAATGATTGTTTACCTGGGGATGTTTATTTCGCGCTTTACCGGTGAAAATTTTTTAGCGAAAGACAAGCCAAAAAATGCGTTTGATGGATTGTTCTTTTATAGTGTTGCAACAGCACTGTTGGTGTATGCCATTGCAATTCCCTTCTATCTGCAGGATTACACTTCGCTACCCCTGACGGTGGGTATATTGACGGGCTTGATGTGGCTGCCCTTTTCCTGGATTATCCAGCATTGGATTGGCCTGGTGCATGCGCTGGCGAGAACCCTGTCTGTAGTGATTGTGTGGTATGTCTTTCCAGAAAATCGTTTTTTTGCGGTACCTCTGGTGATTGTTTTGCTTTATATTCCCGTGATCGCGTTTCTGGAGTGTCGCTGGCGAGGATTAAATAAGCTCGGCGCTGAATAAATACTGCTTGCCAGAGTGGAGCCTATTCTTAATATGATATTGAATATATCAAGGGAACCTCTGAAAAATTATCTGCGTTGCCACCACCAACATTGTTCAGATGTTCCCAAGGAGAGCAAAATCTATGCATGCAAAAATAATGGAGTTGGAGGAGCAATTGCGGTTGGCAATGTGTACCTCTAATGTGGATGAGCTGGAAAAATTATTGGCCCCTAATCTGGTTTTCACCAATCATCTGGGGGTGCGCATTACCAAGCAGCAGGATATTGAGGCTCATATAAGCAAGGTGTTTGTTATAGAGTCCATATTGCTCTCCAATCCTCGAATAATAGATTTGGGGAATAGTGCCGTTGTATCAGTCCAGGCGGACATTCGCGGCTTCCATGAGGGCAAGGCTGCATCCGGCCGCTTTTGTTTTACCCGGGTCTGGGCCAATAACGCAGGCGTCTGGCAGGTGGTGGCTGGGCACTCGTGTCTGATTTCCTGATATGCAGGCTACGCTCGGGCCAGTTCATCAGCGAAAACGCCAGGATCCAGGAGCGCTATATCTTTAACGCGGAGCGCACGCGCTACAATTATGTGACGGTCATTGATGATCCCACCGTTTACACCCGGCCCTTTACCATACCCGCCCGCTGCTATACCGAAAAGGACGAGCCCAATGGCTGGCACAATGAACAGGAGGATGCGACTCACTTCGGCAAGGAAGTCATTCGCGAGCACTATGAGCGTGTTTGCACGGAAAATAACAGCGGTTTTGGTATCTCTGCGGTAAAATAGCCACTTCTCGGGAATAGTGACTTTATAGTTTTATAAACTATTATGTTAATTCCGTGTCTATTGCCAGTGAAGCTCTGTCGTTGAACGCTGCTTTGTCTGGTGAGTACTTTTTCAGGATGTGGGGACGACCCCACCTCTCATTATCCAGCGGGGACGACCCCATATGAGAGGTATCTATGAATTGGTTAATCCTTATTATCGCCGGCCTGTTTGAAATTGGATGGGCTATCGGGCTCAAATACACAGAGGGATTCACTCGCCTCTGGCCCACAGTGGGCACCCTTCTCTCAATGATCATCAGCCTGGGGTTACTCGGGTTGGCCATGAAGTCCCTGCCTGTGGGCACTGCCTATGCCGTCTGGGTTGGCGTTGGCGCAGTCGGCACAGTCATACTGGGTGTTATACTGCAGGGCGATACCATGAACCCGTTGCGACTGGTTAGCCTTGGCCTTATCGTTCTTGGTATTATTGGCCTTAAACTCGCAACGCCGACCTGATGCTCTATTTTCCTGGGCAATCGCTACTTCAATATCTTGCCCGCTGGCTGCTGGTTTCATCAATAAAGAAGCCAGCTCCAATGTGCATCTGCGGCTATAAATCATCACTGGAAAATCATTACGGGCAAGGAATAATGATGGGCATAGAAGTAAGAAAATTGGATGTAGCAGAAGTGGATACCCTGGTGTCTATCTACAGCGCATGCTTTCCCAAAGAAATAGATCATAAAGAATGGCTGCTGGCCAATATCCAGGCGTTTCCGCGCATGATTTATTATGTCGCACTGTTTAATCACAAGCCTGTTGGCTACGCATTGTGGTCGGTGAAGAGCGGTTTTCGTCCAAGCTCCATCGTGGAGCTGGAGCAGCTGGCGGTTTTGCCTGACTTTGCCGGCAAGGGGATTGGCAGACAACTGCTGCAAGCATCCTTCGATCAGTTTAAGGCACACCTCAATGATCGGGGGATAGCAGTAAAAGCCGTCTATACGACTACCCGCGAAGGAAATTTTGCTGAAAAGCTTTATGCCAGTGTATTTGCAGTGGAGCGACATGGAGTCATTAAAAATTATGGCTCGGGCGATGAGGTTATTCTCTTTAAACGATTTGTCTAATTATCCTAGGGAACCTCTGAAAAATTACCTGCGTTGCCATTGCGGCGTTAAAAATAGTTTAAAAATGCTCATTTAGTTCGCCTAAACTCCGCTTTTTAAACTATTTTTGCCTTGCGCTGGCTGCCTCGCCAACATTTTTCAGCGGTTCCCTAGAGTCCTGTCAGGATTTTTCTTATGAATAAAAATTCCCCTCACCAATTCAACCCAAAGGTTGACGAACTCTTGGCCAAAGCAAAAAAATGGAGGCGGGAGTTTGAAATCTTGCGGGAAATTATTCTCAGCTGCGGCCTGAATGAAGACGTTAAGTGGGGGCAACCCTGTTATACCCACCAGCAGGGCAATGTAGTATTAATTCATGGCTTCAAAGATTACTGCGCGCTGCTTTTCTTCAAGGGCGCGCTCTTGGATGATAGCGAAGGCATTCTGGTTCAGCAGACGGAAAATGTTCAGGCTGCCCGCCAGATTCGCTTTGTCAATGCCGAGGAAATCCTTGTGCAGAAATCGCTGCTGAAAGCTTATGTTAACAATGCCATTGCCATAGAGAAGGCCGGCCTGAAGGTGGATTTTAAAAAGGAGCCGGAACCTGTTCCTGAAGAGTTGCAGGATAAATTCAATGAAATTCCGCCCCTGCAAGCCGCTTTTGCAGCTCTAACCCCGGGGAGGCAGAGAGCCTACATACTCTATTTTGCTGCAGCCAAACAATCCAAAACGCGAATATCGCGAATTGAAAAATATGTACCTCATATTCTTGAGGGCAGGGGAATGGATGATTAATTGCCATCACCTTGGCTATTGATACGCATCGACAAATCGACTGCGTGACAGTGCTTGGTCAAGGCGCCAATGGAAATAAAGTCCACCCCGGTTTTAGCGATTAAAGGCAAAGTCAGTTCGGTCACATTGCCGGAGGCCTCCAGTTTAGCCTGCCCTTGGTTGATAGCGACAGCTGCCTGCATATCTTCCAGGCTGAAATTATCGAGCATAATAATATCGGCACCCGCCATCAGAGCCTGGGCCAATTCATCCAGGTTTTCAGTTTCCACTTCTACAGGCTTGCCCGGGGCAATACTGTGCGCATTGCGCACGGCGTTGGCTATGCCGCCGCTCGCCGCTATATGGTTTTCCTTGATTAAAAAGGCATCGTACAAGCCTATGCGATGGTTGTGGCAACCGCCGCAGGCCACGGCATACTTTTGTGCGTCGCGCAGTCCCGGCAGGGTTTTGCGGGTATCCAGCAGCCTGACAGAAGTGTGGGACACTTTTTGTGCGTAGCTGTGGCTGATACTGGCGGTGCCGGAGAGCGTCTGCACGAAATTTAATGCAGTGCGCTCGCCGGTGAGCAGGCTGCGCGCATTGCCAGTCAGGGTAAACAGCAGGCTATTGGCTTTTACCGCCTGGCCATCTTCAACCTGCCACTCAATAACCACCTGCGGGTCCAGTTGGGCGAAAACTTCATCAACCCAATCGCGACCGCAAAAAATACAATCTTCGCGGGTGATCACTGTGGCGGTGGCCCGCTGCTGCACCGGGATCAGTTGTGCGGTGATATCGCCTGAGCCTATATCTTCCTGCAGGGCTGCCTTTACCTGCTGGGTGATGCTCTGGCGGAGCTGGGGGATGCGCTGGGCAAATAAAGGGTTCATAGAAGTGTCTTTCGCTTAGGGAAGGTTAGAGGCGCGATTCAAGGGGCGGTATAATACCTGAATGTGTTTTTGCCATTCGTTTAATTGGTTTTGGTTTTGGCATTATTTATGGAATACAGCTATAAGTTATAGCGCTTTGTTACACTGCTTATGCAAAACCCAGTTGGAAATTATAAGAAAAAGCCTAGTTTATTGCGAATTGTGATATATCTCTCGCATTCTACATTTACTCACAGTAGGTTTTCGGCGCGTGACTATACTTCAATCACAGAAATTTATTTATGGTAAGCATCATGTTCGACCAACCACGTTCTCAATCAAATAAGGTGGTCAAGTTGAGTCCCGATGGTACGGCGGGCGGTCCGCCCCCTATTGTATTGACACGTCTGCCGGTCATCATTCAGTCGCTGCGCGACAAGGCGCGGCAGCAGTTGCAAAACCTGCTGCGCGAGCTGTTTGACCAGGTCGATGATGCCATGTTTGAACTGGCTGATAAGGCCACCAGCAATCAGGATCAGAATATCTATTTTGACTCCATGCGCGAAGTGCGTCTGGGGCGCAAAGCTATGGAGGCGAGTTTTTTTCGCAGCATCGATATCAGCTTTGCCCAACTATTGGATCACGGTGCCTATCACAATGAGGTCAATGAGCCTGAGCGAGAATTTTCGCTGGACGATTTATCCCTGGTCAAGAATGACGATCTGGAAGAAATAGTGGCGATTGAGGCCATGATCAACAAGGCCAATGAACAGTTTGCCGAGCCTATCCAGCATTTGACCCTGCGTATCGATCACCTGGTGCCGGTGAAGGTCTATCAAAAAAATAATCCACTGGGCGCTGATGTTATTTGCCACGCGTTTAACGATGCCGCGAAACACCTGGCGATAGATGTGAAGGCCAGGCTGGTGCTGTTCAAGTTATTTGACCATCTGCTGATGGCCCAGCTCGGCAGTATATTCCAGGCGCTCAATCAGCTGTTGATCGATGCCAATATTTTGCCCTCGCTGAAATCTGGCTCTCTGCGTGTCAAGCGCGATATTCCCTCGGCTGCCGAATATTATGGTGCGGGTATTTCCGCAGACTATCCGCAGGGTTCGCCGGCTGGCACTGCGGCGGCTCAGCGGCCTGGCAGTAGTGCGCACTATGACGAGCAGACCAACCACGTACTCCACGCGCTGCGGGATCTGTTGAGCTCTCACCATGCCGAGGCTGCCGGGCCCGCTGTTCGAGGTTTTGGTCAGGAGGTGGCCAGTCACGACCTGCTGCGTATTCTGTCGCGCGCGCAGCAGCAGAATATTGCCTATAACCCTATGCTTTACTCAGCCTCTGCGCCGCTGAATGTGCGCGAGCTGTTGCAGAATCTGCTGGCGAGTTCTTCTCCCGGCAAACACCAGCCGCAAATCAATCCGGTTGATGATGATGTGATCAATCTCGTCAGCATGATGTTTGATTTTATTCTCGACGACCGCAATCTGGCGGCCCCCATGAAGGCTCTGATTGGTCGCCTGCAAATCCCCATGGTGAAGGTGGCTATCTCCGACAAATCTTTTTTCAGCAAGGGCGGGCATCCTGCGCGACGTCTGCTGAATGAAATGGCCATGGCCGCCCTGGGTTGGCAGGAGAGCAGTGAAGAGAATCTGCGCAAAGACAGCCTCTACAACAAAATGGACGCTGTGGTGCAGACAATCCTTGCCGATTTTGATACCGATATGGAGATCTTCAGCCAGCTCCTGGCAGATTTCCGTGAATTCCTGGAAAAAGATAAGCGCCGCGCAAAAATCCTCGAGCAGCGCACCCTCGATGCCGAGGCGGGCATGGCAAAATCTGACCGCGCCCGCGCTCAGGTCGAGAGCGTTTTGCAGCGCATAACCGCAGGCCATGAATTGCCCGTGTCCGCGCAGAAATTATTGATCGGTGCCTGGGGCAATGTGCTCTTGATCATCGCCTTGAAGCAGGGCACTGAGAGCGAGGAGTGGCAGGGGGCCATCAGAACTGCACAGCAATTGGTGTGGAGCCTGACTGCACCCATGAGCAAAGAAAATCGCCAGGGGCTATTAACGCTGGTGCCCGAATTGCTGCAGAAGTTGCGCCAGGGCCTGGATGATATTGCCTACAGCTCCTATGAGGCCGCACAGCTATTCAAGCAACTGGAGATTTTGCATCTCGCGCGGTTGAAATCCGCACCCAGGGAGGTTGAGGCTTCCACAGCAAAAACGGCCTCGGCTGCGCAGCCACAGACAATATCTGTCTCGCCCCAAAGCGATGTCCCAGGTACTGCAGATACACCCGTTGAACGCGCGCGCGATTATGCCGAAAGCGAGGGCAGCCAGCCAGCCGCTGTGGATACTTCGCTCGCGGCGCTGGAGACTATTGCCATCAGCGATGAGGAGCTGGATGTTGCGACTACCTCAGATGAAGAGAGCTTGGCGGATGGCGATATGCACTTGGTGATGGTCAGTAATATTACCCAGGGCAGCTGGTTTGAAATGCAGGGTGAGGATGGGCAAAAATTCCGCTGCCGCCTGGCTGCCATCATTCGCTCCAGCGGTAAATATATTTTCGTCAATCGCTCGGGGATGAAAGTGGCTGAAGAGTCGCGCATGGGCTTTGCCTTGGCGCTGAAAAATGGACGCTTGCAGTTGCTGGATGATGGTATGTTATTTGATCGCGCCCTGGAGGCAGTGATAGGAACTTTGCGCGCCAAGCGCTAGTTCCCCCTAAAGTTCGACCTTTGAGTCACTGTTGCCACGACCAAATTGCTTGGGGGGCTTGCCCAATTTGCCCTCTGGCTATTGCTTGAGCCGTGCAAAGAATGGTTTCAGGGTTTATCATGGCCACTTACATTAGTCAGTAGGTATGCCAGTGATAGTGAACGAAGGTTGGTTGGACTCGGCCGAGCAGTGTCCCTCGCCCAATTTTAATCAGCGGCCCGCCGGGCAGGAGATCAGCCTGCTGGTTATCCATAACATCAGCCTTCCCCCCGGTGAATTCGCCACGGGCTGTGTCAAGGATTTCTTCTGCAACACCCTCGACTCCTCCCTTCATCCCTATTTTGCAGGTATTGCCGAATTACAGGTGTCTGCGCATTTGTTTATAGAGCGCAGTGGTCACATCATTCAATTCGTGCCTTTTTCTGCGCGCGCATGGCATGCGGGCGTCTCTGCTTTTCACGGAGTTGCAAATTGCAATGACTATAGTATTGGTATTGAATTGGAAGGTTGTGATGATATTGCATACACTGATGCACAGTACCTTGCCTTGGCTCGGGTTAGCCGGCAGCTATTGCAGGCCTATCCGGGGATAACTCCCGAGCGCATTGTCGGCCATTGCGATATTGCACCCGGACGAAAAACCGACCCTGGTGCTGCCTTTGATTGGTCGCGTTATCATTCGTTACTCACCAGCGAGTCCCTGTTATGATTTTTTTGAGTTTGATTGCGGTATTGGCGATTGTTTACTTTACCGATATTCCGGCCATGGTGCAGCGCGATGGCTGGTTTATCGGATTGATCAACAGGCTGCGCGCGCTGCCCGCGATTTCATCTGCTCCCCTGCTGGCGATGATCCTGGCCCTGGCTATCCCCCTGGCGCTGCTGGTACTGCTTATGTTGCTGGTGATCTACCAGGGATTTTATTTGTACCTGTTCTTTATCTATGTGCCTGTGCTGCTGTATAGCCTGGGGCGCGGCAACTTTGTTGCCGATGTGAATACTTATCTTGCCATTGCCTCGCGCGGCGATTCGGTGGCGGCAGCCAAACTGGTCGATGAGCTGGCCGGCCGTGTGGCCATAGAGCACGACAGTCGCGAGACCAGCAGCTGGCAATCTCTGCACACCCAGGCGCTGAAGGTGTTCAGCTATCGCGGTTTTGAAAAAACCTTTGCGGTATTGTTTTGGTTTGTCATTGCCGGCCCCCTGGGGGCGCTGTTGTACCGCCTCAGTGTTATCTATCGCGAGCAGACCATCGCCAACTCTGCCGAGGCGCAGCTGGCGGAAAAGTGGCTGTGGCTGATTGAATTGCCCGCTGTGCGCTTGATGGGGTTGACCTGGGCGTTTGTCGGCAATTTTGATAGCTGCCCCTGGCGCGACAGCTTATTGGATACCGAAAGCTCATCTATTACCATCCTGAACAATAGTTTGCGCGGCGCCTTGAGTGCGCCGACTGATGCTTATCGCGTAGCGACGGCGGAAGTTGTGGACGCCGAGTTGGCGGTAGCGACGGTTGCGGAGCCGGCTGCAGAAAGCCTTGAAGCCGCCCTGCCGGATACGCGCAGCGAGGAGGCGCAGGAGGCGATTGAAGATCTTGTCGGTATTACCCTGAGCCCGCAAGTCGAGCCGGCCTATTCCTTTGCCCTGGTCAAGTCCAGCGTGCCGCTCTACTCGCGCTCGCTGTTGTTTTGTGTGGGTGTGATTGCATTTGCCACCCTGTTTATTTAAAAATCTAGATTGCAAAAATTATTGAGGTTCAGTTATGCCAACGTTTGATATTGTGTCCGAAGTGGATAAACACAATTTGACCAATGCTGTTGATCAGGCATCGCGGGTGATCACCAATCGCTACGACTTTAAAGGTGTGGATGCGAGCTTCGAGCGCAAGGATTACGAAATTACCATGACCAGCGACTCCGAGATGCAGCTGGAGCAGATGCTCGACGCTTTGCGCAGCTCACTGCATAAAAATGGCATTGAGATTTCCTGTCTTGAACTCAAGGATGTGAAACAATCCGGCAAACAGGTGAAGCGCGAGATACTGGTGCGCACAGGCCTGGAATCCGAGCTGGCAAAAAAAATCGTGCGCATCATCAAGGATGCAAAATTGAAAGTGCAGGCGCAGATCCAGGGCGAGCAAGTGCGGGTGACCGGCAAGAAGCGCGATGACCTGCAAGAGTGCATAGCGCTGCTGCGCACGTCGGAATTGGAAATGCCGGTGCAATACACCAACTTCCGCGATTAAGTCTTTTTTATCAGAGCCCGCTGAGGCTGGACGGGATACCTCTGGAAAAACCTGCGCTGGCAACGCAGGTGATTTTTCAGTGCTTCCTCAGGTTTACACCGGGTGACTCACTTTGCTAAAGGCAGGCGTTGGTTGAGATCCTCCTGGCTGAGTGTCACCTTGAAGCCGGAATCGGTAAACGTTAAAACATTCCCCTCCTCGGTTGATCCATCAAGCGTTATATTATCATACAGATAGAGTTTATTTTTTTCGCAAAACAGGGGGTGACTCTGTCCATACTCTATTCTTTGCAGCAGTTGCTGCCCTGGGTTGAGCACTATTATCTGGTTGACACCTCGTGGCACGATCGCACCTTTGACCAGCTCCCTCATATCAATGGCTGCATAGGTTTGCTGGTCAATAGTCAGGTTGCAAATGTGGCTTAGATGCACCAGTGAGCGATCCGGTTCAGCAATTCCCGTCTCCAGAACTAACTTGACCAGCCTGGATTGATCTGCGAAATCGGCTGTCCCCATTGCCGGATTGGCAGTTGTTGAGGATGGCTGCAGGCTTGTATCACAGCCGAGCAGGGCAAACATAACAGCACTGCTCGCTAAAACGCTAAGGCGACTCATGTTATTTGTGTCCTTTAACCCGCTGAAGAACACTTATCGCTATCCGTTTTCCTCCACAGCCACGCCAGCAGCAATAACGTTGGCACCACTGAAAAAGTGCTCAAGATAAAAAAGGTGGAATAGTCAGTGGCCTCGACAATATAACCGGAAACTCCGCCGATAAATTTTCCGGGCAGATTGGCCAGTGAAGCGAGCAGCGCGTACTGGGTCGCGGTAAAGTTGCGATCGGTGAGGCTGGACATAAAGGCAACCAATACAGTTCCGGCAAACCCCTGCGATAAATTATCAGCGCTGATCGCGGCAAAAAATGCCCAGCTCTCTGCGGGGTGCATGGCCATCAATAAAAAAGTCAGATTGGAAAGTGCAACGGCAACGGCAGCCACCGCCAACATGGGTTTAATCTTAAAGGCGGCTACACATATGCCGCCCAAAAATGCTCCGGCAATACCGATCCATACTCCGTAGAGTTTTGATACTGTGGCTATATCGGCTTTGCTGTAGCCGGAATCCAGGTAAAAGGGGCCTGCCAGTACACCGATCATTTGATCGGGCAATTTGAATAAACCGACAAACGCCAATAGTGCCAGCGCCAGCAGCAGGCCATTGCGCGAAAAAAATTCCTGGAATGGTTTTACAAAGGCTTCGCCGAGATGGATATCACGGATCGACAGAGCATTTCGCGAACTCGGCTCTCTGGCCATAATGCCAGCCAGCAGGGGCAATAGCATGGCGGCGGCCATGGCCAAATAGGCTTGCGACCAACCAAACAATTCGGCCAGGTAAAGCGCTATGGCGCCCGATAAAATCAGTGCTATGCGATAGCCCAGGATATAGGTGGCGGCGAGTGCAGCCTGGGATTCCGGGGGAGCAATTTCGATGCGATAGGCATCCACCACAATGTCCTGGGTTGCTCCGGCAAATGCTGCGAGTCCGGCGAGGGCGACAAAAGTCAGCAGCGATGAGCCGGGCCCCAGCAGTGCCATGCTCACCAGTGCCGCGATCAAAAGGATTTGCGAGAGTGCCAGCCAGCCTCTGCGGCGCCCCAAAAAGGGCAGGGGGTAGCGATCGACGAGAGGCGCCCATAAAAATTTAAGCACGTAAAAAAAACTCGCGTAGCTCATCAGGCCAATAGCGCTAAGCGCTATACCGGTATCGCGCAGCCAGGTGGAGAGGGTGCCACCCACAAGCAGGAAGGGCAGCCCTGAGCCAAAACCCAGGAGCAAAAGCGTCAGCGCCGAGGGGGTGGCGAACGCTCGCCGAATGCCTCTCCAGCCTCTGTAATTATTGTTATCCTCTGCGGACGGAGTCGCTGTGCTCATAGATTCTTATCTTTATGTGTGTCGGAATGGCTGGGTATTCAGCTATTGTAACCGTAAATCGACAAATTGATTTTTTCGTTTACAAATTCAACGCCTTCATTGATAAGGCGGAGCTTCTGTTCGCGATAGGAGTCTGATTCGGGAGGTAGCGACAGTTTGCCCTGGGCGTTGATGACTCTATGCCAGGGCAGTTGTGTGCCCTCTGGCAATCTGCACATCAGGCGTCCCACAAAGCGGGCTCCGTTAGGCATGCCGGCGAGTTTTGCCAGCTTGCCGTAACTGATGACCCGCCCTTCGGGAACTTGCGCCAGTGCGGCATAAATAGCGCTGATTTGCTGCTGTTGTTGATTATGCATGTTCGGTCTCGAAAGTTGCCAGGTTTTCAATGGTAGAATAATGCTAAGGTTTTTCGGAGGTAAATAACATGCGTTTCGGTTTAATCGGGTTACTGGTGATGATGGCCGCAGAAATCTGGTCCATTATCCAGGTGGGACACCGCCTGGGGGCGATGGCCACCCTGGTATTATTGGCGGCGGGTTTTATTTTTGGTCTGCAACTGATGCGCAGCCAGGGCATAAGGGCACTGATGCAGGGCGCGCAGAGCGCCAAGCCCGGAGAGTCGCCCCTGGCGTTGATCGCCGAGGCCATAGTCAAGGCTTTCGCCGGTATTTTATTGATTATCCCCGGATTTATCAGCGATATTGTGGCTTTATTTATTCTTTTGCCCTTCGTTCGCAAGGGCTTTGCCGGCTATCTTGCCAACAAAGGGCGCCTGCAGGGGTTTGCCTCCACCCGCTTTGGCGGGGGAAGTTTTGGCAGCGTGTTTGGCT
Source organism: Cellvibrio sp. (assembly GCA_035565295.1). GTDB lineage: Bacteria > Pseudomonadota > Gammaproteobacteria > Pseudomonadales > Cellvibrionaceae > Cellvibrio. The sequence goes on along the minus strand of DATMSP010000046.1, from coordinate 32,639 downwards.
CCCAGGAGGCCGGTGAGTTTGGCCAGAGACGCGGCAATGTCTATGAGCATAAGGGCTCGGCTCGTCCGGAAGATCAGCCGGCAGCCCAGGGGCGAATTCTTGAACATGAGCCCGATCGCAAGGATTGAGCTGTTTTTTTAAAAGTTTTTTCTGCTTGCCCGTTGAAATCATTCGCGCCAGCCCCACATAGATGTCACGACTTAATTTGTGGTTTGATGATTGATCATTAAACCGTCAAGTGGCGGGCTTGATGTACTCAAGATTGTCGCCCTATCTATCCCACTGAGGCCTGGCCTCGTGTTTATTTTTTGTCCTTGAGAGGAGATGTGTGTTCATGAAAATTCGTCCGTTGCACGACCGTGTTGTGATTCGCCGCAAAGAAGAAGAAACCAAAACTGCTGGCGGTATTATTTTGTCCGGCTCTGCGAAAGAAAAGCCCTATCAAGGTGAAGTACTGGCTGTAGGCAATGGTCGCGTGCTGGCCAGCGGTGAATTGCGCCCGCTGGATGTAAAAGTTGGCGATGTGGTGGTGTTCGGTAAGTATGCCGGCAGCGACACTATTGTGATCGATGGCGAAGAGCTGGTGATTCTCAATGAATCCGATATCAAGGCTGTACTGGTCTGATTAAGCTATTGAATTCTCCGCGCGTTGCGCGCGGCCCTTTTTAATGAAAGCCCGCTTTTTATTAACAAAAGCTCAGGGTTCCTGAATAACGCTTGAAGGAAAAAATTATGTCAGCTAAAGAAGTTAAGTTTGGTGATAGCGCTCGTCAACGCATGTTGGTCGGTGTAAATATTTTGGCCGATGCTGTAAAAGCAACACTGGGCCCAAAAGGCCGCAACGTAGTATTGGAAAAATCCTACGGCGCTCCCACAGTGACCAAAGACGGTGTGTCTGTAGCCAAAGAGATCAACCTGAAAGACAAGTTTGAAAATATGGGTGCACAAATGGTGAAAGAAGTGGCCTCGCGCGCTTCTGACGATGCCGGCGACGGCACCACCACCGCAACCGTTCTGGCTCAAGCGATTGTCAACGAAGGCCTGAAATCTGTTGCCGCCGGTATGAATCCAATGGATTTGAAGCGCGGTATCGATAAAGCCATTGTTGCCGCTGTGGCCCATATCAAGTCTATTGCCCAGCCTTGCGTCGACAGCAAGTCCATTTCGCAAGTAGGCAGTATCTCAGCCAACAGTGATACCTCTGTCGGTGCCCTGATTGCTGAAGCTATGGATAAAGTGGGTAAAGAAGGTGTTATCACTGTTGAAGAGGGCACCAGCCTGGACAACGAGCTGGATGTAGTTGAAGGCATGCAGTTTGACCGCGGCTACCTGTCCCCTTACTTTATCAACAACCAGGACAATATGAGCGTTGAACACGATCATCCGTTTATCCTGTTGGCCGATAAAAAAATCTCCAATATCCGCGAGCTGCTGCCGGTATTGGAAGCGGTTGCAAAATCTGGCAAGCCACTGATCATAGTTGCGGAAGACGTTGAAGGTGAAGCTCTGGCTACCCTGGTAGTGAACAATATTCGCGGTATCGTAAAAGTTGCTGCCTGTAAGGCTCCGGGCTTCGGCGATCGCCGCAAGGCCATGCTGCAGGATATAGCGGTATTGACCGGTGCAACCGTGATCTCTGAAGAAGTTGGCCTGGATCTGGAAAGTGCCACTGTTGAGCATCTGGGTACTGCCAAGCGTGTAACCCTGAACAAAGAAAACACCACCATCGTTGATGGCGCCGGCAATGCTGACGAGATCCAGACTCGCGTAGCGCAAATCCGCGTGCAAATCGACGAGACCACTTCCGATTACGACCGCGAGAAACTGCAAGAGCGCGTAGCCAAGCTGGCTGGCGGTGTTGCCGTCATCAAAGTGGGTGCTGCCACTGAAATGGAAATGAAAGAGAAGAAGGCCCGCGTTGAAGACGCCTTGCACGCAACTCGTGCAGCGGTAGAAGAGGGCGTGGTTCCCGGCGGCGGTACTGCACTGCTGCGCGCGGTTGCCTCTATCGCCGGTCTGAAAGGCGACAATGAAGACCAGAATGCGGGTATCGCTATTGCGCGTCGCGCGATGGAAGCTCCACTGCGTCAAATCTGCGCTAACGCCGGTGAAGAGCCTTCAGTGGTTGCCGATAAAGTTAAACAGGGCGATGGCAATTTCGGCTTCAATGCCGCGACTGGCGAATACGGCGATATGCTGGAAATGGGTATCCTCGATCCAGCCAAGGTCACTCGCTCTGCACTGCAGGCGGCAGGCTCAATTGCCGGCTTGATGATCACTACTGAAGCTATGGTTGCCGACTTGCCAGAAGACAAGCCAGCAGCTGCACCTCACCACCACGATATGGGTGGCATGGGCGGCATGGGCGGTATGATGTAAGGCCATTCTGTATGAAATTGACGCAGCTATTGTTTAATCAGGGTTTTGCCATGGCAACTTCTGCGATTGCAGCGCTCAAATTACTATAGATTTGCGTTATAGTTACGGCCCCTTGTGGGCCGTAGTTATTTTCGGCTGCGGACAAGAAATCGTTTTGCTGCTGCGCCTTAAAAGGTGCGAATAGTAATTAAAACAAGACTGCTAAAAACAGCACTTATTAGGTAACAATTAATTTAACTGTGACTTAGGAGAGATAACATGGCTTTTGAATTACCCCCATTACCCTACGCTAAAGATGCACTGGCTCCACACATTTCTGCTGAAACCCTGGAATTTCACCACGGCAAGCACCACAAGACTTATGTTGATAAGTTGAATGGCCTGGTTCCCGGCACTGAGTTTGAAGGCAAAAGCCTGGAAGCGGTTATCAAGACTTCTTCTGGTGGTGTATTCAACAACGCCGCGCAAATCTGGAACCACACCTTTTACTGGCACTGCCTGAGCCCCAACGGCGGCGGCGCTGCTACAGGCGCTGTGGCTGACGCTATCAATAAAACATTTGGCTCCTTTGAAAAGTTCAAAGAAGAATTCACCAATTCTGCGATCAATAACTTTGGCTCAAGCTGGACCTGGCTGGTGAAAAAAGCCGACGGTTCTGTGGCCATAGTGAACACCAGCAATGCCGCTACGCCTTTGACCGATGAATCTGTTACACCTATCCTGACCGTGGATCTGTGGGAGCACGCTTACTACATCGATTATCGCAATGCTCGCCCAACTTACCTCAACGCTTTCTGGGCGCTGGTAAACTGGGAATTTGTCAATGCTAACTATGCAAAATAAGCGTTTGCAGGCTTGGTGGGTGTAACCTCTGCCAGCCGCTAAAATCAGGCCGCAGGGCCTGATTTTTTTTGCCCCGACTTTTGTGTTTGCTTCATTTTTGAGTGTTTACCTGCTATAAAGCAAACCAATAGTTGACTCGCTCTTGCATAGCTTGGCGTCGACATCCATACCTTTATGTTTGATTATTTTTCCAGGTGATTTTCAATGGAACGCAGAGAACCCACATTATCCGGTGGCAATAATAACGAGCGCGAGGAACAGGCCAGTCGCCGCCCAACCTCGTCCGCTTACGACGACTCCCGCCCTTCGCGCGCCACACCTGTTGCCGAGCATGGCGGAAGCTCGGGCTCAGGTCCACTGCCAGCAATTGCCCTGGTTATCGCTTTACTGGGAGTGGCTGGTGCTGGCTTTCTCGGCTGGCAGCTCACCCAGGCTCAGGCTGCCTTGGCGAAAGCGGACAGTCGGATTTCGCAATTGGAAAACCAATTGAATGTCACCTCTACCGAATCGACAGCCTCTGTGGGCTCGCTGCAGGTAAAACTGGTTGCCGTTGATAATGAAGTGAAAAAATTATGGGAGGTTTCGCGCAAAACCGTCGCCGACAATACTGAGAAATTCAATGGCATCAGCAAGTCTTTTGATAGCACCAAGAAAGATATTGCCGATGTAAGGGGTGGTGAGAACTCCCTAAAGCAGGATGCGCTTGCGCAGAAGGCTGGGCTTGAAGAGGCTGTCTCGCGTCTGGAGGCCCAGGAAAAAGCCCTGGTCGAGCAGAAAAAGCGTATCCAGGATGTCTCTGCCAGTGTGACCGCTGCTCTCAGTCAGGTGAAAAGTGCTGAGGGGCTGGCTGGACGCCTCAACAGCGTGGAAGAGGCCATTGATGCGATTGACGATAACCGTCGCACCATCAACCGCGATCTGGCCCAGATCAAGCAAACCATGGGTATTAAGTAACGACTCGCCAGGGGGCGCGACAGCGTCCCCGAAGCTGCCTTCGCGGCAATAAAAAACTTCCCCACTTAGCCAATACTGGCTGCGCAAAACCCCAATCTTCCTTTTCTCGAATAGCCTGCCTTAAATCGGTGCAAGCCTTACAGGCCGCTGTGACTGGTGTAGAATGCGCGCTCTTCTACAATTAAAAAATGACCCCCCAGAGAGAGCGTTATGCCGACAATTATCCGTCAACAAGATCTTATTGACAGCGTGGCCGATGCGCTGCAGTTTATTTCCTATTATCACCCCGTAGACTTTATCCAGGCGGTACATCAAGCCTATGAGCGGGAGGAAAACCAGGCCGCCAAGGATGCCATGGCACAAATCCTGATCAATTCGCGCATGTGCGCCATGGGTCATCGCCCTATTTGCCAGGACACCGGCATAGTTACCGTATTTGTCACAGTGGGCATGGACGTGCAGTGGGATGCGCAACTGAGCCTGACCGATATGATCAATGAAGGCGTTCGTCGCGCCTACCAGAATCCCGATAATGTGCTGCGTGCCTCTATCCTGGCTGACCCCGATGGCGCCCGCAAAAATACCGGCGACAATACCCCGGCGATCATTCATTACAACATAGTTCCCGGCAATACCGTGGATGTCCATGTGGCGGCCAAAGGCGGCGGCTCTGAAGCGAAAAGCAAGTTTGCCATGCTCAACCCCTCGGATTCGGTGGTGGACTGGGTCTTGGAGCAGGTGCCCAAGATGGGCGCTGGCTGGTGTCCTCCAGGAATGCTGGGCATTGGCATAGGCGGCACCGCCGAAAAGGCAATGCAACTGGCCAAAGAGGCCCTGCTTGAGCCAGTGGATATCCAGGAATTGCAGGCGCGCGGTGCCAGCAATCGAGCCGAAGAGCTGCGCCTTGAGTTGTACGATAAGGTCAATCGCCTCGGCATTGGCGCCCAGGGCTTGGGCGGCCTGACTACAGTGCTGGATGTCAAAATCAAGGATTACCCCACCCACGCGGCTAACAAGCCTGTGGCTATGATCCCCAATTGCGCCGCCACCCGCCACGCTCATTTTGTCCTGGACGGTTCCGGCCCCAGCCTGCAAACCCCTCCCTCGCTTGAGGATTGGCCAGAGATCAGCTGGGACGTCGGCGACAGCGTGCGCCGCGTCAACCTCGATACCCTGAAGCCTGAAGATGTGCAGCAGTGGAAAACCGGCGAAACCATTCTACTGTCTGGAAAAATGCTTACCGGCCGCGATGCCGCGCACAAGAAAATGACCGACCTTCTGGCCAGGGGTGAGCCTCTGCCGGTGGATATGAAAGGCCGTTTTATTTATTACGTAGGCCCTGTGGACCCAGTGCGCGATGAAGTGGTCGGCCCGGCCGGCCCCACCACCGCGACCCGCATGGATAAATTCACCCGCACTATGCTGGAAAAAACCGGTCTGCTGGGTATGATCGGCAAATCCGAGCGCGGTCAGTTGGCGATCGAGGCCATCCGCGACAATAAATCTGTTTATCTGATGGCGGTGGGTGGGGCGGCCTATCTGGTGGCTCAAGCGATTAAATCCGCGAAGGTGCTGGGATTCCCGGAGTTGGGTATGGAAGCCATCTATGAGTTTGATGTGAAGGACATGCCCGTCACTGTGGCCGTGGATTCCAGCGGTGAATCTGTTCATATCACCGGTCCCAAAATCTGGAAGGTCAAGATTGAAGAGCAGGCTCTCAGTGTGAAATAAAACCCTGAGGTAAAAAAACCGGAAGCTGGCTTCCGGTTTTTTTATTTTTGTAACTTACTGTAGCGGGCGCGAATAAAAAGCCAATGCTGCCGTTGCCGCGAGCAACAAAACTCTGTGCTCCAACATGACAAATCGCTGCTAGTCTTTATTAAACCAGTTGTACATTGTTTGCTGGAATGGCATCAGCGCTATGTCGTTTAAATATAATAATGGACAGAATTTTTTAATCTTAGCCTGTCCTGCTCCAATCTGGTTAAATAGGCAATCCTAATAGCAGAGTATCGAAAGGATAAAGGCAATGCATGGTTCAGATACCATCACCATCCCCAGGCGTTTTGATTACACAGTGAGCAATAGTTTTAATACTGTGTTCGTGGCTTTGCTGGAGACCCTTGCCAACACCAACCAGACCATTAAATTGGATTGTGCAAAAATGGAGTATATAGATAGTGCCGGTATAGGGCTGCTGGTGATGTCTTATAAAAAGGCACAGAAATTCGGCATAAAAATAATGATGATCAATGTTGCCGATTCAGTGAAAGACATATTGGTGATGGCCAATCTACAAAAGCTTATTGAAATTCATTGAGGGGCATGGCATGCCAGAAATTAAAACCCTGACGCTTCCCGACCGATTTGATTATTCCTATCATCGCCAGTTTAGCGATGCCTATGTTTCACTGCTGGAAAACGCCGAGATAGCTCATGTCGTTTTGGATTTTTCCCTGGTGAAATACCTCGACAGCTCTTCCTTGGGCATGATGGTGCTGATGCAAAAGGAAATGAAGGCAAAGAATAAAAAAGTGCAGATAAAGGGTGCCAGGGGGACTACCGAGGAAATCCTGAAAATGGCCAATATGAACAAGATTTTCGAATTTATCTGATATGCCAGCCAACGCCAGCTTTAGCAAACCCACCATCCTGGTGGTTGACGATGATCTAAGCCTCAATCTTCTACTCTGCAGCTTTCTTGAAGAGCAGGGCTTTAATCTGGTCTCTGCCTATGGTGTTGGCGATGCAAAAAAAATATTGCAAAGCAACAGTTCCCTGGATTTGCTGCTGCTGGATTATCATCTGGGCGATGGTGTGGGCATGGATCTGCTGGAACCCGAGATGCTTGCCAGCTATTGCAAATCTGTGCCGGTAATTATGATCAGCGCCAACGAAGAACCGGAGTTCTTGCAGCACTGCTTTGCCAGGGGCGTGAGCGATTATATTATCAAGCCGATAAACTTATCGCTGCTCGCCCTGAAAGTGGATGCGCTGATCAAATCCATCAAGATGCAACATGTTATTGCGGCGCAAAACAGCGAGCTGGAAGCCTTCAAGCGCGATGCCGAACGCGAGGAGCAGATTGCCAAGTCCACTTATGATTATTTGTTGCGACAGTATTCGTCGCCGCACCAGGGCATAGATATATGGTTGAAATCCTTTGCCGCCTTTAGCGGCGATATGGCGCTCACGCAGAAATCTCCCGGCGGCAGTTTATTTTTTATGTTGGCTGACGCAACCGGCCACGGCCTTGCTGCGGCCATCACCATAATGCCGGTGCTCACGATTTTCAACAGCATGGTGGGCAAAGGGTTTCAGGTGCAGCAGATAGTCACTGAATTAAATCGGAAATTAGTTAGCGATACGCCTGTAGAGCGCTTTGTAGCCGCAAGCCTGGTAGAGGTAAATCCCTTTCAGCGCGAAATTAATGTCTGGAATGGCGGTATGCCGAGCGTTTATTGGGTAGACAAGGGGAAAGTTCTTCACGAGTTTAGCTCCACCCATATGGCCTTGGGTATTTTGGAAGACGATATCTTTGACTGTAGTGTAGAGACCATCAGTCTGCCCGATAGCGGTTTTTTGCTGGCTCACAGCGATGGCTTGAATGAACAGGAAAATGCCCAGGGCGCACCCTTTACCACCGCCAGAATTCTGCAGTGGGTGGCGCAGCAGCCACAGGATTTATTGCCGACCCTGGCGGCAGATTTGCAGACCCATGTCGGCTGCGATAGTTATGATGATGATGTCTCCATCTGCGCGATCAATCCGGGAATGGTGTTCAATCATGACTTGCACAATCAGGCGGGCAGGATAGCTGAAAGTCATATAGCGCCTTTTTCCTGGCAGCTGTCACTGTCGGGGGAGAATCTGCGCCGCTGCGATATTCCACCCCTGTGCAACCATTTTCTGCAAAGCATTGGCTATGACCAGTTGAAACGGCAGAAAGTATTTTCCATAGTTGCGGAGATGCTTAGCAATGCCATAGATCATGGCATTTTAAAATTGTCTTCCGCCCTGAAAGAAACCCCCGATGGTTTTATGGAGTATTTTGCCGAGCGGCAGCGGCGCATGGAAAAGCTCAGGGATACGGATGTGGTGGTGTTGACGCTTATCTGGAATTCACCTGCCGCCAGGAACCGCCTTATTATCGAAGTGGAAGATAGCGGTGAAGGTTATGATATTGGCTCAGGAGCAGAGGCGGCATTGGAGCAATTGTCCGGACGTGGCAGCGCGTTGATTCAATGTCTGTCCGAGAGCGTAGAAGTATTCGCTCCGGGAAACAAAATCCGCGCACAGGTCGATTGATGGCAGCTGGCAGCTGGCAGCAAGTGCGATCATTTATCCGCTGCCTCTTTATCAAGATCCTGTTGAATACTATCGAGAATGTTAAGCAAATGATTTATTTGCTGGGTAATATCCTGGGTTAACTCGGTATTCAGCATAAAATTTTGCGTGCTGTTGACAATCAGCGGCTTCAGGCTGTGCTCAAGGTCGCGTGCAGATTTGCTGAGCGAGGTAAAACCGAAAGTGCCGCTTGTGCCTATCAAGCTGTGCACATTTCTATGCAGCTGCGCAATGGTTTCGGAAGCGTGCTGTGCTTTCAACGCATTCCAATCATTGAGAATAACCGCCAGTTTTGCTGGTAGCTGGGCCGCATACTCGGCTTTGAGCCTGGCAAATTTTTGCGCGAAGGGAATATTGTCGCTAGCCATGGTGTTTTGCCCCCCTGTCAGTATTGGATATTATTATCCACCAACGGGACTTCAAAGTAAAAGCTGCTGCCATGGCCTTCGTTCTCTGTAAAGCCTATATTGCCCCCCATCTTTTGCGTAAGCTCTTTGCTGATCGCCAGCCCTAGTCCGTGGCCATCCTGCTGGTAGAGTTTGCCGCTGCTGACCTGGGAAAAGCGCTGGAATAATTTTACCTTGAAGGCTTTCGAGACCTCGCTGCCATAATCGGTGATGCTGACCCGGGCAAATTTTCCGGCGGACACTATACTGATATCTACAGTGCTTTCGGGGTTGGAAAACTTCACTGAGTTAGATAAAAGATTGCACAATATCCGCTGGATTTTTCTTTCATCGCCGTAAATCAACGTCTCTGGCGGCGGGTTGTTGAAGTTAAATTGCACCTGGTTTTTTTCCGCCATGCGCTCGCTGCTCTGGATTGCCTGGGTAACGAGCTTCACTATGTCGTGGGGCTGTATATCCATCGCCATTTTATTGGCAATAAGTTTATCCATTTCCAGTAGATCGTTGATTAAGTTCTGCAGGTGCAGAGAGTTTTGCAGGGCGATGGCGATCAACTTTTGTTGTTTTTCGCTATCAATGCCCGGTGAGTTGCTGTTGAGTATGCCGAGTGAGCCAGCAATGGATGTCAGAGGGGTACGCAATTCATGGCTCAGGGTTGAGATAAATTGATTTTTCAGTTCTTCATTGCGTTTAGTCTCGCTCATATCGCGGACAACGCCAATGGTCAGCGGCTCCCCATCAATCTGGATTTCAGAGGTGGCGAGATTGATGGGGAACTGTTTGCCGTTGCGGCGCACGGCAGTTTGCTCCTGGCCTTCAAGCATTCGGTAGATGTGGTCATTGTTATCGCTTTTACTATCTTGCCGCTGTTGCGCCTGAGGTATAAGCCGGGTGATGTTGCTGTTGATGATTTCGTGCGCGCGATAACCAAAAATCATTTCCGCCGCATGGTTGAAGGATTTGATGGCGCCGTCAGGGTCTATGGTAATAATTGCATCAAAGACTTCGTCGAGAATCGCCTGAGTCTGTTTTGCACTGTTTTGCAATTTTTCTTCATAATTTTTTTGCTGGCGGCTGTGCAGTATGGCCTCAAAGAACTGGGCCAAAGTCGCTATCACCGGGCGGATAAGATCGAACAGCTGCTCGTCGTAGCCCTGCGGTCTATTGCCCAGCCCCAACACAGCAACCTGGGTTGCACCAATAAAGACGGGTATGGCAAGGAATGAACTGAGCGGCGGATGCCTGACGGGCAGGCCGCCGCCGCGGATATCCTTGGCGGGGTCATTGCTGATGATAGGCTTGCCATTCAGTATGGCTGCGCCAAAGGGCACGCTGGCCTGGGCGAAGGCAGCTTTTAACTGATCCTGCTTTTGATAGTAGAGGCTGAGCTGGTGGTCGTTGGTAAAATTGCTGATGGCCTGGATTTGCAATTCGCTGTGTTGGTTGGGCAGGTGGCAGACTTCGCCGATAAAACCAAACCTGCTGTCGGTCAGCTCCAGGGTTTCCTCCAGCAGCGACAAGAAAATATTGTTGATATTGGCATCTTTGATAAATTGCGTTTTGGCCTGGCTGATAGCCTTATTGAGTTTTTGCTGCTCAATACGCTCTTTGTTCCAGGCTATCAGGCGCGCATTTTTTTCGTGCTCCTGCTCAAGGTTTCGCCTTGCGCGAGAAGAGGCCGACACCACAAAAACCAAATAGATTGCCGACATTATGGCCATGGGAACAGCGGTGGGGCCATCCTCCAGAAACAGGCGGATAGTGAGCGGGAAAATAGCCAGGCTGACAAAGCCTACAGCTGCTTTTTTGTCATAGATAAGTACGGAAAAGGATCCACTGGATACTCCCGCAATGGTATAGGCCAGCAATGCCTGATAGCTGGGATTGTAATCGGCGAACATTAAAAACGCAGAGCTGCCCCAGGCTGCCCCGGCTATCCATGAGCCGGCCCGAAAGATGATGAGCCAGGCAGTCGTGCTCAAGGTATAAATATTTTGTCGCCATAAAAACCAGGCGAGAATACGCAGAACAATTACACTGGAAATGATGAGTGTCCAGGAAATTAATGAGCCATGGCCAATAACATTCCAATGGGAAATACTGAGGATAATAATCAGCGCTGCACTGCCTGCCATCGACAGGGGGGTGCCTTCATAAAGGGCGCGGGTTTTAAACTCGTCTATACCCGCCTCAGGCGTGGATGCTGGAGTAATGTTAAAGATTGATTGATTATTTATTTCCATATTCATCAGCAAGCAATATTGGTGAAAGGCACAATAGCCAAAATCTTTTGCAAATCGGGGTTACAGTTGCGCGGTGGTTCAGTTTTGGTCGCTGCTGCTCTGGCGTATAGCGAGAGACAGCAGCATGTTTTAGTTATTATTGGCTAGAGTATAGACCATGCCTGCCTGCCGGGTGTGGGCAGCCAAGACTGGTGTAGTGTGCGGAATTAAAAAAGCCTGTAGTGCTCAGGAATCTGTTCAACGCTATCTATGGGGGGGCGCAGCTTGTGTAAAATCCCATCGTGAATATCATAAATCCAGCCGTGAATACTCAATTCCTGCCCGCGAGCCCAGGCGTTCTGCACAATATTGCTGCGCGCAATATTGTCGACCTGCTGCAGCACATTTAATTCACAGAGGCGGTTGAGGCGCTCATTGGGATCATTGATTTCATTCATTTGCGCTTCGTTGTTGTAATAGACGTCGCGGATATTGCGCAGCCAATAGTCGATCAACCCCAGCTTGTTGTTCTCCATGGCGGCTTTGACGCCACCACAGCCATAGTGGCCGGTGATCATCACATGTTTTACCTTCAGGAATTCCACCGCATAATTGAGCACGGTCATACAGTTAAGATCGGTATGGATGACGATATTGGCGACATTGCGATGGACAAACAGTTCGCCGGGTGCGAGATCGACGATTTGGTTGGCTGGTACGCGGCTATCGGAACAGCCTATCCACAGGTATTCAGGAGTCTGCTGCTTGGCCAGTGTGGAGAAATACTCAGGATTTTGTTTTTTGATATCCTCTGCCCATTTAACATTGCTGGCAAAAAGGCTTTCTAGGTCGCTCATCGCTAATCTCCTCAAGCTTTTAACAGTATTTTAAGTGACGGCAGTATAGGGGAAAGCGCCCCTTAAGTGTTAAATTGCATGCTTGATATGAGAAATAGCCAGCTTGGAAAACCCCTGTAAACGGAGCCAATAGTATGAAAGTCGACGCGCGCCCCAGCCTTTATTGGCATGACTATGAAACCTGGGGTGAGGTGCCGGCGCAGGATCGCCCCTCGCAGTTTGCCGGGGTTCGCACCGATGAGGACCTCAATATTATTGGCGAGCCGCTGATGATCTATTGTCGCCCGTCCCCCGATTGGCTGCCGAAGCCCGAGGCCTGTCTGGTTACCGGCCTGCTGCCGCAAGTGGCCTTGGAAAAAGGCTTGCCGGAGGTGGAGTTCGTCGCCAAAATTGTTTCTGAGCTGAGTGCGCCTGGCACCTGCGGGGTAGGTTATAACTCCATCCGCTTTGACGACGAGGTGACCCGCTACGCGCTCTATCGCAATTTCTATGATCCCTATGAGCGAGAGTGGCGCAATGGCAACTCGCGCTGGGATATTATTGATGTCGTGCGCATGACCCGCGCCTTGCGCCCCGAAGGTATTGAATGGCCTGACTATGAGGATGGCCGGCCCTGCTTCAAACTGGAGATGCTGACCGCTGCCAATAATCTGGTTCACGAAGCGGCCCACGATGCGCTCTCGGATGTCTACGCCACCATCGCCATGGCCCGATTGATCAAGACCCGCCAGCCGAAACTCTACGATTACGCCTATCGTCTGCGCGATAAGCGTTTTGCCGGTTCTCTGATCGATATTGCCGGGCATAAGCCGCTATTGCACATTTCCTCGCGTTTTCCCGGCGAGCAGGGCAATGCCGCCCTGGTATTGCCGCTGGCTTTACACCCCAGTAATAAAAACTCGGTGATCGCCTATAACCTGGGGGTGAGCCCAGCAGATCTCCTCAAGTTGCCGGTGGAGGAGTTGCGCCCACGTTTGTTTAGCAAGACGACAGAATTGCCGGAGGGGGTAGAGCGCCTGGCACTCAAGGAGATCCACCTGAATAAAACGCCTATGCTATTGCCGCCCAATATGCTGGATGATAAAACAGCCGCCCGCCTGCACATCGACAGGACTCTGTGCGAGAGTCATTGGCAGCAGCTGGCAAATTTGACGCGGGATGAGCGCGAGCAGCTCCAGGAAAAACTTTTTGCTCTTTACCGCGAGCAATCCTTCGCTGAAAAGACCGATCCAGAGCAAATGCTCTATGCCGGGTTTTTTGATGACCATGATAAAAAGCTGATGCTGCAGGTGCGCCGCTCCACGCCCGAAGTGTTGGCGCATAAAGCATTTCCATTCAAGGATTCGCGCCTGTCCGAGTTACTCTTTCGCTACCGCGCGCGCAATTTTCCACAAACCCTGAGTGAAGCCGAGCGCCAGCAATGGCGAGCCTTTTGCCAGCGCCGCCTGAGCGACCCACAGGCGGGGGCGAGCCTGGTCATGGCCGACCTGGAACAGCGTATTGCGGATTTGATGGTGGCACCAGAGACCAGCGTTGCTCAAAAAACGCTCTTAGCGGGCTTGCAGGACTATGCCAATAGCCTGATCCGCAATAATTAATGCGATATCCGTTATAAGAGTGTGGGAATTTTTTTGTCCAACGGGTACAATCGCGCGCCCAACTGGCTGCCAGCCTTGAGCGGTGCGCCGGTTTGCCGAATTTTTCAGTGGGAGAGTCCAATGTCATCTATTAAGAAAGTAGTCCTGGCCTATTCTGGTGGCTTGGATACCTCGGTTATCGTCAAGTGGTTACAAGAGAACTACAACTGCGAAGTGGTCACCTTCACCGCTGATATTGGTCAGGGCGAAGAAGTTGAGCCGGCTCGCGCCAAAGCCCAGGCGCTGGGCGTGAAGCAGATTTATATCGACGACCTGCGCGAAGAGTTTGTCCGCGATTTTGTCTTCCCCATGTTCCGTGCCAACACCATTTATGAAGGCGAGTATCTGCTCGGCACTTCGATTGCGCGTCCGCTGATTGCCAAGCGCCTGATCGAAATCGCCAATGAAGTGGGTGCCGATGCTATTTCCCACGGCGCTACTGGCAAGGGCAACGACCAGGTTCGCTTCGAGCTGGGTGCCTACGCCCTCAAGCCAGGCATTAAAGTGATTGCTCCCTGGCGCGAGTGGGATCTGACTTCCCGCGAGACCCTGATGGCCTACTGTGAAAAGAACAATATTCCGGTTGATTACGCCAAGAACAAAAAGAAATCCCCTTACTCCATGGATGCCAACCTGCTGCATATCTCCTATGAGGGCGGCGTGCTGGAGAACCCCTGGACTGAAGCCGAAGAGACCATGTGGCGCTGGAGTGTTGCTCCAGAAGCTGCACCTGACGCGCCAACCTATATTGACCTCACCTACGAGAAGGGCGATGTGGTTGCCATCAACGGTGAAAAAATGTCCCCCGCCACAGTGCTGGCCTATTTGAACAAAGTGGGCGGCGAAAATGGTGTAGGGCGTCTGGATATAGTCGAAAACCGCTACGTGGGCATGAAATCCCGCGGCTGCTACGAGACCCCCGGCGGCACCATTCTGCTGAAAGCGCACCGCGCTATCGAGTCCATTACCCTGGATCGCGAAGTGGCTCACTTGAAAGACAGCCTGATGCCCAAATACGCCGATATGATTTACAACGGCTACTGGTGGAGCCCTGAGCGCAAAATGATGCAGGCGATGATTGATGAGTCGCAAGTCTACGTCAATGGTGACGTCCGCGTTAAGTTGTACAAAGGTGCCGTGCATGTGGTGGGGCGTCGCTCTGCCGACAGCCTGTTCGATGAAAAGGTGGCCACTTTTGAAGATGATGCTGGCGCTTACAACCAGAAAGATGCGGAAGGCTTTATCAAGTTGAATGCCCTGCGTATGCGTATTGCAGCCAATAAAGGTCGTATCTATAAATAACACAAAATAAAAACTTGCCCTACACTGAGTCTAGTGTTCAGTGTTGGTGCAGGTTTTTTGGGTTTGTTTTGTAGATTGATGTGTCGTTTCGCGGTGAGTTTGTAACTGTTTGAACGCTAAAAAACGAAGTGGATAACTCTTGTGGGGTGTCTACTTTGGCAACACATTTTTCGCAGGCATCTCACAGGTTTTTTTATTCATCCTTAGTATTTATTAATTTGTATAGGAATGTCCTATGGCTAGTCATGAGACTGTCGCCGGTGCACCACCGGTATACGACTTCGATATAGTGCGCAAGTTTTCCATTATGGCTGTGGTTTGGGGTATAGCCGGTATGGGTATGGGCGTATTTATTGCGTCGCAATTGGTATGGCCTGGCTTAAACGATCTGTTCCAGCCCTTTACCCACTTCGGTCGCCTGCGCCCTCTGCATACCAACCTGGTTATTTTTGCCTTTGGCGGCTGTGCGCTTATGGCAACTTCTTTCTATGTGGTACAGAGAACCTGTCAGGCCGCGTTATACGGTGGCTGGCTGGTACCCTTCACCTTCTGGGGTTGGCAGGCAGTTATTCTCGGTGCCATATTGACCTTGCCTCTGGGTATTACTACGACTAAAGAATACGCTGAACTGGAGTGGCCAATTGACATACTCCTGGCACTGGTCTGGATCAGTTATGCCATTGTGTTCTTCGGCACCATCGTCAAGCGTCGCACTTCCCACATCTACGTTGCCAACTGGTTCTACGGTGGTTTTATCGTCACTGTTGCGGTGTTGCATATCGTCAACTCGGCAGCTATTCCAGTGAGCCTGTGGAAATCCTATTCTGCCTATGCCGGCGCTGCCGATGCAATGGTGCAATGGTGGTATGGCCACAACGCGGTAGGCTTCTTCCTGACGGCGGGCTTCCTCGGCATGATGTACTACTTTGTTCCCAAGCAAGCGGGCCGTCCTGTTTACTCCTACCAATTGTCGATTGTTCACTTCTGGGCACTAATCTCCCTTTATATCTGGGCGGGTTCGCACCATTTGCACTATTCGGCGCTGCCGGACTGGACCCAGTCATTGGGTATGGTGATGTCACTGATCCTCCTGGCGCCAAGCTGGGGCGGTATGATCAACGGTATTATGACTCTCTCTGGCGCCTGGCATAAGCTGCGCACCGATCCTATCCTGCGCTTCCTGGTAGTTGCCCTGTCTTTCTACGGTATGTCTACCTTCGAAGGCCCGATGATGGCTATCAAGACGGTTAACGCCCTGTCGCATGATACCGACTGGACCGTGGGTCACGTTCATTCTGGCGCCCTCGGTTGGGTGGCGATGATCTCTATCGGTGCTCTCTATCATATGCTGCCCATAGTGTCTGGTCGCAAAGAGATGTACAGCATCAAGTTGATCAATATCCACTTCTGGCTGGCGACTATAGGCACAGTGCTCTACGTCTGCGCCATGTGGGTCAACGGCATCATGCAGGGCATGATGTGGCGCAGCTTCAATAAAGACGGCACCTTGACCTATAGCTTTATCGAGTCTGTGCAATTCAGCCATTACGGCTACATGGTTCGCGCCCTGGGCGGAGCCTTCTTTTTAACGGGTATGTTGTTGATGGCATATAACACTTACCGCACTGTGAAGGCGACTGGCTCAGCGTCAGTCACTGGCACAAGCTCGCAAGCTTCTGCCGTATAAGGGGGTGCCATGAAAGGTCATGATGTTGTAGAACAGAATATCGGCTTGCTGACTATTCTTGCGGTAGTCGCCATCAGTTTCGGCGGCTTGGTGGAAATCGTTCCACAGTTCTTCTTGAAGGAAACCACCACTCCGATTGAAGGTTTGAAACCTCTGCCCGCCGTGGTGCTGGAAGGCCGCGATATTTATATCCGCGAGGGCTGCCATGTCTGCCACACGCAAATGATTCGTCCCCTGCGCGCTGAAGTTGAGCGCTATGGCCACTACTCAGTGGCAGGCGAATCTGTTTATGAGCACCCCTTCCTGTGGGGCTCGAAACGTACCGGACCGGATTTGGCCCGTGTGGGTAAGCGCTACTCCGATGACTGGCAGAAGGCGCATCTGTACAACCCGCGCAGTGTAGTGCCTGAATCCATTATGCCCGCCTTCCCCTGGCTGTATAACAACATACTGGATGGCAAGCAGACTGGCGCCAAAATGCGTGCGCTCAGAGCGGTGGGTGTCCCTTACACTGACGATGACATTGCCGGAGCAGAAGCCGCGGTCAAAGGCACCACAGAAATGGACGCGATTGTGGCTTATCTGCAGCAACTGGGTACTTTACTGACAGAGAAACGTTAATGATGGACGCTGGCACTTTAGGCTCAATTTCAACGGTTTTAGTCGCGATTGTCTTTTTTGGCATTTGCGCCTGGGCGTTTTCGCCCAAGCGCAAAAAACGCTTTGAAGAAGATGCAAACTTACCCTTTGCCGACGAACAAGAAAAAAACAAGCAGACAGATCAAGATCAGCATCAGCAGTGATGATGAAAAGGGCGGAATAAAATATGAGTACATTTTGGAGTTGCTGGATTGTTGGTTTGACTCTCACCAACCTCGCATTATTGTTTTGGTTGTTGATGGCTAACCGCAAGCGCAAAGTGGTGGTTGACGAGTCTGGCGAAGTCAAAACCACCGGTCACGTCTACGATGGTATTGAGGAGTATGACAATCCTCTGCCGCGCTGGTGGTTTTATATGTTCCTTGCCACCTTTATCTTCACTGCCGCTTATCTGGTGATCTATCCCGGATTGGGCAATTACAAAGGTGTGAGTTTCTGGAAAAATGGCGGCACCTGGACCGCGACCTCGCAATTGCAGGACGAGCAATCTCACGCCCAGGCCCAGTATGATGCGACCTTCGGTGAGTTTGCCAAAACCCCTATCGAAGAGCTGGCAAAAAATCCTGAAGCAATGAAAATGGGTTACCGCGTATTTGTAAACAACTGTGCTGTATGCCATGGCTCTGATGCGGGCGGCAATTTTGGCTATCCCAATCTGACGGATAAAGACTGGTTGCATGGTGGTAGCCCTGACCGCATCAAAGAAACCATTACCCTCGGCCGCACCGGCGCTATGCCGCCCTGGGGGCCTGTAATTGGTGAAGCGGGTGTTGCCAATGTGGTTGAGTTTGTGCTCAAGCGCGCCGGTAAAGAACACGATGCAACTAAAGCGGCCCTGGGCGAGTCTATCTTTGCGCAAACCTGTGCCGCCTGTCACGGTGCTGATGGCAAGGGCAGCGTGCAAATCGGTGCTCCAGACCTGACGGACGATATTTGGCTTTACGCTCCCGCCAAGCCGGAAGAGCTGGCGCAAACCTTACGTCAAACCGTGCGCAATGGTCGCACTGGTGTTATGCCCGCGCACAAAGATACCTTGAAGCCTGAGCGCATCCACTTGCTGGCGGCTTACATATACAGCTTATCCCAGGACGAATCTGCTAAATAATTCCCATTAAGGAGCACCGGGCGACCGGTGCTCGCTCCGCCTCTGCCATCTGGTCTGGTTGCACTCTGCGTTTCAACCACAACCCTGCAATTGAGGTCATTGTCAGTGAACGAAAAGCTCGACCCCAAAACACCGGAACCCCAGGCGACCGAGATTCGCTATATCAATCTGTACGAAGCGGATGAGAAAGTGTATATCCGCCGTATCACCGGCTTTTACCAGCGTCTGCGCCGCTATACCAGCCTGCCACTGCTGCTTGGTTTTTTGTTGATGCCCTGGCTGGTGATCGATGGTCGCCCGGCTATGCTGTTCGATTTATCTACGCAGCAATTTCATATCCTCTGGCTCACCTTCCGTCCCCAGGATGGTTTTTACCTGGCCTGGCTGTTGATTATCGCCGCTTTTTTACTGTTTACTGTCACGGTAATGGTGGGGCGGGTATGGTGCGGCTTTACTTGCCCGCAAACTGTCTGGACGCAGATGTTTATCTGGGCTGAGCTGCTCTGTGAGGGCGACCGCAATAAACGCATCAAGCTGGATGCGCAGAAGTGGAGCCTTGAAAAAAGCTTGCGCAAAGCGGCCAAGCAGAGTTTGTGGATAGCGATTTCATTGGTTACAGCCCTGACTTTTGTCGGCTACTTCACGCCCATTCGCCAGCTCTGTATGGATCTGTTCACCATCAGTCTGGATTGGACGGCGGCATTCTGGGTGCTGTTCTTCACCGGTGCCACCTATATGAACGCCGGTTTCCTGCGCGAGCAGGTCTGCAAATATATGTGCCCTTATGCGCGTTTCCAATCAGTGATGTACGACCAGGATACGCTTGCAGTGTTCTATAACAAAGAGCGCGGTGAAAAGCGCGGCCCGCGCAAAAGCGGGGAGGACTATAAGGCTCAGGGTCTGGGCGATTGCATCGACTGCTCCTGGTGCGTGCAGGTCTGCCCGGTCAATATTGATATTCGCGAGGGACTGCAGGCTGAATGTATCGATTGCGGTCTATGTGTGGATGCCTGCAACAGTGTGATGGAAAAAATGAACTATCCGCTGGGACTGATCAGTTTTACCACCGAAGATGCGGCAGGCAAAAGCAAGATCAAAATCTGGCGGCCGCGGGTGCTGGCTTATGGTTTAATGCTCTTGCTGATGATAGGCCTGTTTGCCACCTCGATTGCCCGTCGTGTGCCGCTGATTGTCGATGTGCAGCGCGATCGCGGTATACAGATGTATCGGGTGGTCGGCGAGAATATCCAGAATGTCTATACCATCAGCATCAACAATATGGATCGCCATGCGCACACCTATGATATCCGTGTCGAGGGCGATTTCAGTTTTACTGTGCAGGGCTACAAGGCACCGCCGCTGGAAGAGGGTGAGATTTTAAAGGTGCCGGTGCGAGTCCAGGTTAAGCGCAGTGAGTTGCAGGGTGAGAAAAATACCATTACGGTAACCCTGATTGCGCGCGATAATCCGGAAATCAGCGCGTCCCACAAAACCGTGTTTATTGGCCCGGGCAAATAGGTTTGCGTGGCCGCTAACTTTATTCAGGTGTTTACAGATGAGTTCTGAGGTTGAAAAAGTATTGCCCTGGTATCGCCAGTTCTGGTTCTGGTTTGTCTTTGGGCCCTTGATCTTTATTATTTTCCTGTGCGTATTTACCGTGTCCATTGCCTTTCGCTACGCCGATGATGTGGTCACCGATAATTATTACAAGGATGGGGTGATGATCAATCAGACCCTGCAGCAAGATGAGAGAGCTACTGCCCTGGGGCTGACCGCTGAGGTGAGATTTGATGTGGCGGCGGGCGAAGTGTTTGTCTCAATTGCCAAGGGGGGGGATTTGCCTGAACAATTATTATTGTTTATGGATCATCCCGTCAAAAAAACCAAAGACCAGCATATCATCCTGCAGAAAATTGCCTCGGGCCAGTATCGCGCCGATTTGAGTTCGCCCCCGGAATACTCCTGGTATCTGGTGCTGGTGCCGGAAACGGATCTGAAAAAGCGCACGCGCGCCGAGTGGGCGCTGAGCGGTGAGATCAATTTTGCCAAGTCATCGGAAACCTTGCTGCAGCCGCGGGTTAAATAATACCCTTGCCTGATATTCCGCTAGCCATGAATGCTGCGCGCGACCAAAACAGCCCTCTGTCCTGTTACCACTGCGGTTTGCCGGTGGCGAAGGGTGCTGACTACCCGGTTAGCATCCAGGGAGTCGAGCAGCCAATGTGCTGCCCCGGCTGTCAGGCGGTGGCCATGGCGATTGTCAGCGGTGGCCTGGAGAGCTTCTACCAGTATCGCGCGGCCGCCTCTGGCGAAAAGGCTCTGCAGCGTCCTGAGCAGGCCGCTCTCCATGACTGGAAAATCTATGACCTGGCCGATGTGCAGGCGGAATTCGTTACTGAATATGGTGAGGGCTACAAGCAGGCCAACCTGCTGCTTGAGGGAATCACTTGTGCGGCCTGCAGTTGGCTGATTGAAAACCATCTGAAAAATAATCCCGCCGTAAAAATCGTCAACCTCAATATCAGCAGTCATCGCTGTACCCTGGTGTGGTCGCCACAACAGATGCCCTTGAGCGAATTGCTGCAATCCCTCGAGCAGATAGGTTACAAGCCCCGTCCCGCCACCGATGACCAACAGCAGCAACTTATTGCAAAAGAAAACCGCATGGCGTTGTTTCGCCTGGGTGTAGCCGGTTTTGGCATGATGCAGGCGATGATGGTGGCGGTGGGTATCTACACAGGTGCTACCGGTGCCTGGCTGGATTTTCTGCGCTGGCTCAGTATGCTGGCGGCAACTCCGGTGGTGTTTTTTTCTGCGGCTCCTTTTTTCAAGGGCGCCTGGGCCAGTGTCCGCAGTCGCCAGCTGACGATGGATGTCCCCGTGGCGCTGGCCATTGGCCTGGCCTATCTCGCCAGCGCCTGGGCGACGCTCAGCGGCACTGGCGAAGTCTATTTCGAATCTGTCTCCATGTTTGCGTTCTTTCTGTTGCTGGGACGTCATATCGAGCGGCGCGCGCGCCAGCGCAATCGCCTGGCATTTGCCAATCTCGCGCAGCTGATGCCCTTGACCGCCTGCTGCGTGCGAGCCGAGGAGGGCAGAGAGGAGTTGCATAATATTCCGCTCAGCGCTTTGTTGCCGGGTGATCTGGTGGTGGTTAAAGATGGCCACACCTTTCCCTGCGACGGTATTGTGGAGAGCGGAGAGAGCGATGTGGTCGAAGCCCTGATCACCGGCGAATCGATTCCCGTGCGCAAAAAAGCGGGCGACAGGGTGATTGCGGGCAGCTTAAACAGTCACAGCGCCCTGCGTATCCGCGCTACTGCCACTGGCAGCGCCACGCGGCTTTCCGGCATAGAGCGCCTGGCGATCCAGGCCGCCGATGAAAAACCCAAGCAGGTATTGATGGCTGATAAGATTGCGCGCTTTTTTATTGCGCGCCTGCTGGTGATTTGCGGCGGTGTATTTTTATTTTGGTATTTCAAGGATTCCAGCCGCGCGCTCTGGATTACCCTGTCGGTGCTGGTGGTCACTTGTCCCTGCGCTCTATCCCTGGCGATGCCTGCGGCACTCTCGGCGGCCACTGCCAACCTGCGCCAGCGCGGATTTTTGGTTGCCCGAGGTAACACTATTGAAATGCTGGCGCAAGTCACGCGGGTTATATTTGATAAAACCGGCACCCTCACTGAAGGTAAGTTTGACCTTGTCGAGGTGCAACTGCACAGCAAAAAAAATCGCGAGCAAGTATTGTCCATAGCGGCGGCGCTGGAAGCTGATTCCAGCCATCCTTTGGCCCTGGCCTTTGCTCCCTGGCGCACGGCAGAGTCTGCGACTGAGGTACAGCAGACCACCGCTGCCGGTGTGCAAGGTCGGATTGAAGGCGAAGTCTATCGCTTGGGAACGCTGGAGTTTGCCAGTGAGATTATCGCCGATCCCGGCAATATTACTTTTCCCGATAGCGAAAAACTCTGGCTGCTGCTGGCCAATCGCGAAGGTATTCTGGCCTGGTTTGCGTTTGCAGACGCGATTCGTCCCAGCGCCGGCAAAGCCGTTGCCGACCTGCAAGCCATGGGCATTGCTGTGGAACTGCTAAGTGGCGATCAATCAGGCAATGTGGAAAGCACTGCGCGGCAGTTGGCGATTGCGGAATATACCGCAGGCGCGAAACCTGATGATAAGTTGGCGCGTTTGAGTTTTGCGCAGCTGGCCGGCGATAAGGTGCTGATGGTGGGTGATGGTATCAACGATGTACCCGTGCTGGCCGGTGCCGATATTTCAGTAGCCATGGCTTCCGCCTCGGATCTGGCGCAGACCCGCGCCGACAGTCTGCTGCTCAATAATCAACTGACGCTGCTGTCGGAGGCCATTGTCATCGCCAGGCGCACGCGCGTTATTATCAGGCAAAACTTATTGTTCTCGCTCGGCTATAATCTATTGGCACTGCCATTGGCGGCAACCGGTCATGTGGCTCCCTGGGCGGCGGCGATCGGCATGACCGCGAGTTCACTGATGGTGGTGCTCAATGCTTTGCGGTTGAACCGCTAGCGCGAGAGCTGAATCTTTTCAATGGGCAGGTTAAAACCCGAACAGTTGAACTCAAATTTTTGCCTGAGGTCAAACAGAGAACAGCCATGATTATAATAGAGCGTCACTCATACTAATTGCCAAAAGAGTTATTCCATGGAAAGTCTTTACTTTCTTATTCCCTGTGCGCTTATTTTTATCGCGATTGCCATCAAGGTATTATTTTGGGCGATCAACAATGGCCAGTACGATAATCTCGACACTGAAGCCCATCGCATTTTATTTGATGATAAAAAAATAAAACCTACCGACGCCCCTGCGCAACCATCCGACGCAGATCGCGAGAAGCGCCCGCATGACTGATTGGGCTCTCCTATCCTCTATGTCCATCCTCTTGCCTATGTTCATTATGGGGCTGGTTAGCAGCGCCCACTGCATAGGCATGTGTGGCGGCATCATGGGCGCACTGACCATGGCGATTCCCGCCGAAGCCAGTGGTAAACGCTGGGGAATTTTACTGGCCTATAACCTCGGCCGCATTGTCAGTTACTCGGTGATGGGATTTCTGGTGGGATTATTTGCCCAGCAACTTATCGATCTCGGTGGCGCCAGCCTGTTGCGCATTCTGGCGGGTGTTCTGCTGATCGCCATGGGGTTGTATCTGGCCGACTGGTGGCGCGGCCTGGTATATCTGGAAAAAATCGGGCGCTATCTCTGGGTCTATGTGCAACCCCTGGGCAAACCCCTGGTGCCGGTGAACAGTTTCTCCAAAGCCTTATTGCTGGGAGCGCTCTGGGGCTGGCTGCCCTGTGGCCTGGTTTATTCTGCCCTAGCGTTAGCCATGACACAGACGCCAGGCCTGGCATCAGGCTCAATGTTAGCATTTGGATTGGGAACTTTGCCTGCAGTGCTGGCTGCTGGAATAGCGGCACAGCAGCTGACCCGGCTGCTGCAACAGCGCGGAGTGCGCGCGGGTTTGGCACTATTGATCATTATTTACGGTCTGTGGACTGTATATGGTGCTGTGGGTGGTCAACACCAGCACCAACATCAGCAGCTACCCGCAGAGACAGGAGAGCAGCCGGATCACTCTGGTATGCATCACCATCACTAAGGGTAATCTGTGTCGGCGCGGCTTGCGCAGAATCTGTTTATTTTGAATATATTAAAGGATGTTCACTGGTTCTATGCCGTATTCAACTGAAGTAAAACAGCTGCGATACACTCGCTTGTTGAGTGTGATTCTTGCCTGCCTTGGATGTTGGGCAACGATGGTTTATTCTCAGGAGGTGGTCACTGAAAAGGCAGAAACCCCGCCGCAGGAATTGCCGCAGCAACCTCCACAGCAGGAAACTTCCGAGAGCGCACTCTCTGCCGAGGAAGCCAGGCAGGCGCAAGAGGATGCGGCCAATTGCAAAAATTATGTCCAGATCCAGCAAGATGTCTCCTTGAAAAAAACCTCGCGCATCGACAATCAATTATTCAATGGCCTGGAAGGCAAAACCATTCGCAATATTTTATTTAAAACGGTGGATGTGTTCGACGAGGAGAATCCCAAGGAAAATAATCGCCTTTATCTTTTCTTGAATGACCTTCATTTTAATACCCGCGCCTATGTGGTGGAGTCACAGCTGCTTTTCCATGTTGGCGAACCGCTCAATGTTAAAAATATCCACGAGTCGGAGCGCATACTCCGCACTCGCGATTATCTGACCAATGCCTATGTGGTGCCGGTAGTGGTGTGCGACGATCAAGTCGATTTGCTGGTGGTAACCCAGGATTCCTGGGCGCTGGAGCCGCGTGTGTCCTTCAGCCATAAGTCTGGCGACAATGAAACCGGCTTTGGTATAAGCGATGGTAATATCCTCGGGTCTGGCAATGCCTTGACCATAATCTATTCCGAAAATGAACAGCGCAATGGGGTGGGCTATGATTTCAGCAACCCTCACTTCCTCAATCGGGAAATCGATTTTCGTGTTTACTATGAAGATACCAATGATGGTCGCAATAGTATTATCAATGTATCGCGTCCCTTCTATTCCCTCGAGACCCCTTGGGCGACCGGAATAAAATTGGAAGACACTTCCTTAATCGAAAACATTCGTTCGCGCGGCGAGACGATCAATGAATTTCGCCATCAAACCCTGCTGCATGAATTCTTTATCGGCAAGGCAACCGATGTGAGCAGCAATTATACCCAGCGCTGGCTATTGGGTCTGAGTCATGAAGAGGAAACTTTTTATCCTACGCCTGAGACCGTCCAGGCTATCCCGGATGAGGATAAGGCCACTTACCCCTGGATTGAATACCAGTATCACGATAATAAATTTGGTGTTTATAAAAATGTTAATCAAATCCAGCGCCCGGAAGATATGGCCCTGGGAAGAAATTTCAGCTTCCGCCTGGGAGTTGGCGGTACAACGTTTGATAATCCCGATGATGTTGTTCGCTACAGGAGCGCCTACACCCATATTATGGATATCAGGGATATTCATATTTTTGAGTATTCAGTAAAGATAGACGGCCGCCAGCATTTGCAAATCGACGGTTTGGATCCGGTCATACTGAGTACCTCCATGTCCTACAATTATTTTATCGACGAAAAAAATCGCTGGTACTCGCGGGTCAGTTATGATGTGGGCCAGGATCTTGCGCAGCAACAGGAGTTGACTGTGGGCGGTATGACCGGTTTGCGCGGCTACCCCTCTGATTATTTTCGCGGTAAAAAACGTTATGTCTTTACCCTGGAGCGCCGCTATTTTTCCGATATCCACTTGTTCAGCCTGCTGCGCATGGGCGCTGTGGTTTATTTCGATATGGGCAAGGCCTGGGGATTGGATAGCGATCCCTATTCACCCCTATTGAGCGATGTCGGTATTGGCTTGCGTTTCGCCTCCACTAAAGTGAGAATTGGCAATGTTATACATGTCGATGTCGCCATGCCCACTTCCGCGCGGTCGGGAATCAGCGAGTACCAATTGACCATAGGTGCGCAAAAGCAGTTTTAGCGGCTCGCGATGGGCGATAATTTATCACTGCACAGACATTAACTATGGCCAGATCCCTGTTTGAACTTGCATTCGCCAATCGCTTTGTACGCGAGCTACCCGCTGATCCCATAGGTGAAAACTACCGGCGTCAGGTGACCGGCGCCTGCTACTCGTTTGTCAATCCCACTCCAGTACGCGCTCCGCAGTTGGTCTGTGCCGCTGCAGATGTTGCCACACTGTTTGACCTCTCCACCGATAGCTTCAGCGATCCTTCATTTACCCAGGTATTTGCAGGCAATCAACTTCTGCCAGGTATGCAGCCCTATGCCTGCTGTTATGGCGGTCACCAATTTGGTCACTGGGCAGGGCAGTTGGGCGATGGCCGCGCCATTAATCTCGGCGAAGTGAAAAACACTCGCGGCCAGCATTGGACTTTACAATTGAAAGGTGCAGGTCCTACGCCCTATTCGCGCACCGCCGATGGCCTGGCGGTACTGCGCTCTTCTGTTCGCGAATTTTTGTGCAGTGAAGCCATGCACTGCCTGGGGGTGCCCAGCACCCGCGCACTCAGTTTGCTGCTCAGCGGCGAGCAGGTGCGCCGCGATATGTTTTACGATGGCAATGCGCAGTGGGAGCCGGGTGCAATTGTATGCAGGGTTGCTCCCAGTTTTACCCGCTTTGGTAATTTTGAAATTCTCTCCGCGCGCAATGACCGCGAGCTGCTCAAAAAGCTGGCAGATTTCACTATAGCGGCAGATTTCCCCGAGTTGCTGGCCGGCCGCAGTGGTGAATTGAATCCCACTATTTATCTCGAATGGTTTAGCGAAGTCTGCAGGCGCACAGCGGAGATGATCGCGCATTGGATGCGGGTGGGTTTTGTCCACGGTGTTATGAACACAGACAATATGTCGATTCTAGGTTTAACCATCGATTATGGTCCCTATGGCTGGCTGGAAGGCTATGAACCCGACTGGACTCCCAATACCACCGACGCCGAAGGGCGCCGCTACCGCTTCAACAATCAGCCACAGGTGGCCCTGTGGAATCTGACGCAGCTCGCCAATGCGATTTATCCATTGATAGGTGCCGTCGAACCACTACAGCAGGCGCTGAGCTTATATCGCAGCCATTATGCCGAGCGCTGGCAAACCGATATGGGCAATAAATTGGGTTTAAAAGTATTCAGGGAGAGTGATATAGGCCTGATTGAAGAGTTGCATGTTGTCCTGCAACTGGTCGAAACGGATATGACTATTTTTTATCGCCTGCTGGCAAATTTTGATGCACAATTCGCTGCTGCCAATGACCTGCGCAGCGATGAGGAGCTGGTTTCCACTATTGCGCCTGCCTATTATCAACAGCCCGACCAGAATGCGCTGAACAAAATGGCCGAATGGCTGCGCGCCTATCGTGCGCGCCTGCTGCAGGATTTTATTCTGTCGGGCGAGAGCAATGGCCAGCGCAAGCAGCGCATGGATAGCGTGAACCCCAAATATGTGCTGCGCAATTATATGGCCCAACAAGCGATTGATAAGGCCAGTGCTGGCGACTATTCAGAGGTGGAAACACTCCTTGAGTTATTGCAGCAGCCTTATGCAGAGCAGCCTCAGTACCAAGCCTATTTCGCCCGACGGCCTGAGTGGGCAAGGAATAAGGCAGGCTGTTCCATGTTATCCTGCAGTTCCTGATCGCTGCTCAATAGCGCTAAAACAATGACGGTTTTTTAAAAAGGTTTAATATGGTTGGAAAAATTATTGGCGGGATTGTGGGAGCGATTCTGCTGCGCAATATCTGGGGGCTTGTTATAGGGGCATTGTTGGGACACCTGTTGATTGACTCTCGGATGAGAAAAGTCAGTATTTCCCGTGAAGAATTGCACAGGGTTCAGGAAAATTTCTTTAAAACGGTCTTTATGTTGCTTGGCTATATCGCCAAGGCCGACGGCCATATTTCGGAGATGGAAGTCAAGCTTACCGAAGCCTACATGGATAAAATGGGCCTCACTCCGGAGCATAAGCGCGAGGCCATACGTTTATTCAAGCTGGGAGCTGCTCCCGGTTTTGATGCCCAGCAACAGCTGCGCGGATTTATGGCCGTTGCGCGGCACAGTCCCAACCTGCGGCAGATGCTGCTGGTCTATATAGTCAACCTGGCCATGGCCGATGGCGAACTCGATGAAATGGAAGTGCGCATCCTGCGCGATGCGGCTGAGACCCTGGGCTTTTCTGGTCTAGCCTTCGATCAACTCCTGCATATGATAGGTGCCCAGAACTCCTTTGCCGATCATCACCAGGAGCGCGCCAATGACTTGCAGATGGCCTATGAAGCGCTGGGCGTGACCCCTGATACCAGCGATGTGGATATCAAAAAAGCCTATCGCAAACTGATGAGCCAATACCACCCCGACAAGCTGATGGGGCAGGGCCTGCCGGACGATATGGTGAAGGCGGCCACCGAGCGCTCACAGGAAATCCAGATCGCCTACGACCTTATCAAAAAGTCGCGCGGCTCTTGATGGCGGTGAGTTTTTAATTTTTCAGGTGCATAGGTTGACGGTGAGGCTTGCAATGTAGGCCCCTCACACGACTACCTGTCCGATTCAATCCACAACCGAGATATGCTTACGAGTTGGAAGCTTTGGGCACACCAGCTTTCGCAATATGCAGTGCAATATTCAGTGATTTTAAAACTCGAAGGAGGGGGGCAGAAGAGTTGGAATGGTGCAGATCATCCGCTAAAAAGGCCACTGCATTCGTTGAGGCAAATGCAGTGGCAAAGTCCATTTTGCGCATTGAAACATTCCTGGAGGGCTTTATTGGTTGGCCGCAAGCCCAATGATGTTAGGGGTTTTTGCTTTATCTGCTGGAGTGCCATCCAGCTTTCCCATAGGCTTCTGGGTTTCCTCTTCGGGACTAAAAGGCAGGAGCAACTCTTCCGGTTTGCCTTTGCAGGCCTTGGCCAGGGGCTCGCGGCGGCGCGCCAGCAGCAGGCCTATGGCTTCGCTGTGCTTTTCGTCGATATCGGGAATCTGGCTTTCGATCAATTGGGTGATATTGGCAGCCAACTCCAGGAATTTATCGTGCTCTTCGGCGAGTTTCTTGTCTTCAAACATACTTCCGTCTCTGTCGCATTGCCAAACGGCTATTACGGCCATGGTGATTACCTCATTAATTGCTGTGTATTTATACAGTATTCCTGCCGGGATCTATTGTCAATCTTTTTTGTGGTCTGATGTAGGGTGCAGTGACCTCATACTGAAACCTATCTGCGGTTAGGTTTAGTGGTGTAAAGCCGGCAATCACAGTGCTTTTCGCTTCACAATTTGCGGGCTAGTTGTCATAATCCTCCGCGATTTATGCCGCGTCCCAGCGCCTAGGGATTACTGGTGTGGCAAGCTTGCCCCGGCGATTAAAAGCCCTGTCATTGTCTGTGAATATTTGCCTCAAAATTGTTCAGCAACATTCTTTTTGACAACCTCTATTAGTTGAATTTTATGAAATTACTCAGTCGCCTCTTTAAAAAAACACCGCCCAAGATAGCTACCATTGAAGAGCAGATCCAGGCGCTTGCCCAGCAGTCGGATGCACAGCTCATCAGCCTTGCGACTGCCGATGGCGATGATTCGCTGCGCGAGGCCGCAATTGCCAAGTTGAATTATGGCAGCGAGTTGCGCGCACTGGCGCTGGCGGGCAATAGTGTGCGCATCCAAAATGCTGCGCGCAAGCGCATAGGCCAGTTGCTGGATAGTAAAGACCTGACTCTGGCGCAGTTGGCCCAGGATTTTCCCAAGCAACTGGAATTGATGTCTGTGGTTGGCTATTCCACTTCTGCCAGCCTTGAACTGCTGGAGCAGATCTCCAGTCCGGTGTTACTCCTGCAGCTCGCCTGCGAGGCGGGCACCACGCAAATTCGCCAGGCGGCTGCAGCGAGGATCAGCGAGCGTGAACACTTGGAGCAGCTTGCCAAGGCGGCGCAGACCAAAGATAAAAATGTGTATAAATCAGTCAGGGCCAGGCTGGATGTGTTCAAGGCACAGGATGCAAAAATGGCCGAGCTGGATGCAGCGGCGCAACTGATTTGCGGCAAGCTGGAAAAGCATGCGAAATTGGATGCAGATACTTTATTCAAAGCCAGGCTGGCCGTTCTGCAACAGGAGTGGAATAGCCTGGGCGATGGTCTGTCCGCGTCCACTGCTGCGCGCTACGCCGCAGCAGCCAATGCCTGCGAAGCCAAAATCAGTGCGCGTGCCGAGGCCATAGCCCAGGAGGAGGAGAGGCAACTGCTCGACCAGCAGGCGCTGGAGTTGGCGCGCGCAGCGGTGGCCAATGCCAAAGCGTTCCTCGGAGAAATTTATGCAGTGGCCGATGTTGAGCAATTGCTGGAAATTAATTACGAACATAAACTGCAAGAATTGGCTCAGGCCATACGCCTGGCGGCCAATCGCAATTTGGCTTTGGACTCTCTCAACAGGGAATTCGAGTTCCATAAAAAGCAAGTGCTGTCACTGGTTGAGCAAATCAAAGGCGCGGGTACAGTGAGCCAGTTAAGAGCGCAATTGCAGAGTGCTGAAAACACTGATCTGGCGCAGGCCGCCGTTCACAAGCTCAAACCGCTATTGAAAAGTGCGCAGGAGTTTGCCCTGGAATCCTATCCCGCTGTAGTGACGGAAACGCGTGCGGCCTTGGAGCAATGGCTGCAGGAGCGCGCGGCGCTTGAGCAGTCTGCAAAAAATGTACTGCGCGAGTTCAGCGATTTGACGCGCAAGGGATTGTGGTCTGTCGAGCAGGGATTTGTCCGCAAAGGCCGCGCCATCCAGAAAGAGCTCAACGAAAAACGCCAGCAAATTGCCGACCTGCCGAAAGCTGTGCAGGCAAAGTTTGAAGAGTTTGAACAGCAGTTGGGCAAGCTGGGCGATTGGCATGAGTTTGCCGTCACCCCGAAAAAAGAAGCCTTGATTGTGCAGATGCAGCAGCTGATTGGCAACAGTATGCCCCCCGAAAACCTGGCGACGAAAATCCATGAGTTGCAGGATAGCTGGAAAGAAGTGAGTAAGGGCGGACAGCAGCAGGATGAAAGCCTGTGGCAACAATTTCACCAGGCGTCCGAGCAGGCGTTTGCACCCTGCAAGGAATTTTTTGATGCACAGGCCGCCGCGCGCGAACAAAATCTCGCCAGACGCCGCGATATGCTAACCCAGCTGGAGAGCTATCTAGCCAGCTATAACTGGGCCAGTGCCGATTGGCCGAGTGTCGAAAAAACCTTAAAGGTTGCACGTCAGGAATGGCAGCAGTATTGGCCGGTGCCGCGCAAGGCTGGCAATGAATTGCAACATGCCTTTGAAGGGTTGATGGAACAGTTGTTTGCCAAGATCACGGCCGAATATGAAAATAATAAAGTGGCAAAGCAGCACTTGATTGAGTCTGCGCAGGCGCTAGTCGCCGCTGCAGATACCCGCGCGTCCATAGATGCCGTGAAAAAAATACAAACGCAATGGAAAACAATTGGTAAAAGCTGGTACAAGGAAGACCAACAGTTATGGCAGGATTTCCGCCAGCACTGCGATGCTATTTTTGCGCGGCGCAATCAGGAAATGGAGGCCGTCAACAATCAGAGACAGGCCAGTGTGCAGCAGGCGCAAACCCTGCTGGTAAGGCTTGAGGCTGTTCTGGCTTTGGAGTTGCCTCAATTGGTTGCGGCCAAGGCTGATATTGAAACAATCAAAAACGAATTCTTTGCATTGGATTTAGCGCGCGATGCGGCTGGGAAACTCAATGCCAGGCTCAGCAACACCCTGGCAGCCATTGCTGAAAAAATCGATCAGGAGCGCAATAAAGCTGAAGTGCAAAGCTGGCAGGATCTGTTCGCGGTTTGCAATGCAATTCGCGAGTTCG
Source organism: Cellvibrio sp. (assembly GCA_035565295.1). Lineage (GTDB taxonomy): Bacteria > Pseudomonadota > Gammaproteobacteria > Pseudomonadales > Cellvibrionaceae > Cellvibrio. Next base: position 837 of record DATMSP010000046.1, on the reverse strand, counting down.
AACTTGCCGTGATTGCCGCTGAGGCGGAGCCAGTATTGGCTGAAAAGAAGGAAGCGCTGGGTGCAGCAATTGCCAATATGTCGCGCTGGCCCAGCGGTAGCTCATCGCTGGTGCAGCAGCGATTTGCCAAGGCTGAGGCTATCGGCGAGCAGAATCAGGTTGCCAATACAGAGCTACTGCGCATACTGACGCTGCGTGCAGAAATATTAGCGGGTAGGGAATCGCCAGAGCAGGATAAAGCCCTGCGCATGAACTATCAGGTACAGCAGATGCAACAGGCATTTGGCAGCCGCGACAACAGCTTCGAACCTCTGGTGTTGGAGTGGATTGCCCTGGGTGGTGTCAAGACTGATATTTACAATTCACTGTTAGCGCGCTTCAACGCTTGCCGCGAAGCGGGTGTGAAAAAGTAATTCCTCTTATAATGCCTGGCATCACTGCCAGGCATTTTTTAATTAAGGTCAGCGGACCTTGATCCAATGCGCTTGTTGCGCTACATAGTTATAGAGTCAGGTTATTCATGAAAAAGACGTTCAAGCTTCATCTCGAAGGTAAAAACAGTGATCGCGTACTGGAAGCTATCAAACATCAGGTGAACAAATATATAAAGCGGGAAAGGCGCAAGCAATTACCTTCCGGTGTGGACTATTGGGATTTCAATTGCAGGTTCGGTGTTGTCGAGGCAGAAGCTGAGGTTGTGCACCTGGCTGAGATCAGAAAAAAAATGGATGAAGTTGCACGCAATGGTGGCGACAGTTTCTATGTTGAGATATTGGCGGCTCCGGGGATTCGCAGCAGGCAATCGACGGGCTATACGCCCGGCAGGTTTTCTGAGGG
>DATMSP010000045.1:0-5914 GCA_035565295.1 Cellvibrio sp. | reverse complement strand
GGAACCACCTGATCCCATCCCGAACTCAGAAGTGAAACGACTTAGCGCCGATGGTAGTGTGGGGTTTCCCCATGTGAGAGTAGGTCATCGTCAAGCTCTTAATCCTAAAGCCCCTGTAGCATTGCTGCAGGGGCTTTTTTTTTAGTAGCTTTTTTGTTTCAACATTCTCTCGATGATTTGCTTGTTAGTTCTGGCTTTACTTTCAGCAACTGCATAGTATGTTTATTTTTTAGAGATGGATTATCCAATGTTTTCCTCTTCCAGCATATTGACCGTTGATCTGGCCGCAATTCAAGCGAATTGGCGGTATGTTGCTTCCAGCTTAAAAAATAACGCAGAGTGTGCGGCAGTGGTTAAAGCTGATGCCTACAGCGTGGGCGCAGAAGAGGTGGCAAAAGCTTTATATCTGGCTGGCTGCCGATCTTTTTATCTGGCCACTGTGGAAGAGGCGGTTGTTCTACGCATGATATTGCCGGCAGATGCGATCCTCTATGTGCTGGGCGGGGTTAGGCTTGGGGCCGAGCCTAGTTTTGCTGAGCTGCGATTGATTCCGGTGCTATATTCCCTTGCAGAAATTAAGCATTGGTCTGAGTTCTGTGCGTCCATTTGCGCTGCCTTGCCCTGCGTCATTAAAGTGGATACAGGCATGACCCGTTTGGGCTTGAGGCTTTCGGACCTGGATGAATTTTTGCAAATGGCTGCAAATCATTTTTCTTTGAATCCCATTTTAATCATGAGTCATCTTGCCTGTGCTGATGAGCCAGGGCATCCACTCAACACGCGTCAGTTACAGCAGTTTGAAAAGGCTGTGGCAAAGACAAAAGTTTTCTTTCCGCAGATTAAAACAAGTTTGGCAAATTCTTCCGCAACTTTTTTGGGCGAAGAGTTTCATTTTGATATGGTGCGGATTGGCGCTGCCCTCTATGGCATAAATCCGCAGCGTGACAGGCCAAATCCATTGCAGCCTGCTATTACATTGAAGCTATCGGTATTGCAAATCAGGCTGTTGGAAACGGATGTAAGTGTAGGTTATGGTGCTGCGGCTAGCGCTAAGGCGGGCACGCGCCTGGCGGTGGTGGCCGGTGGTTATGCTGATGGTATTCACCGCACTTTAGGGCTTTCCCCCAGGGGGATGGTCAATGGGCAAATGGTTCCTGCGGTGGGTAGGATTTCGATGGATAGTTGCGTGTTTGATATTTCTGCTGTCGCCGCTGATCCAGAATATATAGAAGTGATGAATGAGCAGATAAGCCTAGATTCGCTCATCGCGCACAATAATTTCTTGGGCTATGAGGTGCTAACCAGCTTGGGGCGTCGCTACCTGCGTCGCTATCTGGGAAAGGTATAAGCATGTCTGGTAATCAGCAGTTGGATCTATCTTTACCACAGTTAAAATTGTTGGAGCTTTTGGCTGATGGTCATGAACATTCCGGGCAGGAGCTTGCCAGTATTCTCGGTGTGAGTCGCACTTCTGTCTGGAAACAGCTGACAAAATTGCAGGCGCTGGGGATAGAAGTAGCGTCCCGTCCCGGTCATGGTTATTGCATTGTTGGCGGGCTTGATTTGCTCTCACGGCAGCAAATTATAAATTCTCTGGATCCTGATTGCGCGGAGCACATTGATAATTTAATTCTGTTAAATTCAGTCGACTCCACTAACGCGTTTTTATTGCAGCGCGATGCAGCTCCCAACATCAGTGTTTGTATGGCTGAATACCAGACGGCAGGTCGTGGTCGTCGCGGTCGTGAATGGATAAGCCCTTTTGCCAGAAATATTTATTTATCCCTGAGAATGACCGTGGAGGGCGGCATCAATGCCCTGGAGGGTCTAAGCTTGGCGGTGGGTGTAGCCATAGTGAAGGCGTTAGCCTCTATCAATATCCCCGATTTACAGCTCAAATGGCCCAATGATCTGCTCTGGCAGGGGAGAAAGTTGGGTGGCATTTTAATTGAAGTGGTGGGTGATCCCGCAGGTTGCTGCCATGTGGTCATAGGCATTGGACTGAATGTCACCAGCGAGAAATCCATGCAGTTATCGATCACCCAGCCCTGGACTTCATTGGCTGAAATCGCCGAAATTGCGGCAATATCGGCTCCGCGACGGAACAATATTGCCGCAGCAATGCTCAATGAAATAGTGCCCATGCTCAAGGGCTATGAGGTGCAAGGTTTTTCGCACTATCGCGCAAAATGGCAATCGCTGAATGCGCATAGTGGCCGAAGTGTCGATATTCATTTGGGTTCAACGCAGGTGAGTGGCGTTATGTTGGGAGTTAATGAGGCAGGAGCTTTGCTATTGCAGACCCCTGATAGGGGGGTGGTGGTTTTTCATGGTGGCGAGATATCCTTAAGAGGAGTTGAGCAGTGATATTGGAATTGGATTGCGGCAACACGCGGATTAAGTGGCGAGTCAGGGAAGGGGCTGAAATCCATGAAAAAAACTCGTGCCTTACCCTGGAAGGGCTTGAGTCTATTGCGATAGCGGAGGCGCTGCAAAAGAAGATTGAGAGGGTGTGGGTCAGCTCTGTACTGGATGATGAGTACAGTAAAAAAATAGTTGCCTGGTCCTTGAGCTATCTCGGTTTAAACCCTGAGTTTGCGGTGAGCGAACTCAGCGGCAACGGTGTTAGCAATGGCTATCAGCAACCGGAAAAGCTTGGCGTTGACCGCTGGTTGGGCATTCTGGCTGCGCGCGCAAGATCGACAGAGGCATTTGTAGTCATTGATTGTGGCAGCGCCATTACTGTCGATGTGGTCACCTCGCAAGGGGAGCATTTGGGGGGCTATATAGCGCCCGGCTTAAAGCTGATGCGCGAGGCTTTGAATACAAAAACCAATGCAATCAATCTCGGGCGAATTGGCTATCCTGAAAACCCTTTTCCTGGGCGCAATACAGTACTGGCAATCAAGGCGGCAGAGCTGATAATGATTAGTGGCTTGGTAATCCATGCAAAAAATATTTTGCAGCATTATGAAATGAATGAGCCCAGCCTCTGGATTACAGGGGGGGATGGTGAATGGTTATCCTCGGTGATAGAAAAAAGTGTTTTTATTGAGGATCTGGTCTTGGATGGATTGGAAATAGCTTTGGATGCTGAGGGAGGGCAGAGGTAGCTTATGAGATTAATCTTTATTGTTCTGCTGATAGGCAATATTATTTTTGCGCTCTGGCACTTGCTTGGCGATCGGCCCGCAGTTGCAGCGGTTCCGGCAAAGGGGGAGGGGGCTGCGCTGCTGAATAATTTGCAAACACTTGCTGAGCGCGATGAGCTATCAAGGGCCACCAAAAAGCCCGCGCAAAAAAAATTGCCCGAGCTTGTCAGTCTCTCATCCGGCGGAGGTGATGCCAGGCAGTGCCAACTGATTGGCCCCTTTGTCGAGTTGCTGCATGCAGAGTATTTGGTTGAGCAATTGACGAGCTTGGAAGTGATTGCGGCCATCAGGCACATAGAAATTATGGATGGAAAAAACTATTGGGTTTATCTAAAGCCTGAAATGTCGGAAAAGGAGGCATTGCGTCGACTCTATGAGATACAGGCAAAGGCGATTGATAGCTATATTATTCCCAGTGGTGAGTTGGCAAACGGGATTGCCTTTGGTCAATTTAGCAATTTAAAGGAGGCTCAGGAGAAAGTGGATCAGATTCGCGACCAGGGTTATGCGGTGGATATCAAGGAGGTTCCCAAAAGTCACAGCGAGGTTTGGGTGGAGATAAAAGAGGGTTCTGAGCAAAAAGTAAGCGAAGAAAAGTGGCTGGAGCTGTTAAAAGCAGAAAAGGATATCGAAAGAAGACAAAATTACTGTTTAGGTGTTGCGAATTAGAGAAAGTTTCTCTAGAATTCGGCCTCCACAATAAGTGGTGGTGATAGAAGGCTGGCGTAGCTCAGTAGGTAGAGCAGCTGACTTGTAATCAGCCGGTCGGGGGTTCAATTCCTCTCGCCAGCTCCAGTTATCACCGGCTAATTGTGTGCAATGCAGCAATGCATCTGCAGGGGTTCCCGAGCGGCCAAAGGGATCAGACTGTAAATCTGACGCGTGAGCTTCGATGGTTCGAATCCATCCCCCTGCACCATATTCTTCGCTTGATCGATTAAGTTGTCGGTTGGGTGTTAATGGTAAGTAAGCAAGTAAATGTAGTATTGAGCTTCGCTGATCTGAGTAGCGTTTAGCGGGTATGGTTCAATGGTAGAACCTCAGCCTTCCAAGCTGATGGCGCGGGTTCGATTCCCGCTACCCGCTCCATTTTGATGGCTTTTATTTTAATAGTCTCATCTGGTGGAAGTTGCTTGATAAAAACGCTCATGTAGCTCAGTTGGTAGAGCACACCCTTGGTAAGGGTGAGGTCGGCAGTTCGAATCTGCTCATGAGCTCCATATTCGCTGCGAGGGATGACCTTTGCGGCTTTTTTTGTCTGTTAAATTTAATTTTTTGATGAGGTGCTCGCGATGGCGAAGGAAAAATTTGAACGTAACAAGCCCCACGTCAACGTGGGCACCATCGGTCACGTAGATCACGGTAAAACTACCCTGACTGCGGCCCTGACCCGCGTCTGCGCCGAAGTGTGGGGCGGTAAATTCGTAGCCTATGACGGTATCGACAATGCTCCCGAAGAGCGTGAGCGCGGTATCACCATCAACACCTCACACGTTGAATACGACTCAGCCATCCGTCACTACGCGCACGTAGACTGCCCAGGCCACGCCGACTATGTGAAGAACATGATCACCGGTGCGGCTCAAATGGACGGCGCAATCCTGGTGTGCGGCGCGACCGACGGCCCAATGCCACAAACTCGCGAGCACATCCTGCTGTCTCGCCAAGTAGGCGTTCCTTACATCGTGGTATTCCTGAACAAAGCGGACCTGCTGGCCTCTGACTGCGGCGGCGTAGGCACTGACGAATACAACGAAATGTTGGAGTTGGTGGAAATGGAGCTGCGCGAGCTGTTGGGCACCTATGACTTCCCAGCCGACGACACCCCAATCATTCCAGGTTCCGCCCTGATGGCATTGAACGGCGAAGACGAAAACGGCCTGGGTACTTCAGCCGTTAAGAAACAGGTAGAAGCCCTGGACTCTTATATTCCAGAGCCAGTGCGCGCGGTAGACCAACCATTCCTGATGCCCGTAGAAGACGTATTCTCTATCTCTGGCCGCGGTACTGTGGTAACCGGTCGTGTAGAGCGCGGTATTGTGAAAGTGGGCGAAGAGATCCAGATCGTGGGTATCACCGACACCCAAAAAACCACCTGTACCGGTGTTGAAATGTTCCGCAAACTGCTCGACGAAGGTCGTGCCGGTGAGAACGTGGGCGTACTGCTGCGCGGTACCAAGCGTGACGAAGTGCAGCGCGGTCAAGTACTGTGCAAGCCAAACTCCGTAACCCCCCACACCAAGTTCCAGGCGGAAGTGTACGTATTGTCCAAAGATGAAGGTGGTCGTCACACCCCATTCTTCAAGGGCTACCGTCCACAATTCTACTTCCGTACCACTGACGTGACTGGTGCTGTTGAGCTGCCAGAAGGCGTAGAGATGGTAATGCCAGGTGACAACATCCAGATGTCGGTAACCTTGATTCACCCTATCGCGATGGAAGAAGGCTTGCGCTTCGCTATCCGTGAAGGTGGTCGTACTGTAGGTGCTGGCGTAGTTGCCAAAATCATTCAGTAATAACGAGTAGTTCTATCGGGAAGGGCGCCTTTGGCGTCCTTTCTGTTTTAGATGGGGTTGATTGGTCGTTCTGTGAGCTGGTTCAGGTGGAGGAGATATAATCAGATATTGGTCAATATTGTGTTGACAACCCTTATGCGGGTCATTAATATTGCGCCTCCTTAAAAGGGGCTCGATTTTTGAGTGCCAGAAGGGTGTTCTTTAAAGTAAATAATTGGAGTTTGGTTCATGCAGAATCAACGCATT
>DATMSP010000044.1:0-57764 GCA_035565295.1 Cellvibrio sp. | reverse complement strand
CCAGATAATCCCCTCGCCAATCAAATAGTTCATCATCCTCCACCCACTCGAATTTACCTCCACTGAAAAATAGAAAATAAATAAAAAAAACAAATTTTAAAATTTGAAATTTTAAAATAAGTACGCCAGCGAACATTTTATTTTTTTAAGCTTTGTTAAATTGACAACACTATTTTTTACATAGCCTATCGCAGGTAAACACTATGCCACGCGGAGACAAAAGCAAATATACAGAAAAACAAAAGAGAAAAGCCGAGCACATTAAAGAAAGCTATGAAAGCAAAGGCGTATCTACCGAAGAGTCAGAGAAACGTGCCTGGGCCACTGTTAATAAACAATCAGGCGGCGGAGAAAAAAGCGGGGGATCTGGAACACGAAAAAGTGAACAAGCCAAAGCAGTATCAAGAAAACATTCGGCAAGAAATGCTGTAGAGTCAAAACACGGCAACCCACAAAACCAATGAATTAAATCATTGAGGTAATCCAAAAAATTAAATGTTAGACAAAACCATAAACCATAAACCATAAAAGGTAAGCAAAATGAAAAATATGAAAACTCTGAAATCCAGTGCACTTACTCTTATTTTAAGCCTATCTACTTGGAATGTAATGGCTGACACCATTAACCCCGATGATTTTGTGGAGGATGCATCAGCCAAGGGTATTGCAGAAATTGACAGCGGAAAGCTGGCACTGCAGAAATCAACTTCTACTGCGGTAAGAACATTTGCGCAAAAAATGATTGATGATCATACCGCTACCAATAAGGAGCTGGCCGATATAGCCAAGCGGAAAAACCTGGAAATAGCCAGCGATGCAGAGTTGGTCAATAAAGCCAAGGCATTTGCACTCAAGCAGCGCGAGGGTGAATCCTTCGATGCGGCCTACGCCAAGAGCCAAGTCACAGCTCATGAAAACGCCATTGAGCTGTTTCAAAAAGCGGCAAAATCCAGCGATGCAGATATCAGCAGCTTTGCCACAGCAAAACTGCCAAAACTGCAACAACATCTGCATATGGCCCATGATTTAAGTGCAGCTGCAACCACAATTAAATCCAATACCAAGCAATAATTTTCATCAATCAGCATTGGATTTCGCGTGGCATCCAATGCTGAATTTTTCTTGGCAACACAATGATTGTATTATTCGCTCCCCTCCAAGTGATTGCTACGATATTTCAACTTGTCACCCATTCTAAATCCTATGGCAGATTGACAAGCACCGCCAAAGCTATACCCTATACTGGGTAAGCAATATGGCAACCAATCTGATTTGAGGATAAAGATATGAAAGCTAAATTCCTTTTGCTGGCTGTTCTTACGACTTTGGCATCCAGCCCAATTTTGGCGGATGAGTGCTCTGTTACCATCTCCTCCAACGATGCGATGCAATTTGATAAAAAAGCCATTACCATCAACAAAGCCTGCAAAAAATTCTCTGTTACCCTAAAGCACACAGGCACGACCGCTAAAGCCGCCATGGGACACAATTGGGTGCTGAGCAAAACTGAAGAGGCCCAGGCCGTTGCCACCGACGGCCTAAGCGCAGGTATAGATAGCAATTATCTAAAACCAGGGGATGCGCGAGTGATTGCAGCCACAAAACTCATCGGTGGAGGAGAGACCACTTCTGTAGAGGTTCCATTAAACAAATTGAGCAAAAATGGTAACTACACTTTCTTTTGCAGTTTTCCCGGGCATATTGCACTTATGAAAGGTACGCTGACTCTGGAATAGCAAGGCGTATAGTCTTGAGAAGCTGTGTATGGTCTACGCAAATCATTTTAAGGGTGGGCCCTTCCCGGCACGTAATTGCCTGGGAGGTGCCACCAACAAGTACATACACCATCTGAAAAATAAGTTTCCTTCACTCCACTCAAGCGAATGCATGTATTATTTCATCGCTGAATCCGCCTCCGTGGCCACATCAATGTCTCTGCGCATACGGGATTTGGTTAAGTAGGCAAACCCAATCGCTGCCGCAGCAAAGCCCGAGCCTGCGCCTATAGCCATAGCCCAACGCGGACCACAAGTATCGGCCACCCACCCTACTATAGGTGCACCCACAGAGGTACCACCGTAAGCTATAGCAAGGAAAATGGCCATCACTCGCCCGCGCATAGCAGGCTCAGTGGAGAGTTGCACCATAGTGTTTGCTGTAGTGGTAAACATTTGCGCAGACACACCTATAACAACCAGAGCAGCAGCAAACAGCCAATACGTGGGCATTATGGCGGCAATGGCAAAGCCAGCGCCGAATACCGCCGCTCCCGCCAACAGGAATGCAAGCCTGGGCTTGGAGCGGGTGGAGGCAAGCAGTGCTCCGGCAATGGAGCCTATGGCTATTATTGAGGTCAACACACCGTATTGATGGGCTCCCGCATGAAATACAGTAACAGCCATAACGGAAATAAAAATAGGAAAATTAAGACCAAAGGTCCCAATCAAAAAAAACATCAACAGGATGGATTTTATATCGGGACTTCTCCAGACATAGCGAAATCCGTCAATAAGGCTAGCGCGAGTTTTGCGGGCGCGCCCACCGAGGTGCATTTCACTCACCCGCAGTAAACACAGCGAACCTATGACAGCCACGAATGATGCCGCATTGATTAAAAATATCCAGCCAGACCCGAGAGCAACGATGAGCACTCCCGCTATCGCTGGACCGAGCATTCGCGCCACATTGAATGAAGTCGAATTGAGGGCAACGGCGTTGGACAGGTGGTTTTCATCCACCAATTCAGACACAAATGTTTGTCGGGCGGGCGAATCAAACGCCGTAACACACCCTAGCAAGAGTGCAAAAAAATAGACATGCCACAACTGCACCACACCGGTAATCGTCAATATCCCCAGAGCCAGGGCGAGCAGCCCCAGGGCGGCCTGAGTGACCATCAGAAATTTCCGCCGGTCAAAATAGTCAGCCGCAAAACCGGTTAATGGCAACAGGAAAATCTGCGGGCCAAATTGCAGCGCTATAACAATGCCTACAGCGGTCGCATTATTATCTGTCAATTGGGTCAGCACAAGCCAATCCTGGGCAGTGCGCTGCATCCATGTTCCCATATTGGACACGAAGGAGCCGCTGGCCCACAACCTGTAGTTGACAATACGCAAGGAGCGGAAAGTCCGCATCAACCAACTATTCATATTTTTATTATCTGCATTGCGCGCGGCCCCAGAAGAAGCCAGTGACTTCAGTTATAGTTGCTTAGCCATCGGAATATTCAAATGAGTTCTCGATGCATTATTCTAGCAGGCTGCTGAAAAACGTTTTCGAGGCAACCACTGCAAGGCAAAAACAGGCGAAAAAGCGGAGTTTACACCGAGTAAATGAGCATTTTGAGCCTGTTTTTAACGCTGCAGGGGCAACGCAGATAGTTTTTCAGCAGCCTGCTAGACAATATCGCAGGATTACCAGCACGGATGACGAGAAAATAATGACTTATGCCATGACGATAATAAAGAAAACATCGAGAAGTAAAGGATAGCGGACGGGAAAAGCTAGGCTACAACCAGGAAGTATACAAGATGGACATGCGGGTCGCGAGTCGCCAGCAAGCTCAAAAGCTCTCGTTGAGTCACACATAAAAGCCCTCTCTCGTTAGAGAAAGGGCCGAATTTTACGAAAAACGGAAAAATCGACTAGCTGGCCGCTTTGGCCCAAACTACAAGAAGGGACAGCAGGCGCGGCCGCCAGGTAAAAGTGAAAGCAACGCCCAGGGCGGAAGCTGCCAGCAGCATGGTCCAGACCAGGGCGGCCATGGAGGCGTGATCGGCAGCCAGGCAAAAAAGCACTGACGCCAGCAGTGACGCACTTCCCAGACTACGCAGCAGACGCACTCGAAATTCTGTCAGCCGATCTTTGCGCACCTGCTTCCAATGGCTATCCATCGCCAGCGCCAACCAGGCCATTCCCAGAAAGCAGAATATAGCGGCCGCTACTAACAAGAGATTAACCATGTTGCACCTCGGCATCGGCCAGCACGGGTGAGCGATGAACAGAGCCAGGCGCGCCCAGCGCTTTGCGGCGCAGATGGCGAGCGGCGAGAAAAGCCAGACCACTGGCAACCAGCAGGGAGATATCCAACCCAGCCACAGGCCAATAACCGTTGCTCAGGGTTTTATACAAATGATCGCCGGTAGTCAGCCAGTTGAGCAGCACCGCCGCAGGCGCAAGTACAACCAATGCCATACACTGCTCGCGCCACGCCGGGTTGAGCTTTGCCTGAGCCACAGCGGCACTGCGCAGGAAAGCATGGGCCATGGCCAGCACCCAGGTGCCCCAGAAAAAGTATTGCTCCAGATCGCCGCGACCGGGCCAGCCACTTGGCAAGCTGCTGGGCAACAAACGATTGGCGATAAGGATTCCCACAGTGGCCAACAGCATGCCCGTCACACAGGTCACTGCCAGAGCATCGACAACACGGCCAGTCTGGCTGCCCTCTTTTGCATACTGCCGTTTGCGCTTTTCGACAAAAAAGATAAATCCGGTCGCGATACAAACACAGCCAGCCAAACCGCCCAACACATAGAGCCAGCGCAATAGCCAATGACGGAAATGCTGCAAATGCAAACCGGTCAAAAATTCATTGATATTTTCCACTGTGGTGGAGGGCGGATCTTCGCGCAGCACTTCGCCGGTGCTGGCCTTGAAGTGGATACCCTCTCCCGTCAGGGCTACGCGATCGGTGCCCGCGCGGTAGACGCTGACATAACCATTGCTGTCACCTACATGGGTCAAGCCAAGGAAACCGACCTCGCCCGCCATACCGCGCTCGGCCCAGCGGCGATGAGCTTCAGCCACCATGGCATCCACCGAGGCAAGCTGCGCAGGCTCGCCTGAACGATCGTGTGGCAAACCGGTTTCTTTCGCCTCTAAAACTTCGTGTTGATCGTGCAGCTGTTGCAGCTGGCTGTGCGACACCGGAAAGTAAATACCCGCAAAAATCACCAGCCCGGTAAACGCGAAAAAAAAGTGGAATGGCAGCGCTACCACGCCAGTCAGATTGTGCAGATCCAAGGTGCTGCGCTGAGTGCTTTTCTTGGGGCGGAAGGTAAACATTTCACGGAACAATTTGCGATGCATCACCACACCGCTGACCAGTGCCGCCAACATAATCAAGGAGGCAAAGCCCACAATCCAATAGCCCAGGTTCAACCAGCGAAAATTCAAGCTGTAATGCAACGGATAAAAAAAGCGGCTGCCAATTTTAAGTTGATCGTCAGGCAGTGAAACGCCGGTGCGCGGATCTATGGTGCGATTTGCCCGTATGGATTCCTCCGGCTCTTTGGCATTGGGAACTTCGTAGCTGGTGAACAGACTCAAGACCGGGTCGCGGTGAGTAGTGTAGGCCCCCCAGCTTCTAATAGTTTCAAAGCGTTCGGGCATAGGGCCGTCGACACGGCTGCGCATCTGCTCGATACTTTCCTTGCTGGGCTGCATGCTCTCGAAAACCGGGCGCAGCAGCTTGTCAAACGAGGGCATTGGCTGTGACTCAAATCGCGATTCGGGAATCGCCCAGCGATCGATCTCGCGATCAAATACTGAGAGTGCGCCAAAGAAAAATATCGCCATAAGCACAAATCCCAATACCAGGCCAAACCAGGTATGCAACCATGCCATGGACAAACGGAAATTCTGGAACACGAGCGCCTCCTCAGACCAGCATATGTTGTATTAACGCCGCAATAGCAGCCATAAGTGCACCACTTCCCACTAATACAAGCCATGCGCGGTCGAGATAAGGGGTAGAAAATGCCCAAAGAAACAGGGTTAGGTACAGCAGGAAGCCCAGAATATTGGACAGAGCCTCGGCGTCGTGAAATGGCATTCCCAGGGCGTATAAGCCGGACAGGCCCAAGGCGATAAAGCCCCACACAAAGACGTAGCCACCGAGGACGCCGGCGCCTATGCGCGAAACAACCTGCCAGCTGGATGGGGACGATGCTGAAGACATAATCAATACCAAAAACAAATGATAATTATTCTCATTTTATGCCATATAAACAAATCAAGGCAAGCTTGGCTGCCCAAGCCTGCCCCTGTACTTGCAAAACAAAGTCTCAAACTGAGAAAAAAGTAGGGCTTCTCCTAACTGTAATGAACTAATGCTTATCTGCACCTCCCCCTACGCTGCTGCCCAGCCACAAAATCATACCAGGAGCAAAATCCAGGTTAATCGTTGCAGCCTTTTCAATAACCCAGTGAGATACATCCACCACTAAAATTTTTTGCGCACCTATATCCGCCACATAGGCTTTGTCGCCCTCGGCCGATACAGTCAAGCGCGAGACCTGCCCCGCTCCTTCAGCCGCTGCCGTCACTTGCAGACGCGCACCTACCTGGGCCCATGTGTGCGTGTCCAGCGCGGTGAGGCCCCCCTCAGTATCGAGAATCAGAAATAACTCGCCCTCTTTCGCAAAAGCATAAGCGCGAGGGGTTCTGCTGTAGGCGATAGGCGCGATGGTTTCAATCGCAGGGTTAACCGCAAACAGCGCCATAGGATCGCTGTTACTATTCCTACCTGCCCCAACAAAACTGACAACATTGGGATGACTGAACAGGCTGCTGATGCGGGTAGTATTAGCAATCTTTCCCGCAGGAAATTGCTCGCCATCCGGCTTGAATAGCAACACACCATCATTGCATCCAAAAGCGATAAATCCAATATTCTGCGCACTGCCATGCAGACCGGGGCAGGCAAATTCCGGGGCGGAAACTAAAGTCTTCTCATGGAAGTGGCTGCCTTCCCGCTCACTGACCCTGACCATTGAGGGCAAAGTCGTGGCCGGGGCAATACTGCCGTCGCGAGCGGTTGTAATCAGATATTTATCCCAGGCCTGAGCAGCGCCGTGCTGATGAATGTTATCGAAATACTCCGCGAGAATTTCACCCGCTGCCATGCTCGTCTCTGTCAAAGTGCGGACTGCAGCAGGAACCCCCTCCTGTCCATCAAAGAAAATAGCAATCTGGTCGCCATTCTTAGTCACATGCCCAGGCTTGCTACCCGCCAATTGCAAACTTAACAAGCCAGGCTCATCCAGGTGCAAGTGACCATGGTCCCCGTGGCTTTCCCACTCCACACCGCTATCAATAAAATTGACTATACCTGCAGTGCCCTGAGTCGCAATCGCATAGCGATAGCTGGGGCTGGCATAGAGACCGCTGATAGTCCCTGCCACGGACACTTCAGCTATTTTTTTATTTTCATCCAGATCAAACACCAACACATTATCCTGGGCGCCGGGTTTGGTGATCAATAATCGCGCCCCACTCGCCGCAGGCTCGGGATCGGTAACTACCGGATCTTTTGCCACAGGTGCTTTTTCTATGATTTTATTGTCGCTGCCGCCGCAGGCACTCAACGCCATCGCCAATAGCCATGGCAGCATTTTTTGAGCTTTGATAAAAATAATTTCTTGCATGGATTACCTCTCCTGATAAATATAAAAAAAATTAAAAAACTCCACTGATACCCAACGCGACCGAACGCGCCGGCAATGGAGCCTTTTCTTTTAAAAAGGATGAATGGACACGGGCATATTCATTGCTCAGGTTCTGCCCCTTGAGATAGAGCGACACCCCGGGAAGCCAGCGGGCCAGCTCATAATTCAGATGCAAATCCAGCAGCGTGTAACCCGCCGTTTCTGCCTCAAATGCAGCTACCTGGCTTTGCTTGAAGTAGTGATTGGCGTTGAACTCCAACTCAAGATCGCCCAGCTGGTAGAGAACACCGGCTGCAGCTCGCAGCGGAGGGATGCGCGGCAAATCGCCGCCACGACGCAATTGCGCGCGAATATAGTCGCTCGTCAAAGTTATTTTTAACGAGTGCGCAAGCTGCCAGCTAAGCTGACCTTCAAAGCCATAGAGATTTGCATCCTGGGCCTGATAGCTGTATACAGGCATGGAAAAATCATGGAAGTGGTCGCCATGCAGCTCGGCAATTTTCTGCGTGGCAAAAGTTTCGCCGAGAAAATAATAATTGTCGACAGCGTTGTAAAAAAGGTTGACGGTAAATCCTATATCTCCCTCATATTTGCGCACAGAGATATCAATATTATTGGCTTTCTCCAAGGCAATATCGCCGCGCTGCAAAGCAAAATAAAAGTCATCTCCAGCTTGCGGAACCACTGTCAGAAAAGCGCCCACCTCAAACAGCCCTGAGCCAATATGCGGGCCAAAAGACAGCAGCTCTGCCGCAGACGGGGCTCGCTGGGAGTGAGTGAGTGAGAGGGCAAGATTGTAGCCCGGAGCAAATCCCCAGACGCCCCCGGCTGAGAGACTCAAGGGATTTGCCGCATAGTCAACATCATAGACAGACAGCAACTCCCCTTGATAACGCTGCTCCAAATCGACAATAAAATGATCGGCGGAAATATTCACCTGCTCAGCGCGCCCACCTAATTGCAGCAGAAGCTCGCCGAAATGGCGCTCCTCAAGCAGGGCCAGCGCCCAATTTTCAGTTATGCTCGGGGGCGTAAAGGCCTCCGCGCCCAGCGCAGAAAAATCACTGCGCTTGTAATGCAGTGTGGCTGCACCACGCCAATCGGCCAGCGGATGATGCAAAATATCCAGGCGCGCCTCGTAATTTTTATTGGTAAAGGTCGTCGCAACTTTATTGAATTCCATTTCATCGTGCGCATAGTCCGTATAACCCACACGGGTGTTGATGCCGCTGATAACAGCCTGATCGAAATGCAGCTCGCTGGCCATTTGCAGGCGATCCTGCTCAAGCTCGGCATGAACTGGAATTTCCTCACCCTGACCGTGAGAGTGGCCGGGAATACCGTAGCGACGCTCATGGCGCTCCACAGATACGCCGACATAGCCTGTATCGAGAAAATAACTGCCACCGAGATTTACACCTTGCGCATCATGCGCAGAATTGCGCAAGCGCTGTTGCGACTGACCGATTTTTTCACCACCGGCTTCCGGAATTTTATAATCGGAAGCATCGCGCCAAAAACCGTCGAGGTGAAGCCCGATATCCTCAGCACCCGTGGTGATGCTGCCCGATAGCAACTTGTCATCTGCCACCGAACCCTGCTCCATCCTCCACTGACCTTGAGTTGCATTACTTTGCGGAATGCGGTCATCGACAATATTGACCACACCGCCAATGGCACCACTGCCATAAAACAAGGTTGCCGGGCCGCGCAAAATTTCAATTTGCCGCGCGGTCGAAGCCTCTGTGGCAACAGCATGGTCAGGCCCGACCCGTGAAGCATCACCCGCATCCAGACCATTTTGCGCAACCAGCACTCGCGGCCCATCGAGACCGCGAATGATGGGACTGCTGGCAACGGGGCCGTAATAGCTTGAATGCACACCCACCTGATATTTCAGTGTATCGCCCAGCGTAGACGACTGGCGACGGCGCAGCTCCTGGTCATTGAGCACACTGACAGGTTGTGCTGACTCAATATTGGATGCATGCCAGGGTAGTGCCACCACATTGATCACATCCAGTGCTGTAGGATTGAGTACCAACTCCAACTTTGCGGGAGGGATATTCTCCAGCTTAAAAATCTTATGGGTAAAACCCGCTGCGTTGACATGAAGCTTCCCCCCTTTGGCGAAAGGCTTGTCCAATACAAAGCGCCCCTGGCGATCAGACTCCGTACGAATCGCCGAGCCGACAACTTCGATAAGAGCGCCCTCTATGGGCAGCCCCTGTTCACTAAGTACCACCCCACTCAGTTGGTTTGCCAATGCGATGGGGGTCGCAACCAGCAAACCTAAAAGCACAAAAACTCTTTTCATTCTCTCTCCTCGAAAACCCGCTGCCGACATAGTTGCCAAGTTGGCTGAGTGCATGGCCCTGCAATACAAAATGGGCCCTGCAACCATCCAACCCTCCTCCAACCTTGCCAACCTCAAATAAATATATATGTTATAACATAACATTTTATATAAAAACAACGACCTGAATGCGTTTATTTTGCAGTGTAAAAATCGAACAGAGCGCTGAGTCAACGAAGGCAGGGGGAATAGATGGAAAGGCAGATCATCGCCGCATCCCTTCAGCGACACCTTACAGAGGGGAGCTCTCTTCCGCCCGTCAGCAAGAAAAGAACTGCTATCAAAGTGAAATTTAACGGGTTGGCAATGTTAAGTTCTCCACTGAAAATCGCCGGCAGTATCCATTTTGGAGCAGTGAAAAAATGTATTTGGCAGAATCGTTTATGTACAGCCCACAGGAGCAACTGAGCACTATAAAGTCTTGCAGGCCCGACCGATCAAGCTCAATCCTATTGCTCCCGTTAAGCTTTTGGCAGGGGAATCCAATCGGTTTCACCGGGTACCAGGGTAAAACCGCCATTGCTCCAGCGCTCCCCAGCCTCGCGCACTTTTTCGCGGGAAGAAGCAACAAAATTCCAGAGAATAAAGCGCTCGCCGGGCAGCGGCTCGCCGCCAATCAATATTATTCGCGCACCCGCTTCTGCCTTGATGGTTGCAGCCGTGTCCAATACGCCCAAATAAAATTGGGGGAGAATATCGCCACTGATACTGACTTCACCTTCAATAACATACACCGCCAGCTCCTGCTGCGGAAAGTCCGGCTGGTATTCGCTATTGGAGGTAAACAGCAGATCCAGATAAGTGGTACTGCTGGCCGTTTTTACCGGAGAGGTAACACCAAAAGCGCTGCCAATTAGCACCCGCGCCTGTATGCCATGTGCGCTGGCAGCGGGAATTCTCTCAGCGGGATAATGCGCAAATGAAGGTGCGCAATCTTCATGCTCTATCGGCAAAGCCAGCCAGGTTTGAATACCTTCAACTGGCGTATTGCTTGCGCGGATATCCTCAGGCAAACGCTCCGAGTGCACTATGCCGCCGCCCGCCGTCATCAAATTGATTGCACCAGGCTCTATGCGCTGCACACTGCCCAGGCTGTCGCGATGCATCATGGCCCCGGAAAACAGATAAGTCACTGTAGCCAAACCTATATGGGGATGCTGGCGCACATCCCCTGCGGTGGTGCCTGCGGTGAAATAGGCAGGCCCCATATGATCCACAAAAATAAAAGGGCCAACACGCTGTTGCACGCGTGAAGGCAACAGGCGCTTTACCGTGAAACCTATATCCTGGATGCGAGGCGGAATTAACAGAGCCATATGATTTTCTCACGACTAGAAGATTATTAATGAATTCACACAACAGAGATAACTGAGCACTCTCGCGATTTTACTATTTAGAGATGCGCGCTAGCTCACCCGCAAGAAATGAAAATGAGTATGTTGGCCAGCCTTCTCCCTATAAATTTATCCCCTGCCCTGGATCGCAACAAACCAGCCACATCCTAAGTGATTTCCACAACCAAATCCAATAGTGCGCCCCGTTTCATTCTGCAGGGACAGACCCAGCCAGCGAAATAATCTGTGCATCTACTATAACTATAGTTGACAACAAGGGCGTACCTGCTAACATCTACTACAAATATAGTAGATGAGTAATCGCCATGACCATTTCACTTACCGACCGGGAAGCCGACATTATGCAAATACTCTGGGAAAAAGGCCCGTCAGTAGTAGCAGAAGTACGCAGCCAACTGAGCGACAAACTTGCCTACACCACGGTTCTAACGATTTTGCGAACCCTGGAGGCAAAAGGTTATGTGAGCCATAGTGAAGAGGGAAAAGTACATCGCTACGCCGCCGCCATACAACAGCAGGCTGCACGAAAAAGTGCACTGGGCCATTTAACCAGCAAGTTTTTCAAAGGTTCTGCCGAGTTACTGTTTGCACAATTGGTTAGCGACAAAAACCTTAGCCAGGAGCAACTCCAGCGCATGCGTAAACTTCTGGAGGAGAACCCTCAAGATAAGGAGAATCGCTGATGCTGACCTGGATAATCTATGTCATGTTTGTATCCCTGCTGCTCGGTATTGCCGCACTGGCCGCAGAGCGGCGCGCGCACTTGCGTCGCAAAAGCAGCCGATGGTACTGGATGTTCGCCATTATCGCATCGCTGCTGATACCCACAGTGATTGCCTCTGTATCCATACAGATACCCGCTATTTTCAGTCAGCAGATATCGCAAGACATGGTCGCACTGAAAGAAGTCACCTCCAGGCATTTATCTCCCCTCAGCTGGATTTCCCCCCATACAGCACATCAAAATAAATACCGGGGTTTTGATCCATTTATCAAACAAATATGGTGGGGGCTTTCAACTATTTTGCTTTGCGGCTTAGTCGCCAGCGGTGGCTATTTGCTTTGGCGAAAACGCCAGTGGAAAAAAACTTCCCTGCTCGAAACTCCAGTGCTTGTCAGCGATGATATTGGCCCAGCCGTAGTCGGCTTGATCAACCCCCAGATCGTCATTCCAACCTGGGTTATGGAATCGCCTTTGCCACAACAGCGAGCGGTGATAGCTCACGAACAATCCCACCTGGATGCCGGTGATCCACTGCTGCTGACCCTGGCACTGAGCCTTCTGGTCTTTATGCCGTGGAATCTCCCGTTGTGGTGGCAACTTCGTCGCCTTAGGTTTGCGATTGAAGTTGACTGCGATGCCCGAGTATTGCGACAAGGGCAGAGCATAACCAACTATGGCGAAACCCTAATTGCTGTAGGTCAGCGACAATCTGGTTACGTAGGTTCAGTAGCCGGCATGTCGGAATCAAAATCATCTCTCGAAAAAAGGATTAAAATTATGGTAACCAAACCCGCTAAATGGTGGCGTCTCTCCGCAATATTTTTTGGAATTATGTCATTGGGTTTTGTCGCAATCGCCGCCCAGGTCAGCCCTCCCAATGCCAGCGAATCCTTGACAGTCACAGCCAAGGAAATTACCTTGCCAGTAAACGTTCTGGAAAAATACACCGGTTTCTATAACTTTATGGAATTCGCAGTGATGACTGTAACCCGCGATGAGAATCGCCTTTTCAGCCAGCTCACAGGTCAGCAAGCCATCGAAATTTTTCCTGAATCAACCACCGAATTCTTTCCTAAAGTTGTCAAAGCCCAAATAACCTTCGCGATTGACGAGCAAGGGAACTCAACAGCGCTCACGCTTAACCAAAACGGAACAACCATCACTGCACCGCGAATAACTAAATCAGAAGCGGAAAAAATAATCAAAACAATTAGCACCAAAATCGAAAATCAGACGCCTTCGCCAGGCAGCGAAGCAGCATTGCGAGGTTTGATCGCGGGGCTGATCTCCGGCAATCCCGATTACACCACCATGAGCGCAGAACTTGCCCAGGCGACTAAAGAACAATTTACACAATTGCACGCAGGAGCAAAATCTCTCGGTGAAATCAAAAGTATCCAGTTTCGCGGTGTCGGTAGCCAGGGCTGGGACGTTTACACCGTTTTTCATGAGCGCGGCAGTTCAGAATGGCGAATCCAGTTATCTGAATCCGGTGTAATTATGGGGGCATTTGTACACGCCGCCCCCTGACAGGGAAAGCAGGGATAAAACGGGGCAAGGATGCCTATTTTAAATCGCCGATCATCCACCAGGCTTCTTCAGGTCGCATTCATTTTGGTGTTCATACTCACAGTTCTGTCATAACAACCTTATTATCTTGCGAACAACGCTAATAGGTTCCCATAACCTACAGCAGCGGGCTTTTATCTACAACCCGCACCATTCCGGTTATACCCATTTCACTGGGAAACACTATGATCATCAGCCCTATCACCACAACTGAATTTATTTTCCTTCTTTAATAGCCGTATATAACCACCGTACAAAGCGCTCAGCACTTTGCGCATTTGCCCCCTCTACTTTTGCGTCGAATTCTGCCGTTGGCTTCAAGGCCAGAACTTCGTCAAGCGTCTTTCCCTGCTTGACCAAGGGAGCAATTTTATCGCGTCCAGCAATAATCAAATCGCGCGCCGCTATCAACCCATTGCGATCGGTGATCGGGCCGTGACCAGGAATAATTTTAGTATTGGGACCGGCGCGACCAATAGTCACGGCCAAGCCATCCAAAATGCCCTGCAGGGTGCCGCCATTGTTCAAGTCAACCACCGGATAACCTGTTGTGCGGAAGTAATCGCCCACCGCCAGCGCATCATGCCCGCTGAAGTGAACCAGCGTATCGCCATCCGTATGAGCTTTGCGCACAGGGATAAGTCGCACTTCTTCCCCGTTGATATGCAGGGTCACTGTATTATCATAGGTGACAATCGGCAGTGCTTTTTCTAGCGCCGGCTTGCCCGGTGTGCCATCAGCGGCAGGATTGGGATGAGCAAGGCGCTCGCGCAATTGTTCACGGCTAAAAATAATTGCACCCAGCTTGGCAAAATTTTCATTGCCGCCAGTGTGGTCACCGTGAACATGGGTATTCACCAGATAACGCACAGGCTTGTCAGAAATTTTCTTAAGCGCGGCAACCAGCTTATCCGTGAGTGGAGCAAACTGCGAATCCACCAGAAAAATGCCATCGGGGCCGGTGAGCGCACTGATGGTTCCACCAGCGCCCTCCAAGGTGTAGAAATTATCACCAATCTTTGTGGTTTTTATCTCTACCTTGCTGTAGTCAGTCTGCTGCTGTGCCTGGGTAATGCCGGCAAAGGTCAAGGCGCTGGCGAGCAATATTAACTTGCGGCGATGAAAAGCTCTCATGTGATTTCCTTAGGGTGACGAATAATGTGAACACTCTACTCAGCAACGCCTGTGCCAGGGGAAAACCATTTGTTTTGCTTCAAACCTAGCAATTTTTTACTGCGGATGTTTATCGCGCAACAGCAATCGGAGAAACACTGTTTAATTTTGATCTTTGCCCTAAAGGGCAATTTTCCTGGAAAAATCCTGGCTGATGCGAATCTTTAAGTGTTTCCCATTTTCTTTATTTTTTTGCCTGGTCTTTTACTGTTGCAGCAGTTTTGTTTACCGCATTCGCCCCGTCACCACTCGCTGTCTGCCAGGCCAGGGTTGTCACTGATTCGCCCTCCACCAACTGATCGGAAGGGCTTACTACCAGAGTATCATCCAGACTAATCCCATCGAGAATTTCAACATCGCGCCCCAAGTCTCTACCTAGCTTCACCACCTGGAAGCGCACGCGATTGTCTTTATCCACCACCGCAACCCGCTGTGTTTGATCGGTGATAATCAGCACGGCCGCAGGCACCACCAGGGTTTGGATTCCGCTGGTGAGCTTGATGCTGACTTCGGCATAGGCACCGGGAAGGAGTTTGCTATTGCTGTTGGGCAACAGCAGATCCACTTGCCGCGCGCGCGTGCCTGGATCTATGCCGCCGGCAATGCGCTCAATGCTGGCTTTGAGTTTTGCACCTTGATGTTCTTTCAGCTCCACATCAACCTGCGCACCCGGTGTCAGCGAGTTCGCATAGGCTTGCGGAACCCAGACGGTTAAACGCAATGAGTCCGTTTGCGTGATAGCAAAGAGCTCCTTGCCACCATTGGCAACCAGATCGCCCACTTCAATACTGCGACGAGTGATAATGCCAGAGAAAGGTGCTGTGATACGGCGAAAACGTTCAAGCTGCTGCAGGCGTTTGACATTGGCATCCGCCGCGGCCAGGTCGGCCCTGCCCTGGCGAACCAGGCTGCGTTTTTCTGCGAGATCCTGTTGCGATATAGCACTCTGCCGCGCCTGCAAAGCCTCCCAGCGCGCAAGTGTCTGCTCAGACAAATCCAGACTCGCGGCAATCTGTTCGCGCTGCGCCCGCGCCTGGGCAAGCTCCTGTTCCTGCTCCGGCGCATCTATGCTGGCCAGCAACTCGCCCTTCTTTACCTGATCGCCAATGCCTTTATGCCATGCCGCGAGATAGCCTGACGTGCGCGCATAAATAACCGATTCTGTGTTGCCGCGCAGACTGGTGGGCAAGGTCAGTGTGCGCTGCAGATCACCGGGCCGGGCCTTGGTGCTCAGCACCCTTCGCTCCAGGGTTTTGCTGGTGTAATCCTGCAGAGCTTTTGCTTCCTGTATATTGGTCGCCAACCGCAAACCGCCCCCCAGCAGCAATGCCAACATCAAGCAGTAACCAAAACGCCTGGCATAGATAAACGTGCGCTTGCTGTGAGCCGCAGGCAAATCCAGTGTGTGAATATATAAATCATTCATTCATATTTACTCAGCGAGAAGAGAGAAGCCTGCGGAGCTGAAGGGGCGCTGCAACAATCTGCGATGCAGCGCGGCAAACACCACCGGCACAAATAAAAGTGTAGAGACAGTGGCAAACAGCAGCCCACCAATTACAGCCCTGCCGAGGGGCGCATTCTGTTCGCCGCCTTCGCCGAGGCCGAGGGCCATAGGCAGCATGCCGGCAATCATGGCAAAGGCCGTCATCAATACCGGGCGCAAACGTGTCGAGGCCGCCTCCAGTGCCGCAGCCAAAGGCGGCACACCTTCACTCAAGCGAGTGCGCGCAAATGAGACCAGGAGAATACTATTGGCGGTAGCGACCCCCATGGTCATTATGATTCCCGTAAGCGCCGGCACACTGAGGCTGGTTCCGCACAAAAATAGCATCCAGGCAATACCGGCCAGTGCCGCTGGCAGGGCGCTGATAATAATCAGCGGATCAAGCCATGACTGAAAGTTCACCACAACCAATAAGTACACCAGGGCAATAGCCACCAGTATCCCCACCGCCAAACCTGTGTAGGCCGTGTTAAGGGTTTCGATCTGGCCGCGCACTTTCAGATCGACACCGCGCGGCAAATCCTTGCGCGCTCGCTCAATCACTTTATCAATTTCGCGGCTTACCGAGCCCAGATCGCGCCCCTGGATATTTGCGTGTATGTTAATCATGCTCACGGTGTTGTAGCGATTCACTACCGACGTTTGCGCTGTGCGCGTGTAGCTCACGACATTGCCCAGCAATTGCTGCCTGCCATCCTCGCCCTTGCCCACCGGAATATGCAGCAGATCGTCGATACTATTGAGATCGGTTTCAAGGCTGCGCGCACCTATGTTGTAGGTATTGCCATTGGCCTCATTGAGCCAATAGGTTGGCGAAGTCTGCATGCTGCCACTGAGCGAGATAAGCATGTTTTCCGCTACATTGCGCGCATTGAGACCCAACTGCTGCAACTGAGTGCGGTTCATTTCAAACGAGAGTGTCGGCTTGCTCCAGCGCTGGTAGACATGGGCATCCACTATGCCGGGAATTTTGCGCAACTCATTGTTCAGTGCAGCGGCCAGCGGCATGATCTCTGCAGGTTTGCCGCCGATAAACTGCACATCTATAGGTGCGGGCACGCCAAAATTCAGTGTCTGACTGATCTGGTCTGCCGGTTGAAAAAAGAATTCCACATGGGGAAAAAGCGCAGGCAATCTTGCCCGCAAATCTTTCATGATATCGGCACTGCTCAATTCGCCGCGCTTGAAGCTGATCATGATTTCCGAATCCGCCGACTCAGCCGTGCCGGAATTGCCATTCAAGGTGTTGATGGTGCTGTAGGGGCCGCCGATGATATCGAGCATATCGCCCTGCTGCTCATCGGGAATGCTCGCGCGGATTTCGTTTTCAATTCTGTCGATAAGCTGCGGCATCTGCTCCAGCCGCGTGCCTGAAGGTGCGCGAACATGCAGACGCAACTGCCCGCTATCCACCGTGGGGAAAAGATCCTGGCCCAGGAGCGGATAAAGCCCCAGGGAGAGCAGGCAAAAACCAAAGAACGCTGCAACAAAATGTTTGCGTCGCTGCAGCAGGCTCGCCAGCACCGCGACAAAATGGCCGCGGAAGCGCTCAAAGGCATCATTGAAACCATGATGAATTCGCGCAAACCCCAAGGCAAAGGCACTCGTGGCCGGACGAGCCTGGCGCTGGTGGTGCCCTCGCATCATAAACATCACCAGGGTGGGCACCAGCGTGCGCGAAATAATATAGGAGGCGATCATGGCAAATATCACCGCCTCTGCCAAAGGCACAAACAGGAAGCGCGCCATCCCGGTGAGGAAAAACATGGGTACAAACACAATGCAAATACAAATTGTAGAAACAAATGCAGGCACGGCGATTTCCTGGGCACCATCCAGAATCGCCTGCACCGGGTCCTTGCCCAGGGCCAGCTGCCGCTCGATATTTTCAATCTCGACAGTGGCATCATCCACCAGAATGCCTACCGCCAGTGCAAGCCCGCCGAGCGTCATAAGATTGATGGTCTGGCCAATCCAATAGAGGCAGATCAGCGATACCATAATGGAGAGCGGAATAGAAACCGCAATAATACAGGTGCTGCGCCAGTTACCTAAAAATAACAGGATCATGGCCGCCGTCAGTGCGGCCGCAATCAATCCTTCATGCAGTACATTGCTGATCGCCGAGCTGACAAACACCGACTGGTCAAACATCAGCTTGATATCAACTCCATCCGGCATTTTGCGCAGCATTTCGGGAATCGCCTCCCGGATAAAATCCACGGCTTCAATGGTGGAGACACCACCGTAAGCAAGCACTGAATTCAAGACACTGCGGTTGCCATTCTGCCGGGCAATGGTAGTTGCAGGGGAAAAGCCATCGTGGACATTGGCCACATCGCTGACCAGCAATGTCCTTCCCTTGTCCGTGCGAATCGGAATCTGGCCGATTTGCGCAATACTCGGCACAGAGCCGTTCAATTTGATATCGTATTCGCTATCGTCAATTTTCATGGTGCCGGTGGGCAGTATCAGGTTTTGCATACCCATGGCCGAGACTAATTCGGCAGGCGTGAGGTTGTTGGCAATCAACGCGGCAGAATTCAAATCCACCGACACCTGGCGACTGCGCGAACCATAGGGAAAGGTCAATGAAAGCCCTTTCTTCGCCGATACTATCGGGCGCAACACTGTGTTGGCCGCATCGCTGATTTCAATATCCGAAAGAGTATTGCTGGAAATACTCAGCTGAACCACCGGCAACTCCGAGGCGGAATAGCGCCGCACTCGCCCCGGCTGCGTGCCTGTAGGCATGGAGCGCGCAGCCGCATTGGCACTCATGGAGGTCTGTGCCATGGCCGCATTGATATCGGTGCCTGGATGAAAAAACACTTTGACAATGCCCAGGCCCGCCACCGACATGGCTTCGGTGTGTTCAATATTATCCACCGCCTGGCCCAGTTCGCGTTCAGCCTGGGAGGTTATTCGCTCGGACATTTCCTTGGCAGTAAGCCCCTTGTATTCCCATAACTCCGCGATCACAGGAATATCAATCGCGGGAAAAATATCAGTTGCCATCTTGCTTAACACGTAAGGCATGGACAAAAGTATAAGGAGGGCCGCCACGAGAAATGTATGCGGGCGGCGCAGGGCAATATTAACAATCCACATGATTTTGCGAGTAAAGCTCTTGCGCTTCAGAAACCTGAATGGGGTGATTGATAGACTCTAAAGAAACCTATTAAGCAATAAGCACACCAGATTTTTGTTGCGAAAATACAGCCATTGGAATTATCAAAATAAAAAAATATGCTGATAAATAAGCAGTAAAGGAAATTTTAAGATGAATTATCAACAGTTATGTTGGCAAAACCAGCAGCGGACCACAGCCCACACTCTCATTATTCTGCTTGGTTGTTTCAGATATTTTTTCTGCCCCAGACCTGTAGGCCAAAGAAAAATAATTCACTTGGCAGCCACTGTAATCCGGCGCAGCAGATCAGCCAGGGGTTGATCTGCCCAGGCGCGACTGAGTAGATCCTGATGGGTCACCTCCTCATCCAAGGATAAAAAATACACCTGGTTCTTGGCGAAATGGGAGGGGATACCACTTTTAAAGGGAATATTTTCCAAGGCCAATATTCCTTGCAAGGTTTCATTGCCAGCTCGCGCCGATGCTGTGTAAGCGCTGAAGAAAAAGCTCTGCTTGCGCTGGGCATGAATCCATCCCGAAAACTTTTTTTCCTGACCGTAGAGTGCATCCAACAGGACTAGACCTCGCACGCGCTTACTCACACCACCGCGATCAAGGGCATAGGCAGCGGCATTGTAGCCGCCACTGTAGGCGATCACTACCACGGGAACGTTTTTCAAGCGCGAACTATAGCGCTTGTCTTTTTTCCATGCAGCCAACTGCACGGCGGTTTCATCGAGAAAACGCGCAAAAAAACCGGCATCGGCAAAATGGCCCGCACTGGAATCCAGTGCATCCACGGCAAACTGCGGCGCGACCAATATCGCATTGAGACCTGACTGGGCAAGCTGTGCGGGAAGCTGCTGGCGCTCCACCAGATCGCGCTGCAACTGCGATTGGTTGCCGTGGAAATAAATCAGGATCAATGCAGGTTTAGCAATATTGAACTGGGGAGCCAAGGATACCAGCACGCGATTGTCACTGTAGGTGGTGTCCTCCCAGTAGAGACCACCGCGGGCACTGGTGTGGCCGCGCCGCTCGCCATCAATCACATCAAAGAAAGGGACATCCTGATCGGCGACTTTGCCCTTATAGGGGAAAGGCGCATTCTGGAATTCGAGCAGGCGGGTATTATCGCCGGTTTGGCCACTCGCGCAGGTGCAGCCAAACAGCATAAGGAGTATCGATATTAATGCCTGACAATAAATATTATTTTTCATAATAGCTATTGTAGCCTTGATAGTTAACGAACCAATTTATTATTCACGGGTTTGAGCAGCCCAAAGAACGCCGGAGTGGCAAGCAGGTAGACAGCACCCGCTATCGCCAGTACGGCGGTCAGGCCAAATGAGGTGGCAATAATCGGCACCAGCGCTGCCCCTATCACCGAGAAGCAACCATTGACTCCCCAGGCCCATAAAAACATAGGATCTTTGTGCAGATGGGTCAGTATGCCCATGCCAGTCGCCATAGGAAAACCCATTAGAAATGCCGGCGGCGCTATCAGCACAAAGCAGCAGAGCAGGCGCCAGGCATAATCCAGATGGCCAATCATATTCAACACCGGGCTCAACAGGAAACCATAGGCGATCAGCAGTGCTCCTATTGCCAGAAACACGCGCGGCATTATCGCGCGCGCGCGCGGCAGATAGCGCTCGGAAACAAAACTGCCAAGACCGGAAAACACCAGCATACCGGTAATCAATACCGAGGCCGAGACGGTGGCATTGGCCAGGGCTTCAATAAAATGCGCGATCAATCCCACCTCTACCACAATATAGCCAAAACCCAGGCAGGCAAAATAGAGGATGGTCTCGCGCTTGCCGGGATAGTGCTGGAAAATCATTCGCCAGCCAAACACCACCGGAATCGAGATCAACAGCAACCCGGCTGCGCAGGCAATCGCCAGGGTTGCCCACAGCAGCAGATAGCCCCATTCATCCTGGAACAATTCCAGGCGATCGACCACCTTGGGCAGATCGCTGGGATGCACGTAAGCGGCAAAGTAAGGGTGGTTGTTGGTCAGGGGCTGCACATCGAACAGATAGCGCTTGCTAAAGCCCTGCCAATCGTTATTGACCAAGGCCTGCCAGGCCAGGCGGCTCAGCTGTGTGGCGGGAACGGTTTGCGCTGCAGTATCTCCAGCCATTTCCAAATCTGGCTCACTGATATCCGCAACTGAATCACCAGCCTGCCCCAAAGAGGGATCATTGTCTTCACCCGCATGGGTTTGCGGCTCAGTGTCCGCGCTGGAAAATATGCTCTCGCGGAACTCGTCAAATACCTTGCTGACCTGGTCGCCATCAATCGCAAAACCCGGCGAATAAATTTCATCGAACGACATGGCCGAAGTATGTTGTCGCAAAATTGCCAGCTGCGGCTCAGTAAAGCCACCGCGCTGGTAAAGCACGGTCACAGTGGACAGGTAACTGGAGGCAACAAAGAAACTGCGCGAGATATCCTGCTCGCCATTCGCGCGCGCCGCAGCCGCCAGGGTGGCGTAAAGTTTCAATACGGATTTGGGCGGTTCCTCTTTGTTCCAGAGGGTAACTGCCAGTACACCCCCCTCATTCAGGGCGCGCATATAATTCTGCATCGCCTCCTGGGTGTAGGAATATTTTTCGACAATGGCAAAACCACCGGGATTGGACAGGCCCGCCGAATCGGCAAGGCTTAAATCAATCACATCATAGCGCTCTTGGGTATTGGCGAGAAACAGGCGGCCATCGTAGTTGATTACCTTCACTTTGGGATGGTGCAGCAGATCGCCGGTAAATGCTTTTAACTCAGCGTTCTCGCGAAAGGCTTTGAGAAAGGCGGGATTGGATTCACCCACTGTCACACTCTGGGCATCGCTGTGCAGTGCCACCGATGTGGAAATACCGCCACCAAATTGCACGATAAAGGTCTTTGCCTGGCTTTTGATAAGATAGGGATAAACCATCGGCAAGTATTTGAAATAGGCTGTCTGGTCTTCAGGCAAATCGCGCATTATGCCAATCGGGCCATCGCCATCAATATATAACCCGAGATAGGCATTGACTGGCATGCTGGCAAGATTCAGTGAAGCATTGTCAGACAGGCCGGGGGCAAAATGCAGATAGGAACTGCCGTAAACTTCCAGCAGACCAAAAGGCGAAACATTTTGGTAAATGCGCTGGCTATCGGGAAACTTGCGCGCGTAGGACACGCCTTTGTAATCAGACACACTGAGCTTGGCAGCGTGCAATTTTTCCGGCAGCCAAAGGTGGGCCGCCGCCGAGGCAAGGGCAACCAGCGCAATCAGTACAGCTCCGCGCACAGAACCCAGCCCGGCAAACCAGAGCACTCCGCCAATGCCCGCGAGTACCACCGGCACCAGCATCAGATTGTCGGGATGGAACAAAAACAGTGAGCCCAAGGTCAGCAGGCCGCAGAGCCCCGAGCCCAGGAGATCGGCAAAATAAACCCGGCCAAACACTTTCTTGGCTCGCAAAAAAACGGTGCCGAGAAAAAAACTACCGGCGAGGAACGGCAGAAGATAGAGTGAAAAATTACCCAGCAACCGCCATTTTTGCGTGGGGTCTGAAACCAAAAAAATCGGGTTGAACGGCAACTGCTGCGCAAGCAGATTGCACCCGACCACCAGCGGCGCCACGCCAGCCAATGAACAGGCAATCACCACAAACCAGTGCCGCTCGAACCAGTGGCGGGCCATGCACATGACTGCGCTGGTGAGACCAAAACCCAGCATGGCAAGGCTGACCACCAGCGAGCCAAAATGCGCCCAGCTACCCACCGAAAAAATTCGCATTATGGCAATTTGCAAAGCAATCACCGCCCCGGCAACGCAGCCCACGGCAGCGTAAAGCAAGAACTGGCGAATGCCCGCCTGAGACCACTCCTCACCCGTGGAGGTTCTCACTCCGTGGGTGATATCGCCCGCGCCGGGCTCATCCAGGCCTGGCTCTTCCAACCGCTCCTTTATTTCACTGATCACTTGTTGTGTGACCCCTTGATATCATCGCCTTCCAGCTTGGTAAAAGGTACAAAGGGCACTATCTTGCCGTTGTAAATATCCGAGCGGGTTATTTTGATGGTGCCGTCGGGATTGGCTTCCTTGGTGACTTTGAGAATATGCTGGGCACCTGGTGGCCCCACAGGAATAACCATAACACCGCCCACTTTCAGCTGCTGCAGCAACGCAGGGGGAATATGGTCGATACCACAGGTCACAATAATCTTATCGAAAGGTGCAGCCTCTTCCCAACCATAATAACCATCGGCCTGCTTGGTATTGATCGCTTTGAATTCGCTGTAACCGCGCGCAATCAAATCGTCATACACAGCGCGAGTTCGAGTGGCGATGGGTTTGATGATTTCAATCGACCAGACCTTATCGGTAAGATGGGCCAGGTAAGCCGATTGATAGCCGGAGCCAGTGCCGACTTCCAGCACCTTTTCACCCTGCTTGATATTCAATGAGCTGGTCATGCGCCCCACTACATGGGGGCCGGAGATGGTAACGCCATAACCTATATCGAGAAAGGCATGATCATAAGCGCGAGGCAAATTCTGCTTGAGAACAAACTCCTCGCGCGGCGTCAGCAGATAGGCGCGTGCATTTTTTTCATCGAGCAGATCGTGATTGCGCTGCATGATTATATAGCGATCCCAGCGCTGCCCGAGATACTTTGCATCTTCGCCACGATTGGCCACCATCCACTCGACAAAGGCAGCGCGGCTATCTGTCGGTGGCGAGGCCTCCCATGTTAAGGGGGCTGGTACATTTGCGCTGGCAATAGCGGGGGAAAATGCGCTGGCAATAGCGAGGCTAACGCAGAAAAAACGCAGGAAGGATTTCATAATATTCCTTGAAAAAGAGTTAATAAAAAAACAGCTGCACACTGAGCTTGCGGGCTCGGCGCAGGTATTAAGTCAAACATGGATGGGGTGGATGCAGCTATGTTGAAATTCAGTGATATCATCCTGGGGCGGCCATCCATGTACAATTACTTTCAGGTTGATATTCCACTTAAAATTGACGGCGCATATTAGCATGGAATTTCTGGTATGGGTATGTCAAACCTCGCCAAACAGCGGCCTGGGCAAGGAGAAGCAAACCACGAGTGTTACCTGACCTTGATATAATTCCCCTCAGCAGAAACATTCTGGCCAAAGCCACAGGAATCGCCTGATACTCTGGTTAAAGCAAGGGAATCCCTGGCGAAGGAAAAATGGTAAACACAATCCAGATGGCTATCGTCCTCGGCCATCATATAGTCTGCATGCCCATTTTCGATACTGAGCAAAGTGGAAAACTCCCCCATGTTGGGGCCGAAATATAAGGCATTGATACCCGCATAATAACCCGCAAACGTGATAGCGTATTTTGTATTTTCTTTGTTGATGGTTATAGTATCCCACAGCGACTTGCCGGCATAAGACCAGTATTCGCCTGAAGGTGAGGCCGCAGCGGCGAGGCTGGCTGCAGGCAATTTATCCTTGATAAGACCCAGGTTAAAAATGGATTTTTTATCATCCGGCATTATTTGCAGCCAAGCCTTTGCCTTCAGGTAGGCACCCTCGTGAATATAGGTCAAGGCTACATTATTGTATGCAGTAGCCATTTTTTCCGACTCCAAGCGGCAGGTTTCCGACCAACCTACCTGCGATTCATAAAACTCACGCGCTTTCTTATAATTTTTCTGTTTGTAAAATTTATCGCCCTCTGCTGCGTAAACTTTGATTTTTGCACAGTCCGCTGCCGCCTCCTGTGCAGAAATATCTGCCCAGGCAGAGACAGTGATAAACAGAACCGCCAACAGACTAAACCTATTCATAACTGTCCTTTCGCCCACAACAGGGCAAGAATTGAACCTGCCCCGACCTTATCAACATTGACCGTCAAGCTGGCAGCCACCGCATGACTCAATTTAATTCCTGGCCCGAGGCTACACTTATCTCCACCACCTTGCCGTGTTCAATGGAAAAATAAAGGGCTCCCGCATAGATATTGCCAACCACGACCCGCGCACCCGCTTCACTATCATCCTTGGAGTATTCCGCCTTATAAGCGGCAATCACATCCGCTTCACTACTTCCTATATGAATGCCCCTTTGGGTTTTGAGAGTGCTGGGAGCAACCACCGAGATAGCATCAACCTCCTGCGGTGCGGTCTCTGAATAGGAAATCAATGTCAGTGAGACTCCCAAAGAGGTAAAGTCAGCCACTTGATAATAAGCCCCTGTCATACCCGACATGCCTATTTCACCCAGCGCTGGTTTAACGCCCAGCTGTTTGAACGCAGCTATCCTGCCCATACCATAAACCAGTCCGCCTATAGGCTCGTAGATGACTACCGAGGTACTATCCGACGGCTGTTCGGCATATACGCCAGGGACGACACCGACCAAAAGAACCAGCCAAACTGCAATTAAAAAATTAACGCTCTGCTTCATTACCAAACTCCTTAGTAGTTAAAAATAGGTCTTATTGACAGCGTGCAGGCTGGAAAACTGCACAACTGTCATATTGACTGGTTTTAGCTTTTGGCAGAAGTGAACTGCCATAAAAGGCCGGCGCACATCCTACCATCCCGTCCTTTACATGACCGCTAACCAATCGCCATTTTAGTCATTACACCCCCTCCCAGCGGGAAAAAAGCAGCAGCGCAGGGCAAAAGAAGTTATCTCAATTGTTCGCTATCATTATCAAACAAGGGCATACTATGACTCCCTGCAAATTAAACCGTCTCCTCCACGAGTCCATCCATCAATGCTTGATCAAGCAGGCTCTGGCTTGCAGCGGCTGCAAAACCCCAGGGAACCATTGACCCATGCTCTAGAAGGATATTCCTAGATGATCTTGCGTATTTTAATCCTGAGCCTGCTGCTCTTGCCTGTAGTCTCCTATGGCGAAGCGGTGAAGCTTGGCCCCTCCTTTCCCTGTGCCAAGGCTGCCACTGAAATAGAAAAACAAATTTGTAACAACTCGGCACTGGCTGAAGCCGACCTATTTTTGGCAGATCTCTATAAACTGGGCCTTAGCCAAAGCCCGGCATCCAAACCGGCTCTGATTGCTGAGCAGAAGCGCTGGCTGACAGAGATGCGCAATGACCTTTGCCTTGCGGAAGATTTCAGCTGGAGCAAGCAGCCCGTCGACTCCTTTGAGGGGTCAGACCCGTTATTAAAATGCTATCAGATTCGCATAGCAGAGCTGCGCAGCAAGGTGGTGATGGACGAGAGTTTTATCAATAAATGGATGGAGCTTATGCTCCGCACCCACGGCGACAACCTCAACTATGTCGGAGGCCCCACTTACACTGAAAACATATCGCAAGCAGCGCAAAACTACTTCAATGATAAAACCTATAATATTAGAATTCGCTACTACGGCCACGAATGCGAAGGGGAACGCTATTATCTTTATTATGCGGACGACAAGTTCATGCGCCTCGCCACTGCAAAGCCCAATTGTGAAGAATATTTACCCCCGGAAACCTTCACCCATTTATGCCTGGATGGAAAGCGCTTTGTACCTGTGAATGGCTATTGGGCATGCCATCAGAAGATGACCACAGTCGCCGCATTGAATGAAATGCAACTGAAAATCTCTCAAGGTATTTTGTCAAAAATATTGCGCGGCGATGGTCGTGACATAACCGACCCAGAAAGCTTTATCTGGGGTTTAACGCGAGTTCCCGCGCTGGTTTACAATGACCCCAGGTTCTATACTCCAGAAGCCATCAGTTGGGCATTAGAGCATAAAACACTGTTCGCCCCCACCATCAAAAAATACAGAAACATCCTGAAAGTTATTTTCAGGCAACTGCTGATAGAACATGACTGGATACTGAGCCAACCGGGCTGGCAACAAAAGCTGGCGAGCATGACTGGCAGCCCGCTGGGCAATAGCGAAAAAATACCTTCCTCGGCAGAGATGCGGGACTGGACCAGTTATCGCCTATCCAACACCCAGTATACCCTGCACGATTTCTATGTTCAGGTCTGGGCCCGTCTCTATCAAAATGGCGGCATGAATAAAGCGGTGGAAGCCATCAAGCTCCTTGAAGCTGAATTGGAAGCTCAATAGGTTTCGGCATACATCTCTCTGTTAAAAACCTAACGGGACAACAACCTTCCCTGTAAAACAAGGGGCATAGAGTTTATGTCCCTCGCCTGAATATTTTTACGGATGCTGCCGCCCAGCCCGTCCACATAAACAATAGGAACCATAATGACAAACAAGTTTGCAGAGCTGCACATTGAAGATATCCAGGAAGGCACTGGCAAAACCCTTGTCAAAGGTGCCCTCATCACCACTCATTACTGCGGCTATCTGGAGGATGGAAGCGAATTCGATTCATCACATAAAAAGGGCAAACCCTTTCAATGCGTGATAGGCACGGGAAAGGTGATTAAAGGCTGGGACCAGGGACTGATAGGAATGAAAGTTGGCGGAAAGCGCAAGCTCTATGTACCCGCGTCGCTCGCCTACGGCGAGCGCCAGGTGGGCCCGCTGATCAAGCCCCACTCCAACCTGATATTTGACATTGAATTATTGGAAGTCCTGACGCGAGACGATTGAGCTCGCGCCTGTGCATAACCGCACTCGCGGTGAGCCATTCCCCTGCAGGCACCTAACGGCCTTGGCATCACCCATTCACTCCAACCACAAAACAATGGATCTGCAACCGAGCACCGCTATCCACTATAAATGGATAACAGCATCTTCACACTCAGAGCCATAGACACCAGCGCAAATATTTTTCGCAAGTGCGATCCAGGCAGGCGCTGCGCCCAACGAGCGCCATAGGGTGCGGCCAGCAGGCTGGAGGTAGCTATCAGAAAAAAAGCGGGCAGATACACAAAACCCAGGGTGTAAGAACCTTTCAGTTCAACCGACCATCCACTGAACATATAGCCCAGCGTACCCGCTATGGCGATTGCAAGCCCAATAGCGGCAGAGGAGCCTATGGCTTTTTTGATTTCCACTTTTTTATAAGTCATATAAGCAATTGCCAAAAAGCCACCGCCGACAGCCGCCAGTGCAGAGACTGCACCAATGCCGCCACCCACGAGAAATAACCCGGCAGCACCCGCCGGCTTTGCACTGGCCCTGGGTTGCCAATTCACCAGCATCTGCACAGAGACCATCGCCATAAACACCACAAAGAATACGGCGATATAAGTTGAATTCAATCTACCGGCAATAATGCTGGTGAAAGCAGCACCCAGCACAATACCAGGAGCCATGCTCCGCACAATCGGCCAGGCCACTAAACCGCGGGCCGCATGCGCACGGGTACTTGCGGCTGCAGTGATAATCATGCTTGCCAAGGCTGTCGCCAACGCCATAGGCAGCACTTTATCGCCACCGATACCCTGATAATTGAAGAGTGAGACAAGCAGGGGAACCAGTATACCGCCACCGCCCACACCCAATAGCCCTGCCATAAAACCCACCAGTGTACCCAACAGCAAATATACCCCCAGATAGCCTATTTCAATTGCCATAAGAATCACCTCTTGTTGGACCTCTCATTTGCCCTGCCCTGGATGCCCATGGACACAGCCCTCCGCCATCCGCTTGTCTTAGCAGATGATTGAGGCTAGGATACAAATTCAAGTTAACTTGAAGTCAAGCACAATCAAAGGTGAAACTATGGATATAGGTGAAGTGGCAAAAGCCTCTGGACTTGCGACCTCGACACTGCGCTTTTATGAAGAAAAGGGTTTAATCAAACCCCTGGGCAGGCAGGGTTTGCGGCGGCAATATGCAGCCAATATTGTCCAGCGCCTGGCGTTGATCAGCCTGGGCCGCAATGTCGGATTTTCGCTGGACGATATTGGCAGCATGTTTACCCCGGAAGGGCCAGAGATCAACAGGAAGTTGCTGGCGGCAAAAGCAGACGAACTGGATAAGAGGATTAAAGAGTTGACCCGTATGCGCGATGGGCTGCGCCACGCCGCGGCCTGCTCTGCGGCAAACCATTTTGAATGTCCGACATTTTTACGTTTACTCAAACTTGCCAATAACCGCAAGCTCAAGCCCACCCCCCATCTTCGATAAAGCAAAAAATATTGGGCTGCGCAAACGTCGCGACCTGAGTTGGCGGTGAGGCCTGCAAAGCAAGCCTCAATCTATGCTTTATATTTTCCTGGCAAAGACAAATTCAGATCTGGATTTGTAGTCGCCGTTTATCAACTGATACCTACCCTTGCAGAGATGCTCCTTTTGCGTTGTAGTGCACTTCAACTTTATTGTTTCTGGAGATGCAGACCAGGGACTGGGGCTATAGTCACCCTCCTCGCCCTCCCGCAAAGTGGATACACAGTTTGTCAAAGCCGATGGGTTACCCTGATCATCAAAGGTTAGCGAGCACTCAAATGCAAATTGATTTTCAATCCTTATGGTGTAGGCCTCGTTGCTTTGCGATATAGTGACCTTGCGCAGGGATGCCATATCATTGTCGCTGCCATATAAGGTGGCTTTTAACCAAGCATCTTTTACAAGATCATCCGCATAGCTTATTGATGACACTAAAACTAAAAGTGCCAGTGATAGATATTTCATAATTCCTCGATTTTCCTTTTTAAAAAAATAATGACTCAATACAATCCAAAGAAAAGGACGCCGCCATCATAGCAAATTTCAAAGCCGCCGGGGAGTACCGGCCCAGCCAGCCAAACACCCGCCCCAGGCGGCGCTGAGCCTTGCCGCGCAAGCCGCATCCCACCACGACTATTTCTCCTCGCAGGGCTAATCGCGAAATCTGCATTCCAGACAAGGAAAAATTTTAACGTTCAATTATCTGCACTGGGCAAACCCGAAAATTGACCTGTGCCACGCAGAGCCTGTGCGATTCGCACAACCCAGAGTGAAACTCTTTTCAGGAGTTTCGCCCCGTAAATTTTCTCTATGTTCGACAGCCAACGTAAAATCCAAGGCTCCTAGTTTAAAATAGCCTTATCACCAGACTTACCTTCGCGCAATCACCATTAGCCTTGCCATAAGATAGCAGGAGCCCATCATGAACAAGCCACTATTTGCAAACCGCACTGAAGCGGGAAAAGCCCTGGCCCAGAAGTTGCTGCCCTACAGGGATCGCGATGATGTGCTGGTGCTGGCGGTGCCGCGGGGTGGCGTACCTGTGGCTTTTGAAGTTAGCCAGGCGCTCAGGGCGCCGATTGAGACAGTGGTGGTGCGGCGACTGGGGCTGCCGGGGCGGGAGGAGTTTGCCATGGGCGCTATTGCCAGTGGCGGGATTGAAATTCGCAATAAGGAGATTATTGATATTCTCAGCATCACATCGGAAACGGTGGATAAAATCCGCGATGAGGAACTGCATGAACTGGAAAGGCGCGAGCGGGCTTATCGCGGCGATGTGAACTGGCCGCGCTATAAGGCCGACATCGCCATTTTGGTGGATGACGGCCTCGCCACTGGCTATAGCATGCGGGTGGCGATAGAGGCTATCAGGAACCTCGACACCCACAAGATTATTGTGGCCATCCCTGTCGCAGCAGCAGATTCCCTGGAGGCCATAGCATCGCTGGTCGATGAAACTGTCTGCCTGGCCACCCCCACCCCCTTCAACAACGTTAGTCAATGGTATGAGGACTTCCAGCAGGTAAGCGATGAAGAAGTGCATCACCTGATACAGCTGAAATGGAGACCTTAAACTCCCATCTTATAAAAATGCGGCGGCGCAATGAGAGCTGTCCCCATCGAGGCGTTTACTTTCAAAAAATTATTCAAAACGCCAAGTCAATCACACTGACTTGGAGCAGCAGTTTTATTTAAAACAGAAAAACATCGCCTGAAATTTTCCACGATATAATGATTCGAAATTAAAAATACCACCTGCTTGCAACGAGGGTAACAGCGACTGTTACCATTTTATACTGCAAATTATAACTGGTTCGCATTTATACCAGTTTTTAAAGTTACAGATAAGCTCGCCCACCCTGAAACCTCGCGTCCAAGTGTCTTCTTATACTTTTACCTGTGCATCCATTTTATTTTGGAATTTTCCTGTCATTCTGCCTACAGGGATGCAATGACTGTTGATCCAAAAAAACCAACAATAAATAAATGACCAACCCTGATGGAAAGCCATGATGAAAAAACTAATTACCTCTCTTTTCTCCAGTGTGCTGCTGCTCACGCTTTCGCTCTCCGCAAACGCAGTGCCCAAAACAGCATTTGTACATTTGTTCGAGTGGCAATGGACAGATATTGCCAGCGAGTGCGAAAACCATCTCGGCCCCGATGGCTATTCGGCTGTGCAAATATCACCACCGCAAAAATCCATCAACGGCGGTGAATGGTGGACACGCTACCAGCCGGTGAGCTATTCCATTGAGGGTCGCTCAGGCAAT
The DNA here is from genome assembly GCA_035565295.1 of Cellvibrio sp. Classification (GTDB taxonomy): domain Bacteria; phylum Pseudomonadota; class Gammaproteobacteria; order Pseudomonadales; family Cellvibrionaceae; genus Cellvibrio. The sequence continues at coordinate 26,130 of DATMSP010000044.1, read as the reverse complement.
CGTGAACAATTTATTGATATGGTAAAGCGCTGCAAGGCCGTGGGCGTGGATATTTATGCCGATGCCGTTATCAACCATATGGCTGCCTGGAACCGCAACTTTCCCGAAGTGCCCTATGGCCCGAATGATTTCCATAACTGCACAACAGGCATCAGCTACAAAAATTTGTGGCAAGTACATAACTGCGATATGGATGGCCTGAATGATCTGAAAACAGAATCCGAATATGTTCGCAGTAAAATTATTGCCTATATGAATGATCTGACCAGCATGGGCGTGGCTGGCTTCCGTATTGATGCCGCCAAGCATATGCCACCGGAAGACATTGCCAATATTGTCAAACGCCTAAACGGGACGCCCTATATCTATCAGGAAGTGATTGGCGCAGCTGGCGAAGAAGTACAACCCAGTCAATATACTCATATCTGCACTGTAACCGAATTCAATTTTACCAATACCCTGGGGCACTATTTTAAGGGGCGCGGTCGGCTCAAGGATATCAAGAATATAGGCACCAGCTCCTGGAGCGGCTGGCTGGCGAGTACCAATGCGCAAGTATTTGTTGCCAACCACGATAACCAGCGCAAGCAGACCAATGACATTATCACCCATAAAGACGGCGGCAATTTAAATGAGTTGGCTCACGTATTTATGCTGGGATGGGCCTATGGCTATCCTCAGGTGATGTCCAGCTACGATTGGAACAGCCACAACCAGGGTCCACCATCATCCGGTGCCAGCTCCTGCAGCAATGGCTGGCTGTGCGAGCACCGCATCCGCGCCATCAGAAACATGGTGGCATTCAGAAACAATACGATTAGCAAGTTCTCTAACACAAACCAATGGGATAACGGCAACAACCAGATCGCATGGGGTCGTGGTGGCCTGGGCTATGTTGTTATCAACCGCGAAGATGGCGGCACACTGAATCGCACCTTCGCCACTGGCATGCCTGCGGGAACCTACTGCGATATTATTCACGCAGATTTTGACTACACTGCGGGAACCTGCAGTGGTGCAAGCGTTACTGTAGACGCGAGTGGCAATGCCAGTTTCTCAGTAAACAGTCGCGACGCTGTTGCATTTCATGTGGGGGCAAAAGTGGGCGTACCCTGCCCGGACTGTGGCGGCAACTCCTCAACGAATGGCAGCAGCAGTAGCTCTGCATCCAGCACATCCAGTGTCAACAATGACAAATGGTATTTCCGTGGCACACCCAATAATTGGTCCAGCACTGAAATGACCTTAAGCGATGGACTCTTCTGCACCACCCAGCAGTTCGGTGCCGCGAGTACAAACCCTCGCTTTAAAATTGATCACCACGCCAACTGGATCGAGAGCTACCCCAATGCAGATTATGTTGTTTCGGCAAACGCGAGCTACCGCATTTGCTTTAATGCAAGCACCCACAAGATCAGTGTAGATGCAATAACCAGTTCGAGTTCAGGCTCCAAGTCCAGCTCAAGCATCGCCTATATCTCGAGTTCAAGACCTGACTTAAGTTCAAGCTCCAGGCCCACCGCTAGTTCTAGCTCTTCACTCAGTTACAGCTCGGCAGATATCCATTCAAGCGAAAGCTCCATTGCCAGTTCATCGGTGGACTCCGGCAATTCAAACGGAGAGGGACCACAAGGCTTTCTCCAGCTTGAAATGCCCAACTACAGGGTTGTCGAAGGTACAGACTATATTGACCTGCTGGTTCTCAGGGTCGATGGCAGTCGCGGTGAAGCCACTGTTGATTATGAGTTTTTTGGTGGTAGGGCTTACCCCGATCAGGATTACGTTAGCAATAGCGGCACCCTGACTTTTAATGATGGAGAAACCAGCAAAACCATCAGGCTGTACATTATCAATGACACTCTTTTTGAGCTTGCTAAAAATGTAAACCTGGGCTTAGGAAATGCAAGGGGGGCGAGCTTGGGGGAGAACACTCGCGCAGAGATTATTATAGAAGATGATGACATCGAATCAGATCAATCCTCCAGCTCAAGTTCAATTTCAAGCTCGAGCTCAAGCACCGGGGTTACTTCAAGCTCATCCACGGCAGTAGCTCAATCTTCTTCCAGCTCAAGTTCAGCCACAGCTATAGCGACAGACCCGTCCCCCAAACCTGGCAGCAAGGGCGGCGGAGCGACTTCGCCCCTGCTGTTATTGATAGCATTGTGTGGGTTGCCTTATGGTCGCATCAGAAGCAGATTTAAGCAGATGATCCGCCACTGATGTGCAACCCTCATAGGTAAATGTATAGAAGTTAGATGAGTGAAGTACAAGGATGTGCCATGTATTAAGCTGTTTCAACTAAGTTACCATGCGTGTAGTACCTTGCTTACCTGCTTTGCCCCTAGGTTAAAACCCTGGGGCTTTTTATTTTGCCCGGCAAAGATTCGCAAAATGCAATCCAGCCCTCTCACCACCATGCAGAGAAATAATTTAATACCTGCTCAGCTACTTTAAATAAGACCGCAACACCGCAACTACTTCATCGACCTCATCACTGCGCTGCCTGGGCGACAGGTCACTTGCCCCTAGATGTTCGCGGATATGCCCCTCCAGTACTTCAGCCATCAAGCCATTTACCGCACCGCGAATCGCGGCAATCTGCTGCAGAACAGCCTTGCACTCCCCGCCTTTCTCCAGAGATTTTTCCAGGGCCTCGGCTTGTCCCTTGATACGGCGCACACGCGTCAGCAGCTTCTTCTTGCCCTCGATAGTATGTGACATTTCACCCTCTTAATAGTAACCAATACAATACTGGGGTATAGTATATGCATTTTACCCAAAGAGATACCGACAATGCCCTCCTCTGCCGACAAGCTTTGCCATTCGCCTATTTTTAATGAAGGCAATCCACTCGCCGAACGCAATACCCGCTGGGCCCTGGCGTTGACCCTTGCCATGATGGTGATTGAGATTATCGGGGGCTGGATCTTCAACTCCATGGCGCTGCTGGCCGATGGCTGGCATATGAGCTCCCACGCCCTGGCATTGGGCCTCTCGGTATTAGCCTATGCCGCAGCACGAAGGCTCGCCCAGGACAATCGCTTTGCCTTTGGCACCTGGAAAATAGAAATTCTGGGAGGCTATACCAGTGCCCTGCTGCTGGTGGGTGTAGCGGGAATTATGTTGTTCCAATCTATAGAGAGACTTATATCGCCCAGCGCCATTCACTATGATCAAGCCATTATCATCGCCGCTATAGGCCTGCTGGTGAATCTCGCCTGCGCCTGGCTGCTTAAAGATGGCCACACACACAAGCATCATGAGCATGAACATCATGAACATCATGAACACCATCATCATGATATGAATTTGCGCTCTGCTTATTTGCATGTTGTTGCCGATGCGGCCACCTCTGTGCTGGCCATTATTGCATTAACAGCAGGCAAACTATGGGGCCTGGCCTGGCTTGATCCGATGATGGGCATTGTTGGAGCTGGACTGATTACACTATGGGCATTTGGGCTGCTTCGCGATACCGCGCGAGTACTACTCGATGCCGAAATGGATACTCCTGTTGTTGGTGAAATTCGCGAAGTCATTGCAAGCAGCCCAATTCCGGCCGAGATTACCGATTTACACGTATGGCGAGTTGGCAAGGGAAAATATGCATGCATACTTACTTTAAGAGCTGGCGATGCGCCAGGCCCGGAATATTTCAAGCAGCGACTCAGTATCCATCAAGAACTTGTGCATATTACGGTAGAAATTGATTCGATTGATAAGAAGGCGTAGCTAAACAGGAGATTGACATAATGCGAAGAGACTTGGCTTAAAGAAACATTGGCTGCTTCAGCGAAAACAGAGTCTCGCAAACGGATTATGCACTCTCTCGATCCCCATGGCTCGGCGGAGTTGAATCACCAGAAACTCCAGCATTTGTTTATGCTCATTGCGCAAACTATGGGGCGCCCCAGCGGGCACATGCATACCCTCACCGGGTTGCAACCTATGGGCAACACCATCGACTTCGAGTGTTGCTACGCCCTTGAGGATATAAAAGAATTGCTCTGCCCTGTGATGCAAATGACGAGTCTCAGCAGAGCCACTCGGCACCCGCTCTTGGATCACACTCAGATTCGAGGAGGCGGCAAGGTGCCAACCATCGCAATTGCCACCCCAGATATAATGTGCCGCTGTTTTAATTGATGCAATTGGCATTGGATTACCTGAATCCTTGATTCGCTCAAATCTGACCAGTGCAATGATCAGTGTGGTTACATGGAAAGCTTATCAAGCAATCAAACTGGAATGGGCTGCAATAACCTGCCATTGCAGCTTCGCATTTAGCGCCCACACTCGGGTAAAACGAAATTGGCCACTGGCATCACTGCCGGCATAACTACCGGATAGACGCAACAATACAGAGACTACAATGCTAGTGTTATGGGCACAGATCATTTCCTCAAGCGTTTCCATGTCTGTTATTTTTAGTAGCCCAGACCTGTGCAGCGCAATATCCTGGGCCTTGGAAACCACTTGCCCCAGGTGATTGGTAAAAATCAAATCTGGCGCTAACAAATTCTCTAACGCGATTAAATCCGATGTAAGAATTGCAGCCTTTAGCTGTTCCTCAAGACTCTTTGCCAATTCCACAAGCAACCCCTCCTTAACCCAATAGCTATAACTGAAAAATCACAGTTTTGTCGCAGGATTATTTTTTAAAAATAAAATATGAAACCAACCCAAGGAAAAAAACATGCAGCCTTCACAGTCATAGATTCCAGCCGCAAAAAAGCGGCATAAATAACATGGATGCTACAGGCAGCCGTCCACCAAGATCATTTTACTGACAGCTGACTGATGGCGTATTTTAAAAAGCTCTTTTGCTTCAGGATCAGATAAAAATGCCTGCGCATTTTTCCTGGAAGGAAATTCGATAACCACGACACACTCAGGCTTCCAGTCATTTTCAATGACGGTTGCCTCTACACCTTGCACCAGATAGCGACCAAAATGCTTTGCAACAAACAATGGGATTTTTGTTAAATATTCGCGAAAAACATTCAGATCGAGAATACTTAGGTCTACTATCAAATAGGCGTTCACTATGAGAATCCTTTGCTTAAAATTATTGATTAAAACAGGCATGAAATTGCGCGAGCAATATATCGCGCTCCCTTTGCCACTCCAATTCAACCGCGACGAGCAGCCTCAATGGTCGCTATATCAATCTTGGTCATATCCATCATCGCAGTGAATGCGCGCTTGGCCGCAGCGCGATCGGGATCGGTGATTGCCTGGGTCAAGGCGATGGGCGTAATCTGCCAGGACAGCCCCCACTTATCTTTGCACCACCCACACGCACTCACTTCACCGCCGTTGTCGACTATCGCATTCCAATAGCGATCGGTTTCAGCCTGATCGACGGTTGCCACCTGAAACGAAAAAGCTTCACTGTGTTTGAATGCGGGGCCACCATTGAGGCCGAGACAGGGAATACCCAGCACTCTGAACTCAACGGTCAATACATCGCCTTCTTTTCCCGACGGATAATCACCTGGGGCAAGATGCACTGCATCCATATGGGAATCGGGAAAGGTATCGGCATAAAATCGTGCTGCAGCCTCGGCATCGCCATCGTACCAAAGGCAGATGATATTTTTTGCTGGTTTGTTCATAGCCATTCTCCAGAAGCGTAAGTTGTTCAGCTGCCCCTCTTTACTGGGGCAGCCATTTATAACATCACTGCTCTATTTTATTTTTTTTTGCCTAATGCACAGGGAAGTCACTCCCCCACACTTAACAATGCCTTGAAATCCTCGCGGTAGCGCCGCGAAAGGGTGAGCTTTACCTGGTTGCGCAGGGTTACTTGATAGTCGCCAGTATCCAGCGCCTGCATCTCCTGGATATATTCCAGATTGACTATGCTAGAGCGATGAATGCGAGTGAAATTGCTGGGAAGCATTTTTTCCAGTTTATCCATGGTGATGCGCATAGGATAGACGGAATTTTTGCTGTGCAGATTAGCATAGTTACCTGCTGCTTCAATCCATTCAATATCCCGGGTCTGGATCAGGAATTCCCGCCCCAGCTTTTTAATCAGCAGGCGCTCGGGCGGCGCTGCGGGTTCGCTGCTTTCGCTTTCACCGCTGTCAGCCAGATAGCTGGCCTCCCCCTGCAGGCGCCGCAGGATAAAACGATAACCTGCAATCACCAGCGCAAGGGTGATATAGGCCTGGGCATCCTTGCGATATTCGTAGACAAGTTCGGTGGGCAGATTACCAAATTCATAATGTGCCCCCATCAAGCTATAGCTGAGATGACGCAGCCCCACCATGCCTCCCACATGCAACAGAGAAAACGGCAGAGTTGCCAGCAGATGTGCGACCAGCCAGGCTTTAAAACGCAAACGGCTGAACCAGTGATCATTCAACCAAAGCCCCAGCGGAATGAGCAACAATAGCACCACACAGCTGGAGACTTCCCAAGTGAAAGGTTCCCATGCCGGAATCCTGTGCCCATCGCGCTTGAATTCCATGATTCGCGTGCTTGCCAGCACCAGTACATTAATAGCGAACCAGGCCAGCAAGAGTATCGCACCGCACAATCCTTGGTGCGCTAAAAGGAAATTGATCCGGCGCTGGTATTTTTCATCATTTGTCATAGACACCCGAATTGGATAGGGAGAGGCAGCCGCTAAAAATACAAACATTCTAAAGGAGACTGACAGCCCCGCAGGCAAGACTCGTCACAGCCGGCTTCCGCCTGTCACATTTTATTGTAAAACAATCACTTAGCATCCCAGCAAGAAGTGAGATTTACCTAGTATAGCGCTTTCACCCCCACCAGGAAATTTCACCCATGACAGCACCAGAAAAGCTTGCCCGCCCGCAAATGGCAGTGGACCTGTCCAACCAAAGACTGATTGAACTGGATTGGCTGAGGGTGCTGGTGTTTGGCTTATTGATTTTCTATCACACCGGCATGCTCTATGCGGAGGGCTGGGATTGGCATTACAAGAGCACTTATTCCAGCAAGCTGCTCACCGATATTATGCTCTGGTCAAACCAGTGGCGAATGTCACTGCTGTTTCTCATCAGCGGTGCAGCCGTCTCCTTTCTGCTTGCCAGACAACCCTGGGGACAGTTTATTTGCAAGCGGGTGCCGCTGCTGTTATTGCCCTTGTTGTTTGGCATGCTGGTGATAGTTGTCCCACAAGTGTATGTCGAGGCCCATAGCAAAGGCCTGATTAACTGTCCCAATTACTGGCAATTCTGGTATGCCTACCTCGACCAGACCAGCGCAGAATTTGCACAACATAAAACCCTGGGCAGGATTCACCTCACCTGGAACCATCTCTGGTTCCTGCCCTATATACTTGCCTACACCCTTATACTCTGGACAGTTTATCCCCTGGTCAATGCCCCCCAATGCCGCCCGCTATGGCAATGGCTCAAACAAAACACCCATCTGAATAGCGTGATTTTTGTACCCATCCTTTTATTTTATGGCATTGGCTGGTGGCTCTATGAAAAGCATCCAGTCACACACAATTTTGTCCAGGATTGGTTTAATCACGCGCGCTCATTTTTATGTTTTGTTTTAGGTTTTGCACTGGTGCGAATGCCGCAACTCTGGAGCAGCCTTGTCACTCTGCGCTGGCAGTTGCTACCTGCGGCGCTACTCACTTACGCCTACGCATTGTTTTCATTTAACGGCGGCTCGCTGGGTGATGGTGCGTTAGCCAAGCAAATCAGCGGCTTGATCTGGTCAGCCAATGGCTGGCTTTGGATACTGACGATTATCGCCTGGGCACAGCGCGGGCTCAAATTCAGCAATCCGCTTCTAACCTACTTGAACAGCGGGGTCTATTGTTTTTATATCCTGCATCAAACACTGATTATCGCCCTTGCCTATGCTCTAGCCCCGCGACAATTGGGAGCCTTCACTGAACCCCTGCTCATCATCAGCGGTGTCAGCCTCAGCTGCATAGGATTATTTGAAGTCATCAAGCGCCTTCCGCTGCTGCCGGTCTTATTGGGCATTCAGCGGAGATAAGCCTGCCTGCCAGGCACACCGCCATATGCCAGGGCGCTTACTGACGCCCCACTCCAGGAGGCCAAAGATACGGGGACGCAGAGCAAAGCCATCTATCCGATCACAATTAAGTCACCCCATACTTCCTGAATCTACCAATGGCTTTCTTCCTTTTACAAAGGCTGTTAGAATAAAATATCAAATGAGATTAAATATCAATTGGTAGTATTTTTTATATGAAGACACATTTTTCTATCCCTCTATTGATGGTTCTGGCCACAGCTCCAATCAATCAAATCCATGCCGCCGACTCATCCAGCGTTGGTCAACTACAAACCGTTAAAGTCACGTCCGACGCTGAGGAAACTACCGAAAATACGGGCTCCTACGCAGCGAAAAAATCGCGCACGGCAGCGCGCCTGGATCTCGATTTGAAAGAGACACCCCAGTCGGTGAGTGTCATCACTCGGGAGCAGATGGATCAGCGCGGCCTCAGCACTATTGAGGATGTACTGAACGCTACACCGGGCGTCTATACTACGCGGCTGGACAGCGAGCGCTCAGAGTTTTACTCGCGCGGCTTTAAAATTACCAGTCGCCAGATAGACGGCCTACCGGTGGGAGATAACAGCCCTCGCTTCGACAATTTTTTCTTCGACCGGGTTGAGACTATCAAAGGGGCCACCGGCCTGCTGGGCTCTACCGGCAACCCTTCGGCCACCATTAATATGGTACGCAAGCGCCCCACCAGCGAATTCCAGGCAAATGTTGCTGCCACCGTCGGTCGCTGGGATCACCAGCGCCTGGAAGCCGATGTGTCTTCGTCACTGAATAGCAGCGGCAGTATCCGCGGTCGCGCCATGCTGGCAGACACAGCTGAAGATTCTTATATGGATTACTACCACCTGGACTCCACCGTCGGTATGGCCATTATCGAAGCCGACCTCGGGCAAAACACCTTGGCAACCCTCGGCTATCAATACCAGGAAAACAACCCCACAGGTTCTACCTGGGGCACTGTACCCTATTGGAACCAGGACGGCAGCCTGGCCAATATGCCGCGCAACTTCAGCCTCACCGCCAACTGGAGCAGAATCCGGGAGACCGATGAAACCTTGTTTGCCGAACTGCAGCATACCTTTGCCAATGATTGGTTGGCGAAAGCGGTAATATCCCACACAGTATCGGATTCAGATTGGATGGTGGCTTATGGCGGCAACGGTTTCCCCAACCCCGCAACCGGTGAGGGTCTTTCTCTCTGGACTGGCATATGGCCTTACAGCGAAAACAAAAAACTGAATCTGGATCTCTACGCAACCGGCCCCTTCGAGCTGTTTGGTCGCACCCATGAATTGATTGCAGGATATAGCGGCTTTACTTCAAAAAATGTCAGTGACAACGTCACCACCAATGTCACATATTCTGCGCAAATTCTCGACTATCGCACATGGAAATGCGATATCGCCAAGCCCACCTATGTTAAAAATGGTAGCGGAAGTGAAAACACTACCGACATCTATGGGTTCTACACCACTGGCCGTTTTAACCTGAGTGATTCACTAAACCTGATTGTAGGCGCGCGCCTTTCTGACTACGAATACGAATCAAAAAGCTGGACCGCCTCGACAGCGAAAAGCCTGAGCGCCGATCCTCGCAAGCAGGATATGGTTACGCCTTATGTAGGATTGACCTATGATATCAATCAGCGCTTTACCGCCTATGCCAGTTATGCGGATATGTTTACTCCCTCCAGCCGCAAGAATCGCAACAATGATTATCTGGACCCGGAAATCGGTATCAACTATGAACTGGGTATCAAGAGCGATTGGAATAATGGCAAATTCCTGACTTCAGCCGCCGCCTTCTGGTCCGAAAAAGAAGACCTCGCGGTCGCTGATGTGGAATACAACGCAATAGTCCAACAGGCAATTGCCAATGGTGCAAAAGCCGAAGATTTCGATGTGCTTACCGCTTATATTGCCAGTGGCCAGGGCTTGAAAATCGACGGGATAGAGATGGAGGCGATTGGTTTGCTGCGCGACACCTGGAACCTTTCCTTTGGTTATACCTATGTAAACAGCATCACGTCTGCCATTGCCAGTGAGCTCACCAATGTTCCCCAACATCAGGTGAAATTTTCCACCAACTACACCTTACCCGCAAGCCTGTGGCAGGGTGCCGAGAAGGTAACCTTGGGCGGGACGCTGAATTGGCAAGATAAAGTGTCTGCTAAATGGGGCGGTGCGCCGGCCAATTCTGCGGGCGGTGGTGTTATCGAGCAAAGTGCCTACTCCCTGGCGAGCATGCATATCAATTATCAAATCAACAGCCACCTCAGCGCCAACCTCAATGTCGATAACCTTTTTGATAAGGAATACTATACCAACGTGGGTTTTTACAACGGTATTTACTGGGGCGAACCTCGCAACCTGAAACTGAGTTTGCGCGCACGATTTTAAACAGACTATTGGCAAGGGGCCGCCTTGTTCCCCTTGCCGATAGTTGGCTTGTCGAATGACCTCACCTGCCAGTTTCTCGCTTGGAACATATTCAACTCCCGACAGATAGTCTACACTTATGCCTGATTTGCACCGCAAATCAGCCATCTCATCGAATCAACCTCATGGAATTAAAGAGAGCCCCTTATGACCACCGAAAATATTTACTCTGCACCCCAGTCTGATGTCACTGCTGTACTCGATACCAGCAATGAAATAGAGATATTTCCAAGGATATCAGCCTGGATGGTATTTTTTCTGATGATCCCTACGCTGGGACTTTACTATTATTACTGGCTGTACAGTCGCACCAAGCTGGTAAACAGTTTGCCCAATCGAAGTCTGTCGACAACCATTCCGACAATAATGTTTTCCCTGGCTATTTTATCTCTGCCCATTTCTATTTTACAGAATGTGAATAAAGAGCTGGTCATCCTCGCGGTGGTTTCGGGCATTATCAGTTTGGTTAACCTGGTCTTTATTTTAATAACTCTATTTTCGTTTCGCGGCGCATTGCAACATATACTTCAGTCCTCTGGAGCCAGCGATTCCAACCTGAGCGGCATAAAGACTTTCTTTTTTGGTGCAATCTTTCTGCAGTACAGAATCAACAAGGCGATAGACGAAAAGAAATAGTCAATAGAGAAAGGCCGGGTCTGCCAGCAACCGCTGGCGACCACTAAAATTTGCCGGAACTTTTCAGTGCAAGATATTGATTCACCAAGGCCATAGGAAGTTCGCTTGGCAGGCAGTCGGAAACAATAACGCCCTCGGCTGCCAAGCGCTTTATGATGCGCGAACGCGCGTTGACATGGTGTATGGTCCCTGCATAAGTCAAGGCATCGGTAAGGGAAGCTATGGGCCGCTCCACCACTTCATCCAGGATGGCCTCGCGCAGGGTGGCCACCAGCACCAGGTGATGGCGAGATAATAATTTCACCGCAACCACAAGATCATCCTCATCCTCCTCGCGCACATTGCTAACGAGAATGACCAGCGAACGCTTATAGCGCTTGCTGGCGATAGTTTCCGCCGCCGCTATATAATCCGAGTTGGCCACACTGCTTTCAATTCTGTACAACTGATTGATCAGTGCGTTTATGGCATGGGGCCCCTTGGCCGGTTTCATTCCCCACGCATCGCCGGCAAAGGTGTGATAGCCCGCAGCATCACCCTGGCGCAGTGCAATAAAAGCGGTTAGCAAAAGCGCATTCAAGGCGTGATCGAAATGGCTCAGGGCCTGATCCTTGGCGCGCATACGGCGACCGCAATCGAGCAAAAAGATCACCTGCTGGTCTCGTTCATCCTGGAATTCGCGGGAAATTAATTTTCCCACCTTGGCCGTTGAGCACCAATCCACCTGACGCAGTGAATCGCTCTCGCGATAATCGCGCATCTGATGGAAATCAGTGCCCTGGCCTCGGCGCTGCAACAAGTGAATACCCAACTGCTTGCTGCTCCCGCCCTGCAACAACAGGGCTAAATGGCTAACGGCCATAAAGTTGGGAAATACTTTGAGGTGACTGACCACAGGCAATCGATATTGCAACTGCCAGAGCCCCAACAGCGAACTGACAAAAACCTGGGTAGCCTCTATCGCAATATCTCCGCGGCGCTCTGGCATCACCGAGTATTTGAGGGTCTGGGTTTGTCCGCGCTGCAGCTCCACCCTGGCAGGAAAGGCGGTAATATTTAATTCCTGCGCAGCGATTTCACTGACAACCAGCGACAAGCTGCGCGGGCTCTCATTTTTTAGGCTGAGCGACAGTGTGCTTTTGGCACCGAGTGCCAGAGAGCTGGGATGATCCCTGACACAACTCACGGCTGAGCGCGAACCGCTCAGCAGACGATCAATCACCACCAGGATCAGCAGCCCCAGCACGCACAGCTGCCACACACTGGAGAGCAGCGATTGCGTCAAATCAGAGGCAAAAAAGCGCGCGAAACCCGCCAGCGCACTGAGCATAAACAGCGCGACAATGATTTTGATTAATCGCGGCGAGGGTTTCATAGGCGTGGAGCGTCGATGGAATCTATCAGCTGCTTGAGAATAGCATCGCTGGTTTGACCATCGATTTCCGCCTCGGCGGTGGGCGAAATACGGTGGCGCAGAGAGGGTATTGCAATCGCTTTAATATCGGCAGGCGTTACATAATCGCGCTCTTGCAAGAGCGCCAAGACCCGGGCACAGCGCACCAGGCCAATGGATGCACGCGGGCCTGCGCCCTGATGGATAAGCACATGTTCGCGCGTGGCCCGCACTATATTCACGGCATATTCCAACACCTTTTGGTCCAGGGTCACTTGTACCGCAGCCGACTGGATAAGCTCAATATCGGCGGCGGTAATGCAGGCCTCAACACTCTTTTGCATAGCTTCATCATCGATATCGCCAGTCACTGCCTGAGTAAAACGAATTTCATTTTCGCGGCTGGGATAGTCAATAGATACTTTCAACAGAAAACGATCCAACTCGGCTTCAGGCAGGGGAAAGGTTCCCTCCTGTTCAATCGGGTTTTGTGTGGCCAGCACCATAAAGGGCGCAGGGACATTGCGCTGGCTGCCATCAATGGTGACACTGCGCTCCTGCATCACCTCCAGCAGTGCCGCCTGGGTTTTTGCCGGTGCGCGGTTAATTTCATCTGCCAGCAATAAATTGGTGAAAATCGGGCCTGCGCGCAAACGGAATGTACCCTCCTTCGCATCGTAGATAGAGTGGCCTGTGACATCCGAGGGCATAAGATCTGGAGTAAACTGAATGCGTTTGAAATGCCCGTCAAAACATTTGGCAAGGGATTTTACCAGCAGTGTTTTACCCAGCCCTGGCACCCCTTCGATCAGCACATGGCCACCGGCAAAGAGCGCTATCATAACCTGATCAATCACTGTCTCCTGGCCGATAACCACTGCATTGAGTTGCTGCCTTACCGCGCGAATTTTCGCGTAGATGTGCGATGCTGCTAAGGTGTCAGTCATAGTGTTTTCCTAATTTTTCGAAGTAGCAAAATAGTTTCTTGAAAAGCATCATCATCCTGAACGGCTTCTGGATTCATCGCCAGGGCAACGGCATTTTGCGATATGCCGGCATGCTCACTCAGCAAGGCGTCTCTTTTAGTGGACTCTGCAGCGGCAAAGCCGGGAATATGGCGATTTGCCAACAGCAGTATGTCAGCGATAACCGGCTGCAATAAACGCGAATATTTTTTGCGTTTGTGCTGGTAGGAAGCCAACCCCATTATGCTATTCATAACAGAGCGCCTGGCGGTGTCAATGTGCTGCCTGAGCGGCCCGACACGAATGGCTTTCTGCCACAGCCACAGGCCAATCAACAGTGAAGCAGTCAAGATGAATTCGGGAAACTTTGTCCAGGCAAGTGACATGATGGATGGCATGGCGACGCCATACAAAATCAATGATTTCTTTTGAAAGCCGAGAGACTGCAACAAAAAACCATGATCCTGGCGAGCCAATAGATGGCTATTCCAGATAGACGCATCCGAAACCACCGTGATCATGCCATCGCCGACATAGAATTGCATAAAATGAATGCCCTGCCGCGAACCAATCCAATAAAAGGGAGCATATTCCGAAACAGCCTCATGATTCTTTTCGGATTGTCCGTTCGCAGCATCCTTCTCTATTGCGGGATGGTGAATGATCGACCAGGGTGAAAAGGCTGCATCGACCTCCTGCTCCTGACCAGTAAAGCTCAAGTGGGTAATACGCCGTGAGGAGATTTTTTCCGATAGCAGGTTTATCTCGCGAGATGCCGCATTGCCTTTCGCTACTGCGCCGCTTTCCGCTTCTGCATTTTCTTTCGCGAGAGATTTTTCCTGATTTTTCTTATTGGTTTCCTTCAATATATCACTGAACTTTTTTTTCGGCTGCAGCTTATCTGCCGCCTCGTCCGTTACCCACTGCTCGCACCCATCCTGGGTTTTATCCTCCTCGCACTTTCGACAGGCTCTCTTATTATTCTCATCCGCAAATTCACCCAGCGCCTCTCCCACCGGGGAGAATTCACTCTCAAGCGACCAGCCGCGATCGCCGTAGAGCCGCTGCTCGCCATCATCATAGTGATAGGTAACCGCTTTATATTCCACCCCCAGCCGCTCGAGCAACAGGCCTCGGGTTTCATTGGCGCCAATCACCAACTCGCCACCCCTGGCGACCCAGTCGAGCAGTTGATCAGCCATGGCCTGGTTAACCACCAGCCCAGAATGGGTAATCAGCAGGCTATCAAACTCATCAAGCCTGGCAACAGCCGATTTGGAATCGCTGGATTCGACCTGCGAGCCCAGGCGTCGCAGCAGCAGTTCAGTGGCCAGATAGGGATTGCGCTTGGCCGCGAATGTCCATCCGCTATCAACCGACTCCTTATAAACTTCCAGAGTGCTGTAGAGTATGTAGCCAAGCAATATGCACACCAGTGCCAGCAACGCGGTCAAGAGTTTATTGGCCATATTCCACCATCTCGATCCACTGTGCCAATAGCAATTCGACGCTGGCTTCGTCGGGAACCCTGTGGGCATAGGCAATCATCTCCCACGCCCTTGAAAGCTTCGCAAAATAATCCGTCAGGGGGGCATCGGGATAGGCAGCTTTGACCGTTGTATAGCAATCATATTCGGTATAGCCCGCGCGAAACGCCAACTGCCTCTCATTGATCAGGTGGATCAACGTAGCGCGATATAGCAAGCTGATGGCTTCGCGATGCTCGTGTGATTGCCACAGTTTTTTAACGACTTCCAGAGGTTTTTCCGGCAGGGAGGCACTGCGGATATCCAAACCAAACAGCTGTTCCGGTTCATCCGACATTTTTTTCGCCGGTCGTGTTGCTCCATTGAGCAAATGCTTTAACGATTCCCGATAAAGGTAAATAACCCAAATAATCAGCGCCGCAAGCAGGCACCAGAGAATGATCTCTACACCCAGCGCCAAGGAGGCAAAAAAATTCGCTATTGCGTTAAAGGTGTCTCCCCAACTGCTAAAAGTGCCGTCATGTCTTTCGAGAAACTCAGCGAAAGAAATCAGCCACTGGGGTACTTCATCGCTTTTCATTGTCTGTGAATTTTTTAACCGCACATGGGTTTGCTCGCGTTTCTGGTGAAACTCCTCGCCACTGAGAATTTCCGTTATAGTGGTGCGCAGTTCACGTTGTTCTGAGGCTTCAGCTTCAGAGGCAATCCTCTGCTCGATAGCAGCACTCTCGCTATCCAGGCCTTCCGCCTGCAGTGGGGCTGGGGACAAGAACAGAAAGATCCCGGCAAACAACAGCGGCAGAAAAGCGGATAGCGAGGCAGCGGCCGAGCTGTGGTTTTTGACCAGCTGGCGGAACTGCAACTCTATGCCCCAGCCCTCCAAGCCTATACGCCTGTTGATATACTGAGAGAAACCGCAGACCGTGTAGAATGGAGCCACTGCAGCCATGGCCAAAAAATACAGCAGATTATAAATCGCCATATCCAGCGATAAATCATGCTTAAAAAGCTGCATGACATCGACTACAAATTGCTCTGGAATAAGTAGATAGAACAGGGAAACCACCGCGATCATCAATATCATTTCCAGGTGAACCAACAGCAGTAATGTCTGCACAGATTCCCCGCTGCCTTCGCGATGCAAAATAGTTAAACGTGAGCGCCTTGCCTTGCCGGTCAACCCCTCAAGGCAGGTGACTGGCTGATCGTAGGAACGGGTCAAACTGAAGCGGCGCAGTGTCAACCACAGCAAACCATCTTTTAAATACAGGCGAGGCAACTGCTTGAGTGTCTCCCCGACACTGACTGGTTCATTAAAAAACCTGCGGCTTGCCATAAACAGAGGCCCTCTATCCCAACAGGGCTTTAACCACCAGACCAACAAGATGGGCAGCCAGCTCATCAAACCCGGAAAGAGCAGTGCAATAGCCAGCCCAAATACAGCACTGGGAATAAACCAGCTCAAAAACAGCGGCCAATACCAGGCGCGGGCAATAACCACACCCAGGTTGATGGCCTGCCAGGGAGTGCGCGCACGAGTATTGATAACAATGCCATTAATATCCATGCTGACGAGCCCCTCGCCCCATCAGGCAGCTGTAGGCAATCACCAGCAGCCAAAATAGCGCACCCACTGCGTATTTTATACTGGGCGTCAGTGTCGAACTCGATGACCAGAAGGCCTCCAGAAATGCTGCAATCACCAGCATCAATATAGCGCCGTAGACGATCAGCACAGCATCTTTGGCAGCCAGCCTCAATGCGTCAAAGCGACGAAAATTTCCCGGTGCTATCAGCGCCAGGCCAATCCGCAGCCCCGCCGCACCCGCGTAGACAATGGCCGTCAACTCGAAAGCGCCATGACCAATGACAAAAGAGTAAAACGTCTGGCCGTAGCCGACCTGGGCAATATGGCCTGCGACCCCACCCAACTGCAGCCCGTTAAACAGCAGATAAAATACTGCTCCAACCCCAAACAGCAAACCGCCGGCAAACGTTTGAAAAGCAATGCCGATATTATGCTGGATGTAGTATCCGAACATGGCGATATCCGTATCCGAACTGCGCTCCCGGCCAAATTTTTCCTGCCCCGGCTCATACATATTCTCAAACTCAACAACCTGTGCCGGCTCCATAATGGTGTAAATCATATCGGGATTGATAAAGCACAAGCCCCACATAATCAGTGCAGGCAACAAAAAAATACTCAATGAGGCCAGCACATAGAGCTTGTTGCGACGCAATGCTGCGGGGAATTCAATAAACAGAAACCGCATAAATTGATAGCGATAGAGAGTGCTGCCCTGATAATACTTATGATGGCATTCGCTGACGAGGTGATTGAGATGTGATACCAGACTAAAGGTGTAGCGCCGACTTTTGGCGAGCGAGAGATGATGGCTCACCTGGCGGTAGAGCCCGGGCAACTCTATGGCATCATCATTGAAAGGCTTTCTCGCCAGCAATTGCTCCAGCGCCAACCAGACTTCGCCATATTTTTTTTCAAAATCCTGCTGTCTCATCGCGCCCCCATAAACCAATTGCCAAGCGCACGCAAATATTCCACTCCTTCACGCCCTTGCTTATGGGTGACCGGAGCGAGGATATTGCTCAATTCCTCTTGTCTCGCCTGACTCAGAGATTTGTGGCGCAGGGTAAACTCGATGATTGCATCCTGCTCAGCGGCAGAAAAGGCAGTGCTGGGCGCCTGGGTGTCGGCATCTGGCAGGGCTGTCGCTCTGCCCTGCAGCGACTTCTGGATAACAATAGTGCCCGCTGCAAGATCGCCCAAACGCTGAAACCGGCGAGTCGCCGTCAGGCTGACTAGTCCGGCTACATAGAAGGAAGGTAAAAAATCGACGGCTCGCAACAGATTGCGAATAATGGAGCTGCTCCAGGTCACCGGCGTCAGGTCTTCATTGACCACCACCAGGTTAAAAAACTTTTTACCCGGTGTCTGCCCCTGCCGCAGCATTTCAAAGAATACGGGGTACCACCACTCCAGCAGAAACGATAGTATCAACCAAAAACCCATGCCCGCCTTGCCAATCAGCAGGGAAATTATTCCACCTATCATCAATATGACAGCGCGAATCCCCAGGTCAGAGGCATAAGCCAGCGCCCGCGGAATGGGGCCGGAAAGATCAGCATGAAGATCTATCCCTTCCGGTATTTCAACGGCGTGGATGGTATCAAAAAGGTGCGGGGAAGCTTCGGGCACTGTTGTAAAATCCTTATTTTGCGCAATCTGTTCTGGCCAAATCCACCGCGAATACGAAAACTCGCGCAACCAGGCAGCGCGGTTAGTGGCCCTTGGATTGTAGCTGAAGAAAAGGCGTCTGTCGCATTAAATTCCCCACCCAAGGTGCTCTGCCATAGCAGGCATCAAGCCCTAGGCTTGAACACGCGCAGGGTGGATGCGGGATATTTGACCAGCAAGGCCGCTGGGCGAATTGGCCGGCTCACCAGATTTCCCCGACAATTAGGGCAGATAAAACCAAGCCTCTTCTCTGCACACTCCGCACAAAATGTACATTCAAAGGTACAGATCAAAGCGAGATCTGAGTCCGGAGGAAGATCCCTGTCACAACACTCACAACTCGGTCTTAATTCAAGCATAAGGCTCTCCTTTTTTCTTGCCGCCTATTACTGAAACTCATTTTAACCTCAAGGCCTATATTAAACAGGGCGACCAAAACACTAACCATAATGGCTGTGGACAAATTCCAGGTAAAAGCATTATCCCAAAGCAATGAATAAAAATCATGATTTTGTGAAATTAAATCATTTTTATTCATGGAATGGTTCGGGTATAAAACACACCCTGCCCTCAACCGCAGACAATATTACAGTTGACTCTCAATGAGGCCATTAGGCACAAATCAAAAAAGACTGTGAAGACTACTGATGGGGAACATCAGAAAAGAAAATGGTAGCGTCCAGAAGAGCATGGAATAAATTCAGGTTTTATCTTAAAGATTAGGTTGCAAGATCACGATGAGTAAAGAGTTTACATTCAGTATCAAGAGCATTTGCTTCGACGAAAACTATCACCCCTCAGACAATACGCGCATCACAACCAACTTTGCTAATTTGGCTAGAGGGGCCAGTCGCCAAGAGAACTTGCGCAATACATTAAGGATGATTAACAATAGCTTCAATGCCTTGGCACATTGGGACAACCCCAAAGGCGATCGCTATGCTCTCGAACTTGAAATCATTTCCGTTGAGATGAATATTGATATCGAGCGCAGAGGTAGTGCCATCCCGCTGATTGAAATATTGAAAACAAATATTGTTGATCGAAAAACTAACGAACGGGTTGATGGTATTGTAGGAAATAATTTTTCCTCCTACGTGCGCGATTATGACTTTAGTGTCCTATTGCTGGGGCACAGCAAGAATCAGTCCGAACCAAACACTCCAGATAATTTTGGCGATCTGCATGGAAAGCTATTTAAGTGCTTCGTAAATTCAAACACATATAAAGAGCATTTTAAAAAACCTCCCGTTGTGTGCATAAGTGTTTCAAGCAGTAAGACCTATCATCGGACTGAAAATCAACATCCTGTGCTGGGCATTGAATACCAGCAAGATGAATATTCTTTAACAGATGACTATTTCAGCAAAATGGGATTAAAGGTTCGCTATTTCATGCCTGCGAATAGCGTTGCACCCTTGGCTTTTTATTTTTCCGGCGATTTGCTTAGCGATTACACCAATCTTGAGCTTATCAGCACCATCAGCACTATGAATACCTTCCAAAAAATCTACCGACCTGAAATTTACAATGCTAATTCTGCTGCAGGAAAATCCTATCAACCCAGCTTGAAACATCAGGATTACTCATTAACCCGAATTGTTTATGATAGAGAAGAGCGTAGCCGACTGGCTATTGAGCAGGGTAAATTTGCTGAAGAACACTTCATCAAACCATACCAAACCATTCTTGAAAAATGGTCCACTGATTACGTTATTTAATCAACCAATTTATATAAATTAATATATTTAGACAAAATTATTTATTATGAAAAAATTATTACCCACTTCAACGGCAGGAAGCTTACCCAAACCCTCTTGGCTTGCACAACCCGAGACACTTTGGTCACCCTGGAAATTACAAGATGAGGAATTAATTGACGGCAAACAAGATGCTTTACGCTTGTCATTGCAGGAGCAACAACAAGCAGGCATTGATATTGTCGGCGATGGCGAGCAATCGCGCCAACACTTTGTCACTACGTTTATTGAACACCTAAGCGGAGTTGATTTTGAGAAACGTGAGACCGTTAGAATTCGCGATCGCTATGATGCAAGTGTACCCACAGTCGTCGGGCCTGTATCTCGCCCAAAGCCAGTGTTTGTTGAAGATGCCAGGTTTCTACGCCAGCAAACCAAGCAACCTATAAAATGGGCCCTGCCAGGCCCCATGACTATGATCGATACTCTTTATGATGCGCATTATAAAAGTCGCGAAAAGCTAGCCTGGGAATTCGCCAAAATTCTCAATCAAGAAGCCAGAGAATTAGAGGCCGCAGGTGTTGATATTATCCAATTTGATGAACCTGCATTTAATGTATTTTTTGATGAAGTCAATGATTGGGGAATTGCCACCCTGGAAAAAGCCATTGAAGGACTTAAATGTGAAACTGCTGTACATATTTGCTACGGCTATGGCATCAAAGCCAATACAGAGTGGAAAAAAACTCTGGGATCAGAGTGGAGGCAATATGAAGAAATCTTCCCAAAACTGCAAAAATCCAATATTGATATAATCTCACTGGAATGTCACAACTCTCATGTTCCAATGGAGCTACTTGAACTCATTCGAGGTAAAAAAGTGATGGTCGGAGCCATTGATGTGGCAACCAATACCATTGAAACACCAGAGGAAGTAGCCAATACTCTACGAAAAGCACTTCAGTTTGTAGATGCCGACAAGCTCTACCCTTGCACCAACTGCGGCATGACCCCTTTATCTCGTCCAGTAGCAAGAGCCAAACTAGAAGCGCTAAGCGCAGGTGCGGAGATCATCCGAAGAGAACTCTCTGTCTAATACTCACCGATACCTTGACCTGCAAAGGGTTACCTAGCCAAGCTAGATGGATTTTGGTCTTTCTGATCGAACCAGTAACCCTCATCTCAATGATGAAACCATCACTTCTACTCAGAACTCATTCAGGGTATGTGCTTAGGTGATGAAATTTCGTGTGATGACTATACCCAAAGAAAATGTTACGGCTCAATGTGGGAGCAAACTGATGATTGAAGCAACAGACTTTAGAAATGCAATGTCTTTGTTAACAGGTGCAGTCAATGTTGTTGCCACTACAGGTGCGTCTGGTCGTTATGGATTCACGGCATCCGCCGTATGTAGTGTCACTGATACCCCTCCGACATTATTAGTATGTATGAATAAGTCCTCTAACTCACATGTACATTTTATAAAAAATAAAATTTTAACAGTGAATGTTTTGGGAGTGCATCACCAGCCTATTTCCAAGGCATTTTCGTCCAACATTAGCTCAGAAGAACGGTTTAAACATGGCGAATGGACAGAATTAGAAACCGGCGCCCCCGTTTTAGAAGATTCTTTAGCAAGTTTTGATTGTCAGATTGAGCAAATTCAAGAAGTCGGCACGCATGATATTTTTATTTGTCGAATTGTAGCTATTCAACAAACCCGGCAGGATCAAGGTTTGGTTTACTTTAATCGCGCTTATCATCATGTAGGGAAAACGACGGTTGCCTAAAACGAAAGCGGTTTAAACCAAAATTTAATTTACTATAAAACTCATAAGTAAGCGTGTCGTGGAATTAATAATTTTTTTAGCAATAGGTGCAGTAGCGGGATTTACCGCAGGGCTCTTTGGTGTGGGTGGCGGACTAATCATAGTGCCACTTTTGTATGTAGTCTTTACTCACATGGGTTACGGACCTGAAGTTATCATGCATATGGCGCTGGGAACTTCGTTAGCGACAATCATTGTGACTTCTATTAGTTCATTACTTGCACACCATAGAAATGGTGCAGTTATATGGTCTACCTTCAGGAATCTAGCACCAGGGCTGGTAACAGGATCTTTTTTAGGAGCTGGCATTGCAGGGTTGCTTTCCGGAGCAAATTTGCAACTGATCATTGGCGTTTTTGTAATCTGGGTTGCTTATAAGATGTTGATTGGCACCAAGCGCATGCTAGATCAGCATGCGACTTTACCATCTGTTTTTAAGCAATTTTGTGCAGGCACAGGGATAGGAGTGGCTTCTGCAATATTCGGCATTGGAGGAGGAAGCTTAACCGTACCTTATCTAAATCATTACGGCGTTGTAATGCAAAGAGCTGTTGGAACATCAGCCGCATGCGGCTTACCTATAGCCATTGCGGGTGCATTTGGATTTATCTTTTTTGGTATGAAAGAGCAAGTGAATGTTCCGAATACTATTGGCTTTGTACATATTTATGCTTTCTTAGGTATTAGCATAATGAGTTTCTTTACCGCCAGGTTAGGTGCTAAAGCAGCACATGCACTGTCCCCAACAGTACTTAAACAATGTTTTTCGGTATTGTTATTTAGCGTAGGATGTTTTTTCCTTATTAAGGGATTACTTTGAGATAGGTGCGATCAATTAAATTTGGCCATGCCCCAAGAGAGATCTGCCTATACCCACTGAAGAGATCCAGGAAAGACAAAGTCTTATTGATCAATATAAGAATGAAACCGATCTGTGCAATTCATAGAGATGGTTTCTCATCTAAGTCATTGTCTTATTTTTTTGGAGGGATAGATCCACTTTACCCGCTAGCCATTAGATGGCACGATTGGATACCATGGTGATGGTTAAAGCGGTATTGCACTAACGGCGTGTCTATGCCAAAAACGATAACGATAATCATTTGCAAAAATGACCCATGAGGTGCATACTTGGTTTATTTTAGTAAATTTTTGCAGTATGCCGTCATGTTAGATGCTCAAATACTCAACTTGTATACCACCCATCAGAGAGAATTGGCGCGCTACGCCAATAGTATCATAGGTGATAGTGGGCGCGCGGAAGATATCACCCAAGAAGCTTATCTCAGATTCAGTGTGGCTATGTCGCATGAATATCGGGATAATCCTGTCAGCTACTTATACCGAATTGTTCGAAATTTGGCGCTGGATTGTTTTCGTCGTGCTCAATTTGAAAAAGAGCTGTTTCCTTGTAGCACCGATGATATTACCGAGACTATTTTGTCCGAGCAGGCAATGCCGGAGCATCAGGCGATTGCCTCTAGCGAGCTTGAGCAATTGCAGGCAGCGCTGAATGAGCTTCCAATGCGTACCCGGATTGCCCTGGAAATGCATCGTTTGGGGGGGTATAAACTTCGCGAAATAGCGGAACATTTACAGATCTCCCCTTCGATGGCGCAGCATTTGGTTATGGAGGGTATTAAGCATTGCCAATATCGCCTGTTCCGCCCCCCCCCCTCTAAATGATTTACATCTCTTAATTTAATATTGCAATATTGTATCTGAGTTCCCGTTTATAATTATTGGAAAAATCCTCCGCATATACGTTATTTGATAAGGGGCTTCTTAATCCAGTACTGTGCTGGTCGAGTGCCTCTACGTATACAGTTGCAGATATTACCGGTATCGGGAAACTATGTGGTAAATAAATAGCAATAGTGACAATCTATGACTAATCATTCTGCCTTAGCTAAAGCTGAAAACGAAGCTATTGAATGGGCAATTTTGCTGGCTGATGATCCTGACTCTGTCGATCATCGGATGCATTTCGAGGCTTGGATTGAAGCTGATTCTGTGCATGCTGAAGCCTGGGCCAGGACTCTCCAGGTTTATGACGTGCTGGGGCAATTGACGCCCACCTCTCAAGATCAATGGCCGCAAGGCGCGGCGTCCAGTCAGCGGAAGAGTGATATTTCGAGACAGCAGCCTGAAGGAATTCGGGGCACGGCAAGAAGTTTTTTGGAGTGGATTCGAACCAGATCAACTGTGCACCTATTTAGCAGCTGGAGACGAGCGTCTGCCGGCTTAACCCTGGTGTTGGGCTGTATGCTGGTATTTTTTCCATATATAAATCTGAGAGTATCTGCCGATTATTTTTCGGGCACTGGCGAACAGAAAGTTCATGTATTAGAAGACGGCAGCAAGCTTTATCTTGCGCCGAAGAGTGCAGTGGATGTTGCATATTCCGCTGGAGAGAGACAGGTTCGATTGCTCAAGGGGTCTGCTTTTTTTGAAGTGCACCCAAATGCTAATCGTCCGTTTCAAGTTGATGCTGGCGGTACGAAAACGACGGTGCTGGGGACATCCTTTAGCGTCCAGAAATCCGATAGCGAGGTCAGTATCAGCGTTGTTCATGGTAAGGTGCGGGTAGAGGATCTAAGCCTATCACCAGCGGTGACGCAAAATCTTACTGCAGGGGATCAGCTCTTGATCGCCCGGGGCAAAGGCGCCAGCCTGTTTCATGTGTCGCCGGACGATGTGGCGAGTTGGCGAAAGGGGGAGTTGCTTGTTCGAAACCTGCCTGTCGGGGAGGTTGCCAAAGCATTCCACGACTACTACGAAGGTGTCATCCTGGTAACGGAGCCCTTTGCCAGTCAGCGAGTAACAGGGCTCTACCGGCTTGATAAGCCTGTTGCAACCTTAACCGAGATGGCGCTGGCTCACGGTGTAAAAGCCCGTCAAATTACACCCTGGCTCCTAGTGCTGGGCGATTAATCTTTTCCCTGCAATCCCCCCTACAGTTGATGTTATTTGTTTGGAAAATTCACTTGGTCAAACGTCTATCTTGGAGCAGCTAATAAATAATGCCTCTAGCTGCCTAATTCTGGCTGGAGCTCTTGGCTTCATATCAAGCTGATGGTTATTTGGATATGCACATAGTCTTACCTGTGATAGTCATAAAGTGAGTAATGTGCTTGGCTATTGCGATGAGTTTTCATCAGTCTTGCTGATTTCTGAAATAAAGCTATTCGAAAAATTAACAATACGCACAACGATCGTACATACATGACGTTTCTGAATAATAATCTGAAATTTTCTTGCGATCATTGATTCCGAAAAAAAGCCCCTAACTCGCTATTATAGTTAGAGGCTTTTAGTGGTTTAGCGACTGGTAAATAAGGCCCAAAAATCTATGTTACTGTCGATTTAGGCAGGATGGTGAATACAGGTTTAAAATTCCCAATCGATTTTTGCCGTGATAGTTCTGGGAGCGCCCGGATCTATCCACGTCAATCTGCCTCCGGTTGATTCTATGTAGTATTTGTCAAACAAATTTTTGACATTGAGTGAAAGACTTGTGCCGGGAGAAAACTTGTAACGAACAAGCAAATCTGCGGTTGCATACCCTGGCGCCGAGAAAGAGTTGTCTAAGGACCCTTCTCGCTCCCCTGATGCAAACACTCCGCCACCAACTTCCCAGCCTGAAAGCGGTCCACTGAGGAATGAATAGGTGCTCCAAAGACTACCGCTCAGCTTGGGTGCATTGGGGAGAGTGTTTCCTTCCTGATAAGTGTTATCTTCGACGATCTCGGAATCCATCCATGAAAATGAGGTCAACAGGTTCCATCCTGGCGTTAGCTCCCCGCTAATGTCAACCTCTAAGCCACGACTGCGCTGCTCACCGGTTTGGATCGAGAAGCTTGGGTTTTGAGGATCGCTAGTTGATACGTTTTTTCGATTTAGCTCGAACACAGAAAGTGTTGTTGATAAGCGGCCATCCATCCATTCGCGTTTTGCGCCAAGCTCCAATTGCTCACCCTCTTCAGGCTTAAATTGTTTGCCATCGGCACTAATGCCAGAGAGTGGAGGAACAAAGGATTTTGCATGGCTCAAGTAAAAACTTAAATTTTCTACTGGCTGGAATATCAATCCGGCACGAGGCGAAAACTCACGATCTTTTTTATCTTCGGTGAGGGTAATACCGTTAGTACTATAATTCGTTTCGACTATGTCATAGCGCCCCCCCAGCATCACTTTCCAGTGACGATTAAGAGAGATCAAATCATTGATATAGATTCCATAGAAATCAATATCCCTGGCTTGCCCGCCAGAAAGAGTCGTCGGGCCCGGTATTGATCCGTATACAGGGGCGAATATATCAATCGGATTGAGTGTTGCCAGACTAAATTTCATATCGAGCTTCGTCTGGTTTTTATCAGCACC
>DATMSP010000043.1:0-15044 GCA_035565295.1 Cellvibrio sp. | reverse complement strand
CCGGCGAGCGCGCCTGCCGCTGCCGCCGCACCTGCAGCGCCAGCTGGCCACGCCGTGAAATCACCCATGGTAGGTACTTTCTATCTCGCACCAAGTCCCGGCTCGCCCGCATTTGCTGAAGTGGGCAAGCAAGTTAAGGTCGGTGATGTAATTTGCATTATTGAAGCCATGAAAATGATGAACCAGATTGAAGCTGACAAGGCCGGCGTCATAGAAGCCATACTGGTAGCGGATGGCAGCCCGGTTGAATTTGATCAGCCACTCGTGATTATCAGCTAATCCTTGAGTGTTCATTGCTTAACTAGTTTAGGCTACGACCATTGTTCACTGTTTTTACGGCTATCACCTAACAGGGGCTTAACTGCTACCCGCTGAGGATTCGTAGTATGTTTGAAAAAATTCTTATCGCCAATCGCGGCGAAATCGCATTGCGCATTTTGCGCGCGTGTAAAGAACTGGGGATTAAAACGGTTGCCGTCCACTCACTGGTCGATCACGATTTAAAACATGTGCGCCTTGCAGATGAATCCGTCTGCATAGGACCCAACCCATCACCAAAAAGTTACTTGAATATTCCCGCGATCATTTCTGCGATGGAAATCACCAATGCCGATGCCGTACACCCAGGCTATGGCTTCCTCGCTGAAAATGCCGACTTTGCCGAACGCGTGCAAAAAAGCGGTTTTTCGTTTATCGGTCCGGATCCCGATGTGATTCGCATGATGGGCGATAAAGTCGAAGCGATTAAGGCCATGATCAAAGCGGGCGTCCCCACAGTGCCCGGATCGAATGGCGCCGTGCCTTCCGACGATCCGGAAAAATGCCTGGAAATCGGCCGTCGCATTGGCTACCCGGTTATTATCAAGGCAGCTGCAGGTGGCGGTGGCCGCGGAATGCGCGTTGTACACTCTGAGGATACCCTGATCAACTCCATCCTTATCACCCAGGGCGAAGCAAAAGCTGCCTTTGGCGATGATACTGTGTATATGGAAAAATATTTGCAGAATCCGCGTCACGTTGAAGTGCAAATCCTGTCCGATGGCCAGGGCAATGCGATTCACCTGGGCGACCGCGATTGCTCGCTGCAGCGCCGCCATCAAAAAGTGCTGGAAGAAGCCCCTGCTCCCGGCATACCCCAGGATGTGCGCGAAGCCACTTACGCTGCCTGTGTGCAGGCTTGTATAGACATTGGCTATAAAGGCGCCGGCACCTTCGAGTTCCTCTATGAAGATGGCCGTTTTTATTTTATCGAAATGAATACCCGCATCCAGGTTGAACACCCCGTTTCCGAGATGGTGACCGGTATAGATTTGATCAAAGAACAGATTCGCGTCTGTGCTGGAGCAAAACTTTCCATCAAACAATCGGACGTTATTATTCGCGGCCACTCGTTCGAATGCCGCATCAATGCGGAAGACCCCAAGACGTTTATGCCCTGCCCCGGCCTGGTCAAGAGCTTCCACGCCCCTGGCGGATTGGGAGTCAGAGTGGATTCGCATCTTTACAATGGCTATTCAGTGCCACCCAACTATGACTCCATGATTGCCAAAATCATCACCTTTGGCGATACCCGTGAAATTGCGCTCAACCGCATGCGTCAGGCACTGGATGAAACCATTGTCGATGGTATCCGCACCAATATCCCTCTGCAGCAAATGCTGGTTCGCGACGAAGCCTTCCGTAAAGGCGGTGTCAACATCCATTATTTAGAGAAAAAACTTGCTGGACAATAGCCCCCTCGAAAATACTCCAGTGCTTTAGGGCACTGGAGTATTTTTTATTTACAATAATTTCAGGAAAGGAAAAGCAAATGGAAAAAATTTCAATCAGCCGCGCACAACTTGACGATATTCCCGCAGTCGCCCCACTGTTTGCCGCTTATCGCCAATTTTATTTGCAGCCCTTCGAATTGGAAGTGGCAGAAGATTTTTTGCTTGCGCGCCTGGAAAACAATGAATCCGTCATATTGCAGGCAAAAAGCAGCAGCGGGAAAGCCCTGGGCTTTTGCCAGATCTATCCATCCTTCTGCTCTATTCTCGCAGCACCTATTTTTATTCTCTCCGATCTGTTTGTTGCCGAAGACTATCGCCAGCAAGGCATAGGCGAGGGATTATTGGAAGCCGCCCATCAATATGCACTTAGCAAAGGCTTTGTGCGCATGGAGCTGACCACAGCCAAAACCAACCTGGTGGCACAATCCCTGTATGAGTCCCTGGGCTGGACAAGGGATAATGTTTATTATGCCTACAACAAAGCTGTCGCCAACGCAGATCACTGAACCCGCGAGTTAACTTATGCCCTGGTTACAATTAAAAATCATCACCCCGCGCAAACTTGTCGAGCGACTTGAGGATGCCCTGCTGGAGAGTGGAGCCGTATCCGTCACTCTGCAAGATAATGCCGACCAGCCGATTTTTGAACCGGGGCTGGGTGAAACTCCGCTGTGGGACACTGTGCGCATCACCGGCCTCTACGATGCCGAGATCAATATCGCAGAAGCGACTGCAACAGCGACACAAGCCTTTGCCGACAACCTGCCAGAACACAGCTGGGAGCTGTTGGAAGACAAAGACTGGGAGCGCGAGTGGATGAGCAATTACCAGGCAATTCGCTGCGGCGAGCGCCTGTGGATTTGCCCCAGCTGGCAACAGCCACCCGAGCCCGACAAGGTCAACCTGATGCTCGACCCCGGCCTTGCCTTCGGCACAGGCACCCATCCCACCACGTTTATGTGCATGCAGTGGATCGACCAGCAGGATTTTACCGGGCTTGAGATTGTCGACTACGGCTGTGGCTCCGGCATTCTAGGTATAGCCACTCTGCTGATGGGAGCCAAAAAAGTCATAGGTGTCGATATTGACCCCCAGGCACTCCTGGCCACCACCGAAAATGCCAAGCGCAACAAATTGCCCGCCGATGCCATGCCGGTCTATCTGCCGCCGCGCTGCCCTAAGGTTCAGGCCGATGTGATGCTGGCAAATATACTGGCCGGCCCCCTCGCCGAACTTGCCCCCACCCTGAGTGGCCTGACTAAACCGGGAGGTAAAATTTGCCTGTCGGGAATACTGGCAGTGCAGGCTGAATCCGTGATGGCGGCCTATAGCCAATGGTTTGATTTCGACCCTCTGGCGCAGCAGGAGGAATGGGTGCGCCTCACTGCCACCAAGGTGCGGCAATAGTCGCTGCAGACAAATCAAAGCCCTGCGGCGAACCTGGGTGGATTTACCGCAACAGCGTTAAAGACTACACTGCACAGCAAGCACTTTAAGGAACTCCCCCTGCCATGACCCAGCTGGTTACCCGCTGCCCCAAATGCGCAACCGCCTTTCGCATCACCACAACCCAACTGGAATCCGCCAGGGGTTCGGTGCGCTGCGGCTCCTGCCTGCATATTTTTAAAGCCCAGGATGACCTGATAGATACCACACCCAAAGCCAGCCCCTTTGCCTCAATCCAACTGGATAGCGATATTGATAGCGAAATAGACAAGGAAATAGATAAGGCGCTCAAGCTGGAAATAAACTCAGAAGCAGAAAGCGACAGCAGTACTCCAAGCTATGGGGAAAACCTTCCCGAAGACGAGGATATACTGATCAGCGACGATATGAATAAGCCTGCGGGGGATAGGTCGAGCTATGAATTTGAAGGCTATGTAGATGTAGATTTGCATCCAACCCCAACCACTTCACTGTTCGAACGCAATATAGAGTCTGCCGCCGAGCAGGCAACAGAAACCGCGGACGAATCCTGGGCGGAAACCCTGCTCCAGCTTGAACAGGAGCAAAGCAGAACGGCAAGCGATAAGGACACAGGCACAGCAGCACCCGAACTGCGAGAAACTCAAACCGATAACCCGGACAAGAGCGCCCCCCAACAGAACGCTGTAACTATTCCCGACGAAGATGAATACGCACGCATCAACCGGGAATTTTCAACACTTTACAAAACGCCTCTCTTTAATCTGGTGAATGAAGAAGAAACCGCTGCGACAAAAAAGCAGCCACCCACCGATGTTTTGCTGAGTGCGCGCAGGGATGATCCCCTGATGGAAGATGAACAGACTCCAGCCAAGAATGTGTTTACCAAGGGCTTCTTCCGCAACAACGGTGAACCTGAAGCGGCACAGCCGCAGAGACATCAACCCAAAAATCAGCCAGCCATACATGCAGCGCCAGAGTCGCGCACTGCACTATTGATGAATATTATTCCCTCCCCCATAGAAATGACGGCGGAGCGCCTGCGCAGTTGGTCACCCAAAGCCCTTTGGCCAAGCCTTGCCCTGGCGGCAGCCCTGGCCCTGATCACACAGATAGCCTATTTCAAGTTCGATTACCTGAGCCGCATTGAGCCTTATCGCAGCGCTTATCTATGGCTCTGCCCGGTTTTCAACTGCACCTTGCCCAGCCTGGTAGATACTAGCCAAATCAAACCCTATCAGTTGATCCTGCGCAACCACCCCAGTGCCGCCAATGCCTTTATAGTGGATGTGATGATTCGCAACGATGCCCCCTTTGAGCAACCTTTTCCCGATTTGATACTGGTGTTCAGCACTATAGACAACACTCCCGTTGCCTCGCGCCGCTTTACCCCGCAAGAGTATCTGGCCGGTGAGGCCAGCGGCAGGAAACATATGGGTTCCCGGCAACCCTTTCATATCACCTTAGAACTTTCTCGCCCAGCGCCCGAAGCTGTTAATTACCATATAGACATAGCGCACTAGATACGCATTTAGGGGGGAAAAATGCAACCCCTTTTCGCCACTTTCAGCTCAAAAAAACACCAAAAAAAAGCTGTTTTGTCGTTTTCAATCCGGTCTCGAACGGTTATCATGGCGCCCCTTTTACGCGAGCAGCTGACGCCTTGCCAAGGGCAGATGCGACAACTGCAGAGTTTATTCCAGAGCCAAACAATGTTCCGCATTGGACCCTATCATATTGATAGTAAAGTGATTCTTGCCCCCATGGCTGGAGTGACAGACCGCCCCTTCCGGCAGCTTTGCAAACGCCTGGGCGCTGGTTTGGTTATCTCTGAAATGGTGACAGCCAATACAGAACTCTGGGGCACTCGCAAAAGTAGTTTGCGCCTTGACCACAGCGGCGAGACTGAGCCCATAGCGGTGCAAATTGCCGGTGGCGAGCCACAAATGATGGCAGAAGCAGCACGCTTGAATGTCGCCAACGGCGCCCAGATTATTGATATCAATATGGGTTGCCCAGCGAAAAAGGTGTGCAAGAAGGCAGCTGGCTCAGCCCTGTTGAAAGATGAATTATTAGTGGCTGAGATTTTGCAAGCTGTAGTAGCAGCCGTGAATGTGCCCGTAACCCTCAAGTTTCGCACCGGCTGGAATACAGAAGAGCGCAATGCCCTGCGCATTGCGCGCCTGGCAGAAGATTCAGGCATCAGCGCCCTGGCACTCCACGGTCGAACCCGCGCATGCGGTTTCACCGGCCAGGCGGAGTACGACACCATAGCTGCTGTCGTGCAGGCAGTTGCCATACCCGTTTTCTGCAATGGCGATATAGACTCTGCGCAAAAAGCAAAGGCTGTCCTTGAGCACACACAGGCAGCAGCAGTAATGATTGGCCGCGCGGCCCAGGGGCGACCCTGGATATTTCGCGAGATCGAACACTACTTGAACACAGGAAAAGAATTACCCGAACCCTCTCTACAGGAAGTAAGAGAAATATTAAGCACCCACCTGCGTGAACTCTACCGCTTCTACGGTGAATTTATGGGACCGCGTATCGCTCGCAAGCATGTGAGCTGGTATTTGCAAACACTTCCCGACAGCGAATCTTTTCGCAGAGAATTCAACCGACTGGAAACCGCAGAGGCACAGCAAAGCAGTGTGCAACATTTTTTTGACCAGATCATAAAGAAAGAGGAACAAGCCGCATGAACACAGCAACATTTATCACCCAGCCCGCAGCAACCGCCCCGGCACCTGCTACGCAAAACTTCAATCAAGTTGCACAACAGCAATCGCTGAGAGGTTGCGTAGAGCAAGCAATGGAAAATTATTTCAAGCATCTCGATGGCCAGTCCGTCAGCGATGTTTATGAAATGGTTATGGCTGAAGTCGAAGCACCCATGCTGGAAATCGTGTTGAAGTACACCCGCCACAATCAAACTCGCGCTGCACAGGTTCTCGGACTAAACCGCGGCACACTGCGCAAAAAGCTGAAGCAATACGGTCTGCTGTAATCCACAGAGCCAAAGGCTAAAACAACTACAAAAGGGGTGGCAATTCGTTTCCGCCCCTTTTGCTTTTTAACCTATCACGTTGGAATTTTTACGGGAAATAAGCATGTCTACTAGTTCTGATCTTGTTGCGGTAAAACGCGCGCTGATTAGCGTCTCCGATAAAGCCGGTATTGTTGAGTTTGCGCAGGCGCTGCACGCACAAGGTGTTGAAATCCTCTCCACGGGCGGCACCTTTAAATTGCTCACCGAAAACAAGATTCCCGCCATAGAAGTTTCTGATTACACCGGCTTTCCGGAAATGATGGATGGCCGCGTTAAAACCCTGCACCCGAAAATTCACGGTGGCATTCTCGCCCGTCGCGGGGTCGATGACAGCATCATGCGCGAACACAATATCAACAATATCGATATGGTAGTGGTAAACCTTTATCCCTTTGAAAAGACGGTGGCCAACAAAGATTGCTCACTGGCAGATGCGGTTGAAAATATTGATATAGGCGGGCCCACCATGGTGCGCGCAGCGGCAAAAAACCACGCCCATGTCAACATAGTGGTGAATGCGGCAGATTACGCAAATATCCTGGCGGAATTAAAAGCGAACAATGGCGCAACCACATTAAAAACGCGTTTTGATCTGGCCATCAAAGCCTATGAACACACCGCCGCCTACGACGGCGCCATTGCCAATTATTTTGGTCGCCTGGTAGCCGGCGGCAGCGAAGATTTCCCGCGCACCTTCAACACGCAATTTATCAAAGCCCAGGAAATGCGCTACGGCGAAAACCCCCATCAGAAAGCCGCCTTCTATGTTGAGAAAAATCCTCAACAGGCCAGCATAGCCACTGCAAAACAACTGCAGGGCAAAGAGCTTTCCTATAACAATGTCGCCGATACCGATGCAGCGCTGGAGACCGTCAAATCCTTTGCCGAGCCCGCCTGCGTTATCGTCAAGCATGCAAACCCCTGCGGTGTTGCAGTTGCAGGCAATTTAAAAGATGCCTACGACTTGGCTTATGCAACCGACCCTGAGTCAGCTTTCGGCGGTATTATCGCCTTCAACCGCGAGCTGGATGCCGCGACGGCCCAGGCAATTGTCGAGCGCCAATTTGTTGAGGTTATTATTGCTCCCAGCGTATCGGCAGCGGCCATCGAAGTGGTCAAGGCGAAACAAAATGTGCGCCTGCTGGCCTGCGGCGAGTGGAATAACAATGCACAGACCATTCACGGCCTGGATTACAAGCGCGTCAATGGCGGCCTGCTGGTGCAGGACAGAGACAATGGCATTATCACCGCCGGCGATTTGAAAATAGTCACAAAACGCCAGCCCACTGAAGACGAGCTGCGCGATCTGTTGTTCGCCTGGAAAGTCGGTAAGTTTGTAAAATCCAATGCAATTATCTACGCAAAAAACAATCGCACCATCGGCGTGGGCGCAGGCCAGATGAGCCGCGTCAACTCCGCGCGTATAGCCGCTATCAAGGCCGAGCACGCCGGCCTGCAAGTGGCAGGCTCGGTGATGGCTTCCGATGCTTTCTTTCCCTTCCGCGATGGCATAGACAATGCCGCCAAGGTGGGAATAGCAGCGGTTATCCAGCCTGGCGGCTCCATGCGCGACGAAGAGGTGATTGCCGCTGCGGATGAACACGGCATGGCGATGGTATTTACTGGCATGCGTCACTTCCGCCATTAATCAATGGCAAGTCTGGTCGCTTTTGCAGTAGACCGGTGGCGCAACAGCATCACTGGTTTAGTGCACCAATAAAATTTTACGGTGGGTTGCCCATCACAGGAATTGCACAATGAATGTTTTAATTATCGGCAGCGGCGGCCGCGAACACGCCCTCGCCTGGAAGGCAGCACAGAGTGCGCAGGTTGAAAAAGTATTTGTCGCTCCCGGCAATGCCGGCACTGACCTGGAAGCCAATATTGAAAATATTGCGATTGATATTCTGGATTTTGCCAAGCTCGCAGACTTTGCCCAGAACAACAATGTCGGCTTGACCATAGTCGGCCCTGAAGTACCCCTGGTCGCAGGCCTTGTCGACTACTTTAACGAGCGCAAGCTACCCTGCTTTGGCCCGACAAAAGGTGCAGCACAATTGGAAGGCTCGAAAGCCTTCACCAAGGATTTTCTCTCGCGCCACAGGATTCCCACCGCCGCCTATCAAAATTTTACCGAAGTTGAACCTGCGCTCAAGTATCTGCGCGAGCAAGGTGCTCCCATAGTGATCAAAGCCGATGGCCTGGCAGCGGGCAAGGGCGTGATTGTTGCCGAGACCCTGGAGCAGGCAGAAGCCGCTGTGCGCGATATGCTGTCAGGCAACGCCTTTGGCGATGCCGGCTGCCGCGTGGTGATTGAAGAGTTTCTCGCCGGCGAAGAGGCCAGCTTTATTGTCATGGTCGACGGCAAGAATATTCTACCCATGGCCACCAGCCAGGATCACAAAAGGGTTGGCGACGGCGATACCGGCCCCAATACCGGCGGTATGGGCGCCTACTCGCCCGCACCGGTGGTCACCCAGGTGGTTCACGAGCGCGTTATCAAAGAGATTATTCGCCCCACCGTGGATGGCATGGCCGCCGAAGGCAATATCTACACCGGCTTTCTCTATGCCGGCCTGATGATTGATAGCGCAGGCGTCGCCAAGGTAATTGAATACAACTGCCGCTTTGGCGACCCGGAAACCCAGCCTATCATGCTGCGTCTGAAATCAGACCTGGTCGAGCTTTGCCTGGCCGCGCTCAAGGGCGATCTGGATAAGGTAACGGCTGAGTGGGATACCCGCGCCTCCATAGGTGTGGTACTCGCTGCTGGCGGCTATCCAGAAGCCTATGCCAAGGGCGATATCATCTCCGGCTTGCCCACCACCGAGGTGGCCGGCGAAAAAGTCTTCCATGCGGGCACTGCCAGCAAGGATGGCCAGACGGTCACCCATGGCGGTCGCGTACTCTGCGCCACAGCTCTGGGCAATACTGTGTCAGAAGCACAACAGCGCGCCTATGCCCTGGCAAAGCAAATCAGCTGGAAAGGCATGTTCTACCGCAATGATATTGCCTACCGAGCCATTGCCCGCGAACAGAAATAGATTTTTTCTCGAAGCGGCCTGAAATAAAAAGGCGATGCCATTTCGGCATCGCCTTTTTATTTTCCTTTGGCTACTGAATTACCAATTCCAATTGAGACCAAATTTCACCGTGCGCATAGGCCCGGCAATACTATCATTGCGCTTGCCAAAATCGGCTGGCAAATTTTCTTCCGCACCACCAAACCAGGTGTTGTAACCATCCGGATTGAGATTGTTCCAGAGATTGAGCACATCCAGGCGAACAGTGAGGTTGCTGCCCTCTACCCACATGCCGGTAGCGATATTTTTGCTGAAGGCAATATCGAGCTGCTTGAACCAGCGGTCAGGCTCATATTGGTTGAATTTGCAGTGAGCCCAGCCCGCGCGACAGTCTGTGCCGTAATAGGTTGTACCGCGATTGACATTGAGCTTCGCGGAAAAATCTATATCCATCGGCAAACTGAACACCGAGCTGACCACCAACCTGTGCTTGGGAATTTTATTGGCATCATGCATGCCGTACCATTCGAGACTGGGATAATCGAAAGCAAAGACCTCACCAATTTCGCGATTGGTTTTTGCCTGCGAATAGGTGTAGGCCAAGGTCAATCCCCAATCGGTTTCCTCCTTGGGTTTATCCAATTTAATAAAGAGCGAATTGGTTTTGGTTTGCAAACCATTGGTGCCAATAATCGTCGAACCAAAACCGGGAATACCATTGTTGCCCCATGGCGGCCCCCAGGTCTCTCCTGGCTTAAAGAAATTACCATCATTGAAGCGGTTGGCCAATAACCAGACAAAACCGTCCTTGCTCGCCACATGCGACAGACTCACCTCAGCCTTCCAATCCTCCAGGCTGCCGCGTATCCCCAGACTGAACTGATCGGAGTAAGGTGTCTTCAGGTTGTTGTTGACCATATAGACTTCACGGTTTGCCCCCTTATCTTCAGTTTCCAACTGCGCCAGCCCCTGGCGAGTCAAATACACAGGATCCCAGGCAATACATCCGCTTGAGCAGGGATCGAGCGGATTGCCCGTAATAAAATTTCTCTCATAGGTGGGAAAGGTCGCCTTGGTGGCTTCCAATTGCAAATTATCGAACAGATTGCGATCATAGGCCCGCCCTGCTCCCCCAAAAATAGCCAGGTCATTTTCATCGCTGATATCGTAGACAAAACCCAACCTCGGTTGCCAGGCGTCTTTAAAGGAATCGCGATTGTCACCATCGCTGATGTAATCGTTAATATTGATTTCGGAATTTTTAATCCCCACCCAATTCTCTATACCAGCCCTCACATCGGCGGGTGTCCGGTAATCCAGATAGCTATCAGATTCTTCATAGTCCCAGCGCAGACCGATATTGACCGTCAGCCTATCGCTCAGCGTCCAGTCATCCTGAACATATAGGCCCAATTGCCAGTTCTCAGCCTCTACACTGCCATCGCCAATACCTGCCAGGGGTGCGCCCCACTTGACTCTATAGGGCGTGGTCGCGGAAGCATCGTAGCCGATGTTATAGTGGAACTGCGGATTAAAGGGCTCCTGCTGTGTCGCATTTAGCTTGATGGATTTATATTTAATCCCGGTCTTTAGCACATGATCGCTGATCGCGAGAAAGGAGAAATCCTCCTGGATAGACCAGCCGTATTGCCCCTTATCCTGATAGTTTTCCCCACCGCCCAGATTGAGCACTGCCTGCCCTGCCCCATTGGTCAACTTCATGCCATTGGCGATGGTGCGGGGTCGAGGGTTGTAACTGGCATCCTCATAAGTCCAATGCGTATCGTTAACCCACCTGTCCGTGCGCCAGTTGTGACTTAAATCAATCCGCATTTCGTCGTTTTTCTTATCCGTTGCAAATGAAGCAGACTGAATACCTCCAATATTGGTCAATTCATTTTCCTTGCGAACCTTTGCTGTCAACTCAATTTTTTGTTGCTCGGAAATTAAATAACCCAATTTACCAAAATAGAGATCCTCCTTAAACTCTGCCGAGCGACCGCCAATTTCCGATTGAAATTGCGCAGGCAGATTACCCTGATTAAAACCGCCCTCTGGGATAACATCTTTGGGATCGGTGTTATTCTTTCCCTCGTAGGCAAAAAAGAAATGCATCTTATCCTGGATAATAGGCCCGCCCAGATGAATACCAAATTGCTGCTGCTCGCTAGGAACCTTCTTTTGCGTGGCAAATTCGGAAGGACGCAGCTTGCGCATGCCTTCATCGCTGTAATCGCCAAAGATCCCACCGTGAAATTCATTGCTGCCCGATGCAGTGACAGCCACTATGGCGGCACTACTGAGCTGGTCGTATTCAGCAGAATAATTTTGCGTAATCACCTTATACTGGCTGATGGCCGATTGCGGGAAGGGATTGCCGCGGCTTGAATCCTGCCCGGTGATGCCGCCCTTCAATACATAGTTTTTCTGCCCCACACCATCAATAAACACATTGATCGCCTCCGGGGTCTGGGCCCCGCCCTTGATACTGGTGCTGCCGTCACTCGCCTGGTTAAACTGCACCCCCGGAGCCAAATCGGCAAACGCCAGGAAATTGCGAGTGTTTTGCGGCAGCTTGCTGATTTGCTCAAGGGATACATTGGTGCCTATCTCGCCACCATTGCTGGTATTTTTCAGCTGCGAACCAATCACTACAATTTCATCCACTTTTTCAGTGACGGGCTTTTCCAATTCAAAATTCAGCGTGGCCGCCTGCCCCACTTTCAGCACCAGACTCTGAGATGCCTTGCCGGTTTTTTCCTGCAGGAAAACCTGATAGCGACCTGGAGCCAGGCCTTTGAAAATATAGCTTCCGTCTTTTTGGGTAGTGGCGCGGAAGCTGTAGCCGTTATCTATATTTCTGACAACCACCTCTAAACCAGGCTGAGGCAGTGTCTGCGCCGCTATCACACCTTGCACACTGGCACTGCCTATTTGTGCAAGGGCAGTGGCGGGGAGGAGAGAAATACTTAAAGTGCCGATAAGTGAGGTAAGGATTTTTCTTGAAAAATGCTTTTGCAAACATAAACTTTTCATAGTGATTCCTTTTTAAGTCGTTATTGGTATTTACAACACGCTTAAACAGCTATTTAAGTCTAGCGGATTTTTTTATCGAATAGGATGTTTGACAAGACATACAACATTTTTGTGTCGCCGCAGTAAACGAATTTAAAAATTGAGGCGACGTTTTTAGTGCTAAATACATTAATATTTTTATTCTTATTAGGCTTCTTTAAAATATTTTCAAACAAGAAGCATGCCTCTTACGTCAAAAAAATCCATAAAGAGAGGATTTAATGGAAAGACAGGCCAGCACCCATAAAAATTTTAACAATAAAAAAGGTGATGCCATTACAGCATCACCTTCAATTTTTATTATTGGTTGGATTATTATTCGAGCAGTTCATCTATAGGGCTGGAAAGTTCTTTTATTTCTTCTATTTTTTCAATTAGCTTGCCGATATTGATATTCAATGAAGTGGCAACTTCGTGTGGGAATCCTGCCAGGATTGCCTCTGTATCAGCACCCTCTTCATTCATCTTGTTGAGGTAAAGAGCAATATGAATAACGCCTGCCAAACGTGGAAACTTTTCTGCTTCGTAAGGCGTCAACTGATAGCGAATACCCTGCACTATGGCCTCTGGAAATTTCCAACGACTAGCCAGTTCAGCGCCTGCATCCGCAAAATCAAAGCCCAGATATTTTTTTTCAATCGCAGAATTATTATTATCGCCATTGCGATTTTTTTCAATTTCAGCGCACTCTGCCGGCATAATAATATGAATTAGTAACTCACCAATATTGTGGATCATACCGCAGGTAAAGGCAGTTTCCATATCATCGCGGGAAAATTTGGCAACCCATTTGCAGACGGCCGCCACCGCAAAACTATCATGCCAGAATTTGCGTATATCAAAACCTTCTGGAGCTTTAAAGGCTCCTGTCAAACCAGAAGCCAATACAAGCGTGCGCACCGCATTAAAACCCAGCAGGAAAACTGCATCGCTCACCGAACCTATCTTGCGATTACCACCGTAGTGAGCCGAGTTGGCTGCGCGCAATACCTTAATGGTCAACACCTGATCTGCACTGATCTTTTGTGCAATTTCATTATTGCTGACTTCATCATCGCCAAAGCTTTCTATCAGCTCCTGAACCACCTTGGGAATGTTCGGTAGTTTCTGTGCGTTATCGATCAAATTTTGTATATTCACGGTAATGCCTCGTTCTTTGGATAGCCATTACCCTGAGAATAGTTCAGCTTTATATGTTTGCTAGCTTTAATATAAAAATAATTAAGGAGATGATAGATAGGAATAACGCGAAATTCTGGGGCAAAAAAAAGCCCGCAAATCTGCGGGCTTTTTAATATGGTGCACTCAGGAGGATTCGAACCTCCGACCGCTCGGTTCGTAGCCGAGTACTCTATCCAGCTGAGCTATGAGTGCGTTGTCGAGGCGCGCATTCTATTAATACTATGCCCCCGCGTCAAGCACTAAATAGTAAAATATTGCTTTAAATTTCAATGAAATACATAAAACAATCGATCTGAGCACTTAATAGGCTAGCCCGCAGCATAAGCAGTCAATTCTATCCTTACTTGCCAACACAACGCTAAGGCTCAGGGACAACTCCCACTATCCTATTACAGGTCACTCACCACTCTCTCAGAAAAATTATTAATGCGATAAAGCCAATAGCAAAAACCCCAGAAGCCTTGCAGCCACTGGGGTTCAGATTTTATATGGCGGTGAGAGAGGGAGTCGAACCCTCGATACCTTGCGATATACACACTTTCCAGGCGTGCTCCTTCGGCCACTCGGACATCTCACCAAACGTTGCCTGCACCTCAGCTATAAAAGCTTAATAGGCAGAGCCTTTACTTGCGGAGTGTCTGCAAGGCCAGCTACAGGCTAGAGGCGCGCAATGTACACAAGCAGGCGCAAAAACGCAACGTCATTTATCAGGCCAGGCTTGAAAAATCCCATTTATATCTGTATCCGGCGGGCTGGCAAAGGGTTGCACTGGTGTGCCTACATAGATAAAGCCAATAATTTCCTCATCCGCCAACAGGCCCAGGGCTTCATTGACATATTCATCGCGCGCCATGTCGCCAGATCGCCATATGGCGCCAAAGCCCATGGCAAAGAAGGCATTGAGCATATTTTGTACTGCTGCGCCACAGGCAATAACCTGCTCCTGCCTCGGCACCTTGGGATGGGGCTGGCAGCTGGCAATTGCCACTATGATCATTGGCGCGCGATTTGGCATATTTCTGCATTTTTCCACCACGCTGGGCGATACCTCCGGGTTGCTTTTTACCGCCGCCGCCGCAAACACCTGACTCAGCGCGGCCAACCCCTCCCCCTCAATGACCAAAAACCGCCAGGGACGCAATAGGCCGTGGTCTGCCGCGCGGGATGCGGCTTTAAAAACCTCCTGCAACACCGTGAAAGTCGGCGCCGGAGACTGAAGTTTGGAAACAGATACTCGCGCTTGCAAAATAGATAATGGATTCACTGGATTCTCTTCTTTTGTTATAGATTCACTATTTATATAACTTTAAATTTCTGTGGCAACCGCAAAAAAACAGGCGAAGACAAAAAAATCGCTTACAGTTAATAGGCTATAGATCTCCCGTTAATGAGTGTCGTAAATGCAGGTATCCACCAGTCTCCTCATTGTTGCAGCAGAAATATTGATCGCCCTGTTAGCGGGGGTTGTCGTGCTGTTTTTTTATGCGCGAAAGCTTAAATCGCTAACCGCCCGGCAGC
>DATMSP010000042.1:0-80076 GCA_035565295.1 Cellvibrio sp. | reverse complement strand
ATAAATTTTCATGATTTCTTGCGCTAATGAGCAGTAACTGAAAAGCAGGATGAATGGTGACAATATATTTGTGCATGCGGTTTTTTGTGGGAAAAAGTTACAGCGAAAACTGCAGCGCTTTATCTAATTCAATGGTTATGGGGGCATTGGCAAAAGGGCAGGTAAATTCTAGCCTGTAAGCCAAGAGCTGCAAGCCGGAATTTGCTTTGCTGCCATATAGCTTATCGCCGACTATGGGGTGGCCGATGGTAGCGAGGTGGCGGCGGATCTGATGCTTCCTGCCGGTCTCAATATGGATGTCCAGGAGTGTCTGGTTGTTGGTGCAGCCAATTTTCTCAATATGGGTAATCGCGGGTTTGCCATCCAGTTCATAGCTCAGGGTCATGCCTGAGGTGGGCAGGTCGCAGTCGTCAATCACCCAGGCCTGGTAATGCTTTTTGATATCGCGCCCCTGGAACAGGCTGGATAATTTGGCAGCGCTCTGGCTGTCATGGGCAATAATCATCAATCCCTGGGCATCGGCGTCCAGGCGGTGGACCAGAAAGCAATCGCGCTGCTTGCCGAGGATGGATTGGCCATTTACCTCAAGCCAACGTAAAATGCTGCAGTGATCGCCCCATTGTGAGCCCTGTGCCAGCATGCCCGCCGGCTTGAACCAGACGCTGTAGCGGCCGGCGTCGTAGATCAAGGTAGCATTTTCGGGTTTACGCGCGAGTACCTGTTGATCGTAGAAAAATTGAATGGTTGAGCCGCGTTGCAACACTTTGGTGGCGCGGCGCATGCGCAGGATTTTGCCTTTCAGGGTCCACCATACCGCCCCCTTGTTCATAGCGTCTTTGATGCGCTGCTTGGAGAGGCCTGTGCCCTCGGCAAGCAGATCCAGCGCCGTCTGTTCTGCCTGGGTAACGGTGAGTTCAAATTTTTGCGGTATTTCAAAAGAAGTATCAGTCATTGGTTACATTTTTTAAGTGAGAGAATTGTGGCAGAGAAGCCTAGTATTTATAAACTTACCCTTGGGCTTTCCGATATGGATCGCAATGTGTACGGCAATTATAATTTAACCATTGCCCTGCATCCATCGGAAACCATAGAGCGCATGATGGTGCGCATTCTAGCCTTTTGTTACTCTGCTGCGGAAAATTTAAGCTTTGCCCGCGGCCTGTCAGCAGCGGAAGATCCTGATCTCTGGCTAAAACATGACAATGGCTCCATCCTGGAGTGGATAGAAGTGGGGCAGCCCTCTCCCGATCGCTTGAAAAAGGCCTCCAGCCAATCCCTTGCGGTCAAGGTATTCAGCTATGGGCGGGGGCTGCCGGTCTGGTGGAAAACCCATGCGGCGGCAATCAAGGCGCTGCCCAAGGTCAGTATCCATTATTTTGCCGCAGATGAATTGCAGGAACTGTGCAAACTGGCCGATAGAACCATGAACTTTACCGTGGTCATTACCGAGGCTATTGCCTATGTGGCCAGCGCCAGTGAAAATGTTGCTGTAAACCTGCACAAGATGGAATCGCTGTAAATGAATAGTGTTGATATCAATCTGGAAAATGCCCAGCAATTTTTAATTGAGGAGTCTTTCAAACGCCCGGTGGTGGTGGATTTCTGGGCAGAGTGGTGTCTGCCCTGCAAAAACTTGACGGCGATTCTGGAGAAGCTGGCGAATGAGGCGGCGGATGATTTTCTGCTGGCGAAGGTCGATGTCGACAAATGGCCCATGATCAGTGCGCAATTTGATGTGCGCGACCTGCCTACGCTAGTGATCATAAAAGATGGTAAAGCCATCAATGGTTTTAATGGCGCTGTCTCGGAGCAAATGTTGCGGGAGATGTTTGCCCAGTATCTGCCGAAACCCTGGCAGAAACCCTTTGCCGAAGCTCAGGCCTTGATTGCGGCGGGTGATTATGACAGTGCTCTGCCGCGGTTGCGGCTCGCCTATGATGAATCCAGACAATTGCCTGAGGTCGCTTATCTGCTGGTTGAATGTCATTTTGCTGTGGGGCGTTTGGATAATGCCGAGCAACTCCTGTCGGCTATTAAGCCGGCAGATCAGGATGACCGCTATACAGAATTGCTGGCACAGCTCGAACTGAAAAAGCAGGCTGCCAAATCGCCAGAGTTGGTAGCTCTGGAGGCAGCCCATAGCGCAGAGCCCGATAATCTAGAGGTCAGTTTCCAGCTTGCGCTGCAGTATGAGCGCGAATCGCTCTATCGCCAGGCCCTGGAGTTGCTTCTTGCGCTGCTGCGCAAGGACAGGAATTTTGCCAGTGGGCTGGCGAAAAAAACCTTGACCGGTATTTTAACGGCGCTCGGCAAAGGCGATCCCCTGGCCATTGAGTTCCAGCGTAAGTTATTTACGCTGTTATATTGATGGTCTCTTGAATAGCGAAAAATTAACGGCGATTTTTTTTGGTTTTTAATCGCCGAATCCTGTCTGCCTCCTCCTTTGCTTTGGCTTTTTTCTCATCGGCGGCTTTAGCGTCTATCACTTCCCGGGCGGTCATTTCCGGTGTTTCCAGGGTGAGTCTCCCCAGCAGCCCTGTGCGCATTTCATTGATCAGCAGGGTGGATGTCTTTTGAATATCAATGCCGCCGCCCTTGCTGAAGCAACTGCGCTTCCTGCCAATGGTTTCCAGTAGTTCGATATCGGTTTCAGGCAGCTCTTCAAGGTTGTAGCGTTGCCTAACTCGCTCAGGATAAGCGCTCAGCAGATAATCTGCGGCAAACAGGGCAATATCGCCATAGTCAAAGGCGGTTTCCTTGATAGCGCCGGTAATGGCCAGGCGATAGC
The DNA here is from genome assembly GCA_035565295.1 of Cellvibrio sp. Lineage (GTDB taxonomy): Bacteria > Pseudomonadota > Gammaproteobacteria > Pseudomonadales > Cellvibrionaceae > Cellvibrio. The sequence goes on along the minus strand of DATMSP010000042.1, from coordinate 77,288 downwards.
CGCAGGTGGGTGGCGTTAATTTCGGCCACAGAAATCCCGGGGTATCGGTCAGCATAATGCCGTTATCCAGTTTTATTTTCTGCTGCGACTTGGTGATGCCGGCTTCATTGCCGGTGCGCGCAATAATGCGCCCGGCAAGAATATTGACAATGGTGGATTTGCCTACATTGGGAATGCCCATAATCATGGCGCGGGCAGGGCGCAGTGCAAGGTTGCGATGCGGTAATAGCGATTCGCACACACTCAGCAGTTGGCGAATCTGCTCGGGTTGTTTCTGGCTGACCGGCAGGGCTTTTACTCCCTGGGTTTTTTCCATTTCGGCCACCCAGCGCTCGGTGATATCGGGATCGGCGAGGTCTGCCTTATTCAATAATTTAATGCAGGGTGTATCGCCGCGCAGTGAGGGAACCAGCGGGTTTTCGCTGGAGAAGGGAATGCGTGCATCTATCACTTCGATAATGACATCCACCTGTGGCATGACTTCGGCAATATCCTTTTTCGCCTTGTGCATGTGTCCGGGAAACCAATTGATTGACATGACTGAACCTGTTGTTAAGAGTTGGAGCGGGTGAGGAATCTGTGCGGGTGTCAGGAGAGCTGATCCAGCTTCTCGCTGCTATCAAAGTGATGCAGAAGCAGAAAGTCATGGTTCGCGTGCTTGCCCTCAGGCTCACTCTCACAGACGGCAATCGAGATCGGACTTATGATGCTGCGGTACTCACTATTGCGATAGAGCGCTGCCTGCAAATCCTGCCAGAGCAATCGCGGGTTCTCGGTAAAAAAAGTAAATTGCAGATAGCGCTTGCCTTTCTCTTCAAATTCATCAATTTCCGGGGAGCGGCCCGCCGCCCTGACCCTCGTCAGAAATGCCTGGCGGTCGAACTGGGGAAGGAACTCTGGTTGAATTTGGATGCTGATAAAGTGCATGCTTGGGTCCACGGGTTAAATAAGCCCGTCATTCTACCCTGATGTGTCTTGGCAGACATCCTGTAAATGCGTCCTGTCACAGCTTTTACCCACAGGTAAAGGTTTTCAGGGAATCGCTGGAGATTGACTGACGGGGCTGTTATACTTCGCGCCCTCGGCGAGAGGTGCTCCAGCATTGATTTGGGCTCCTGCGGCCACGCTCTTTTACAATCCCCCTCTCTCACTCGCTATTGGTGCCCTATGGAACCCATGTTAACAATTGCGCTGCGCGCAGGTCGCAAAGCCGCTGAACTGATTGAACGCGCTTTTGAACGTGTTGATCTCGTCAGTTTTGAAGCAAAAAGCCATAATGATTTCGTTACCGAGATAGATAAGGCCGCAGAAAAAGAAATTATCTATCATCTCCGTAAGGCCTATCCAGATCACAGTATTCGCGGTGAAGAGGGCGGTTTGCAGCCCGGCAAGAATCCTGATTATGAATGGATTATTGACCCCCTCGATGGCACCACCAATTTTATTCACGGCATTCCGCACTTTTCCGTTTCAATCGCCTGTAAATACAAGGGTCAGCTTGAGCATGCGGTTATCATAGATCCCATCAAGCGCGAAGAGTTTACCGCTAGCCGCGGTCGCGGCGCCAAGCTGAATGACCGCCGTATCCGCGTCTCCTCCCGCCGCGGTATGGATGGTGCTCTGATTGGTACCGGTATTCCTTTTAGCGGTTATTCGCTGGAAAACATAGCTCCCTACCTGGCCTGTGTGCAGGAAATTGCCGGTGAGACGGCCGGCATTCGCCGCTGTGGTTCGGCTGCCCTGGATCTTGCGTATGTGGCCGCCGGTCGCTTTGATGCCTTCTGGGAAATGAATTTAAACCAGTGGGATATAGCGGCGGGTATTTTGCTGGTGACTGAGGCAGGTGGTCTGGTCAGCGATTTCAATGGCGGTGCCGATTATCTGGATTCCGGCCATATAGTTGCTGGTGGTCCCAAGGTGTTCAAGCCGATATTGCAAATTGTGCAGAAAAATCTTGGTCATGTGAAATAAGCGCGGCCTGTATCACTTCAACAAAAACGGAGCCACCAGGCTCCGTTTTTTATTTTCCTAAGAACTCGTTCAGAGTCTGGATCAAGCGATTGATATCGACGGGTTTGGTAAGGTATTTATCAAAGCCCGCTTTGATTCCGCGCTCGACATCATAGGGCATGGCATTGGCCGACAGGCCGATAATGGGAATATGCCTGGTTGAGCGGTTCTGTTTCAGAACCTCCAATACATCAAAACCATCCATGCCGGGCAGGTTGATATCCAGGATAATCAAATCCGGCTGGGTGCTGCGCGCTTTATAAATGCCGAGGAATGGCTCCTCGGCCACATCAAAATGAATATTGTCGTGCTGCGCAAAAAAGTGTTCGAGCAGGCGAATATTGGTGGGGTTATCTTCAATATATAGCACTTTCTTGTAGCTGCTGAATGACAGCTGGGCGAGGTTGTACTCGGTTGGCCTTGTGGCTGGCTGCTGTGCCTGGTTCAGTTCAGTGGCCAGGGGGAAATCAATCCAGAATTCTGTGCCCACACCCTCGGCGCTTTTAAAGTTGAGCTGGCCGTTCATCATTTCCACCAGCTGCTTGGTGATCACCAGGCCAACGCCAGAGCCTTCGATGCTGCTGAACTCTTCATTGAGGCGATTGAATGGTTGGAAAACTTCAGCCTGGCGGTGTGCGGGAATACCAAAGCCATTATCGCGAACATTGATGCGCAATTTTTTATTTTCCTGCAACTGCAGGCTGACTTCCACTTCACCGCCTACCGTGTTGTACTTTATCGCATTGCAAAGCAGGTTGATCAGCGCCTGTTTGAAGCGAATATTATCGGCAATAACGTAAAATTTATTCAGGGCCCCCGCAGTAGAAAACAAGTGGATATTTTTGGCATCTGCCTGGGGCTGAACCAGTGTAAAGGCCTCCTCAATAATACGCGATACCAGCACGGGTTCGAGGGAGATAGTCATTTTGCCCGATTCAATTTGCGCGAGGTCAAGCACATCGTTAATCAATTGCAGCAGGTGATCGCCCGCCTTGCGGATTTCGCGCACATGGTTCATTTGGATTTGGGTTAAATTCAAATCGTATTCAAATAATTGTGCGTAGCCGAGTATGGCATTCAGCGGTGTGCGCAGCTCGTGGCTCATGCTGGACAAGAAGGCGGATTTTGCCTGGTTGGCATTCTCTGCGGCTTCCTTTGCCTGGATAACGCGCTCTTCCGCGCGTTTGATCCGCGTCATATCCATATTCGAGCCGGACATGCGTATGGCCCTGCCTTCAGCGTCGAAGCAGGCGCGGCCGCGCGCGCGCACCCAATGGATTTCCTTGTCCTTGCCAATCAGCCGGTATTCGATATCGAAGGGAGCCAGGCCCTTCAGGTGATCGCGCAGGGCATTGTCGTATTTTTCCAGGTCTTGCGGATGAATATGTTCTCGCCAAAGGGATAGCTTATCCTCTCCCTTGGTGATTTCATCATCATTCGCATCATAGCCCAGGACTTCCCAGCAGCGGTGTGAAAAATGAAAGCCACCCTTGTCTGCATACCATTCCCAAATACCATCATTGGTGGATTGGATAATCCGCTCTTGGCGCGCATCAGATTCGCGCAGAGCTTCTTCGGCTTCTTTGAGGGCGGTGATATCAAAGTTAATTCCGAATACAGTGACTACCCGGCCATTTTCATCGCGAATAGAATCCGAGCGCACCTGGGTCCAGACATAATTGCCCTGCTTGGCGCGAAAGCGGTAGTAGGAATCTATGGGTTCCGCCGTGCGAAAATGATGTTTGGCCAGCTCGATGTTGTAGGCGCGGTCATCCGGATGCATAAAGGTGACCATTTTGTTGGCATCGCTGAACTCGGCAAGCTCATTCTGGGTATAGCCCATTCGCTCCCAAAACTGACCGGACCATTCAATATGCTGGGTGCTCAGGTCCCACTCCCAAAATCCATAGCCACTGATATTGAAAATACGCTGGAAGCGCGCGATGGTCTCGCGCAGAAGGTGCAGGTCGGTGGAGTTGGTGAAATCGCTGCGGATGCTGATTTGTTGAGTCATTTTGTCCACTACAAGGGCTGTCTTATAAGAGGTAAACAATGTGGTGCAGAAGATAAGCTAGAGTGGCGAGAAATACTAGGGTCCAGTTTTGCTTTATGTGCGGCTGGCCAGCAAAACCAGCATAAATACTCCGGCAAGAGACTGCCACCTATCTTGGCCAGATCTCCCTTTATCAGGCGTCAGTAGGTGGCTGGATATTGCATAAACATTGAATTTTTATCTGGGGGAGACTGTGCGATCAGTGATGATAATCGCACAGTCTGTCTCTTTAGGGAGTGACTGCTTTAAACACCGCAATGCTCCAGGCATTGACACCGTAGGGGGTGTTATTGGCTGGCCAGGCAGTCGTATCACTCCAGGTGTTCATGCTCTCCGCCTCGGCCCAGTGTGCGGTATCTATAATCCTTACCCAGCGTTTGCCTGCAGGGGGCGTCGGGTAGGTGAAATCAATTTTTTCCGTCCACATATTGATAAACAGCACATAGTCGCTGCCGCCCACTTCCGAGCCCTGGAGGTGCATTCGCCTTGCGCGCGCGCCATTGAACAGGGAGCCACCGGTCTCAGAGGTGTAGAGGATCGGCATTCGGTAATTCTCCTGGCTCAGGGCGGAGTCGCCCCTGCGCCGCTGGATAATTTCCCGGGCGAAAGACAGTAGGGGGTTGAGAGCTGCATCGGCATTGCTCGCCGTACCCAGGTTATTGTGATATTGCGCCATAGGAAAATCCGGGTGGACAGCGACGCTTTGCGGGGCGTTGCTGGCCAGCATGGTGTAGTTGTTCCAGGTTGCCGGAGAATCTATGTTGTAGGGATTGTTGTTGCCATTTTGGGTGCGGCCAAATTCATCGCCATAGACAATCATCGGTGTCCCACGGCTGAAAAACTGGAAGGTCCAAAAGCTCCTCAGGCGCTGGCGACGGAATTGTTCAAGGCTGAGGTTTGCCGGTTTGGCTGTGCCGCTGCTGTCCCAGCTCAAGTTATTGTCACTGCCGCCATCGGAGGGGCCGAAGGGGCTGGCCAATGTCAGGTTGGTTTTAGTGTTGTAACTGACCAGGTCGGCGAGTGTGAAGCCGTCATGGGCAACCAGGAAGTTGATGCTTTTATGTGGGCCACCATTATCATTGAAGTGATTGTAGTCACCGTGGAATGCATCATTCAAACCTATGCCCCCCTCTCCTGAGGCATCACCTTTCAGGTATTTGCGCGCGGAATCGCGGAAGCGGCCATTCCATTCACCCCAACCCAAAGGAAAATTGCCGACCTCATAGCCCCAGTTATCCCAGGCTTCGGCAATAATCTTTACCTCGCGGTCGAGGGCCAGATCGCGGATGCCGATCAGCGTGCGATGATTGGGATCGAAGGCTTTGACTGCAGACCAGTATGCGCTGGGGTCTTTCCCCTCCTGCAGGTCGGGATCGCGCCCCAGCACTGGAGCCAGATCAAAGCGGAAACCGCTGATGCCCATATTGTCAATCCAGTGAGCAAGGCTATCCAGCACCAGGTTATGGTTGACTGTGCGCGAAAAGTTGAGCTGGTTGCCTGTGCCTGTTGCCCCTGCTTCCAGCAAGCGCTTGTCAAAGGGGTTCAGGTGATAGTATTCCTCTGTATCAAAACCGCCGTAACTGTTAAAGCCGGTGATAAAAGGGTTATTCCAGTTGCCGCCTTCGCCGGTATGGTTGTAGACCACATCCATCCAGACTTCTATGCCCTGTTTGTTAAAGGCTTCAACCATTTCGCGGAATTCGCGGGTGGGCCCGCCGTAACTTTTATCGCTGGAGAAACGGCGATCGGGTGCGAAAAAACTGTAGGTCATATAGCCCCAGAAATTAGCGCTACCAGGTTTGAGGTCATTGCTGTCGTTGCGAGTTTCCTGAATCGGTTCCAATTCAATCACATTGATGCCCAGCGCTTTTAGATAGGGAGCCATGAGCGCGGCACCCTTGTATGTGCCACGCAGCGCGTCAGGAATATCTTTTACATCATCAAAATTTTCAAACCATTGTTGATAGTGCGTCAGCAAGCTGCGCAATTGGCCTGTGGACGGGTGTTTGCTGAGTCCGCGCAGGCTGGCCTCCATCAGGATAGCGCTCTGTTCGGGAATATTCGGTGTAGCAAATGTGTAGGGCGTTATTTTTACGGCAACGCTTTTGGGAGCCCAGAGCGCTGTGTCTATATTGCGACGGTCCAGGGCAATGTTGTCGGTAATGGGGCCCTTATACTGATAATCTGCCTCTACACTTCCTGTCACCAGGGGAGCCAGATCTGCTCCACCGGTGGAATAAATGCTCTCGTTTTCGCCTGCTGCATATAATTCTGGAGTCCCCGTATCATGGGACAATTCGTAAGAGTAGGGGTCCGTCAATAGCTTGTTGGGATTGAAGCGGTGGCCGCTGTAATTGGCAATTGCATCGGCGCTGCCGGTGCGACCAATATCAGAAATAAAACCGGCGTTTGAGTGACCGCGATGCCAGTTTTCACTCCAGTTCCAGTTGGGCCCCCAGGCCCGGAAGGCGTAGAGTGTGCCCTCGGGCAGTTTAGCCAATTTGCCTCGCCAGATATTGTCAGGCCCTTTCACCAGCCAGTAGTCCTGTCGTGCCTGTGCCATTTTCTTGTCCTGCTTGGCATCGCTCAGATGTTTCTTGGTGTAAACCTCCAGCAAAACCCTCTCGGCATTTTTGGAGTAAACGGCAACCTCAAGGTCCTCGCCGTTAAAATAGCTGCCGAGTTTCCAGGTGGCTGTATCCCAGGTATCAGGGCTCACCGGCATCAGGCTGCCAGACTTTGGGTGCTGGTAGCCAGTGAGATTGATTTCGGTGCTGTTGAGCGGTGGCGACAGGGTTTTATCAATGGCTGCGCGAATTTGATAAATATAGGCTTTGCTCTCAACGCTGGTAATGCTCTTATCAATATACTGGGTGCTATTGGCTGGAAGTTTATTGGTGAGAGTCACCCAGGTAGTGGGTGTTTCAATCGCTGCGCGTTTGACGACATAAGCGGTTTCATTATCGGCCATATCCTCCCACTGCAAGCTGATACCTATCCCGGCCTGGCGCAGTGAAGTCAGATTTTTGGGGCGAGCGGGAGCCATTGCCTGAGAACTTCCGGAAGAATTCTCGGCAGAACTTGCTGATGAATTATTCGCTGAGCTGCTACTGACAGCGCTGGAAGAAGCCGCGGGGCTGGTTTCGGACGATAGGCTGGAAGCTCCTATAGAGCTGTTCAGCGATGACTCCGCAACGGCTGAAGAACTCTCTGGCGCGACACTGCTGGATGCGACTATTTCGCCGGGAGATGTACCGCTGGCGCTGCTGTCAGTGATGGAGCTGGTTGTTGCTGTCGCTATACTGCTGAAAGCCAGGTCGGAGCGACTGCTGGCGGCTATCTGCAAACTGCTGGCGAGGCTCGATAGGCGACTTGAGGATGGCAAGGGCGCGGGGTTCTGTGCTGTGCTGCTGATAGAGTGTTTTACGGCTGCTCTGGCGGGGGGTGAACTGTGGCTTCCACCACCACACGCCGTTAACAGTGAGGCAAAAAAGAAAGTGAATAGCAGTGAGCGGAACCAACCGATTAGATTATTCATAGTCGACCTATTTATGTGTTTTTGGGCGTTATCCTTTTAACAATTCAATTGTCGTGCACAAAAAACTTTCTTATTGTTTTTATAGAAATCGTCTTGCAATCGCTGGAAAGCGGTATTTACTAAATAAAAAATCGCTTTGCTAAAGCAAAATATAATAAAAATAAAATATTGAATGCAATCCTTTTTTCCACTTCTTCTGCGAATTATTTTTTAAGCCTGATAAATTAACCGGCGAGCGCTGTGAATGTTTAAGCTAAGGCCTTGTTTTTATTGGTGTTGGGAAATGATAAGAAAAAATAGCTGCGGATTATGTAAATTTGCTGGTGCCTTTTTCGCGTGTCGCCTCTATTTTTTATTTGCACAAGCAAATAGCAAGGTCCCGGACGAGTGGCGTCTTTATATATTTCTAATGGGCACTCCTGCTGAATTTGTTCACCCAAAAAAAATCCCCGCAGCAGGGCTGCGAGGATTTTTATATTGCTATGGTTTTATTGCTCTCTAGAGCGCTTTAAATACCACTATTGACCAGGCATTGACACCATAAGTAGCTTCAGCGGGTTTGGCTGCTGAATCTTTCCAGACATTGAAATTATCTTTTTCCGCCCAGTGAGCTGTGTCAATAATGAGCTTCCAGGTTTTGCCTGCAGGTGGCGCGGGAAAAGAGAAATTGGTTTTCTCCGCCTTCATATTCATAAACAGAACATAATCGCTGCCGCCCGCCTTGGAGCCCTCAATATGCATGCGTCGCGCACGCGCATCGCTAGCCATAAAGCCACCGGTTTCCGAGGCGTACTGGATGGGCATGGCGTAGTTGCTCTGACGCAGGGCAGGATCGCCCTTGCGGCGCTGCATCAGTTCGCGCGAGAACATCAGCAGAGGGTTTATCTTTGCATTGGTATTGCTGGCCGTGCCCAGATTATTGTCGTAACTGGCGCCGAGGTAAGCCGGGTGAACAGCCACTGTCTGGGGAGCGTTGCTGGCCAGCATGGCATAGTTGTTCCAGGTTGCTGGCGAATCAATAGCATAGGGATTGTTGTTACCGTTTTGCGTGCGCGCGAATTCATCACCATAGACTATCATCGGCGTACCCCTGCTAAAGAATTGGAATACCCAGAAATTCCTCAAGCGCTGGCGGCGGAATTGATCGAGTGCCAGATCGCCCGGCTTCGCAGTACCCGCGCTATCCCAACTTTCATTGTTATCCGTGCCGCCACTGGAGGGACCGAACGGGGCTGTAAGCTTGCCGTTGCGGGTGGTATCCGAGTTATAGCTCACCAGGTCGGCGAGGGTAAGGCCATCGTGCGCAACAATAAAGTTGACACTTTTTTGCGGCCCGCCATTGTCATTGAAGTTAGCGTAATCGCCGTGGAAGGCATCGTTCAGGCTTATGCCTTTATCTCCCGAGGGGTCTCCTTTCAGGAATCTGCGCGTGGAGTCGCGGAAGCGGCCATTCCATTCAGCCCAGCCATTGGGGAAATTGCCCACGGCATAACCCCAGTTATCCCAGGCTTCGGCAGTGACCTTCACATTTTTGCTTGCGCCAAATTCGCGAATGGCAATCAGGGTGCGGTGGTTGCTATTGAAATTTTTGACTACCGACCAGTATTCGGAGGCTGGCTTGCCCTCATGCAAATCTGGTTCGCGTCCCAATACGGTTACAAGGTCAAAGCGGAAACCGCTGATGCCCATATTATCGGTCCAGTAATTCAAGCTATCCAGTACCAGGTTGTGGTTGATATCGCGCGAGAAATTCAGTTGGTTGCCGGTGCCAGTTGCGCCCGATTCGAGATAGCGTTTGTCGAACGGGTTGAGGTGATAGTATTCGACCGCATCAAAGCCACCAAAGATATTGAAACCCGTAACAAAAGCATTGTTCCAGTTGCCGCCTTCGCCGGTATGGTTGTAGACCACATCCATCCAGACTTCTATGCCCTGTTTGTTAAATGCCTCCACCATTTCGCGGAATTCACGCGTTGGGCCACCCAGGCTTTTATCGCTGGAGTAGAAACGGTCGGGGGCAAAGAAACCATTGGTCATATAGCCCCAGAAATTGGCATCGCTCTGCTTGACATCATTGGAATCATTGCGCGTTTCCTGAACCGGCAAAAACTCAATTACATTAATGCCCAGGGCTTTCAGATAAGGAGCCATCATTCCCGCACCCTTGTAGGTGCCACGCAATTCTTCAGGAATATCTTTGACATCGTCAAAATTGTCGAACCATTGCTGGTAGTTGGTCAGCAGGCTGCGCAGTTGGCCGGTGGAGGGATGCTTGGTCAGGCCGCGCAGATGGGTTTCCATCTGTATGCCATCCTGCTGGGGAATATTGGGTTTGCTGGCAGTGTAGGGTGATATCCGCAGGGCGACACTCTTCGGAGCCCAGATACCCGTGTCTATATTGCGGCGATCCAGAGCCAGATTGCCAGTGATTGCGCCAGTGTACTGGAAAGTACCTGCGCTGCTGCCGGCGACCAATGGCACCAGGTCGGCACCGCCCACGCCGAAAATACCATCATTTTCATTGGCAGCCAACAGTTCGGGATTACTGGTATCGTGGGAGTATTCAAGCGCGTAGGGGTCTCCCAAGACCTTGTTGGGATTGAAGCGGTGGCCTGTGTAACTGCCCGCCGCCTCGGCTGGACCATTGCGACTGACATCGGAAATAAAGCCAGCTTTGGAGTTGCCGCGATACCAGCCTTCATCCCATTTCCAGTTGGGTCCCCAGGTGCGGAAAGCGTAAAGGGTATTTTCGGGCACATTGGCCAGCTTGCCGCGCCAAATATTATCGGGACCTTTTACCAGCCAGTAATCCTGGCGGGCCTGGGCTGCCTTGACATTGTTCTGGGCATCGGCCAAATGCTTACTGGGATAGATTTCAAGCAGTATGCGCTCGGCGTTCTTGGAGTAAACCGCAATTTCCAGGTCGTTGCTATTGAATCGGCCACCCAGCTTCCAATTGGCGCTGCCCCAGTTGGTGGGTGCTACAGGTGACAGGCTGCCAGATTTTGGATGCTGGTAGCCGAGCAGATTGATTTCTGCTGTGTTCAATGGCTGTGAAAGGCTTTGGCCAATAGCCGCGCGGATTTGATAGACGTAGGCCTTGGCCTCAGCGGTATTGACACTGGTGTCTGTATAGCTGACCGTATTGGCGGGCAGGGAGTCGCTCAGTGTCACCCAGGTATCGGGCGTTTCCACGGCCGCGCGTTTCACCACATAGCCCGTTTCATTGGTAGCTTCATCGACCCAATTCAAGCTGACGCCAACCCCAATTTGGCGCTGCGAAGTCAGATTCTTGGGCTGCGCAGGTACCACTGCAATCGCACTGCTGGAGATGGCAGAGGAAGAGGTCGTCAGTGAAACGCTGCTGGAAGAGCGCACTGAGGAGCTGCTGAAAGCAAGCGAAGAAAAACTGTTGGAAATGGAAGAGAAGCTGCTGGTTGCCGCTGACAGGCTACTGGCGGAAACGGTGGAGCTGCTGATCGTGGATGGCAGGGCGCTGCTGATGGACAGCGAGCTGCTGGACAAACTGAGGCCTGCGCTGGAACTGGTGGCCAGGCTGCTGGCCATGGAGGATTTGCTCGAAACGATTGCCCTGCTGCTTGAGGAAGGTATTGGGTTCGGCAGCTGGCTGTTTGCGACCGAACTGGCTTTGGTGATTGGCGTAGTGCTGCTACCGCCGCCACAAGCACTTAATAACCCGGATATGACTAAAACGCTGAGGATCCCTCGCGATTGAATAATGATATTGCTCATAACCCTGCCTATATGCGTAGGGAACCTCTGAAAAATTACCAGCATTGCCATCGCGGCGTTAAAAACAGGCTAAAAATGCTTATTTAGTACCTCTAAACTCCGTTTATTAGCCTGTTTTTGTCTTGCGCTGGCTGCCTCGCCAACATTTTTCTGAGGTTCCGTAGATTTTTTTAATTATCAATGTAGCGATTTGCACTTGTGTCCCTTGCTAATAGATTGCCAAGAGAGGTTCCCTAGTGGGTCTGATGTGAAAATCGGCGCCGACTCTAGCAGGCTCATGGATTATTGGGAAAGGGTTAAAGCGTGAATTGATAGGTCTTTCACAGATTGCTCGGCAATCGCCAAGCCATAAATTTCTTGCGGGCAAAAAAAACAGCGCACTGAATAGTCAGGCGCTGCTTTGGTCAACTCATGGCTGAATTGCTTAGGGGGTTGAATCTATCTCGCTGCCTTCTTTTGCTGGCGGCATCAGGTCTTCTTTGCCAATTCCCAGGGCGACAGTGGCATTCGCCGCGATATAGAGAGAGGAGTATACGCCGAAGACAACTCCGATCATCATCGCCTTGGAGAAACCGGCGAGCAGCTCACCGCCAAAAATGTAGAGCACGGCCATAACCAGAAATACAGTGACGTGGGTCATGATCGAGCGGCCCAGTGTCTGCGTCATGGAAATATTAACGATTTCGATAGGGTCTATCTTGCGCATCTTGCGGAAATTTTCGCGGATACGGTCAAAGATAACGATGGTATCGTTAATGGAGTAGCCGATCAGGGCAATAATGGCGGCCAGCACGTTCAGATCAAAATCCCACTGGAACAGGGAGAAGAAGCCCAGTGTGATAATAGTTACGTGCACCAGGGAGACCAGGGCACCCACAGAGAATTTCCATTGGAACTGAATGGCCACGTACAAAAACACCAGGAAAAAAGAGCAGATAATGCCAAGTGCGCCTTTATCGCGCAGCTCGTCACCCACTTGCGAACCCACAGATTCACTGCTGCGAATCTGGATTTTTGCACCGGTTGCAGATTCTATTTTTTCTTTGAGGTGGTTGCTGTAGACACCGCCCAGTGAATTGGCTATGGCAACAGTCAGAGTGTTGTCCTTGTTGGTGGTGTAAGACACTCTGCCAAAATGCTGAACGTCAAAAATATTGGCCTTGACTAATTGTTCTTCGCTCACATTTTCGAGAGTGATGGTTTCGGCAAAGCCTTCCTGGTCGCGCGGCGGATTGCCAATACTTTTAAGGGTTGCATTGTTGCCCAGCTTGGCAATCTCCGCGGCCACTTGTTGCCGGCCTTTCTCTTTCATTTCATCCTGGGTGCGAATCATGACGTTGTTCGCTTCACCGAAGATAACGGCTAAAGGGCTGCGCAGATGTTCCTCTTCCAATACCTTGTGGATTTGCGGAATATCTGCGGGCTTATCCAGCAGCATTTCCAATTGCGTTCCCCCGGTGAAATCCAGGCCGAATTTAAAACCCTGGATCGCCATGGAGAGTATGGCAATAATACTGATGATAATGGAGAAACCCGAGGTGTATTTTCGGATTCCCATAAAGTTGATGACTTTCAATTCATGAGCCATGGTCGTGTTCCCTTAGAGCGAAATTTTCTGTAAGTTTTTACGGCTGCCGTAAACCAGATTAACCAGTGCGCGGCTGATCATAATGGAGGTAAACATCGACGTGATAAGTCCGAGACACAGGGTGATCGCAAAGCCCTTGACCGGGCCTGTACCCACGGCAAACAAAATAATACCTATGATAAAGGTAGTGACGTTGGCATCGAGGATGGTGATAAAGGCGCGTTCATAGCCGGTATAAATCGCCTGCTGCGGCGAGGCACCGTTTCTTATTTCTTCGCGGATCCGCGAGTAGATCAATACGTTGGCATCCACGGCAATACCCAGGGTCAATACAATACCTGCAATACCGGGCAGGGTCAGGGTTGCGCCGAACAGGGAGAGAGCGGTGAGCAGCATCAACAGGTTGATCGATAGGGCGATATTGGCAAAAAAACCAAACAGACGGTAGAAAATCACCATAAATATAGACACAACCAACAAACCCCAAACGCAGGAGAGAACACCTTTCTTGATGTTTTCCGCCCCGAGCGATGGGCCGATTACACGCTCTTCAACAAAATGCATGGGCGCTGCCAGGGCGCCAGAGCGCAATAGCAGCGCGAGTTCGGAGGCTTCGCCGGGCTTGTCCAGGCCAGTGATGCGGAACTGATTTGGCAGTGCACTTTGAATAGTAGCCAAGCTGATAATCTTGCGTTCAATATACTGGGTCTGTTTTTCTATTTTCTCACCGGCTTCATTGATGATGTAGTCTGTATGCGTTTTGTATTCAATAAACAAAATACCCATCTTGCGGCCAATAGCATTGCGGGTGATCTGATTCATTTTGGTCCCGCCCGCACTATCGAGAGTAATGCTTACCTGGGGCTGATTGGTTTCCGCATCAAAGTTGCTCTTTGCATCGGTGACCTGATCTCCCGTTACAATAAGTGCTTTTTCCAAATACGCTTGTGAGTATTCTGGTCTGCTGCTGGAAAATTGCTCTCGGGCGGATGAGGGGGTATCAGGTTTTGCCTCCAGGCGAAATTCCAGGTTGGCTGTTTTACCGATTACGCGTTTTGCCTCAGCTGGATCCTGTACGCCTGGCAATTGAACAATAATGCGATTGCGGCCCTGCGGCTGAACGATGGATTCTGACACCCCCAGTTCGTTGACGCGATTGCGCAGCGTCAGCAGGTTTTGGTTCAATGCATAGGCTTCAATTTCTTTGATGGCGGCTTCACTCAAGGAGGCGGTAAAGGTAAATTCTTCCGCGGATACATCAGTCTTGTTAAACAGCAGTTGCGGGTTTTCGCTGCGCAATTGGCTGACCGCTTTATCGCGTGCATCGGCGCTGCGAAAGCGTGCAATCACATCGTTATTGTTGTTGGCGTTGATGGAGTTATAGCGAATCTTGGTTTTGCGCAATTTTTCCTTGAAGTCATCGGCAGTAATCAGCTGGCGTTTTTCAATGGCAGAGGCGGTATCGACTTCGAGCAAGAAGTGTATGCCTCCCGCTAGATCCAGGCCCAACTTCATGGGTGCTCCACCTATGCTTCTCAGCCATTGCGGTGTGGTGGGGGCACTGTTCAAGGCCACCACAAAATCATCGCCGAGGCTCTCCTGCACGCGCTTGCGTGCAACCATTTGTTCGTTGACGCTGCGCAGGCGGACCAGCGCGGTTTTGCCATTCACCTCTGCGCCGAAATAATCAAGGTTTGCTTCTTTTAACGAGGCCTCAACCTTTGCAAGCACCGCCGCATCTATCAGGGCACCGCCGGATTGCCCGGAAACTTGCAGGGCGGGATCGGGGACATAGTAATTGGGCACTGCATAGACCAGCGAGATAACTATCGAAGCCAATAGCAGCAGGTATTTCCAAAGCGGGTAGCGGTTTAACATAAAGGTTCCCGTGGCAAAGTTTGATCTACTTTTTATCAATCTTGGTTGTTATATAAAGTGTCGGCAATTCAGTGAAAGCGCCGGATTATACCGATTTAATGCGCTGCAACAATGACTTGCCGCGCATTAACACGAGTTAGCTGGCTATTGTTGGGGCGCTTCCGGAACTTCCAACCCTTGGCGGCCGTAAAATTCGCTTAAAAACGTTGAAAAAGTCCCCTCGCTCAAGGCCTTGCGCATATCGGCCATCAGGTTCTGGTAATAGCGCAGGTTGTGTATGGTATTTAATTGTGCACCGAGCATTTCATTGCATTTATCCAGGTGGTGCAGATAGCTGCGGCTGAAATTCTGGCAGGTATGGCAGTCGCAGCGACTGTCGAGAGGGCCGGTATCGCTGCGATACTTGGCGTTACGCAATTTGATGACGCCTTCGCTGGTGAATAAATGACCATTGCGGGCGTTGCGGGTCGGCATCACACAGTCAAACATATCAATGCCGCGGCGCACAGCTTCAACAATATCGGCGGGCTTGCCCACCCCCATCAGAT
This sequence comes from Cellvibrio sp., assembly GCA_035565295.1. Lineage (GTDB taxonomy): Bacteria > Pseudomonadota > Gammaproteobacteria > Pseudomonadales > Cellvibrionaceae > Cellvibrio. The sequence continues at coordinate 61,920 of DATMSP010000042.1, read as the reverse complement.
AGCGCGGCTTGTCCCGTGGCATTTCCGGGGTGAGATGTTCGAGTACGCGCAGCATATCCTCCTTGGGCTCGCCCACTGACAGGCCGCCAATGGCATAGCCATCAAAGCCGATGTCAGTCAGGCCTTGCAGGGATTCGCTGCGCAGATGTTCGTACATGCCACCCTGGACAATACCAAACAGGGCAGAGGGATTATCGCCGTGGGCGACCTTTGAGCGCAGCGCCCAGCGTTTGGACAGCTCCATCGAATCGCGGGCCTGCTTTTCGGTGGCGGGATAGGGGGTGCACTCATCAAAAATCATCACTATATCCGAACCCAGATCGCGCTGGACCTGCATGGAGGTCTCGGGGTCGAGAAATACCGAGCTGCCATTGATGGGGGATTTGAAGGTGACACCGGCTTCGGTAATTTTGCGCATCTTGCCGAGGCTGAATACCTGGAAGCCACCCGAGTCGGTCAGGATTGGACCCTGCCATTGCATAAAGTTGTGCAGGTCACCGTGGGCTTTGACCACCTCGGTTCCCGGGCGCAACATCAAGTGGAAAGTGTTACCCAGAATAATCTGTGCGCCTATGGCTTCTATATCTCGCGGCAGCATACCTTTTACTGTGCCGTAGGTGCCCACTGGCATAAACGCCGGTGTCTCCACTGTGCCGCGAGGGAATGTCATTCTGCCGCGGCGCGCGCGCCCCTCCGCATTATGGGTGGCATCGAGTTCAAAGGTCATAAAGGATTGGGTCACGGTGGTTACTCGCGTAAAAAATTAGTGCTGAGAGGGGGTTGCAGTTACAACTTCATGTTTTGCCTCAGGATTATTACTGACAAACATGGCGTCGCCATAGCTGAAGAAACGGTATTCCCGGGCTACGGCCTGGGCGTAGGCCTGCATGGTGTTTTTATAGCCAGCCAGGGCCGACACCAGCATCAGCAGGGTAGACTCGGGCAGGTGGAAATTGGTGACCAGCGCATCTACCACATTAAAGTGATAGCCAGGGTAGATAAAAATGGCGGTCTCGCCCTGATAGGGCTGGATTTCGCCTTTTTGTGCAGGGTTGTTAAACCCTTGTGCAGCTGATTCAAGGCAGCGAACGCTGGTAGTGCCAACGGCTATAACACGCTTGCCGGCAGCTTTGGTCTGCCTGACCTGCTCGCAAACCTCTGCCGATAATTCCATGATCTCTGAATGCATATGGTGTTCATGGATATTGTCGGCGCGCACCGGCTGGAAGGTGCCGGCACCTACATGCAGGGTGACAAACGCGATATTGATACCCTTGTTGCGCAGCTGCTCCAGCATCAACTCATCGAAGTGCAGTCCCGCGGTAGGTGCGGCGACCGCGCCTTGTTTTTGACTGTATACCGTCTGGTAGCGCTCGCGGTCGCTGGCCAGATCCTCGCGATCTATATAGGGTGGCAGCGGCATATGGCCGATGCGATCCAATACCGAGAGCGCTGTCTCCTCGCTGAGAAATTGCAGCTCAAACAGACTCTCCTGGCGCGCCACCATTGTTAAGCGGGTGCCGTCCTGCAGCAGGATAATGGCGTCTGGCTTGGGGGATTTGCTGGCGCGCACATGTGCAAGTACATGATGGCTATCCAATACCCGCTCTACCAGGATTTCCACCTGGCCACCGGTTTCCTTCTGCCCGAATACCCTTGCGGGTATTACCCGGGTGTCATTGAACACCATAAGGTCACCGGGGTTTACCAGATCCAGCAGGTCGGGAAACTGCTTGTGATTCAGCTCGCCAGTTGTTCCGTCCAAACACAACAGGCGGCTGCCGCGCCGCTCGGCGGTGGGAGCGCGGGCAATCAGCGAATCGGGCAAGTGATAAAAAAAGTCCTGGCGACGCATAAGGCTGTTCAAATTAGGGAAATTAGGGGCGGCAAGGGTATACCAAAACGGGCTTTTTTGAAAATTTTTGCGCCTGCTCCGAGTAAATCTTCATTAGGGCTGGTAGTTGATATCGCGAAAGAGTGGGTTCCCTGGTCGGGGTTGGGCATATACTTTTAAGATCGCAGAGGGACAGTTTATGCGCAATTATATTCGTCACCCCACCTCCATCCCCATACATGTTAAAACCGGTGGTTATGATATCGGCAATCTCCAGCTGCAAAATCTCAGCACCGGGGGCCTGTGTTTTATGACCGACAAGTCGGTCAAGATAGGTTCCTGCATCGACTTCCTTATCCCTGTGGTTAAACCGGATTATATCGGAAAAGGCATAGTGGTCTGGCGACACAAGCAGGCTCCCCGAATGTTTGAAGTCGGGCTGAAATTCACCAGCGACGATGAGTTCTTTCGTGCGCGCATGGTGGAACAGGTGTGCCAGATAGAAAAATACCGCCACGATATTGAGGAGCAGGACGGCCGCAAGCTGAACAGCGAGGAGGCCGCACTGGAATGGATTGCCAAATATGCCAAGGGGTTTGGCGAGGAAGAGTAGCTTGCCTCGCCAAATTTATGCTTTGAGATGATCCCAACCCCTTTCACTTGTTTGAATGTTGCAGTAGCTAAGGCTATGGCAACTATTGTTCCAGCGAGCGAATATTCAAAGAACCGCCTATAACTGAGAATAATGTCCTGCCGCTAGGAGAAATACTAAAGGCATCCCGCACATTGGATTCCAATGGGATATCAACAGAGACAGTTTCGTACTCAAATTCCCCATTGGAATTGGTTCCGGAAAAATCATATAGGTAGAGCTTGGAGTCGAAGCTATTGCCATAGAGTCTATTGTTGAGCATATCAAAGAATACTACAGCGTGATTGCCCTTGAGTTTGCCCAGGGGGAGGCCATTGATATCGACGGCAGTATCCTGCTGTATCCTTATGCTGCCATCCTTGTTAACAGCTCTGCTGACAGGCTCGTTCATGAGCGAAAATGAATAATTGTTGCTATCAAAAATAGCTATTCCAGAAGAGGTGTCGCTATCAAAAATAGCCATTCCCGATGAAACACCGATTTCCATATATTGGCGATCCATACTGACAATGGAGCTATTATAAATTGAAAATGAGTCATCAAAATTGACTTTGATATTTTTGATCTCTCCTGTTGTTAAATTAAGTGTTTTTTTATAGCTTGATCCATAGACTAGCAATTCGTCATCGCTAAGCATAACTGGATTTCCTCCCTCCAAGTAAATTGGATTGAAAGCTACAGTGGTTTTCAATGTTTTTAAATTCACAGAGTAAATGGTGGTGATTTCTGAAGAACTATTTTTTACCATGACATATAACAATTTCCCATCAACGGAAACAATGGGGGCGCTGGCGAAAAATCCCTCACCAAAAGAGATGGCTTCGAACTTCCATTCTCCGTTTATAAACTGATAGCTTTCCATAGATTGCGATGACCACTTGGCAGTTATAATTCTTTGTGATACAGGCTCATATAAGTGTCATATTACATCGGTCATGTATTCTTCAGAGGGAAAGGCAATCGTTTTATTTTGATAGGTTTCAGGTTCAATAATAGTGTAGGAGGCTTTCGAAAATAAATTTTCCGCGTCGCCCGCGATTGATAGGTTGTAGCTTCCAGTAGGCAATTGTGGTGGTGTGAATGACAGCTTGGTGTCGCTGATAACTTGATAATTTGTTATTTCAGTCTGATTGAATTTTAATTTTCGTCCCGCCAGTTTGTTAAAACCTTGGCCGGTGGCGTAAATTTTTTGCGTGTTAGCTGTGTAGCCGAAATAGGGGGTGATGTAATCAAATTGGATGAGGTCTGCGTTCAGTGTAACACTTGCCAGGTAAAATATTGAGCGATCATTTTTATTGCTAATTGTCACCATTGCATGATGCTGACCATTTTTCAAAAAAGCAGCGTTTTTATTTAAGTTAAATTTAATATCAGCTTTTTCAGTGGTGATATTGCTGGTTTCAGTTGATAGCCAGTTTTGGTCAGACGTTATTTCCCAATCGATTTTTGCCGAGGTTAGGCTCGTTGCGTGGATGGTTGTATACAGCGCTGCGGGATCACTGTTGTCGGTGATGTTAAAAACCACATCGGGGCGATCTATGGCTATGTCGCCTGCTGAAACCGTGTAGATGATCGGCACCTTAACCGATTTGTATAGAGGAACACTTGTTTGAAGCTCCATTTCTGCTTTATAGACCCCAGGAGCTAAGGATTTTGTTACTGCGATGTTCATATGGCTGTAATCATTCATGCTGATTTTCAGCCAATCCTGAATAGTGCCTTGATAAGTCACCTTGAAATAAAGTCCATCGTAAGATGCGTTTGAAGACTGTTCAGAGACGGGGGTGCTGCTAAAATAAACGAACAGGTTGTTGGCGCTGGGTCTATCCCCTTGCTTTGTATTAAACAGAATTTGTTTTTCTTCGAATGTGACTGATGGCTTGTCAACGGTATAGGTAACAGCGATTATTTTCGGGCTACCCTTCACCTCTTTGTTGCAGCTGTAATCCAAGCATACATGAACTTCAAATTGGCTCTTATGCACTCCCACTCCTGCATCATCGGCGGTGGTCATACCCACCGTAATGGCGCCCTGGCTGCCGGAGATGCTTGCATTTGCATCGAAAAACCTTTCATCTGGAGCGGTTATTTTTACGTAAACGTCACCGTTTAGTGAATCAGCATTGCTAAGGCTGGCGATGAGAGTTTGTTCTGGTGGGTTGGTTAAACCCAGGGCTGAGTTAAATGAAAGGCTGGTTTTGGATATTGTAAGGGTGGGTGATTTGGTATCGTTGCTTCCGCCGCTGTCCCCGCCGCCCCCACCGCCGCAGGCATTGATCAAGGTATACAACCCTAGTACCAATATGTGTTTAAAGAACCGATTGAAAATACTTCTTGATAGCATAATGAGATAATTCCCTAGAGTTTGTTGGCCTTGGGTAAACCGGTTTTCCAGTCTTTCTTATGTTGAATTTTGCGTCAACTCTCCCGAAGGATTTTGTGACTGATGGCGCATTAATCGTCAATCATTGGAGCCTTGACCCCTAATGGAGACATCTAGCTTTGGCAATACCTCCAATTTGTATCCATTTCGGCACGCCTCTTGCGATAGAACGCTACAAAGCGTCCAAGCGTCAAGAAACCGTGAACTATGGCTATTCCAACTTTTTCCCAGCTAAACAATGTCGGCGGCAAAACAGCCTTGCAATCTCTGCGCGGGATAGGCAAGGGCAGTTTCGGTATTCCCCTGCTGCTGTTAATGATTCTGGCAATGATTATATTGCCGATTCCCGCCTTTCTGCTGGATGCCTTCTTCTCTTTCAATATTGCCCTGTCGCTGGTGGTGCTGCTGGTCAGCGTCTACGCCATGCGTCCCCTGGACTTCGCCGCTTTTCCTACCGTGTTGTTGGTGGCAACCCTGCTGCGTTTGGGCATGAACGTGGCTTCCACGCGGGTAATTCTGATCCACGGTCACGAGGGCGGCCATGCGGCGGGTAAGGTGATCGAAGCCTTCGGTAACGTGGTGATCGGCGGTAACTACACCGTCGGTATAGTGGTGTTTATCATTTTGATGATCATCAACTTTGTGGTAGTGACCAAGGGTGCTGGCCGTATCTCTGAAGTGAGTGCGCGTTTTACCCTGGATGCCATGCCCGGTAAGCAAATGGCGATTGATGCGGACTTGAACGCGGGTTTGATCGACCAGGACGAGGCCCGTCACCGCCGCAAGGAAGTGTCTGCCGAAGCCGACTTCTATGGTTCGATGGACGGTGCCAGCAAGTTTGTGCGCGGCGATGCGGTTGCCGGCATCCTGATTATGTTTATCTGTATCTTTGGCGGCTTGGGAGTAGGGATACTTCAGCATGACCTGCCTTTTACTCAGGCATTGCAGAACTACACTCTGCTGACTATCGGTGACGGTTTGGTCGCGCAGATTCCCTCCTTGCTCTTGTCAGTGGCTTCCGCCATTTTGGTGACGCGGGTCAATACCGCGCAAAACATGAGCGAGCAGATGGTATCGCAGATGTTTGCTTCTCCCAAGGCGCTCGCCGTTTCTGCGGGTATCCTGGTGATCATGGGATTGATTCCCGGCATGCCCCACGTTGCCTTTTTGGGTTTGGGTTTGCTCTGTGCGGGTCTGGCTTACTACATTTACTGGAAAAAAGAGCAGCCTGCGGTAATGGATGATGGTTTTATTCCTTCCGGCAGCCGTTTGGGGCCCGATATCAATCCACCTGCAGGTGCACCTGTGGCGGGTGGTGGAGCCACTATAGCTCCGCAGCGCCAGATGTCCCTGCCGCCTGGCGCCCCCGAGTCACCGGAGTTGGGCTGGGATGATGTGCAGCCTGTGGATGTGGTAGGGCTTGAGGTGGGTTATCGCCTGATTCCTATGGTGGACAAAAACCAGGGGGGAGAATTGCTGGGGCGCATCAAGGGTGTTCGCAAAAAGTTATCCCAGGAAATGGGCTTTTTGATTCCCTCCGTTCATATCCGCGACAACCTGGATTTGATGCCCACCGGCTATCGCATTAGTTTGATGGGCGTGGCCGTGGCCGAGGCGGAAGTGTTTCCCGACCGAGATCTGGCGATCAACCCGGGTCAGGTTTTTGGCAGTCTCGAAGGTGTGAAAACCAAGGATCCTGCTTTTGGTCTGGATGCCATCTGGATCAACAGCAGCCAGAAAGAGCAGGCGCAAACCCTGGGCTACACGGTAGTAGATCCCAGTACAGTGGTAGCGACTCACCTCAACCAAATATTGCAGCAGCACACCTTTGAATTGTTAGGGCATGAGGATGTGCAAAAACTCCTGGATATGCTGGCCAAAACCTCTCCCAAGCTGGTGGAGGAATTGGTGCCCAATACTATCAGCCTCAACGTATTGTTGAAGGTATTGCAGAATCTGCTGCGCGAGCGTGTGCCGATTCGCGATATCCGCTCCATCGCTGAAGCTTTGGCGGGCAACGTCAGCAAGAGTCAAGATCCCGTCGCTCTAACCTCCTTGGCGAGGGTAGCTCTATCCCGCCAGATTATCCAAAACATCGTAGGATCCGAGCCAAACCTGCCTGTCATCACCATTGACCCAGGGTTGGAACAGTTATTGCTGAGTACCGTACAGCAGGCACAAAAAGCTGGCGCTGATGACGGCGCGTTTATTGAGCCTGGCCTGGCGGATCGATTGCAGCAATCGCTGGCGCAAGCCGCGCAGAAGCAAGAGATGGCCGGGAAACCCCTGGTGTTATTGGTGGCAGCTCCGCTGCGGATGATGTTGTCGCGCTTCCTGCGCCATAGCATCCCCGATATGCGAGTTCTGGCCTATACCGAAATACCGGACAATCGCCAAATAACGATAGATGCAAGTGTGGGGGCTGATCGCTAAGGCTGACACCTCCCGCTTAACACAGTTGCCCGCGGGGGCAGGAGCAGAGTATGCAAGTTAAACGTTTCGTAGCAGCTGATATGCGTCGTGCGTTGGAACTGGTGCGTCAGCAGTTGGGGCCGGATGCAATTATTCTCTCAAGCGGCCGTAACGAAAACGGTGTAGAGCTGATGGTCACCATGGGTTCGGATATAGAGCTGATGCAGTTGCAGCAGCAACCCATGGGCAAGATAGCAATGAATGCCCTGCCTATGATCAGCGATGGTGCCTGGTCTGAAACCGCAATCAGTGAACGCGCAGCGGCTCAGGTTGCCGCCGCCCCCAATATCAGTGTCGCCCCCTCGGTTGCTCCCCTGGCTCATGTGAGTGCTTCCAAAATGGGTAAGACCGGCCAGCAGCTGGCCGAGGAAATAGAGCGTGCCCGCCAGCGCATGCTGGCCAACAATAAGCTGGAAGAGTCAGCCAAAGAATTTTTGGTCGACAAGAACACCCGGGTGAATGCCGGCATTCCCCGCTATGTCAATGCCGAAGCAAAGGCTGCGGCTGGAGCCAGGGCTGCCCGTGCAGCCAAAATGGCTGTGACAGAGAGGCAGGAGCCGCGGTTCAGCGCTGAGGTAAGTGAGGATAGCCGCAGTTCAGAAGAAACTGCGCGCACCGGTCTGGCAATGAAAGAGAAGGCGCGCTACGCGCTGGAAGTGAATAAAGAAGCGCGTCAAGCGCACAGCGCTGAGCAGAATGTGCGCCCTGCAGAAATAGTCCCCGAGTCTGCTAGCCTTACCTCCGAACCGCAGGTGACCTTGTCGCAGCCAGCCCGCCAGAGGCTGACCAGCGGTGCAGATAACAGCGAAAAAAATCGTCCCGCCAAAGAGAGTTCACTGCGCACTGAGTCGCGGCAGGTGAGTGTTCCTTCGCGCAGAACACCTGTGCCCAGGCCGGTAGTGGCAGATAAAAAACCAGCAGTGGTTGAAAAACCAAAGTCTGCCATGACAGCAGCTGAGCGCTACCCTTTGATTGACAGTGAGCCGGTAGTGGAGTCGGTCACTCAGTCCGCGCCTGTCGCGAGTGCTGCCCCTGTGCTTCCTGCAGCGGCTGTCCAGTTGAGCAATCAGCTCGCGAGCCAGCCAGAGAAGTTGCAGCCACTTGTGCGCGCACCGGCCAAGTCGGCCAGCACAGATGCGAGTGCTCGTTATAAATCTTACTTGAGTGGTTTGAATATCAGTGAGCCTGTTGCGAACAGGGAGTCTCCCGAGATTACTCAGCCGGTAGCTGAAGCTATAGTTGCCGATCTCGCAAATGAACTGATGGCTGCCCCGCAAGTGGTTGCCGCCGTGGTTGAAGATATCAAGCCTGAAGTGAAGCTCAATCTGGTCGTGACAGCCGATGCTGCAGTACCGGTTGAAGAAGTGACTGCGAGTGTGGTTAAGGAGCCTCTGCCAATCACCTTGACTGAAGCGGTTAAGTTGCCCCAGGAAAGCAGTCGTGAACATTTGCAGGAGCTGCAATCGGAACTTGCCAATATGCGTTTCCTGCTGGAGCAGCAAATTGATCGCATGAGTGAAGCCCAGGCTCCCGCTGCCAGCAGCTCGCCAGTGCTGGATGGGATCAGTCGTCGCCTGGAGCGCGTGGGCCTGCCTGAAGATGTTATCGGCAAGGTTATTGGCCGCTGCAGCAAAATCCAGAGTGTCAGTGAGGCATGGCCTGAGGCTCTGGCTCATCTCACCCATCAGTTGCCAGTGATTGGACGCGATATTGTCGATGAAGGTGGTGTTTTTGCTTTCGTGGGCCCCACAGGTGTGGGCAAGACAACCACTATAGGGAAGCTGGCTGCGCGCTATGTGTTAAAGCACGGTGCCGATAAGGTTGCCTTGATCACTACCGATACTTACCGTATTGCTGCCCACGACCAGTTGCGCTCCATCGCGCGCATACTGCGTGTGCCGGTGCGGGTTGTTGACGAGATCAATACCCTGGAGGTGCTGCTGCGCAACCTGAGCCACTGCCCGCTGATACTGATTGATACGGCGGGTTTCCGCCACGGCGACCCCCAATTGAAGGCGCAATTGGCCTCCCTGGCTGAACAGCCCCAGGTAAAAACCTTTATGGTGTTGTCCAGCAACAGCCAGGAGCAAATGATGAAGGCTTCCGTCCACGCCTATGGTGCTGCGCGCCTGCATGGCTGTGTGTTGACTAAGCTGGATGAGACCGCGAGCCTCGGCGAGGCCCTGGGCGTTGCTATCAGAAGCTGGCTGCCGGTGGCCTATACCACCGATGGTCAGGATATCCCGCAAAATATTGAGGTGGCCCAGGCTCGCAATATGGTAGCCAAAGCGGTTAGTCTGACTAAAAAAAGCACTGAGTCGGCGGTTTCCTGAGCGGGGGTAGGGCATGGCTTAAAACATCGCTAAATTAAATGGGTGAGCTGAAAAATCCTATCTATACTCAGTTCAAACACTATGGCTTGAGGCAAGTACTCGCCGTAAAAGCTCGCTGTCAAGGCGCGCTCACAAGATGGTCAGGAGATAATAATTAATGCGCCCAGTACAAGTTATTGCGGTATCCGGTGGTAAAGGCGGGGTTGGCAAAAGCAATATTTCCGTCAACCTCGGTATTGCTCTGTCAGAAATGAACCGCCGGGTAGTCTTGCTTGATGGCGACCTGGGGTTGGCCAATGTCGATGTACTGCTCGGACTGAAAGCCGTCCATACCCTGGCCGATGTATTGGCGGGTACCCACAGTCTGGCCGATGTGCTTGTTACCGGCCCTTCAGGGATGAAAATTGTCCCTGCATCTTCCGGTGTGCAGCGCATGGCTGAACTGGCTCCGGCTGAACATGCAGGGTTGATCAATGCTTTCAACGAACTCAGCGATCAGGTTGATGTATTGCTGATAGATACGGCGGCGGGTATCTCGGATACTGTAGTGAGTTTTGTCCGCGCAGCCAACGAAGTCATCATAGTCGTGTGCGATGAACCCTCATCGATCACAGATGCCTATGCCCTTATCAAACTTCTCAATAAAGAATATGACATGCAGCGTTTCCGCGTAATTGCCAATATGACCCGCAATGCGCAAGAGGGAACCAGTATGTTTAATAAGCTCAATACTGTCTGCGAGCGTTTTCTCGATGTTACTTTGCAGTTTGTCGGCCAAGTGCCGTTTGATGAAAATGTTCGCAATGCCGTGCGCAAGCAAAAAGCGCTGCTTGAGTTTGCTCCCAATTCCAAGGCGGCACTGGCCATTCGCGAGCTGGCGAACAGTGTCGACCGATGGCCACTGCCGAGTGGTCCCAGTGGGCGCCTGGAATTTTTTGTTGAGCGCTTGCTGCGCGCGGCAAATGACCGTTACTGAGTGTGAGCTATGGCCGTTGACAGGTTAGCCATGTACGATAAATCAGAGCAAAACCTCCAGGCTCATCGCATTGAAGAGCACGCGCCTCTGGTCAAGCGCATTGCTTACCATATGATGATGCGTATGCCTGCCAGTGTGCAGGTGGATGATCTGATCCAGGCTGGCATGATCGGCCTGATCGAAGCTGCGCAGAAATACGACGCCTCGCGCGGGGCTACTTTCGAAACCTATGCCGGTATTCGCATTCGCGGTGCCATAGTCGATGAAATGCGTCGCGGCGACTGGGCGCCGCGCTCGGTGCATCGCAATGCAAGGCGCATTGCCAGTGCAATTCGCGCAGTTGAGGCGCGTGTCGGTCGCGATGCCTATGATTCGGAAGTGGCTGATGAATTGGGAGTGAGCCTCGATGAATATTTTGCCATGCTGCAGGATTCCAATGGCAGCCGTCTGTTCAGCTATGAGGAAACCTTCGGTGAGGAAGATAGCAATATAGATGCGAGTGAGGCCAATGATGATTTTGTCAGCCCCTATGACAACCTGCAGCGCGATGGCCTGAAAAAAGCCCTGGCAGAGGCTATAACGCAATTGCCTGAGCGCGAGCGCATGGTGTTGGCGCTCTACTATAACGAAGAGCTCAACCTGAAGGAAATCGGCCTGGTGCTGGGGGTGAGTGAGTCGCGGGTCAGCCAGATTCACAGCCAGGCGGCTGCGCGTTTGAAGTCTCGCCTCTCTGGCTGGCAAACCGCTTAGCCGGCTGTTGCTCACCGCAATGACCCCTATCTAAAAAGCTGTGTTATCTGGCGCCAGCTCCGAGGTTGGTTGCCGTCCCATCTCTTTGTTTTCCAACTTAATACCATAAGTAATTAAAATCTTTTTTATGTCAGAAAACTGGCTAGATTGCCAACACTGGCTAGACTAACAATAAGCCAAATTCCTGTAGGTGCGATGGAGGTTTCCTTTGGATAAGAATATAAAAATATTAATTGTCGATGATTTTTCGACAATGCGGCGGATAATCAAAAACCTGCTCAGAGATCTGGGTTTTGCCAATACCCATGAAGCTGATGATGGTTTGACTGCTCTACCTATACTCAAGAATGGCGATTTCCAATTCCTGGTCACCGACTGGAATATGCCGGGCATGACGGGCATTGATCTGTTGCGCGCTGTGCGCGCCGACGAAAAGCTTGCCACTCTGCCGGTGTTGATGGTAACGGCTGAGGCCAAGCGCGATCAAATCATCGAGGCGGCGCAGGCTGGTGTGAATGGCTATGTTGTCAAGCCCTTTACCGCGCAGGCATTGAAAGAAAAAATTGACAAGATTTTCGAACGTGTTGGCTAGGTGTCGGTGTTCAGTCGCAAACAATAAATAAGGCCTAACGATGGAAGCTGTAAATTTAATTGATCCCAATAGCGAATTGGTCTCTGAATTAAAAGCCTGTGCCAAGCTATTAACGGAAAAACTGCAAAGCAACCAGTATGAAGAAGCTTCAGTGCTGATTCAGAGTATGACGCAGGCGCGCGATCGCCATATGTTTCAATCGGTGGGCAAGCTAACTCGCGGACTGCACAATGCGATAGTCAATTTCCATGTCGACGCTGATCTTTCCCAAACGCAAAAAATTGCCGACGCAGGTATCAATGATGCCTCCAGTCGCCTGCAGTATGTCATTCAATTAACGCAACAGGCTGCCGAAAAAACCATGGATATGGTTGACGAGGCATCGCCCATCGCGACCAATTTGGGACAGGAGGCCAGCGCCCTGCGCGAAGAGTGGCTACGCCTGAAACGACGCGAGATGAGCCCCGAAGAATTTCGCGGTTTGTATGAGCGCATGAATGAATTTCTGATGCAGATGGAAGTGGGCACGGCAAGTTTAAACAATAGTTTACAAAATATTGTGCTGGAGCAGGGCTTCCAGGATTTGACCGGTCAAGTGCTAAAACGTGTGATAGGCTTGATTGGCGATGTTGAAAAAGACCTGGTACAGCTAGTGTTTATTGCCAGCCAGGTTGAAGAGGTCACCGGCATTGTCACTGCCAAGGGCGATGACGGCGATATAGAGGCTCTGATAGAAAAACGCAAACACGAAGCCGAAGGTCCACAAATAAATAAAAATCGTCAGGATGTGGTCTCCGGACAAGATGAAGTGGATGATCTTTTATCGAGTCTCGGCTTCTAGAGGGGATTGGCATGAGTTTTGGTGATGATGAAGATATTCTTCAGGACTTTTTGGTTGAGGCGGGCGAGATTATTGAGCGCCTTTCGCAACAACTCGTTGATCTTGAGCAGCGTCCTGACGATACCGCTTTGTTAAATGCTATTTTTCGCGGGTTCCACACAGTCAAGGGTGGTGCCGGATTTCTAGCCCTGACTCCTATGGTGCAATGCTGCCATCTCACCGAAAACCTGTTTGATATTTTGCGCACTGGCAAGCGCACAGTCACGCCTGAATTGATGGATGTCGTATTGCAGGCGCTGGATAATGTCACCGCACAATTTGAAATAGTCTCCGCGCGCGGTGAGCTTCCCCCGGTAGATCCCGCCTTGATAGCCTCACTGGAGCGTCTGGTTTCCTGCTCGGATATCAATGAGGCTGGCAGCGAGCCTCCAGCGGCAGCTGAGCCTGTTAAAGCGGAAGTTGTTGCTGAGCCTGCAGCGCAGGTGCCGGCGCCAGCAGATGCTGCGGCCAAGGTGGTTGCCTCGGGCGATATCACCGATGACGAATTTGAACAGTTGTTGGATGCTATCAGTGATAACTCGACTGCGGCTAAGCCAGCCGCGGCCACCGCTGAATCTTCAGGTGCTGACGAAATTACCGAAGACGAATTTGAGGCACTGCTCGATCAATTGCACGGCAAAGGCAAGGCGCCAAAGCCCGGTGTAGAGGCAGCCAAGGTGGAACCTGCTGCAGCGGCGGTCGCAGCGCCTGCAGGTGATGAAATTACTGATGATGAATTCGAATCGCTGCTGGATCAGCTGCACGGCAAGGGTAAAGGGCCAGGGGTTGGTGAAGCTCCTCCCGCCGCCAGCGCTGCCAAGGTTGCGCCCGCCGATACAGCTTCTGATTTGATCAATGATGCCGAGTTTGATGCGTTGCTGGATCAGTTGCACGGCAAGGGCAAGGGGCCTGGTGCTGCACCCGCTGTTGCTGCAGCAAAACCGGCAGCGCCCGCACAGCCTGCGCCACCAGCAAAACCTGCGACAGTTGCCCCTGTCAAAGTTGAGGCTGCCAAGGCTGAGCCAAAAGTTGAGGCCAGTCGCGCCGCCGCACCTGCGCCGGCTCCCGCCGCTGCGGCGAGTGCGGCCGATAAGGACGCCCAGGCGGTGGAGACCACGGTCAGGGTGGATACCCAGCGCCTCGACGATATTATGAATATGGTCGGCGAGTTGGTGCTGGTGCGCAATCGCCTGGTGCGACTCGGCAACGCCTCGGCCAATGAGGCACTGGTAAAAGCGGTTGCCAACCTCGATGTGGTGACTGCGGATTTGCAGACCTCGGTAATGAAAACCCGCATGCAGCCGATCAAGAAAGTATTTGGTCGCTTCCCGCGCGTAGTGCGCGATCTCGCCCGCAATTTGAAAAAGGAAATCAACCTCGAGCTGGTGGGCGAAGAGACAGATCTGGATAAAAACCTGGTGGAGGCGCTGGCCGATCCACTGGTGCACTTGGTGCGCAACTCTGTCGACCACGGTATTGAATTTCCCGATGCGCGCGCAGCCAATGGCAAGTCGCGCACCGGTCTGGTCATACTGTCTGCAGAGCAGGAAGGTGATCATATACTGCTGTGCATCAGCGATGATGGTGCGGGTATGGACCCAGTCAAATTGCGTCGCGTGGCCGTAGAGAAGGGCTTGTACGATGAAGATACTGCGGCGCGACTGTCAGATGTAGAAGCATTTAATTTGATTTTTGCCCCTGGCTTTTCCACCAAGAAAGAAATCTCCGATGTGTCAGGTCGCGGCGTGGGCATGGATGTGGTGAAGACCAAGATCACCCAGCTCAATGGCACAGTGGAAATTCAATCTGAGTTGGGCAAGGGCACACGCTTTATTATCAAAGTGCCTCTGACTCTGGCGATTATGCCAACCCTGATGATTATGGTGGGCAATCAGACATTTGCGCTGCCCCTGGTCAATGTCAATGAAATTTTCCATATGGATTTATCGCAGAGCCATGTGGTGGATGGCCAGGATTGCATAGCAATTCGCGATCAGGCGATCCCTCTGTTTTATATGAAAGAGTGGCTGGTGAAAGATTATGTGGGTGGCGAGCGGCAGATGGCTTTTGCCCATGTGGTGATTGTCACTGTAGGTTCGCGCCGCGTGGGTTTTGTGGTCGATCAATTGATCGGCCAGGAGGAGGTGGTGATCAAGCCGCTAGGCAAAATGCTGCAGGGAACTCCCGGCATGGCGGGCGCCACTATCACGGGCGATGGGACTATTGCCTTAATATTAGATATCCCCAGTTTGTTGCGTCGCTACGCAAAAGGTACCACTGCCTGGGGTCACAGCTAAGCAGCCTGATTGAAATGATGCTGGTTAAATTATCATTAGCAGATTGGCTGCGGAGTAGCATAGATGCCATTTAGGGTTTTGGTTGTTGACGATTCCAATTTCTTTCAGCATCGCCTGAAAGAAATTATTAATGAAAACCCTGAGTTGAAGGTGGTGGGTATCGCCAGCAATGGCCGTGAGGCTATAGATAAGGCGCGAGAGTTAAAGCCGGATATTATCACCATGGATTTTGAAATGCCGGTGATGGATGGTGTCACAGCAATCAAGCATATTCTCGCCGATCGCAAAGTTCCTATACTGATGTTTTCCTCGCTCACCCACGAGGGAGCAAAGATTACTCTGGATGCCCTCGAAGCGGGGGCCATGGATTTTATTCCCAAGGATTTCGCTGAAGTTTCGCGCAATTCCAATGTGCTGAAGCAAAAACTGCACGAGCGCTTGATGACTCTCGCGAGGACAGGGCAGGGACATTCTGCCCCTGTGCTTAAAACAGTGATGCCCAATCCTCCCGTGGCAAAAGCTATGCCATTGACCAGCACGGCGTTTGCAGTGGCGAGCCCGGCACCTGTGGCGGCAGCGTCTATTGCCAGGCCTGCAACGGGAGTTGACTCTTATCGTTTGAAAAGGCAGCCAAAGTTATTGATCATAGGTGCGTCCACGGGTGGCCCGGTCGCTTTGACAGAAGTGCTTGTGCAACTGCCGAAAAATTTTCCTGTGCCCATTGTCCTGGTGCAGCATATGCCAGAAAATTTTACCAAGGCATTTGCTGAACGCTTGAATCGCCAGTGCAATATTGCGGTTCGCGAAGCGGTGGATGGCGATATGCTTGAACCCGGTTTGGCACTGCTGGCTCCGGGTGGCAAGCAATTAATGGTGGATAAGCGCAATGGCGGCTGCGTAAAAGTATTTGTCGATGTGGATCGCACTACCTATAAGCCCTCCCTGGATATCACTTTTGGCTCTGCCGCCAATCATTTTGGCGATAAAGTGTTGGGTGTGGTGTTGACAGGCATGGGGAGTGATGGCTGCCAGGGTGCGCGTCTCTTGAAAGAAGTTGATTCGGCGATCTGGTCGCAGGATGAAGCCAGCTGCGTTATCTACGGTATGCCTATGGCCGTTGCACGCGCTGGCTTGAGCGATAGGGTGTTAAGTCTTAAAGACGTAGGAGCGCGCCTGGCGCGCGAGGTCGTGTGATGGATATCCTCAGTATCCTGGGAATTATTTTTGGCTTTGCCGTGATTCTCGGGGGCAATTTTATTGAGGGCGGGTCGATTCACTCCCTGCTCAATAGTTCGGCTGCCATTATTGTGGTGGGCGGCACCTTTGCGGCCGCTATTTTGCAAACGCCCAAAAAAAGTTTGCGGCGTGCGATCGAAATATTCAAATGGGTTTTCATGCCGCCACAATCCCCGTTTAAAGAAGGTGTGTCCAAGCTGGTACGCTGGGCCAATGCTGCGCGCAAAGATGGCCTCTTGGGGCTTGAGAGGATTGCTGATACTGAGAGCGACCGCTTCGCGCGCAAAGGCTTGCAATTGTTAGTCGATGGCAGTGAACCTGAAGCCATAAGGCGCATTATGGAATCGGATCTATTGATTGACGAGCAGCGCGATTTCGATGCGGTAAAATTTTATGAAAGCATGGGGGGCTACGCACCCACCATAGGCATAATCGGCGCGGTGATGGGGTTGATCCATGTGATGAACAACCTCACTGATCCTGCGCTGCTGGGGCCGGGTATCGCGGTGGCTTTTGTTGCAACTATTTATGGTGTCGCTCTGGCGAATTTGTTTTTTCTGCCTATCGCCAACAAGTTGCGCATGTGTGTCAACGAGCGATCACAATATCGCGAGTTAATTATCGAGGGTATTATTGCCATAGCCGATGGCGAGAATCCTCGCTCGATTGAGATGAAATTAAATGGCTATCTACACTAGCCGAAAGCAATATTCTATGGTTTTTCCGGCGGCCGGTTTGCCAGCTGTTGCAATAGCATCGGGAAGAGTATTGTCATGATTCGCCGAAAAAAGCAGGAAATCCATGTGAATCAGGAGCGATGGCTGGTCTCCTATGCGGATTTCATTACCTTGCTGTTTGCTTTTTTTGTGGTTATGTATTCCATTTCCCAAGTCAGCGAAAGCAAATATAGAGTTCTGTCGGATACTTTTCTGCATGCCTTCAATCAACCAGTAGACTCTGTTAGCAGCACCAGCCCGGAGCAGGCCTCCAATCCGTCCAGTCAATTGATTGTCCCGATCGAACCAGAGCAGCAGCCTGCGTCCATTGTTGAAACCAAACCGGCGATTGTGATAGTGGAGAGCGATGTGAAAACTGCCCAGCCGGCAACCGAGGCCCCGGTGACAGAAACACCCGGCCAGGTCAATGCGACGGAACCTACGCCTGAAGTCAATGATGAGCTGAAAAAAATATCCGACCAGGTCACGAATAAATTTACCCAGTTGATCAATGATAATTTGATCAAAGTCACCAGCAATGAATTCTGGCTGCAAATCGAACTGAATGACAGTATTTTGTTTTCCTCGGGCAGTGCCGAACCCAGTGCCCAGGCGCAGGTGATATTCACTGAGGTTGCCGAAATACTGAAAAATTACACCAACTCGGTTCAAATTGAGGGCTTTACCGATAATATTCCTATCAGCAACAGTCGCTATCCTACCAATTGGGAATTATCATCGGCGCGGGCTACCGCTATAGTGAGGTGGCTGGCTGGCAAGGGGGTGGAGCCTGAGCGCTTGGCCGCGGTAGGTTATGGCGAATTCCAGCCTGTTGCCAGCAATGAGACAGCCGCAGGGCGTTCGCAAAATCGCCGCGTGGCGGTGATGATTGCCAAGCGTAAAATGGAGCGCCCGAGGGCATTAATTGAACAACTAAAATAGGTTGTGTTTTAGCTCGCCCTGCAACAAGGTTACGCAGCTGCCGATCAGGTCGACGCGATCCGGATGCACGATGAGATCGAGAACACCTCCTCGCGCTGACAGTTGCGCAGCGCGCAAAGTTTTTTTCCCCAGTTTCTCGCTCCAAAGGCTGGCAAGGCTGCAATGCGCCGAGCCGGTGACGGGGTCTTCGTCGACGCCTGCCCGCGGGGCGAAAAAGCGCGAGACAAAATCCCGCTCATCGGTTGCGCTCCGCGCGGTGATGATAAGGCCGCGCACTGCAATCCTGGCAATGGCGGCCAGGTCGGGTTGATAGTTCAATACAGCTTCTTCGCTCGCCAGTTCAAGAATAATATCTTCGCCGGCATAGTAGCTGCCGAGCTGATGCAATTTCAGCGCGGCAATGTCTGCGGGCTCTGTGTTCATGGCAGAGCAGGGGACTCTGGGAAAATCCAATTTAATGCCCGACTCACAGGCCCGGGCTTGCAAATCGCCGCTCAAGGTGTAAAAAACAATGTCGCTGTAGGGGAAATGCAATTCATGAAGGAGTACATGCGCAGAGGCCAGGGTGGCGTGGCCGCAGAGTTTAATTTCACAGATGGGCGTGAACCAGCGCAGGTGCCAGCGGTTTCCCTCAATCTGCTGGAGAAAAGCTGTCTCTGACAGGTTGAATTCAGCTGCGATTTGCTGCAGCCATGCCAGAGGTTTTTCTTCGTTCAGAATACATACAGCGGCGGGATTCCCGGCGAATGGCTTGTCCGTAAATGCATCGACGATAAATGATTGGCCAGGGGCATTTGCCATTTTTGAACCTATTCGGCTTTAATTGTGTAAATCTTATCTCTGGCGATATACGCAGTTGAACTATAGCGATATAGTAATGTCTTTTAAGTCTGCGTCAATATGTGATCTCTACACTGTTATTTCAAAGGAATCCCTCCACAATGCCCAGTAACTTCGGCAATAAACTGGTTATCGCGATTTCTTCCCGCGCGCTGTTTAATCTGGATGATAGCCACCAGGTCTATGTCAATGAGGGGCTGGAGGCTTATGCGCGCTACCAGATTGAGCACGAAGATGAAATCCTTGTTCCCGGGGATGGTTTCCCAATGGTGCAGAAGCTCTTGCGGATGAATGAGCGCCTGGGAGGGGAGCCCTGTGTGGAGGTTATTCTATTATCGCGCAACAGTGCCGACACGGGATTGCGTATTTTTAATTCGATTGCCCATTATGGCTTAAATATTACCCGTGCCGCTTTTTGCGGTGGCACCTCGCCTTATGGTTACGCTTCGGCTTTTGGTTGCCATCTGTTTTTATCGACCCATGCGGATGATGTGCGCGAGGCTTTGGAGCGTGGTATTGCGGCCGCGACCTTGCTCACCTCCAAAAGCAACGTTGAGGATCAGGAGTTTTTGCGTTTTGCCTTTGACGGCGATGCGGTGCTGTTTTCCGATGAGGCGGAGCGTGTCTATAAGCAGGAGGGGTTGAGCGCTTTTACTGAAAGCGAAAAAGCTGCGGCGAAGTTGCCGCTGAGTGGCGGGCCCTTCAAAGAGTTTCTTGCCGCCCTGCAGGGGCTGCAGCGCGAGTTTGGTGAGGATTGTCCTATTCGCACAGCGCTGGTGACGGCACGCTCAGCACCAGCGCATGAGCGTGTGATACGCACGCTGCGCGCATGGAATATACGTATTGATGAATCGCTGTTTTTAGGTGGTTTGGCAAAAGGAACCTTTTTAAAAGCTTATGGTGCCGATGTGTTTTTTGATGATCAGCGTATTCATTGCGACTCGGCGAGCCAGCATGTTGCCACCGGGCATGTCCCGCACGGAATAGCAAATCAGGTTCACAGCCTGCCGACTTCGGCAGAGTAGCACTTCAGCCAATACATAATAAGAGTAGCTGGGGTGTTAAGAATTCTGAATCATAAAATAGATGAAAATAAAGTGGAAATATTCTAGAGATTGTCTATTCTACATTAGTATAAATACCTTATTTTTTATATGACAGTTACTCTTTTGAGTGACATGTGTATCCGATGAGTCAAAAAGTGGGGGGCTTATGAAGCTTCAACAATTACGTTATATCTGGGAAGTTGCCCATCACGATCTAAATGTGTCGGCTACTGCCCAGAGTCTTTACACCTCTCAACCCGGTATCAGCAAACAGATCCGCCTGCTGGAGGACGAGTTGGGAGTTGAGGTTTTCTCAAGGAGCGGTAAACACCTGACACGTATCACTCCCGCTGGTGAAGCCATACTGAAAAAAGCGGGAGAAATCCTGCGCAAAGTGGAAAGTATCAAGCAGGTTGCTCAAGAATTCAGCAATGAGCGCAAGGGCACCTTGACTATAGCGACCACTCACACACAAGCTCGTTATGCGCTACCGCCCATTATTGGTCAGTTTATTAAACAGTATCCCGAGGTGGCCCTGCATATGCACCAGGGGACACCCATGCAGATTTCCGAAATGGCCGCTGATGGCACGGTAGATTTTGCCATAGCTACTGAAGCCATGGAGCTGTTCAGCGATCTGATAATGATGCCCTGCTACAGCTGGAACCGCTGTGTGGTGGTGCCTAAAAATCATCCATTGGCGCAAATATCGCATCTGACCCTGGAGGATATTGCCAAGCATCCTATAGTGACCTATGTGTTTGGCTTTACCGGACGCTCCAAGCTGGATGAAGCTTTTATCAGTCGTGGGCTGGCTCCGCGTGTGGTGTTTACCGCTGCTGATGCTGACGTGATCAAGACCTATGTCCGCCTGGGCCTGGGTATCGGCATCATCGCGCAAATGGCCTATGATCCAGCCGTTGATTCAGATCTGGTCTGCCTCAGTGCCAGCCATCTGTTTGAACCGAGCATTACCAAGATAGGTTTCCGCCGCGGCACCTTCCTGCGTGGTTTCATGTTTGACTTTATTGAAAAATTTGCGCCGCACCTGACCAAGGATATTGTCAATGAAGCCTTTGATCGCCACTCGCGAATGGAGTTGGACGAGCTGTTTAAAGATATCAAAATCCCCGCGCTCTAACGGCGCAGTGCAAAAAGCCGACGTAAGTCGGCTTTTTTTATTTCCCTCGTTACTCTTTCGCAATTGTTTATTCTGGCAAAGCCCTCATCATTTATGCTGTAAGATAAGTTCATGAAAGTATATGGGGGGGGGTGAATGAAAAAAATTGCAGTGGGTATCAGCGAATGCCTGGTGGGTGCGCCGGTCAGGTTTGATGGCGGCCACAAGCGCAATCACTATGTCATGGATGTGCTTGCCGAGTATATGGAGTTTCACCCTGTCTGCCCGGAGGTCGCTATAGGTCTGGGTGTTCCGCGCAAGCCAATACGCTTGATTGTCAGCAGCGGCCAGGATCGTATTCGCACCCTGGGAGACCCTGCGCTGGATGTCACTGATGCTCTATCGCAGGAAGCAGAGCGGGTTGCCGCACAGATGCCGGACATCTGCGGCTATATTTTTATGCAAAAATCTCCCAGTTGCAGTGTCTTTGCTTTAAAACGCTACGCAGAAAATGGGCATAGCTTGGATTCCCGAGGCAGGGGGGCATTTGCCAGACGCTTTATGGAGTTGATGCCGTTGGTTCCGGTCGAGGAGGCGGGGCGTTTGAATGATGCCAGCCTGCGTGAAAATTTTATCACCCGCGTGTTTGCCCTAAACGATTGGCGGCAGACGGTTGCCGCAGCGCCTACCGCCAAAAAACTGATAGCATTTTACTCGCGCTATAAATACCAGGTGATGGCCCATCATTTGCCTAGCTATTATCTGATTGGAAAGTTTCTGGCCAATTTGGCGAACAGGGAAATTGAAACAGTCAGTCGGGAATTTATCAGCTTGCTGATGACTGCTCTCAGTCATCAGGCCACGCGAAAAAGCAATGCCAATACATTGATGCATTTGCGCGGTTATTTAAAGTTGCATATAAATAAGCAGGAAAAAGAAGAGTTGAGTCATTTAATTGAGACCTATGCCGCAGGCCTGACTCCGATGGTTGTGCCTTTGACCCTGCTCAAGCATCACTTGATGAAATTGGATAATCCCTATCTGGCCAATCAGGTGTTTTGGTCTCCCTACCCAGAGGCATTGGGTTTGCGAAATTTTATTATGGAATAGTGGAGAGTTTGCTGGCTATGTTAAAGCGGATTGTGTGGTTGAGAAATGATTTGCGGGTTTATGATAATCCCGCCTTGTATCGCGCCGCCGAAGGCAAAGAAGGTGTGTTGGCAGTTTATTTTGTTTGCCGCGATATGATCGTGAATCATGATGTTGCTCCAGTGCGCAGCGATTTTGTTAGGCGAAACCTTTTGCTGTTATCCCAGGATTTGCAAAAATTAAATATTCCTTTGTTGGTTATCGATCTCCAGCGTAGCAAGGATATTGCCTCCCGCTTGCTGCAGATCGCCACTCAGTATGCGAGTGAGGAGCTATTTTTTAATGCTGAGTATCCGCTGGATGAATTTACTCGCGATCAAGAGGTTGCCGCAGCGCTGCGCGCTAAAGGCATTCTGGTAAAACGCTTTCACGACCGCGTTATTATCCCGCCGGGGATGATCCGCAATGGTAATAATGAACCTTATAAAGTATTTACCGCATTCAAAAATAATTGGCTCAAACAGGTCAGGGGATTGCCCTTGCAAGCCTTGGGCAAACCGGCGAAACAACCACCGCAGGCAGAGGCAATCGCCGCGCAGGAGCAAGCCATAGATACAGCATTTGCCGGGGTGGAACTGCGCGATCTATCCAGGCTTTGGCCAGCGGGTGAGAAACAGGCATCCAAGCGATTGCAGACCTTTATCGAGCGGCATATCGACGATTACGAGACTGCCAGGGATTTTCCCGCAGAGGAGGGTACCTCCACTTTATCGCCCTATCTGGCGGTGGGTGCGATTTCCCCGAGGCAGTGCCTCGCAGCTGTGTTACAGGCCAATCAGGGCGAATGGGATTCTGGCAGTAGCGGTGTTCGCACTTGGATTAATGAAATTATCTGGCGAGAGTTCTACCAGCATGTTGTTGTCGATTTTCCCCAGGTTTGTAAATACAAAGCCATGCAGGTGCACACGGAAGCTTTTCCGTGGCGTTACGATAAAAAAATATTTGCCGCCTGGTGCGAGGGAAAAACTGGCATTCCCATAGTGGATGCGGCCATGCTGCAACTGAGGGAAACCGGTTGGATGCACAACCGCCTGCGAATGATAGTGGCGATGTTTTTAAGCAAAAACTTGCAGATTGATTGGCGCTGGGGCGAACGCTATTTTATGTCGCAGCTGATTGATGGCGATTTTGCCGCAAACAATGGCGGCTGGCAGTGGAGCGCTTCTACGGGTACAGATGCTGCGCCTTACTTCCGCATTTTTAATCCGGTCAGCCAGTCGCAGCGCTTTGACCCTGACGGAATATTTATTCTCCACTACCTGCCGCAGTTGGCAAGCCTGCCAGTGAAATCCCTGCACAATCCTCCACCTGTGCCAGGCTATCCCGCCGCGATAGTCGATTTATCTTTGAGCCGCAAAGAAACTATTGCGCTGTTTGCGGCACTAAAGCATGGTTAGTCGTTAGGCCTGTAAAGTAGCTTGGAAAAACGTATAATGGGATGCTCTATTAATGTCCTGTAATCGGGTTCGCGTACTTAAGTTGTTGGAGTTCATCATGAGATTTAGGGGTTATTCTGCAATCCTTCGCTGCGCTCAAGGAATGGGTTGTCTGGTATTGGCTTGTATGGCAGTTATGGGAGCCGGAGCCGCTTATGCCAATGAGGTCTACGCCGTTTCCGGCACAGCTTACAATCTTAAAACCGGCAAACTGTCTTATCGCGAACTCTTCAGTAAGCTGGATGAACAAAACCAGGTGCATGTCAGCTATGCAAAACCTGACGGCACCGTGTTTGCCAGTAAAATATTGGATTACACAACGGAGGTCTTTCAGCCTGGGATGACCTTCAGCGATGATCGCGACGATGAAACTGTATCGGCCATCTTCGATGCCGGACGCCTGCTGCTGAGCCATAAACTCAAAGGCGATTCGCAAACCAAAACTTTTTATGAAACGTCCAAGCTGGTGATTGATGCCGGCATTGACGCTACTATCCAGCAGCAGTGGATCAAGTTGACGGCGGGGAAAAAAGTGGACATAGACCTGGCCAATCCGCGTTTCCTCGATATTGAAAAGTTGGTGATCAAACAGATAGATGCCTCCGAGTCGCCGCTGTCCTATAAGGGGGCCGGCGAATCCTGGAAGTATTTTCGCATAGATCCGGCGAGCAAATTGTCCTCGCTGTTTTCCGAGCCTATGTTTTACGCCTATGAGCCCAATGAAAAGTTTCTGATGCGCTACCAGGGGCGCGCCAATATAGACAGCGACAAGGGTGAAAATTGGGATGTGAGAATTGAGTATGAATACTGGTAATGTCTCTTTGACTTTGCATTGAGATCACCCATAAAAAAAGTGCCTGTACAGGCACTTTTTTTATGGGTTCATACTCGCCAAGCTAGTTTTTTAGTCGAGCTTTTTGCCGGGCTTCGGTCTCTGCCAAATAGCTGCACCAATCACTCCAGCTGCCGGGATAGAGCTTGCTATCAATACCGCATAAATGAAGAGCCAGAATATTTACGCAGGCGGTAACGCCAGATCCGCAATAGACAACTATCTCTTTTGTAGTATCTAGATTTGACCAGCGTGCTTTCTGCTCCTCCAGCGGGCGAACAAATCCCTGGGTATCGCTAACCTCCTGCCAGGGATAATTCACGGCATTGGGAATATGGCCGGCGACAGGATCAATAGGTTCTTCAAGCCCCTGGAAGCGGCGGGCTTCGCGGGAATCGATCAGGGTTATTGCCTGGGTTTGCAAGAGTGCATCGCGATTGACTACCCAGTCGTGCTGGATATTCGCTTTAAAATTGCCAGACTTAAGCGCTGGTTCGCGTTTATCCAGAGCACCTTTAAAGGCGACCCAGGCTTTGAAGCCGCCATCTAAAAGATAAACCTGCTGATGCCCCATATAGCGCAGCAGCCACCAGGCGCGCGCCGCATAGGCAAAGCGCGAGTCATCATAGAGAACAACCTTGGTGTGCTGGTAGACACCGGCGCGGCGCAGGGTATTTTCCAGTTGGTTGATATTGGGAAGTGGGTGACGACCGCCATGAGTCTGCAATGGCGAGGACAGGTCTTTTTCCAGATCGAGATAATAGGCCCCGGGCAGATGGCCTTGGCGGTATTCGAGAAAGCCCTGGGCTTTGTCGAGCAAACTAAAGCGGCAGTCAAAAACGACAGTATCCTTGCCTAGTTGACTGTGCAGTTCGCTGGCAGATATAAAAACTGAATTTATCATGGCAACGGGAACTTCGTTGAATATTGTGCCAATAGTGGCATTGTTCATTGCGGCTGTGAAGTACTTAAACGAAAATTTGTGAGTCAGTCGCAAAATACCCAGCCTGAATCCATTGCGTGGGCAGGGGTGGCTTTTAGATTCTGCTCCAGGCTTCGGGTTCCTTGCCTTCCAGTTGATAGGCGAAAGCGATGATATAGGCCACAGCCAGGTAAAGTGTCTCTGGAATCTCGTCGCCCAACTCCAGCGTGACGAGCAGTTCCACAAGGGCACTATTATCGCACAGAGGGACACCATGCTGTTCGGCAATGGCAATAATATTATCCGCAACGGCACCTGTGCCTTTCGCAGATACCTTGGGAGCGGTGCTGCCATCATAGAAAAGGGCAACGGCTTTCTGGACTTTTGCGCTGGGTTTCATCATCAGGTAGAAATATCAATAAGTGAATAGCTTAATGCCATGGGCTTTTGCGCAGGCATACCCTTCATACATTGTAGCTGCTTGACCTGGATACCTTCCTTTTCCAGATTGTTGCGCAGGTCATCCATTTGCTTTTTAACCTGGCCAAAGGTTTTTTCCTGGCTGGCCCAGAGGGTGACGCTGACACTGGTATCGATAATACTGAGTTGTGCACAAAACTCGCCGAGGGTCGGCAAGTCAAATCTCAAGGTTACCGACCACTGTTTTACCTTATTGCTGCTGTTTTGGCTCTGCTCACCCGCGCCTTTTTCCTCGACCCATTCGCGATCAATGCGGATATGCAGCGGCTGGACCTCGCTGTGATGCCTAATGGGAATTTCCACTTGCCAGGACGCATTGGGTTGAGTGCTATCCCGGCTGTCCAGTTCATGGTTCAAGCTGGCCAATTGCTGCATCTGTATCTTGGCGATGCTGTGCAGGCTGTGCTGCTGCATCAGCACCAGCAATTGTGTGCGCAACTCTTTATCGGACATATGCTTGACTGACTTGGTCATAAGCTGCTGCATAAGCATGCTTATATCGGGTGCCAGGGTATTCCGTGTCAGGTCGCCAGCACTGCCTGCCGCCGAGTAGGCGGCAGGCGAGGGAGTATAGCTGCTCAGTTGTTGCAGCAAACGTGTGGCCTGCTCGGTGGAGAGCGGCTTGCTGCTGCCACTCAGTTCCTGGTTGACTCGACTTAACAGGTTTAACAGAGAACCTTTGGTATCTTGCGAAAAAATATTGTCGAGACTGGGGCCTTTGCTGGTTTGATTGTTATTTAAATTGTTTTCAAAAAAGATTCCGGAATTCTTGATAATGGTTTCCAGCACCTTTGGCTGGCTCAGTTGCAGCGGCGAGCGAATTTTTTCCGCTACACTTTTCAGTGCCTGCTCCAGGTTAGCCGATACCAGTGGCTGTTTAAGTGGGGCGGGGATCTGTTGCCATTGATTGACGGCAGAAAAGAGCGCGCTGGGAGTGTCTTTGTAAGGCAGCAGCTGGCGCAGCCTGTCGGCAACTATCTGTTTTATTTCCGGTGTGTTCAGCTTGTAATGGGTCGCGCTGGGAGTGACGGCAGGCTGGTTTTTTAATAACTCGTTGACCTGTGGCTTGGTTGCGCCGCCTGTCAATTTGCCCAGCAGCTCCTCGGCGAGTGGAGTGGTTATGGCTTTTCCCAGAGAGTTTCCCGCGGCGGGATTGGTCTGTATGTTTTGGCTATTTTTTGCGGTATTGCTTGCGCTATTTTCTGCAACCGAATCCAGCAGCACCAGCTTTTGCTGGTTCACCAGTTGTACGGGTACAGCCTGGCCTGCAGTCAGTGATTTGTCCGTGTAGGTCAGAAGGCTGTTGTTGTTAACAGACAGGTTGACCCACTTTAAATCCGGTGACTTGATCAGCGCCTGCTGCTCCAGCAGGCGCAGTACTTCGGCTTTTACCGCTGGGGTCGCCTGCGCCGGGTTACTGGCCAGTTTATTGAGTTGCGTCAAAGCCTCTGTGGTTTTCGCCAGTAGTTCCTTGCGCTCCTGCGGTGTCACCGCGGCGGTCTCATTGACCTTGGCCATCACTGGTTTGCCCAGGGTGATATTCAAGGTGCGACTCAGTGCGGCAACTTCTGTCTTGTTGTTTTGCTCCAGTCCTTTGAGCAGGTGTTGGGTGAGTTTGCTGATATCCATTTTTTCAAAGTTCTCTGCGGGAAGCTGCATCAGTTTGATCAATTGCTCGCGCGCTTCTTTGTTTGGAATGTCATTGCCGGGTTTGTTCAATAGCTGTTGGATCAATAGCTTGATAGCGACAGCTTGATCCTCTGGGGTGTCCAAGTGACTGGTATTCGCCTGAAGCTGTGCGCCGGGAATGTTTGCAGCCGCTGGATTGGCTGGCGCTCGCTCTGCTATTGCCGGGCTGGCTGTTGCTTGCCTGGGGGCTGCCTGGTCAGCTGAAGGCTGCGATGCTGCAGGTTTTTGCGTCCCGTCGGGAGTAATAAGCCGTTCCAGGATTTTTGCAGTCAGTGCTATCGAAATCGGTTTGTTGCTGCCATTCAGGCGCTGCTCAATTTCCTGCAATAAGACTTTTGCCTCTGCTGCGTCACTCTCTGAATTTACACTTGTCAACGCCGGGGCATTAACTTTATTTGCGGTAGACAAGGGCTGCTGTGCAATGGGAGTCGTTTTTGCCTCACCGTCCGTTGTTTTTGCGCTCGCGATATTGTTCGGCTGGGTCAGCTGCAGGTGGGTACGTATCTGTTCAGCAACACGCTTCAACGCCTGTTCGAGAGTTTTGGGAGCGAGAAGCTGCTCACGTACCGAAGAAATATTTTGCCACTGTCTGGCGCTGGCAAGGGTGCTGTCAACCTCCTCGGTTTTTACATTTGGCTCTGTCTGCGTCGCTACTTTATCGCTTATGGCATTCTCAAGGGAGCCCTTGCTTTCGGGCGCCGTTGCCGGTTTTTCTGCTATTGCTGTATCGACACTATCGAGCAGGACAATTTTTTGCGCGGAGACTATCTGCACGGGTATCGCTTGCCCCGGCTGTACTGTCTTTTCGCTGTAAGTGGTCAGGGATTTATTATTCAGCGATAGTTCCAGCCATTTAAGGTTGGGGGATTTAATCAGCTCCTGCTGTTCCAGCAGTGATGAGACCACCTCTTTCACGCTGGGTATCGAGGGCGCGGAGCTGTTGGCCAGCTTGTTCACTTGCACCAGTTCAGCGGCGATCTTGATTAACAGCTCCTGCCGCTGCTGCGGGCTGACCTCCAGGGTTTTAACAACGGTAGCGGTTTGGATGCTTGTGCTATTGCTCGCTGCCGTCATAGCCGAAGCTGCAGTGGGCACAGTTGTTTTACCTGCGATTTCTGCTTTGGCAATAGTTGCCTCAGCTTTGCCAGTTGTCGTCTCGGGTTTTGCAGTTGTTGTCTCAGGTTTAAGGGTTGTTGTATCAGGTTTGGCAATTGCTGGGTCGGGCGTTTCTTGTGGTATTGCCGGCTGATCTGCGCTGGTCAATTTTGCAAAATAGGTTGGCAGTGAGTTCTTTTGTATTCTGCTGATATTTTCATTGGGCGCTTTCACGGCTGTTTCAGTGATGTCGGCAGCGACGCCAGTACTGACTGTTTGATTGGCAATTGCCTTGCCGGGGCTGCTGCTTTCCTGGTTGCCTGGCTGTTTGATCGACTGTCCTTCGGCTGGTTTAATTGTTGGTTGAGAGGGTTGATCGATTGTTTCTGGCTGCTCCAGCAATATTATTTTTTGCGGAGTGATTATCTGTACGGGCAGCGATTGTCCTGCGGCAAGAGGCTTGTCGCTATAGGTCAACAGGGTTTGGCTATTGACTCGAAGGTGCACCCATTTTGTCTCAGGGGATTTAATCAGGGCCTGTTGTTGCGACAACTGGGCTATGGCCTCTTTTAATTCAGGCGAGGCCGGGCTTTTACTGCTTGTTAACTTGTTGAGCTGAGCTATTTCCTGGGTAATATTCTTTAGCAGCTCCCGCCGTTCCGGATCTGAAAGGGGAGCGGTTTCAGTGACGCTCGCCTGTTGTATTTTAGCGGCAGTTGTAGCTGTAGTAATGTTTGAACTTTTAACGGCGAGATTTTGTTCTGAGCCTTGTGCAGCTTTCGATTCTGACAGGGCTCTTTGCCCAATGGAATTTTCCGGCAGGGAAAATTTGGAGAAATAAGTGGGAATGGCATTTCGCTGTGTCGCCAGGGCCGCATTGAGATTTTCCGTCAGCGCTTTCAATCTGCTGTCATGATGCTCCGGTTCTTTTCCAACGGTCTCTGCTGTTTTTACAGTATTTGCCGATTCCGGTAAATCCAGTAGTACTATTTTTTGCGGAGTCACTATCTGCACGGGGATGGTTTGCCCTGTGGCGAGAGGCTTGTTGCTGTAAGTCAACAGCGATTGATTTTCTGCTGACAGGTGTATCCATTTGGTATCCGGTGATTTGATCAGTGCCTGTTGTTGCAGCAATGAGCTTATGGCCTCTTTTAAACCGGGAATAACCTGGCTGCTGGCGCTGGCCATTTTGTTCAGTTTGAGCAGCTCTTCACTGGTTTTGCTCAGCAGTTCCTGGCGCTCCTGCGGTGCAATGGGCAGTGTCTCTGTCACTGTTGCCATCTGGATTTTTGTGGGGGGCGCAGTCGCGGCAAGGCTCGCCGGCGTTTTGTGGGTTATGGTCTGTCCAGTATTCTCTTCCGGTATTGCTGTGGGAATGGCTTTTTGTTCGCTGGACATTGCCGGCAGGGAAAATTTGGAAAAATACGTGGGAAGGGGAATTTTTTGCCCTGAACTGAGGGCTTCAGCCAAGGCTTTGAGTTTATTTTCCAGTGTATCTGTCTGCTGGTTGCTTTCAGGCAAATCCAGCAGGGCTATTTTTTGTGGGGTCTGCACCTGGACGGCTACAGCTTGTCCCGCTGCCAGTGGTTTATCGCTGTAAGTCAACAGCGATTGATTCCCCGTCGTTAAATGTATCCATTGCGTCGCGGGAGATTTGATCAATGCCTGCTGCTGTTGCAAAGAGGTTATGGCTTCTTTTAAGCCGGGAATGGCCTGGCTGGTGGCACTGGCCATTTTGTTGAGCTTTAGCAATTCCTCGGAAGTTTTTTTGAACAACTCCTGGCGCTCATCCTCTGACATGGGGGCGGTTTCAGTGACGGTCGCCATTTGAATTTTTGCTGTGGCTGCTGAGGTGGGAGCGGGCGAGTTTTTTATGGCGATGTCATTCTTGGAAAGTTCTTTGTTGGCTGGCGTTTCTTCGCTCTCCGGGCGATCGTCGGCGATTATTTTTGTGGCAATTGTGGCAGTGGTTTGTGTTGTTGGCGCAGTTGCTGCTAAGGTGCCTGGCAGGCTTGCCGGTTTCGCGGCATAGGTTGGCGAGGCTATTGGTGATTTATCTGGTGTGGCGGGGCGCGCTGCTCCTTCAGTGTCAGGCAAATCGAGCAGCACCAGTTTTTGCGCTGTTGCCAATTGCACAGTGACTGTTTGCCCGGCGACAAGTGGCTTGTCGCTATAGGTCAGCTGCTGTCGATTATTCACCAGCAGGCTCACCCATTTTAAGTCGGGCGACTTGATCAGTGTCTGTTGTTCCAGCAGGCGCGATATCTCTTGTTTTGCAGCGGGAGATGTCTGGGGTAGCTTGCTGAGTTGTTGCAGAGCCTCTGCTGTTTTCTTGAGCAGTTCCTGCCGCTCTTGCGCGCTGACGGGTGTTATTTCGGTGACTGTAGCTGTGGTGACTTTACCCAGAGCGATATCCAGCGCCCGGCTCAATGCAGCCAGTTCAGTGTTATTTTTTTGCGCTAAACCCTTAATCAGGTTTTGCGTAAGGCTGCTTATATCCATTCGTGCAATATTTGTGATGAATAAGACGTGAAAGACCTGGGTGCCAAGGCTATAATCGCGCAGAGACTATAATAAGGTCAACGATGTTTTCGCCAATCTCGTTTGAGTATAGCGATCTCTCAGGGTAAATTCTGAGATCTTCTGAAATTATGTGTGGATGATTACTTTGCCCTCTAAGCCAGCCCTGATTGAATTGCAAAACTTTGCCTGCGAACGCGATGAGCGGCTGCTTTTCAGCGGGCTCAATGTAAGTTTTGGCGAGGGGCAGGTGGTGCAGATCCTGGGCCCCAACGGCAGTGGTAAAACCAGCTTGTTGCGTATTCTCGCCGGTATTTCGCAGGACTATCAGGGGACCATTCTTTGGCGCGGCCAGCCGCGATCTGCTGTGGCCTGGGAATATGCCAACGAGTTGCTCTATCTCGGACATCAGCCAGGGATCAAAAAGGCCCTGACTCCGCTGGAGAATCTGCGCTGGTATGCGGCCATGCAGGGCGATAGCCGCGATTTCCTGCTGCTGCAAGCCCTGGCCGAGGTGAATTTGGCGGGCTATGAAGACACCCCCTGCTATTATTTGTCGGCCGGGCAATTGCGCCGCGTGGCTCTGGCGCGCTTGATATTCAGTCGTGCCAGCGTCTGGATTCTCGATGAACCCTTTACCGCCCTGGATAAAAAAGGCGTGGCGCAATTGGAAGCTCGTTTGGCCGGTCACGCGGCCAGGGGAGGCCTGGTGCTGGTAACCTCGCACCAGGACATAGGGGTTGCCAACTTGCAACTGCTGGATTTGCAGGGTTTTCCAGCGGACAGCGGGCTAGGGGCGGCCAATGAGTAAGTCGCCTTCGCTATTTTTGTCTACCTTCAAGCGGGATTTGACCCTGGCCTTTCGCCACAAGGGCGAAATGATGAACCCGCTGATTTTCTTCCTGATTGCTGTCAGCCTTATACCTCTGGGCGTGGGCCCGGAAAAGGCCCTGTTGATGCAGATAGCGCCGGGAATCCTCTGGGTGATGGCACTGCTGGCAACCCTGCTTTCCCTGGATAATCTGTTTCGCAGCGACTTTGACGATGGCACCCTGGAGCAGTTGCTGATTTCCCCCCATCCACTTTACTGGAGCGTGATGGCAAAAGTGCTGGCCTATTGGCTGGCCACTGGCCTGCCGTTGGTATTACTGTCACCTCTGCTGGGTGTGATGCTGTCGCTGCCATCAACGGCGTTTATTGCATTATGCTTATCTCTATTGCTGGGCACAGCGGCCATGAGTTTGATCGGCGCGGTGGGCGCGGCCCTGACGGTAGGCTTGCGCAAAGGGGGATTGCTGATTTCCCTGATAGTGATGCCGTTGTTTGTGCCGATTTTGATTTTTGGAGCCAGTGCGGTGCAGGCCGCCGCACGGGGTGAAGTGTTTGATGTGCAACTTGCGGTGCTGGGTGCAGTCTTAGCCCTGGCGCTGATGTTGGCGCCAGTGGCCACTGCCGGTGCACTGCGGGTCAGCGTCAATGGATAATAATAAGTAGAGGTGATTATGAATTGGCAATGGTTTCATCGTTTGGGCTCTCCGCGCTGGTTTTATGAAAAGACTAATACCTGGATTCCCTGGTTGATGCTGCTTGCCTGGGGCGGCCTCCTGACGGGGGGCATTTGGGGGCTGGCTTTCGCACCCATGGATGCCAAGCAACTGGATAGTTATCGGGTTATCTATATCCATGTGCCCATCGCCTTTGTCTCCATGGCCTGTTATTACATAATGGCTATAGCCGGTGCCATAGGCCTGATCTGGAAAATGAAATTGCCCTTTATGGTAATGAAGGCAGCGGCACCCCTCGGCTTTGCCTTGACGGTCATGGTGCTGGTGACTGGCGCTGTCTGGGGCAAGCCCACCTGGGGAACCTGGTGGGTGTGGGACGGGCGCTTGACCTCCTATCTGGTGTTGTCTTTCCTGTACTTGGGCGTGATAGTGCTGCAGCAGGCATTCCAGCACCGCGATACCGCCGATAAGGCCAGCGCTATACTCTCGCTGGTGGGCACGGTGAATATTCCGATTATTTACAAATCGGTGGATTGGTGGTTTACCCTGCATCAACCCGCCAGCCTGAAATTGACCAGCAAGTCCACCATGGATGTCTCCATGCTGTATCCTTTGCTGATTATGATTTTTGCTACCTATATATTTTTCACGCTGATCCTGATTTTAAATACCCGCAGTGAAATCTTGCGCCGCGAAAGTCGCAGCCAATGGGTAAAGGATTTGGCTCTTGGCAAATCCGGTAATGGCAATAAAGAGGAGTCCGGAAAATGAAATTTCAATTCGAATCCCTGCAGGCCTTTATCAATATGGGGGATCACGGCATTTATGTGTGGCCCTGCTATATTTTTGTATTTGCGGTGCTGATCGCTTTGACTGTCAGTCCAATACTCAGCCAGAGGGCTTTTTTAAAGCAGCAGAAAAAATTAATACAGATTCAAAAAAACACTCAAGCACGCTAGTGTTATTCAGGTGAAGATTATTTTATGCATCCAGTTCGCAAACAACGTCTATTGATTGTCCTGTTCGGGGTTTTCTTTTCCAGTGTGGCTATTGGCCTGATGGTCTATGCCATGCGCGAAAATATCAATCTTTTTTATCCTCCCGGCAAAATTGCTGCTGGCGAAGTGCCGCAGAATCGTGCTATTCGCGGTGGCGGCTGCGTCAAGCCGGGCAGCGTGGTGCGCTCCAAGGAATCGCTGGAGGTGAATTTTATTCTCACCGATGGCGTTGCCAATGTGCCGGTGGCCTATTCAGGCATACTGCCCGATTTATTTGCCGAGGGTGAAGCCGCCGTGGTCAACGGCAAGGTCGATGACAAGGGTATTTTCAGGGCCGAACAGGTATTGGCCAAGCACGATGAAACCTACACACCACCAGAGGTGGCAGATATGAAGCAGGGCGATGGCAAGAGCGATGCCGATCACAAGAACGATCAAGTGGTTTGCAAGGAGTTGAATTATGGTTCCTGAGTTGGGGCAGTTTGCTTTAATCCTTGCGCTCTGTTTAAGTGTTGCCCTGACGGTGTTGCCGCTGCTCGGGGCGCACTATGGCAATTCATTATTGATGCACTCGGGACGTTCGCTGGCGGTTGGGTTTTTTACCTTTGTGGCGATTGCCTTTGCCTGCTTGACCTACGCCTTTGCCCATGATGATTTTACGGTGACCTATGTCGCCAGCAACTCCAATAGCCTCTTGCCCTATATGTATAAGCTCACCGCAGTCTGGGGTGGGCACGAGGGTTCGCTGCTGCTGTGGATACTGATGCTGTCGGGCTGGACCCTGGCGGTGGCGGTATTCAGCCGCTCGCTGCCATTGGATATGCAGGCGAGGGTATTGGGTGTGCTGGGTTTTATTGCGGTGGGTCTGCTGTTATTTATTGTGATCACGTCAAATCCTTTTGATCGCAACCTGCCCCTGCCGCCGCAGGATGGCAGCGATTTGAATCCGCTGTTGCAGGATCCTGGGTTTATTATCCATCCGCCGTTTCTCTATATGGGTTATGTCGGCTTCAGTGTCTGCTTTGCCTTTGCCATAGCCGCGTTGCTGGCGGGTCGCCTGGACAGCGCCTGGGCGCGCTGGTCGCGCCCCTGGGCGACCCTGGCCTGGGGATTCCTGTCGGTGGGTATTG
Organism: Cellvibrio sp.; assembly: GCA_035565295.1. GTDB lineage: Bacteria > Pseudomonadota > Gammaproteobacteria > Pseudomonadales > Cellvibrionaceae > Cellvibrio. Next base: position 27,095 of record DATMSP010000042.1, on the reverse strand, counting down.
CGCTGGGCAGCTGGTGGGCTTATTACGAGTTGGGTTGGGGCGGCTGGTGGTTCTGGGATCCGGTGGAAAATGCGTCCTTTATGCCCTGGATTGTGGGCACGGCACTCTTGCATTCGCTGGCCACTACGGAGAAGCGCGGGCTGTTCAAAAGCTGGACTATTTTGCTGGCAATCTTTACTTTCTCGTTAAGTTTGCTCGGCACTTTCCTGGTTCGCTCCGGTATTCTCACCTCGGTGCACGCCTTTGCCAATGATCCCGAGCGCGGTGTATTTATCTTGGTATTTTTATTAATTATTGTCGGTGGCTCACTGACACTCTACGCGCTGCGCGCTCCCGTGGTTAAAAGTGAAATCGGTTTCAACTGGTTCTCGCGCGAAACTTTTTTGCTGTTCAATAATATTATTTTGAACGTGACTATGGTCACAGTGCTGCTGGGAACGCTTTATCCCCTGGTTGCCGATGCCTTGGGTTGGGGAAAGATTTCTGTCGGCCCGCCTTATTTTAATTTTTTCTTTTTGCCGCTGATGGGTCTGCTCTGTCTGCTGATGGCTTTCGGTCCGCTGGCCAACTGGAAACGCACACCGGCCAAGCATTTGCTGCTTATGCTGTGGAAGCCCTGGTCAATCAGCCTGGTACTTGCTTTGCTGTTCCCCTGGTTTTATCGCCCTGAAACCTATAGTTTTGCAGCTGCAACTGCAGTATTTATTGGCAGCTGGATAACAACCGCGCTGCTGGCTGATGTTATTTATCGCCTGCGCAATAGCGCCTCAGTGTTGGGTGGTCTGCAAAAACTTAGTTTGAGCTATTATGCGATGGCAGTGGCTCATCTGGGGATTGCGGTGACCTTGATTGGTGTGAGCCTCACCAGCATCTACAGTGTTGAGCGCGATCTGCGGATGGAAGAGCAGCAAAGTGTTGAGCTGATGGGTTACAGCTTTACCATGCAATCCATCAAAAAAGTCCAGGGGCCGAACTATGTGGCCGATGAGGCGTTTATCACGGTCACTCATAACGGCAAGCCGCTGGATGATATGCATCCGCAAAAGCGCCGCTACACCGCGCGCGGTATGATGATGACAGAAGTGGCCCTGGATGTCGGGTTGTTCCGCGATATTTATGTGGCTATGGGTGAGCCGGTGGGCGAAAAGGCCTGGGCTATGCGTGTCCATGTAAAACCTTTTGTCCGCTGGATCTGGCTGGGCGCGCTGATGATGGCTTTTGGTGCGTTCCTATCGGTATTGGATAAGCGCTATCGCAGGGTAGGTGCTGCAGTAAGCAGTGAGGTGAAGCCTGTTGCAACAGTTGCTGGCAAGGGGTTGGTCAATGAATAAAGCGCGGTTACTGTTATTTATCCCACTGGTACTGTTTGCCGTACTGGCGCTATTGTTTTGGCGTGGCCTATCGCTGGACCCCAATAATATGCCCTCGGCACTCCTGGATAAACCTGTGCCTGCATTCAGCTTGCCGCGCCTGGAGAATTTGCAGGAAACCCGCGATGAAAATATTTTGAAAGGGAAGGTGAGTCTATTGAATGTATGGGCCACCTGGTGCGAAACCTGCTATATCGAACATCCCTTCCTGCTGCAATTAAAAGCCCAGGGCATTCATATTGTCGGTGTGGACTACAAGGATAAGACAGAGAGCGCGCAGCAGTGGATTGCCAAGTACGGCAATCCTTACAATGAAATCGTGGTCGATGAGGATGGGCGCTTGGGGTTGGATCTCGGTGTGTTCGGTGCGCCGGAAACCTATGTGGTGGATAAAAATGGTGTGATCCGCTACAAGCATATCGGCGATGTCAATCAGAAGACCTGGAATGAAAAAATCAAACCGGTAGTTGATTCACTGCAATAGCAAAAAGTAAAAATGAAAGGGCGTTAATCGCCCTTTTTTGTATCTGCCCCTGTCTGTTTTGCTTTGCTCTCCTGTCGTGCGAGGAAGGCGTCTACGGTTTGCAGGAACAGCTCTGGCTGATCGACCATCGACATATGGGCTGCATCTTTGATCACTGCCACTTCAGCATTTGTCATTCGCTGTTGATATTGGCGGACGATGCTCTCCTGCATTTCATCGTACTCGCCAATGATAAACAGCGTGGGAATTTTTATTTTTTGCAGATCTTTGGCCGCATTGAAATTTTTTAAATTGCCTGAGGGGAAGAATTCTGAGTTGCCCCACATGGTTTCGTAAATGGTAGAACTCCAGGCGCTGTCTTTGCATTCAATGGGGTCTATATGCGGTTGACGGTAGAGAAACAGTTTATAGAATTCCTCGCTTGCGCGCTGGTACTCTGGCGAAGCCGTGGTACCCGCCGCTTCGTGCTTTTGTAAAATGGCTTGAGTGGCAGGAGCAAGCTGTCGGCGCAATTCGGTGGTGCTGGTGATCCAGTCGGGCGTGCCGAGATAGGGGCCGACAAAAATAACTGAGGCTATTCCCTGGCTGCCCTTGTCCAGTAGATACTGCGCGGCAATGGCGGCGCCCCAGGAGTGGGCCAGCAGATGCACCTTTTGCAGTTGCAGGGCGCGGCGAACACTTTCCAGCTCCGCGACAAACCGGTGGATTTGCCACAGCGACAAATCGTTTGGCTGTTGCGATTTCCCCGCGCCCAGTTGATCGTAAAAAATTATCGGGCGCTGCTGCCCCAGTTGTGCCAGTGAGCCAAGTGCGCAGGAGTTGCCGCCGGGGCCGCCGTGAATCAGCAGTAGCGGCGTCTGGGGTCCGCTGCCAAGGCGCTTGTACCACACGGAGCCACCCTCAACTGCGATAAAGCCTTCGTTGGCGCGAGTGCTATGGCAATAGGCGAGCAGGCTCAGGCACAAACAGAAATACAAAAGGTATTTGCGCGGATCGAGGGGAATTGGCATGGGGGCACCGGTAGTCAGGGGGTCATGCTGTCAATCTAGGTGTAAACGCGGGAATTGTAAAACAGGCGGGCATAAAAAAAGCCCTTGTTCAGGGCTTTTTAGCAATTAGTGGCGGACCGGACGGGGCTCGAACCCGCGACCTCCGGCGTGACAGGCCGGCATTCTAACCGGCTGAACTACCGGTCCGCAAAACTTGAAAAACCAGGGCTTCTTATGAAGCATTACCTTGTGAGTAATTTGGTGGGCGGTACAAGACTCGAACTTGTGACCCATGCCTTGTAAGGGCATTGCTCTACCAACTGAGCTAACCGCCCGATCAAGTGAGGCGCATTTTAATGATATGAAATATTAGGTCAACATATTTTTTATAGTTTTTGTTATTTTCTGAAAAAAAATTGAAAATTGTGTAAATAACCAGCGTCTGCGCTGTTTTTTTGCGCGCTGGCGGGTTTTGTTTAGCGTATTGCAAAACACTTGTTATACTCCCCGCTGATTTTTTACGAGGTCTCACTATGCGTTCTTTCCTAGCGGTTATGGCGGCCCTGCTGATGCTCTGTGCTTTAAGCTTGCACTCACAGGCGGCGATTGAAACCCACAGTTTTGCCAATGATGTGGAGCGGCTGCGCTATCAAAGTTTTATTGAGGAGATGCGCTGCCCCAAATGCCAGAACCAGAATCTGGCGGGCAGCGATTCACCCATCTCCATGGATCTGCGCCGCGAGCTTTACCAGATGATCAAGGATGGCCGCTCGGATGGGGAAATCGTCAATTTTATGGTGACTCGCTATGGCGATTTTATTTTATATCGCCCGCGTGTGACGCCCGCCACCTATTTTCTCTGGGGCGCCCCTGTAGTGCTGCTTATACTCGGTGTAGTTATAGTGTTATTGATAGTGCGCAAGCGTCGCCGCAACGCACTGGAGCGCTCAGCGACCCATTTGACAGGTGATGAGCAGGCCAGGTTGGCTGCATTATTGTCCCGCGCCGAGAGCAGTAGCGAATCCATTGCCCCCAATAAAAATCAACAGGAGTTAAAATAATGTTGCCGCTGTGGTTGTCCATTGCTCTATTGCTGCTGCTTGCCCTCGCGTTTATGGCCTGGCCGCTGTGGCGTTATCGTCATGCATCAGTATCAACTCCTTCGCTGGCCCAGGGTGAATTGGAGGATCGCCTGGTAGAAAATGTGCGACTGTTTCGCGAGCACCTTGCCGAGTTGGAAAATAGTCTCGCCTCACAGGCGATTGACCAGCAGCAATTTAATCAATTGAAAGTGGAGCTGGAGCGCAATCTTCTGGATGACGAAGCGAGTCTGCGTGCAAGCCAGGGTAAAACCTCCTCTTTCCTGGGCCTGAAAGTTGTCGCGGCGTTTTCTGTGCTGCTGTTGCTTGCCGGCATATTGCTCTATCAAAAATATGGCAGTGCCGATGACCTGCTGTTGCAGGATTTGCAGCAGGAGAAAATCCTGCTTGATAATCAGGATATCCAGGCGGGCCGCAACCCCGATCCCATACGCGCGCAGAATCTTATTGCCGAGTACAAACAGCGTCTCGCGAGCAAGCCCGACAGTCTCCAGTATTGGTTTTTGCTGGCGCGTGCGCATATGGAATTGGGAGAGTTTGCCCAGGCTGTGCCCGCCTACCAGCAGATACTGCAGCTCGAGCCACAATCGCCGATGATCATCGCGGAATTGGCTCAGGCGATGTTTTTGCGCGATGGCAATAACATCACACCTCCTGTGGTGGACCTTGCCAAGCGCGCATTGGCACTTGATCCGAAAAATATCATGGCGTTAGGGCTTTTGGGGATAGATGCCTTTGGCAGAAAAGCCTATAAGGATGCGATTCACTATTGGCAGACCACAGTAGATTTGCTGGGGGTAGATTCTCCCACGGCGCAAACGCTGGTAGCGGGTATCGAGCGGGCAGAGCTGCAATTGCTGCAAGAGGGCGGCAGCCCTGATCAAGCCGCTGCCAAACCCGTTTCTCTGCAGGTCAGTGTCAGCCTTGGCGATAAGGTAAAAGCGGCGCCCGAGCAGACGGTATTTATCTATGCGCGGGCCTGGAAGGGCACACCTATGCCGCTGGCCATTGCCAGGGTGAAGGTATCTGACCTGCCCACCCAGATCACCCTGGATGAGTCCATGGCTATGTCGCCGGCGGCCAGCCTTGCCACCGCTACAGAAATTGAAGTTGTCGCGCGTATTTCCAGCGATGGCAGTGCCCAGACCAAAGCCGGGGACTGGCAGGCGCAGCAGGGGCCTATTTCGGTAAAAGCCATCCCAGAGAAACTTGAGTTGCAGATTAACTCGCAGGTGGGGGCGCAATAGCCTTATCCACCTGAGGTTGGGCACAATTGTTCTGGCGAAGGTTGGGGAGCCAATCTTTCGCCATGCATAGTGCTGCAACATCACTCTTACCTGCAATCTCCACACATCACCTCGCCCGGCTGATGGCTGCTGCACGATTTTGCCAGGCAGCTGTACAAGCTCAAATTGTCCGCTGTTTGTATGGTTTGCGTTCGAATTCCTTTGCTTGGATCGCGCTTACTCGCTTAAAAATCACCCAACCTTAGACCGATTATGGTTTTTAGCTCCCGATAGGGTGCAAATGCCTTTATTAAGCCAGTGGCAAGCGTGTAGAATCCCGCTTTAACAGATTTACTGAGCTTGGGTCCTTGCGGTAGCCAGGGATAAATAATAATGAAATCAAACAGCTAGCTGGCCTGGTCAGCGGCGTCCCAGGGATTGATCGACCTTTGCTTTAGTGTCCTTACTTTATTAGAGAAACATCAAACATGCGGCTAAAGTGCATCAAGCTGGCAGGCTTCAAATCATTTGTTGACCCGACCACGGTCAATTTCCCCAGCAATCTCTGCGCCGTTGTGGGCCCCAATGGCTGCGGCAAATCCAATATTATCGATGCTGTGCGCTGGGTAATGGGTGAGTCATCCGCGAAGAATCTGCGCGGCGAAAACATGACCGATGTTATTTTTAACGGTTCCAGTGGCCGCAAGCCGGTGGGCCAGGCCTCCATTGAACTGATCTTTGATAATAGCGATAGCACCCTTCTTGGTGAGTATGCCAGCTTCAGTGAAATTTCTATCAAGCGCAAAGTTACCCGCGATGCGCAAAATCATTACTACCTGAATGGCACCAAGTGCCGTCGCCGCGATATTACCGATATCTTTTTGGGCACGGGCCTGGGGCCGCGCAGCTATGCCATTATCGAACAGGGCATGATCTCGCGCCTGATTGAATCCAAGCCGGAAGAGCTGCGCGTGTATATCGAAGAGGCCGCCGGTATTTCCAAATACAAGGAGCGTCGCCGCGATACCGAGAGCCGCATGCGTCGCACCCAGGAAAACCTTGAGCGCCTCACCGATATCCGCGATGAACTTGAGCGCCAGTTGTCGCGCTTGCAGCGCCAGGCGCAATCTGCGGAAAAATATACTGAATACAAAAAAGAAGAGCGCCTGTTCAAATCGCAGTTGCAAGCATTGAAATATGCGTTGCTGGATGAGCAGGCCAAGGCCAAGCAAACGGGCATTCGCGAATTGGAATTGCAGATGGAATCCTTTGTCACCGATCAGGTGAACAAGGATACGCAAATTGAAAAATATCGCAGCCAATACACTGAGATGGGCGATAAATTCAATGAAGTGCAGGGGCGCTACTATGCCATAGGTGCTGATATTGCACGTATTGAACAAACCATTCAGCACACCCAGGAGCGCGCGCGGCAATTGCAGACCGATCTGGATCAAACCAGTCGCGATTGCAAAGAAGCCGAAGAGAATTTATTGATTGATTCGCAAAAGGCGGAGAGCTGGCAGGAAGAGGTGCTTGAGCTTGAGCCTGAACTGGAGTTGGTCAAGGCTGCAGAAGAGGGCTCGAATACTTTATTGATTGATGCCGAAGAATCCATGCAGCGCTGGCAGAATGAATGGGATACCTTCAACCAGCGAGCCGCCGAGCCGCGCCAGAAAGCCGAAGTGCAGCAGTCGCGCATCCAGCATCTGGAGCAGGTGCAACAGCGTCTCTTGCAGCGCATTGAAAAATTAAAAGAGGAAAAGGCCACCCTGCAAGACGATGGCATTGACGAAGAGATCGGCCAGCTCACCGAGCAACTGGCAGAATTGGATCTGGTTGCCGACGAAAAACGCAGCAGTATTGAAGCCATTACCGGGCAGTTGGATCAGCGCCGCAGCGATAACACCCGCATTGGCAATGAGCTGGATCAGGTGCGTAATCAACTGCAGACCATGCGCGGTCGCCACGCTTCTTTGGAAGCCTTGCAGCAGGCGGCGCTCGGCGAAAAAAATAAAGCCGTTACCCAGTGGCTTGCCGCACAGGCGCTGACTGACAAGCCGCGCCTTGCCGAATCCATCAGTGTCCAGGACGGTTGGGACAGGGCATTGGAGACGGTGCTGGGCAATACTTTGCAGGCGGTATGCGTCGACAGTCTTGATGCTGTCACAGGTGTGATAGGCAATCTTACTCAAGGTGAATTGGTTCTGTTTGATACCAGCGCAAAAACCAGTGGCAGCAGTGCAAGCAAGGCTGCACTGCTGAGCGACAAGGTGAGTGCAAGCTGGGATACAGTGGGTCTGCTCAATGGTATTTATATTGCCGAAGATTTAACGGCTGCGCTGCAGTTGCGCGGGCAATTGTCCGCGCATGAATCCATTATTACCAAAGACGGGATTTGGCTGGGCGCTCACTGGCTGCGTGTCGCCCGCGATTCGGATGCAAGTTCCGGGGTAATTGCCCGCAGCCAGGAAATTGAACAGCTGAGTGAAAATATTTTCGCGGCGGAAGAAAAAGTCGAAAATCTGAATCAGCAATTGGAGGAGGGGCGGCAGCAGATTAAAACCCTGGAGCAGTCCCGCGAGACCGCGCGCCGCGAAGCAGATGAGCAAAATCGTCGCTTTGGCGAATTGCGTTCGCAGCTGAGCGCCAAGCAGGTGCGTGTTGAGCAGGTCTCCATGCGCCGCGAGCGCGCCGACTCCGAAATTCGCGAAGCCCGCGAGCAGTTGGAGCAGGAGGCTGAGCATCTGTCGGAAGCGCGGATGATTCTCAGTGAGGCTATTGAAATGATGGGGCAGGATACCGACCTGCGCGAGAACCTGTTGCAGCAGCGCGATGATATCCGCAGCGGCCTGGATAACGCGCGTCAGCGCGCCCGTCACGATAAAGATAAATCGCACGAATTGGCGCTGCGCTGTCAATCGTTAAAAACCCAGCTCGACGGCGTTCGTCTGGGCATTGGTCGTCTGCGTGAGCAGACTGCACGCCTGCAGGAGCGCCGCGAGCAATTGCTGTTATCGCTGAGCGAAAGCCGCGATCCTATCGAAGAGTACAAGCTCGAGCTGGAAGCGAATTTGTCCAAACGCTTATCGGTGGAAGCTTCATTGACCGAGGCGCGCCGCGCACTGGAAACCGTTGAGCATGAATTGCGCAGCGCCGAACAGGGTCGCAACCGTGCCGAGCAGGAAGTACAGGCTGTGCGTGCGCACCTGGAGCAGGAGCGCCTCGCGGCGAAAATGTTTGAAGTGCAGCGCGCGGGCATTGCCCAGCAATTGGAAGAGGATGATTTGAATCTGCAAACCATTCTTGCAGAAATGCCGGAGGGCACAGAGATCAAGCCGCTGGAAGATGAGCTGGAAACGGTCGCGGCCAAAATTACGCGCTTGGGCCCCATCAACCTCGCCGCTATCGATGAATACAAAACTGAATCCGAGCGCAAGAATTACCTGGATGCGCAAAACGCCGATCTGCACGAGGCCCTGGAGACCCTGGAGAATGCGATTCGCCGCATTGACCGCGAAACCCGTACCCGTTTCAAGGAAACCTTTGATCAGGTCAATAAAAGTTTGCAGGAGCTGTTCCCCAAAGTATTCGGCGGCGGCCACGCCTATCTGGAACTTACCGGCGAGGATCTACTCGATACAGGTATCACCATCATGGCGCGACCACCGGGCAAGCGCAATAGCACCATCCACTTGTTGTCCGGTGGCGAAAAAGCGCTCACGGCCATCGCCTTGGTGTTCTCCATTTTCCGCCTCAATCCTGCACCTTTCTGTATGCTGGACGAGGTGGATGCGCCGCTCGACGATGCCAACGTAGGCCGCTATGCGCGCATGGTTGAGGAGATGTCGGCACAGGTACAGTTTATTTATATTACCCACAATAAAAATGCGATGGAGATGGCCCACCAGCTGCTGGGTGTCACTATGCATGAACCGGGTGTATCGCGATTGGTTACTGTGGATGTGGACGAGGCGGCTGAATTGGCGGCCTCCTAAACGCGCAACGTAAAAATATTTTTAAAAAAATGTATTTTAGGGCTTGTAAATAAGCAGTATTGGTCTAAAAGAATATAAGCTTTTATTTATTATTACCCCTAATTATTAGTGGAAAACCTTATGAGTGACTGGATAACTGGAATTCTTGTCTTATTGATTGTTGTCATTTTGGCGGATGGTTTTCGTCGCACCTACAGTGCTCGCCAGAATCGGTTGGGCGTGTCTCCCTCGCTCAACAAACGTCATAAAGACTCGGCTGCCGATGATTCCACGGAAAATTACGGCAGTGAGCTGCCGAACGGTGGAGCCCGGATTATAGGGCAGCGCGACTCAGCGCATTCACCCTCACAGCAGGATAAAAAGCTGAGTGGCAAAGAGATGCGCGATTCTCGTCGCAACAGCGATGGCAGACGCACTCCAGAGCAGGCGCGTTTGGATTTGGAAAAGTCTGTGCCTATCCTGATGGATTCTGTCGATGCCGAGCCCCTGGCCAAAAATGCAGATAGCAGACTCTCTGCGGATGAGCGTATTGAGCCAACCTTCTCCAGTTCGCGCAGCAGTGCAAAAAATACTGTGCAGGCAGAGCCGGAACTGGATTATCCAGAAGAGGATTATCAAGAAGATTACCCGGAGAGCGAGTATCCAGAAGAGGATGAAGAAGGCTTCGAGGATGAATACGAAAATGAAGAGTATGAAGAGGAATTAGAAGAGGAGCTGGAGGAAGAGGAAGCCGCTGCGGCCAAGACTCAGCCCGAAGAAGTATTTATCATCAATGTCATGGCTTTCAAAGGTGAAATGTTCAACGGCAATGACCTGCTGGACGCGGCCTTGAAATGCGGCCTGCGCTACGGCGATATGGATATTTTCCATCGCTACAGCAATAGCAAAGGCGAGGGCACCCTGCTGTTCAGCATGGCCAATATGGTCAAGCCAGGCACCTTTGATCTGGACGCAATGGATGATTTTGAAACACCGGGCGTCAGCCTGTTTATGACCTTGCCGATTGAAGCCGATTCCATGAAATCCTTTGAGTTGATGGTGGAGACTGCCCATACCCTGGCGGAGGCCCTGGATGGCGAATTGAAAGATGAGCAGCGCAGTGTGATGACTCGCCAGACTATCGAGCATTGCCGTCAGCGTATCAGCGATTTCGAACGCAAAAAATTATTTCGCCGTCCGCGCTGATAGCCGCGCAAAAAATCTTTCGGTGAAAGTTGAGAAACCTGTTTAACCATCGTCACTCCCGCTTAGGCGGGAGTTCATTTTTCTGTAAATTGAATATCTGCCGCAAGGCTATGACGATAGAGCTTATTATGATTGGTGTTTTGCATGTCTAGTCCCTCTCTATCTCCCGCGCTGGCAACAGAGTTGGCACAGCTCCGCAGCGATATTAACTACCACAATCACCGCTATCATTCGCTGGATGATCCGCAGATCAGCGATGCCGAATACGATCGTTTGCTGCAGCGTTTAAAGGCCATTGAAAGCGAGCATCCCGAAGCCATCACTCCCGATTCGCCCACCCAGAGGGTCGGCGCCTTGCCCTTGAGTGCGTTTGCCACTGTGGTTCACGAAATGCCTATGCTCTCACTGGACAATGCCTTCAGCGATGAAGACCTGCTGGCTTTCAACAAGCGCGTGCAGGATCGCTTGAAATCCACAGAAGCCATTGAATTTGCCTGCGAAGTAAAACTGGATGGCATAGCGGTAAGCCTGATCTATCGCGATGGCATACTGGTGCGCGGGGCCACTCGCGGCGACGGCAGCAATGGTGAAGATATCACCCAGAATGTGCGCACCATTGCTTCGATTCCCCTGCGCCTGCTGGGCGAAGGTTTTCCTGCAGTTTTGGAAGTGCGCGGTGAAATCTATATGCCGAAAGCGGGCTTTGAAGCCTTTAATGCAAAGGCGTTGGCCGCAGGAGAGAAACCCTTTGTCAATCCGCGCAACGCGGCGGCAGGCAGCTTGCGACAACTGGATTCGCGCCTGACAGCGACGCGCCCGCTGGAAATGTGTGCCTATAGTGTGGGGCTGGTCGAGGGCGGCGAGCTTCCCGACAATCACACGGATATTCTGAAAGCGCTGCAAGGCTGGGGCTTTTTAATTAACCGCGAACTGGATAAAGCCCACAATATTGAAGAGTGCCTGGCCTATTATCGCCGTATCCAGGAGCGCCGCAGCGCGCTTGCCTATGATATTGATGGCATAGTATTCAAGGTTAACTCGCGCAAATTACAGGAGACTCTCGGGTTTATTTCGCGCGCGCCGCGCTGGGCAATAGCCTACAAATTTCCCGCACAGGAAGAGATGACGCTGCTGCAGGATGTGGAGTTCCAGGTGGGCCGCACCGGTGCAGTCACGCCTGTTGCTCGCCTGCAGCCGGTATTTGTCGGCGGTGTCACTGTCTCCAATGCAACCCTGCACAATCGCGATGAAATCAATCGCCTGGGAATCAAAATTGGCGATACGGTGGTAGTGCGCCGTGCCGGTGATGTGATTCCGCAAATTGTGGCTGTGGTTGAATCCAAGCGTCCAGTCGATGCTCGCGATATTGATTTTCCTGAACATTGCCCTGTGTGCGGTTCGAAAGTAGAGACGGTTCCCGGCGAAGCTGTCGCCCGCTGTGATGGTGGTTTGATCTGCGCGGCACAGCGCAAAGAGGCGATCAAGCATTTTGTTTCGCGCAAGGCGATGAATGTAGAGGGGCTGGGCGATAAGCTGGTTGAACAGCTTGTTGAGCTGAAGATGGTGAATAACCTCGCGGATATTTATTCACTGACCCGCGAGCAGCTTGCCAATCTCGAGCGCATGGGAGAAAAGTCTGCCGATAATATTTTGGCTGCACTTGAATTCAGTAAAAAAACCACGCTGGCAAAATTTATCTATGCTCTGGGTATCCGCGAAGTGGGCGAGTCAACTGCACGCAATTTTGCCAAATACTTCGGCACCTTTGAGGCTTTTGCGGCGGCAGATGAGCTAAATCTGCAGCAGGTGCCGGATGTCGGTCCGGTGGTGGCACATTTTGCCTATGAGTTTTTCCAGCAGGAAAATAACCGCACTGCTGTTGAACAATTAAAGGCGGCAGGCATCCACTGGCCGGATGAAGTTGCCACGGCGGTAGATGCACCGCTACTGGGGTTGACCTATGTGTTGACGGGATCGCTGGAAATATTTAATCGAGATGATGCCAAGGCGCATCTGCTGGCGCTGGGAGCAAAGGTTTCCGGCAGCGTCTCCGCGAAAACCGATTATGTAGTGGCGGGCCCCGGTGCGGGTTCCAAATTGCAAAAGGCAGAAGAGTTGGGCATCAAAGTGCTGACGGAGGAAGATCTGCTGGCGCTTTTAAAACAGCATGGGCAGTTACCGGAATGAAATTAGTATTTTTGTTGTTTTGCTCTGTTTTCTTGTTCGCAGGTTGCGCATCAGTGCCGCCATCCAACCCCAATAATATCTGTGATATTTTTGAAGATAAGCCGGGCTGGTACAAGGATGCAAAAAAATCCGAGGAAAAATGGGGTTCCACTGTGCCGGTGATGATGTCGATCATGTACCAGGAGTCGCAATTTGTGCAGAAGGCGCGCACCAAACGCACGAAAATCCTTTGGATATTCCCCGGACCGCGGTTAAGCAATGCCTATGGCTTTGCCCAGGTCAAGACTGAAACCTGGGGTGATTATGTGCGCGATCAAGGCGGTATGTGGGCGCGTCGCGACAATTTTGGCGATGCCGTGGATTTTATCGGCTGGTATAACACACAGAGCCAAAAGCGCAGTAAGATTCAGCAGAACGATGCTTACAATTTATACCTCGCTTATCATGAGGGGCACGGCGGCTTTAACAGGAAAACCTACAACAGCAAGGCCTGGTTGAAATCGACTGCGCAAAAGGTGGCAACGCGCAGTGCCCAGTACACAAAACAATTGCAAGCCTGTGAGGATGATCTGCAAAGCAGTGGATGGTGGCCGTTTTAAATCCCATGAATGAGGCAAAAATGGAACAAGAATCAATTGTCTATGGTTGCATAAAAGATATTCCTGATCCGGCAAACTACTTCGAGCACAGTCGCACCAATCGCGAGGCCTTGCTGAGTTTGCCCTCTGCGGATGAATGGCCTTTTATCTGCCGGGAGATGTTTTCCATCCCCGAACAGAATGTATTAAGTAACAACTATCAAACCGAGGTTATGCACTTCGGCGCATCTTATAAGGCCGTTGAGCACGAATGGAACCAGTGGATTGCGCAGTTTGAAATGTTGTTGAGCAAAATGTACTGGGTCTCCGCCACCGTACATTTGGAGACGGAATTGTCGGGCATACATACATTCACCTGGCGGGCCAATGGCAACTGTCATGTGCCGGGTTCGGACAAGCTGCAAGTGAAATGCGAATGGAGCCATGAGGGCTCCTTAACCCTGTAAATTATTTTTACTGGCAATATATTTTCGGTAACTATTATGTCGAATTCATTAGCAAGACCCGATTTCCGCTTTCGCCGCTTGCGCAGAACCTCGGCGCTGCGCTCATTGGTACGCGAAACTCATCTACAGATGACGGATGTCATATTGCCGATATTTGTCGAAGAGGGCATAAGTGAACCTGTGGCCATTGCCAGCATGCCGGATGTCTATCGCTATCCGGAATCTCAGTTGGCTGAAGTTGTCACTCGCGCCTGGAGCAAGGGGATTCGCGCGGTATTGCTGTTTGGTGTCTCCACTCACAAGGATGACGCAGGTTCAGATACCTGGGCGAAGGATGGGCTGCTGGCGCGCATGATCCGCATCGCCAAGCAAGCCCAGCCGGAAATGCTGGTGATCAGCGATAACTGTTTCTGCGAATACACCAGCCACGGTCACTGCGGTGTGCTGCATGGTGATGATGTGGACAACGACCTGACCCTGGAAAACCTACAAAAGCAAGTGGTGCTGGCGGCCCAGGCCGGAGTCGATATGATTGCGCCCTCGGGTATGATGGATGGCATGATCAGCGCTATACGCCAGGCGCTCGACCACACGGGGTTTTCCCATATTCCGATCATGTCCTATTCGACAAAATTTGCCTCTGCCTTCTACGGCCCATTCCGCGATGCGGTAGACAGCACCTTCAAAGGCACCCGCAACACCTATCAAATGGATTTTGCCAATGCCCGCGAGGCACTGGCGGAATCGCTGCAGGACGAAGCCGAGGGCGCCGATATTCTGATGGTGAAACCCGGCACAGCCTACCTGGATATACTTGCCCATATTCGTGCGAACTCATCGCGGCCGCTGGCGGTCTACCATGTGAGCGGCGAGTACGCCATGATCAAGGCGGGCGCGGCGGCGGGTGTGATTGATGAAAAGGCCATAGTGCTGGAAACCCTGACCGCGTTTAAGCGCGCGGGTGCGGATTTGATCATTACCTACTATGCGGAGAGGCTGGCAGAGTGGATTTGAACTAAAAGGAGAGTATTGGATGTCCCCACATATTGATCGGGAGCCAACAGCCTATGAAATTTGGATTTTCAAATGGATAGCTATGCCGATAATGATCGTTTGTATTTTGATAGGGCTTTTTGCTTGGTTCAAAAATCATTCTAGGTGTGAGTCTATTTGTGAGGAAAAGGGGTTTGCAGGATATAGGTATAAACCAAGTGGGAAGTACGGCAGCTCGGAAAAAACTTGTACTTGTTTCACTGAAGAGGACGCCAAGATAAAAGATAGAGTACCCGAAGGTACGCGTGTATTTTAATTAAGTAGCCATCTCAAGTTTAGGGTGTGATTATGAAACAATTACTGTTGATATTGTTTTTGCTATCGTTTAGTTGTGGCAGCTTGGCCAGTAATATTCCCGATTTCCCTTTTGTATTGGTAAAAGGCGAAGCCGAAATTAAAGTTAAGCCGGATAGGGCAAAGGTATCCTTTGAGCTGATTGAGTTCAACAAGGACTCCAAAGAGGTTGTAGATGCTATCTCCAAGCGCGGCCAGGAAATTATTGCGCTGGCAGCCAAGTATAAAATTGGATCGGGGGATATTACTTCCTCGGCCTATACCAAGAATACCAAGCGGGCTGAAGGGCCCAAGTATCAGGAGTTGGAAATTCTCGGCTACGAAGTCAGCCAGGAATTTACTATAGAAATAAACAATATTGCCGATTACCCGGCGCTGGTGGATCAGATAGCGGCGCTGGCCAATGTGCGCGGCATCAATCCTTCATTTGATATCTCCAATAAAAAAGAAATTATTGCCCGCCTGGTTAAAGAGGCAACTGGCGATGCCAGGCAAAAAGCCAGCGATCTGGCTGATGGTCTGGGCGTAAAATTGGATTCTGTTTTTGCCGTGACCCAGGATTCGGATTTTGCTGCAGTGACGGCGGTATTTGGCCCGCAGGACTCGGTGAATTTCAAAGCTCGTTCAGTTGCCTTCGCTGCCGGTGGTGGGGGCAGCAATATGTTTGTACCTAAGTATATAGAGCTGAATAAATCGGTGAGTCTTGTCTACAAGATCAAGCCATGAATTTGTAGGTTGAGGCAAGCCAGCGAGCCTCAACCTATGCAGCGAATTATGATTTCGCGATTATATTGAGTTAAAGAATACCGAATGTTTTTCAGCGATTCCCGACAGCACTTCTTCAATCCGCTCACCGGTAAATACCGCGAGCTGGTCGCCGAGTGCCTGAGTCTTTTATACCAGCGTTTGTACACAGATCTGCGCGATTACGGCAATGCCCTGAGTCGCGAACAGCTGGTGGATATTTTTAAAGAGGCGATTGCCCGCTCACCGATCCTGGATGCCGATAAAGATGAGGAACAGGTAGATCTGCTTGAGCAGGAGGGCCGCTTCAAATCCCAACGCGATCTCGCCAGTTTTGTGATCAACCGCCTGGTGGAAAACGGCTGGCTGGAAAAACAGGTGGATGAAACCAACCTGCAAAGCAGCTATGGCTTTACCCGCATGGGGCGCCTGTTCACCCAGCCCTTTGCCGATAATCAGGCCAATCACTTCCGCACCCGCAATCGCAATACGCGCAATACCCGCAACAGCTTGCAGGCATTTTACGAACAGGGCGAGATTCACGACCTGCTCGACGCCTATGAATACTCCGAGCGCATTATCAGCGACTTTACCGATGTGATTGCCGAGCTGGAAGAGCGCAAGCGGCAACTGGTGCGCGAGGTGGAATCGCGGCAGTTGATCCAGCAGGCCAGCGATGAGTTCTTCGATTTTATGGAGACGGTATTCAAGCCGGATCTGGAAATCCGCCTGTCGGCCGACAGCGTGGAAAAATACCGCGACCAGATTGCCGATATCATCGGCAAAATTCGCCGCAAGCGTAAATACGGTCAGGGCGATGCTGAAACCGCGGCAAAAGACTGGCGGGCGGTGATGGAGATTCGCCTGCGCAAAGCCCTGCCACAACGGGTGATTGCCGGAGTATCGCTGCTGGATACGCTGTTGCAGGCAATCGAAGTGCGTTTGAAAAATGCCTGCGAAATTATGTTGCCGGCACTGCGCCGCGCGCTCAATACCTTTACTCAGCGCGCCGATATTATTATTCGCCAGTTGAGCTATATCAACAGTCGCGGCCAGGATGATTTTATGGATATCTATCGCTCCCTGGCCCAGCTCTCCCCAGAAGAACAAAACCAAATACTACAGCAGCAGGGCAGTGAGCTGGCGGCCATGCAGCTGGGCTTTGTCGACCCTGCGCAAATCCAATTGCGCGCACCGCGCCAGCAGCAGGTGATCCGCTCGACGCTGGATGGCGATAAACCCCTGGATATAGAGGCGCAGAAAGAAATCTATGTCCAGCAGGTATTGGACAAGGCGTTTATTTTGCAGGGCAGCGCGGTGCGCGATTATGTGCAACAGGCACTGGCCCATGACGGTCGGGTCAATAGCCGCGAATTGGGCGCTGAGAATATGCAGGAGCTGTTGAATCTCGCCCACGCGGTTGAGGTGGGGTCGGTGGACAATCTGTCTTCGCGTTTCCGTTTTAGTATTACGCAGGAAGCCGATTGGCTGCATACAACCCCGAAGATTCAAGACGATCATTATTTCAAACAGCGCGATGAGTTTGTGATTACGCTGGTGGATGGCGAGCAATAGTATGAGCGATATTTTTAGCAGCGCGTTAAGCGAGCAATTGGATAAACACAATATCAGCCTGGAGCAATGGCGCGAGCTGGTCCAGCGTCTGCTGGACTACGGCGTGCTCTGCCGCGATGACAGCCAGGTGGAAGCTGAACTCTATGATCGCTTTGTCCGTATCCATGAACTGGTCAACGATTATCTGGCACTGATGGGCGTGCGCTTTCAGCACGACACCACCTTTCATTTTGTCCGCGTGCTGCCGCCGGGTGCGCGCCTGGCGGGTATGGAAGATGAGAGCGATGAGCCCTTCAACGGCGGTTTCCGCAGCCGTTTGAACCAGCATGAAATTGCCCTGATTCTGGTGCTGCGCGCCGAGTACGACAAGTCCCTGCGCGAGGGCAGCATTGATGAAAAAGGCTGTGCCACACTGTCGCTGGAGGCCATTGCCCTGGCGATGAAAAGCCTGCTGCACCGCAACCTGCCGGAAAATATCAGCGAGCGCCGCCAGGCCTTCAAGCGTTTGCGGCAATTGCGCCTGATCCATTTCTTTGCCGAATCCGATGTGGATTCGGGGGAGAGCTGGATCAAGATTCGCCCTTTGATTATCAATCTGGTTTCCAACGAATGGCTGGATCAGCTGCGCAGCAATCTCGCCGAAAATCTCCTGCTGGTAGAAGAGCCCGAGGTGGAAGAGCCTGTGCCAGCAGCGGTTAAAAAGACCAAG
The DNA here is from genome assembly GCA_035565295.1 of Cellvibrio sp. Lineage (GTDB taxonomy): Bacteria > Pseudomonadota > Gammaproteobacteria > Pseudomonadales > Cellvibrionaceae > Cellvibrio. Next base: position 9,136 of record DATMSP010000042.1, on the reverse strand, counting down.
GTCATGCCGAAAATAACCAAATCCATTTTCGAAATCTGATGGCTGTGCCAAGCTGATTTCCTGTTAAGAAGCTCGCTATGTTTTTAAAGAAATTTATTTATATCAATTGGGGCAATGTGCCCAATACCGAATTTGAATTTGGCCCGATCAATTTATTTTCCGGCGGCAATGGTTCAGGAAAAACTACGGCGGCAGATGCCATACAGACCATCATGACCGCCGCCCACGATAACCTGTTTCACTTCAACCCGGGCCAGGATGAATCCAGCCAGCGCGGTCGTGGTGGCAAGCTGGTGCGCACGCTCGCCTCCTATGTCCTGGGTTGCGATGATGGCTCCTACTCGCGCCCCCAGGGTTGCGATGGCTATCTTGCCGCTGTGTTCCATCCTACCCAGGGAGAGAGTGCCGCACCCTTTACTGCGCTGATTGCCATGCGCGCGTTTTTGGAGACGAGCGGGCAGGGAGCCAGCCAGCAAAAGGTTGCGCGCCTGGAGACCGCCGATTTCTATATCCTGAATGAAGTTGAATTGAGCTTGCAGGATTTGCTCAAAGAGGAAAAGAGCCACAAATATGTGGTGCCCCTGGATCGTATCTACGCCGGTCTGCGCCGCCAGTTTGGCGTTGAGCAGGTTGAAAAGTACGATAAGAAAAAATCCTATCTCTGCCGTCTATACGGCATTATCCGCGGTAAACGCGATGCGGTATCCGAGCGCGAGGCCATGAATGCAGCGCGCGCTTTCTCCCGCTTTATGGCCTATAAGCCAATCAAGGGTATAGACGAATTTGTTGCCAACGAAATTCTCGAATACCGCGATCTCGGCGAGGCCATCCGCAATGTCTCGGCGATGCTCAAGCGCATCCACACCATGGAGGCCGATGCCCGCCAGCTGCGGCAATCCATTGATCGCATGGCCCAGGGCCGCGACCTGGCCGACCAGTTTATTGGCAATTGGCTGGAGCAGCAGTTGTTGCACTACTCAGCGGCAAAGCGCCGCTATGTGGATTGCCAGAATTTTTATCTGGCCGCTAAGCAGAAACAGCAATTACTGCGCGAGAACTCCGCCTCTCAGGCGCAGGCCATCAATGCCTGCGACCAGCGCCGCGAAGATATCAAGGATTTGATGCTGGCGGTGAAGGCCAAGCGCTTAGGTGTGCCTGCGCTGCGCGATAAGGACCAACTGGAACAGGAGAAAATCGCCCAGGAAAAGCTGATTCAAAACCAGGCGATAGAACTGTTAAAGCAGGATCAACAGCTGCAGCAGAATATTGCCGCTGCACAGCAGTTCGGCAATACCCTCAAGCAGACCTCCATCGCCCTGGAAATTCCTGCGCTGGCTAATAACGCCATACAGTCGCTGGCAAAAACCATAGCGGCAGATAGCGAAAAGCTGGATATCCACCAGTTGCTCAATCGCGATTGGATCGATATCAGCCCGCTGGCGGATCACTTCGAAAAAGCGGTGGCCCTGCAAAAAAACCATAATTTATTTGTGAATAGTTTGTTTGCCTTGGAAGAGGCTGGCTATGAGCACAAGCTCAATGTGCGCGATCAGATAGCCCAGGAGCGCGACAGGCGCCGCGGCAATGCCGAGCGCCTGCAAAAGCAGCTTGATCTCAAGCGCCGCGAAATCCAGGCCCTCGAATCTCATCAGGTCAGCTACCCGGGTTTTGTTCGCCAGGCCCTGGATGTGATTGCGGCGCAATGTCCAAAAGCCGATGCACGTGTGCTCTGCGATTATGTGGAAGTCACCAATGGCGAATGGCAGGCGGCAATTGAAGGCTATATTGGCGCGGCGCGCTTTGGCATTATTGTCTCCCCTGAATACGAAGCCCAGGCGATTGCCGCAGTGCGCAATCTCGCTGGGCAGGCCAATCGCGCGCGCATTATCCAGGGCGAAAAAGCGCGCAAGGATGCGGAAAAAATGCCAGACCTGGCCCGCGATTCCGTGCTGGACATTATGCGTTTCTCCCATGCGACCGCTGAGGCCTATATCAAGGCCAGCTATGGCTCAGTACAGCGCGTTGATACCGCCAATGAATTGCGCAACACCCGTCGCGGTATCACCAAGGATGCCATGGGCTCGGGCAACTACGCGATGTTCCGCTGCGATATGAGCGATGCGGATCTGGTATTTGGCCAGCACGCCCGCGAGCGCGCCCTGGAGGCCAAGCGCAATGAATTCCATCAGCTTATGATTGAATGGCAAGCGGCCAGCGATTCTGCCGGCGAGGCTCAACAGCTATTGTTGTCTATCGACAAATTGCAGGCGTTGAGTTATGCCGATCAGTTGCAGGCTATGCTGGCTGCCCATGAATCCATCCAAGCCATAGAGGCCAAGTTACAGCAGTTGGACCTCTCCGACAGCAGCGCTCTGGATGCCGAAATGCAGCAGTTGCAGGAGCGCCTGCAGGAGCAGACCAAGCAGTTCAATGAATTGAACAACCAACAGATCGACTGCCGCGCCGAATTGAAATCGGCGGATAGCGAATGCAATAAGCTCAATACCGAACAGGATAAAACCCTGCAGGCGGTGGACGAATGTGAAGCCAATATCCAATTGATCGGCGGCTTCTGGCCCGAGTTCAATGCCGAACTGAGGCTGCAGGCGGCGGACGAGTCGGTCAAGCAGCAGGCCGTGGGCTATTTTGATGCGAGCCTGGTCACTATCAACGGCGAATTGAAATCGCTCCTGCACCGGATGCAATCGGCGGTGATGCTGCACAATCAATTCTGCTTTAACGCCGATTCGATTTTGTTGAACCTGGATTACAACAATGAATTTGGCTCGGATAATTTCCGCCAGGTGTGCGATATCCGCCGTCAGTTTGACAGTCTCTACAATCGCGATAAAAACCATATACTGGCGCAGCGCCACCAGGAAATCGAATCCCTGCGTCTGAGTTTCAACAATGCTTTTGTAACCAACCTCTGCCACTCCATTTACCAGGCCATCAATGACGGCAAGAAAATTCTTGAAGAATTGAACAAAGAACTGGAACACCATCGCTTTGGTGCCGACCGTGAGAGTTTCCGCTTCGATTGGGAGTGGGTGCCGGAATTCAAAGAGTATTGGCAGTTCTTTAAAGCCGTTATCGACAGCCCGACCCTGGGCGATGGCGAAACCCTGTTTGAAATAAAACTTGAGCATAAGCATGAACAAGTGCGTGAGCGGTTGATGAAGATGCTGCTGGATGAAGACGAGCAAAAAGCCCTGCGCGAATTGACTCGCATAGCCGACTATCGCAATTATCGACGCTATGAAATTTACAAGGAGCCAGAGGGCAAGGCTCCTATCGCTCTCAGTCAGTACGGCACAGGTTCCGGGGGCCAGCTGGAGACGCCAGCCTACATTATCCGCAGCGCGGCCATCACTTCTGCTTTCCGTTTCAATGAAGGCAACAGCCATTTGCGCATGGTGCTGGTGGATGAAGCCTTCTCGAAAATGGATGAAAATCGCTCCCGTGAAGTTATCAACTACCTGACCGAGAGTTTGGGTTTGCAGCTGAATTTTATTATGCCCAGCAGTAAATCCGGACCCTTTATGGATTTGATTTCGAATCAGTTTATATTTAGCAAGTGCCCCACCTCGGAACCCGTGGGAGAACTGAAAAGCCGTGTGGTATTGGATCGCCAGGTCTGTGACCAGGAAAAAATCCAGAAGTTGATGGCCAACCACCGCCGCGCTATTCGCCAGCAGGCCAGCCTGGATTTTATGCTGGAAGTTGAGGGGAGTTAGTGAGTCTTTGACAGAGGCTGGCGAAGTGCCTGCTGCTATCCAGCAGAGGCCTCTGATTTGCTTTCCGGCTCGGGATTCGATTCGAGATCCGGTTCCGGATCGAGTTTAGTAGGGGATTGTGACTCCAGCTGCAACAGTGCAGCTTCGATATCGACCCTGGGAAAGTGTCGGGCGATTTTTTTCAACAGTTTTTCGTTTTCAATGGGCTTGACGGTATAGTCATTGACCCCGACTTCAATCGCCGAGCGAATCTGTTTTGCTTCGGTGACACCGGTGACCAGCATAAAGCAGGCATCGGCGCAGCGGTCGGCAGCGCGCATGGCATTGTGAACGTCCAAGCCACTTTTGAGCGGCATATACCAGTCGCACAATACCAGGTCGTAGACGGGTGTTGCATTGTAAATCATGTTGACCGCCTTCACGCCATCGTCGGCGATGTCCACCTGGGTAATCCCGGCCGCATGGAGAATAGCTTCCAGCAGCGAGGCCAGCAGATAGTCGTCGTCGGCGATCAGCACTTTTATTTTTTCGGCTGGCATTTGCTGACGTTTTTGTTTGATTGAGAGCGGTGCTGAGGTGGCGACATCAGCAGCCTGAAGTTTTAATTGCGAAGTGATTTTTGCAAGTAAATTTTCAATAAAGGCAAGAATTTCTTTATTCTGAGTTTTTTGTGCGACTGCATCGGGCTTGTCGATATTTTTTTGCAGCCATTCTCTGCGGCTTGATAAGGTTTTTTCTATAAACTGCAGTTCTGACTGGGTAAACATAATTTGCCTTTTTTGCTAATTTTTTAAATAAATGGCCGCCGGGTTCTATTATTGCTCGCAGGTAAGGATAATTGTAGTGTTTTGCTGCGAGTGAGATGCTTATACGGTCAGTGTTGGACTTCAAAATTATAGCCCAGCTAAAATAGATCCATATTATTAATTTCTATCTATAGTGAATATTCAGTCTAGAGGTTTTTGCATGACACAATTCGATCAGCTTATTTCTCGCCTGGAGCAACTTATTGACCGCGTTGAAGGTATATTGCCAGCCTTGCCGCCGGAGGTTGATTGGTCTGCCAGTGCTTTTCGCTGGCGCGGATTATCGAATAAGGGTTACTTGCAGGCAGTGGCCCAGCCCCATAGGGTGGCGCTTGAATCATTGCAAAATGTGGATATGCAAAAACAGGCCATAGTGGCCAATACCGCGCAGTTTGTGGCCGGACACCCGGCCAACAATGTGCTGCTGACAGGCGCGCGAGGTACGGGAAAATCCACCCTGATCAAAGCCTGTTGGAATCACTATTCCGCGCAGGGGCTCAAGATTATCGAAGTAGAGAAAAGCGACTTGCCACAATTGGCGGATATAGTGGATTTGGTCAGCCAGCGCCCAGAGAAGTTTATTATATTTTGCGATGATCTTTCCTTTGAGGAAGGGGATAGTTCTTATAAGGCACTGAAATCTGCGCTGGATGGGTCTATTTCTGCGCCGTCTGAGAATATTTTATTCTATGCCACTTCCAACCGCCGCCACTTATTGCCGGAAAAAATGCGCGAGAATCTGGATGTCAGCTATGAGGGCGGCGAAGTGCGCCCCAGCGATACAACTGAAGAAAAGGTATCCCTGGCCGAGCGCTTTGGTTTATGGTTAAGTTTTTACTCCTTTTCCCAGGATGATTACTTGGCCGCAGCGCGTTACTGGGTAGAGTACCTGGGGGGCCACTGGGATGAAACTACTGAGTCCGAAGCGCTTTTATGGCACCGCACCCGCGGCGCTCGCAGTGGCCGCATCGCCTGGCAATTTGCCCGGAACCATGCGGGGAAGTTGTAAATCCGTGGTTGTGTAAGCAAGTCTGTAACAAATGACTGGCTAAAAACTCTCTTCTTATGGAATGCAGCTTGGTTGCAGTTCGACATTTGTTGGGTCACTAAGGTAAAAAAGCACAAGGTGAATGATTATGCAATCTGGATATGGCGCTATACGCTCGGCAGATCAGCGCAAGAACTTGCCCGAAAATCAATCGCTCTTTGCTCGCACTCCCCACTTGCGCGAAAGCAATAGTCTGGTACTGCGCCAGCAGCTGCGCGATTATTTTCTCAGCACCTTTGATCGCTATGAATCGCTGTTTGAAACCCTGGCCTGCGATGCGGGTTTTTATGAAAAACCGATTGCACTGCGCCACCCATTGATTTTCTATTTTGGCCACACAGCCACGTTTTTTGTCAATAAACTGTTGCTCTCGCGCATGATTGATACGCGCATCAATCCGCATTTCGAATCGGTCTTTGCCGTGGGTGTGGATGAAATGAGCTGGGATGATCTTAATGATGCCCACTATCAGTGGCCCAGTCCGCAGGAAGTGAAAGCCTATCGCGATCAGGTGCGCGCTATGGTTATCAACCTGATTGAAACTGCCCCCCTGGAATTACCGGTGGATTGGCACAATCCCTGGTGGGCGATCATTATGGGCATTGAACACGAACGCATTCATCTGGAAACCTCTTCAGTTTTAATTCGCCAGCAGCAACTGGCTTACGTGAAACCCCATCCGCAGTGGCAACCCTGTCGCGCGACCGGCGCTGCGCCGCAGAACCTATTGCTCAAGGTGGCAGCAGGCTCGGTGACACTGGGCAAGGATAAAACCCATCCTATTTATGGCTGGGACAATGAATACGGTTTCCACGCGGCGGATATGGCCAAGTTCGAAGCCAGCCAGTTTCTGGTGAGCAATCAGGAGTTCTTGCAGTTTGTGAATGCCGATGGCTACAGGAACCTGCACTATTGGCAGGAGGAGGGCAGGGGCTGGCTGGCTTTTTCGCGCGCGAAGCATCCCAGCTTCTGGCTGAGAAAAAATAACCAATGGCATCTGCGTTTGATGACAGAGGAAGTGCCTATGCCCTGGGATTGGCCGGTGGAAGTCAATTATCACGAGGCCAAGGCATTCTGCGAGTGGAAAAAATCCCAGACAGGTCTCGCCGTTCGCCTGCCCAGCGAAGATGAATGGTATAGATTATATGATCAGGCGCAAGTCCCTCCTGTGGCTGGCGAGCGAGTCAATGCCAATCTGCACCTGGACTATTTTGCTTCAGCGTGCCCGGTAAATTTTTTTCGCCAGGGCGAATTTTATGATCTGGTGGGCAATGTCTGGCAGTGGACCGAAACGCCCATCTATCCCTTTGCCGGTTTTGATGTGCATGGTATATACGACGATTTCACCACGCCCACTTTTGATGAGCGCCATAACCTTATCAAGGGCGGTTCATGGATTTCATCCGGCAATGAAGCCCAGCGCGAAGCGCGCTATGCCTTTCGCCGTCATTTTTTCCAGCATGCGGGTTTTCGCTATGTTGTTTCAGAGGAATTAAAGCCAGTGCCAAGCTCTCATTACGAAACCGATAAATTATTGTCCGAGTATGCTGAATTTCACTATGGCGACGAATATTTTGGCGTGGCCAATTTTTCTAAGGCGCTGGCAGAACTGGCTGGCGAGTTTGCCGCTGAACTGCCGCGGCGCAGGGTCTTGGATTTAGGCTGCGCCTCGGGGCGGGCCAGCTTTGAACTGGCCAAATATTTTGATGCTGTAACGGGTATAGATTTTTCCGCGCGCTTTATTGCCCAAGGGGTGCAGCTGGCTACAGGTGAAGCCCTGCGCTATGCAATAGCCGATGAGGGAGAATTGGTTCAGTATAAATCGCGTAGCCTTACCGACCTGGGTTTATCTGAAACAAAAGACAAGGTTGAATTTTTCCAGGGCGATGCCTGTAATTTGAAACCGCAATTCAGCGATTATGATTTTATTCTCGCGGCCAACCTGATCGACCGCCTCTATAATCCTGGAAAATTTTTACAGGATATTCACCAGCGCTTGACTATGGGCGGACTGCTGATGCTGGCTTCGCCTTACACCTGGCTGGCTGAGCATACACCGCGTGAAGATTGGCTAGGCGGTTTTAAAAAGGACGGTGAAAGTTTTACTACATTTGACGGTTTGAGCGCGTACCTGTCCGAGCATTTTGAATTGCAACAGCAGCCTCTCGAAGTGCCCTTCGTTATTCGCGAAACCAGGCGCAAGTTCCAGCATAGCATCTCCGAAGTTAGCCTGTGGAAGCGAATCAAATAATGTCTTTCGATTTTGATACACCTGTTTCGCGCGAAGGTTCTGGCTCGGTAAAATATGATGGTCGGCAATATTATTTCGGCACGGCGGATGTGCAGCCGCTATGGGTGGCAGATATGGATTTTGCCGTGCCTGAATGCATCACCCTGGCCCTGCAGGAGCGCATTCGCCACCCGGTATTTGGTTACACACTTTATCCAGAAAGTTTATATCAGTCGATTATCGATTGGTTCTCCACGCGCTATCAATGGCAGATCCCGCGCGAATGGATTGTGATGGCCCCCGGTGTGGTTCCCTCGCTGTTTGCCGCAGTACAGGCTTTTGCCCGGGAGGGTGAGGGCGTTATAGTGCAGCCGCCGGTGTATTTTCCTTTTTTTTCGGCGGTCAGCGAGAACCAGCGCAAACTCATCCTGAATCCCCTTCGTGAGGTTGATGGCCATTACCAAATGGATCTGGCCCAGCTTGAATCCTGTGCGCAGCAGGGCGCGCGCCTGCTGCTGCTCTGCTCGCCCCACAATCCTGTCGGTCGAGTCTGGAGCGAGCCGGAGTTGCAGGCGCTGTTGGCTATAGCTCGCCGCTATGATTTGACAATTCTGTCGGATGATATACATGCGGACTTGACCTATCCCGGTGTGACTCACCATATGCTGGGGCGATTGGCCGGGCCGGAAGACAGGATTGTCACAGCCATTGCTCCCAATAAAACCTTTAATATTCCCGGCCTGGGATTGTCTGCATTGATTATTCCCCGCGCAGAAGATCGCAAGGCCATTAAACATGTGTTTGACAGCCTGCATGTCGGCAACACCAATCCTTTGAGTATGGTAGCTTTTGAAGCTGCCTATCGCCATGGCGATGCCTGGTTGCAAGCCCTTATGAAATATTTGTCAGACACTTGCGATTTTGTTGCAGATTATTTGCAGAAAAATATTCCTAAAATAAAAATGCTTAAGCCTGAGGCGACCTATTTGCTCTGGCTTGATTGTCGGGAGCTGGCGATGAGCGACGCGCAGTTGCGCGATTTTTTTATTCGCCAGTGCAGGGTGGGAATGAATCCGGGTGTTGTCTTCGGCGAGGCGGGGAGTGGGTTTATGCGAATGAATATAGGCACCTGCCGAGCGAATATTGAAAATGCTTTAAGTGCTATAAAAAATGCTTTTGATGCTATAGAGTGAAATATACCGTCTTAATGGTTTTATAAAATTTTTTGCAATAATAAAAAGATATTTTTTCTTTACTCGGCTTTTCTATAAAATTTACTTTCTATTATCTTGTCCTAATATAATGGATTCCCACC
>DATMSP010000041.1:0-63100 GCA_035565295.1 Cellvibrio sp. | reverse complement strand
TGTTGAGCTGCGCCTCTATTAGTGCTTGCCATTGTTCTTTAGTGCGTTTCATAAAGTGCCTCCTATGGATTATTCGTTGGAGGCACAGATTAATTGTTGTGATTGATTGTTGGTAGAATGTGATTGGTTAGGCGCTTACGGAAGTTTGTTATTTTTTCGATCACGGTGTTCTCTGCTTTTGCACAGGCTGCCAGTTTGGGAATCTGGCCTATAAACCCGCGCCTGGATGCGCCCGCTTCAGCCACATTGATCTGGGTAAAAAATAACAGCACCACGGATGCTATAGTCCTGCAGGCGCGAATTTTCTCCTGGAGTCAAAAAGATAATAGCGATAGTTATGATGCCCAGGACGAATTGGTGGTCAGTCCGCCGATGATCGAGGTTAAACCGGGTGCACAGCAGATGTTCCGCATAGTCAACCGTGCAGGTGCCATTCAGGATATGCCAAGGGAGAAAAGCTTTCGTGTACTGCTGGATGAAATTCCTAATATCAATGCGAAAAATGGCCCCGTACTCAATTTCCAGATGCGCTATTCCCTGCCTCTATTTGTAGGAAAGTCGCCTTTGCAGAGTAAATCTTCCAGTGCGCAACTCAAAAGTATAGAGCAAGGGTTGAGCTACAAGATAGTTGGCGATGCGAATCCTGCTATTGAAATCAATAACAATAATCCTTGGCATGTGCGCCTGAGCAGCGTAAAAGTCGCCAATGCCGACTCAGCTGCAGAGCAGTTTCAGTTGAGTGAGGGGCTACTGGGTTATGTATTGCCTTCTTCTGTCAAACGCTGGCCGATCACTAGGGAACAGCTTGCTGCATTAAGGAAAAAAAATGCGATGGTTATTTTTCAGCAGGAGCAGCAGGAGCTGACCATTGCGGGCGAAAAATAGGATAATCACAGTTCTATTATTGCTGTATCTGGGAAGTTTCCACGCTTATTCCCAGGCAGACAATATGCTTTATCTGGAGCTGATTCTCAATGGCAAAACCTCAGGCAAGGTGCTGCCTGTATTGCAAAAAGCCGATGATTGGCAAATGCAGTCTGAAGACCTGCTGGCCCTGGGTTTGAAGTTGAATCTTGCCGATAAGCGCGCTCTGCTGCTCAGCGAAATCAAGGGGCTTGAGGTTGTCTACGATGAACCCCTGCAGCAATTGTGGCTGACAGTGCCGGTGGAACTGCTGCCTATGCAATATTTAACGGCAAACTCGATAAAGCCCATCAGTGCCAGTGCGCGCAGAGACCGGGGCCTGCTGGTCAATTACGATTTGTTTTCGGTAGCGGAAGATCGCGCGCTGAAGCAATCGTCGCTCTGGTACGAACTCAATTTTTTTGAAGATGAATTCTATATTGTCGATGTCGGCCTGTTCCAGGAAAACCGCGATCTGGTCTCTTCGCCCGGTTACACTCGCTTTGAAAGTTATCTGCAGTATGACAATGAAGAGGGGCTGTGGGGGCTCACCCTCGGCGACGTCATCAACGCGGCCCCCAACTGGGGCAGAAGCCTGCGCATGGGGGGAATACGCATAGCCAGAGACTACGAGCTGGACCCCTCCCTGATCACTTACCCCCTGCCTGAATTTTATGGTGAGTCGACCCTGCCCAGCAGTGTGGAGCTGATTATCAACAATCAATTTCGCTGGCGCGATCAAATCGGTTCCGGCCCCTTCTTAATCAATTCCCTGCCTTATATTTCCGGTGCAGGCGTCGCTCAGATATTGACGACCAATGCCCTGGGGCAACAGACGCAAAAAAATATTAATTTTTATGTGACCAGCCAACTCTTGTCGCCAGGAATAGTGGACTACGATTTTACCCTGGGATTGCGCCGCGAGGATTTCGGCTTTCGCTCCAATGCCTATGCGGACGATCCCATCGTCAGCGGCAGCATGCGCTATGGCTACAATCGCTATCTGACGCCGCAGCTGCTGGTGCAGGGGGGGGAGGGCCTGTCTCTCGGCGGTCTGGGGCTGACATTTCTGGCGGGATCGCTGGGTGTGTTTGAAGTGGCAGACGTTTACAGCGATTATAAGGGGGTCGGCGGAAGGCAGGCGAGCATTGCCTATAGCTTCAATCAGCAAAACATAGGCTTAAATGCACGTTACCTGGAGCGCTATGATGACTATCGCGATTTGAGCTATCTGGATTTTGATATTTCCAATGCAAAAGAAGCACAGTTTTCATTTTCTGTGCACCAGGAATTTTTGGGGACATTCAATCTGGGCTACTTTTACAATGAGGGGAGGGATGGCACAGGCAAGGGCTTGGTGAACGTCTCCTGGAATCGTTACTTCAGCTCTGACTTTGCCGCGTTTGTAAATGTTAATCGCCAATTGTATGGCAATAACGAAACCGGCATCAGCATTGCCTTGAGTATCCCTTTGGGCCATCGCGGCGATATCAGCACCGCTACCCAGCGCGACTCCGAAGGCAAATGGAATAATCAAATTCAGTCGATGCGCAATGCTCCCTATCACGGCGGCATAGGCTGGAAGCTGGGGCTGGATGATACACCGGAAAATAATTTCCATGGAATCCTGGATTGGAATAGCCAATACACGGGCATCTCGGCGGGAGTTTACCGCAGTGATGGCGATAGCCAATACACCGGAGAGTTAAAAGGGGCCCTGGTGTTGATGAAGGGGGATGTGTTTGCCAGCCGCTTTATCAGCGATGCCTTTGCCCTGGTTGATTCGCGGCAAGCCAATATTCCTGTGCTGATTGGCAATCAGTTTATCGGCAATACCAACCATCGCGGCAAACTCTTGATTCCCGATTTATACAGCTACCTTGAAAACCATATTGCTATAGATCCCATAACCCTGCCTGCCAATGCCTCACTGGAGTCAGTGGAGCAAATGGTTGTGCCGCGCCGCAAAGGGGGTGTCTATGTGGAGTTTCCGGTAGAGCTGACCCAATCCGCAGTCGTTATAGCCTACACCACAGATTTGCAGCCTGTGCCTCCCGGCAGTGTCCTGGAGACGCCCGATGGAACCCAGAAGTTTATCACGGGCTGGAATGGCGAAATTTATATAGGTTCACTGAACCGGGCCATGACACTTTACTGGGTGGACGGCGGCTGTATTTTAACTATTGTCCCCATACCGGATAAAAAAATGGTGATACCGAAAATGGGGCCTTTCTTTTGTCTCAAGCCTGGTGATTTGGGAGCGCATTAATGCGAGCTGACCACTTTATTTTTTCGCGGCTATTCAGGCTGCTGCTCGCCTGCCTGCTTTTGAGTGGAGGGCGGCAGGCACTGGCCGCCTGCAGTGTCTCGGCGGGAACAACACCGGCGCAGATCAACTATGGAACCTTCGCCTCGCAAACGGTTCCCGCCGGAGGTATTTCGCTAAACGGCACAGGTGTGGATGCCACTTTTTCTGTCTCCTGCTCGGTACTGCTCACCTTGCAGTTGTTAAGCACCACAAGCTGGTTGCGCTACACCGCGCAGCAGCCGCTGACACTTTCCAATGGCATAGATACCATTCCCTACACTCTGGCCAGCAGCTCTACCTTCAATCCGGTGATCAGCGCTTCCGGGCAGAGCATCGGGGGGCCGACAGGGTTTGTGCTCCTGGGACTGGCTCTGTTAAGTAGTGGAACTATCAACATTCCCCTGCACACCAGCACCAGTGCTCTCTCGATCTGGCCCAATGCGGGAACCTATACAGGTACCCAGACCCTGGCGGTCGATGGTGTTATGTGCACGGGGCTGGGATTGCCCGGTGTGTGTGTCGGCACCTCTCCTGTCAGTGGCAATGTATCCGTATCTTTAAGGCTCGATGTAAGTAAAAGCTGCGAGTTTATCAGCAGTCCCGCATTGATTGATTTCGGCTCAGTCGGTTTTCTTGAGAACGCTGTAGCAGCACAGATCAGCACGGTTTTTCGCTGCACCAACAAAGAGGATTATTTATTTTACGCAGACAACGGCGATAACTACAGCGGCGGCTCCCGCCGTATGACCGGCCCTGGGGGCAGCATCAAATATGATATTCTGCAGCCGAGCAGTTCCAGCGTTATCTTGAACTCCACCAACCCGCTATCGCGGCTGGGCACAGGCATAGCCGAAACAGTCATAATGCCCATCAGAATCACTCCCAACCAGGCTACCCCTGCAGCGGGAACCTATTCTGACAACGTGCGGATGGTTATAGAGTATTAGAAAAATCGCTGCAAGTGAGCCGTAGCGCGGGTTAGCCGAAGGCGTAACCCGCACTCTATTTTCCAGCTCGAACTCCTAAATAGAGCCACAAACAAATATATCGCAATTTGCGCAGATCACGCGCGGGTCAAATGACCCGCCTTACGCGGGTTCTTCCTCTTTGATGGGGGTTAGCAGGGGAGTTACCAGCCTCTCAAGTTCGGGATCTAATTTAGGCCTGCCTTCAGCATTGATAGGCGTGCCGAGAATTTTAGCGGAGACCATATGCTGATTATCCGTGAGCCGGTAAATATCCTGAGTGAACTCAAACCGGAGTTTCGAGATTCTTCGCAGAATTGTCTTCACTACAAATTTATCACCGCTGACCAATGACCGCTTAAAGTCAATTTCAGCTCTTGCCACTACCAGGCCTATTTTTCTTCTGGCGAGCTCGGCAAAATCAATTCCATTATCTCTTAGCATGCAGTGTCTGGCATGCTCGAAATAATTGTAATAAACAGAATTGTTTACACCATCTGCCAGATCGCATTCATAATCTCTGACCTCCAATTCTTTTGCATAAACTTTGATTTCGCTCATGATGCTGCCTGTAATCATTCTGATGGGTTTAGTGTTTTTTGCCCTGCTTGTGCTTTATTGCATAATGATGGGAGTGATAAGCCGCAAGCTGGCTGGATTTTGCTTGTCAGGTTATCCGCGCCCAAGGCCTAGGCTAGGTGGGTGTAGCTGGCAAAACATGGTATATATCATTTTCCCGATAATAAACGTTTATTTTGTGATGTGGCGCACGTTGTGCTGGCAGTTCCTCAGCAGATATTCTTGATTTGCCTTGCTACGAACTCTATGATTGGCGCTATTTATATCGAATTTACTACTTAAAGGACTAGTTTTATGTCAGTCTCAATGGCGCGCACGTCGAAGAGCGACGGATTTATTTTTTTCTCCCCACAAACCCTCGGTCATGTGGGTAGAACTGTCAAGATTCACACCAATTTATTTTTCGATTTCCTCTGTTCGGTCAACCCTCACTCGGCTGAAGGGCAAATGGTTATTCGCGATATTGAAAGCTTGCGATCCCTCGCTGAAAATAAAGCCACAGCGGCTTTCGATCCTATAGGTGGAAGGAACGATTCTGCAGAGCATATACAAAGAAAACATAAAATTCAGGAAACCCTGAAGCGCATGGCAACCATTGCCCACCATAAAAAGCTAGCGCTTGAAAATTCGCTCATCACGAAAAATGTGAGGGTCTATTACAATATTTATATCCGCGAAACGGATATTTGTCCTACGGTTTATATTTCTGAGATTCAGGTCATTAATAAAGGAAACAAGGAGGCAGGAGGGTTTTATGAGGCCACCACTGGTGCTTTTGGAGGGAAGCTGATCAAAGCTGCTAAGTGTAATCTGGAAGGCAAAACAGTATTTGTTAGCGCTGCTACTGCCACAGCATATGATGCAATGAAAGATGCTCAAGTAGTTTCTAAAGGTATTAATTCAGTAGTGTTTTTCAATCCTCCTAGTGTTACTGAAGATTTAACCTTTGGTAAAAAAAATCGCCTAACAGAAACTACGCAAACTCTGGTTAAGGAGTTCCAAGCTACACTGCGCGACAATAAAGATCGCACAGTAAATTGGGTGGTGGCTGGCGAGGGTGCCGCCTTGCTTTCACATGCGCTTGATGGTTCTAATGAAAACCTGGAAAAGCACAGCTTTAAATTTGTCAACCCTAAAGCAGATCTTTCTGATTTATTGCAGAAACTTTCCGCTCGCAAGGCCGATATGGGTAATGATTTTATTTCTATCGACAAGGCTCTTAAGAACAGCGCTTTTTCTTCTATGATGGTAATAGCCACGCAAAAAGATGCATTGATGACTCGGCTTACAAACCTGCCCCTGCGCAAGATGCCGGAAATGGGGTTGGATGTAAATCCTGAAACCTTTTTGCGTCTTGATTTATTAAAAAAAGTCTCTGATGTGGCGAGCTTAGGCGCTTTGACCTCAATAGCTCGCTTGCCTCAAGCCCTAGAAGGAAAAAGTATTTCCTTTATCGAAGCCGTTATGAGAGTCAGGACAAGATAGTATGGAATTTCCTAATTTTATCAGTGGCCCGCAATTTCCAGAGGGCAATTTTGTCTCCTTCAGGTTCAAGGATTCCGAAATAACCTTACGTTTACCCATCATTCCCAATAACGATGATACGAGAGATAATGTTTGTGTGGAGCGGGATTTTAGCGATGGCAATACCTCCTCGTGGGATGACTGTCTCACTAATCGTATAAAAGAGCTGGTTCTCCAGAGTTGGAATTACATGGATGATGTCACTCACGATGATGTAGCTAATTGCTTTATGGAAGTTCATGTGCTGGAGCATAGGGATATAGAAGATGGCGATTTGCGTTTTTTAAATGGCGATAGCTATATCGAGTATTTTTTGAAGTTAATTAAAGATGATCATGAAGGAGCGGAGCCAGAAACTCGCCCAGGCTGGCCCACTGTAGAGAATGATTTTTTGATTCGGCGAGTAAAAAAGCCTGATATAGACGGATTTCAGGTTCTGCTTAAGCGTTGCTATGGGCCGGAAATGTATCCTACTCCATTAGCCTTTTTTCCATTGGGTAAAAACCTCAGTTTAAAAATCACTTTTGAGTTTTGCTCCTTGCACTATGCCGGCAGGAAAAACCCCTATAGCGATGAAATGCTGCACAAATTAAAAGCCGAGTTGTTTGATGAGTTTTTATCCTTGGTCAATATTGAATATAGTCAAGACATTCTTGCTTTGATTGCCGCCCGTAGTGAAGGTTAGAGTCGTAGGGCGGGTTAGCCAAAGGCGTAACCCGCGCCTCTTTTTACCAGAGCACGAAGCCCTGGAATAGCACCACAAACAAGAATGCCGCGATCTGCGGAGACCCCGCGCGGGTCAGATGACCCGCCCTACGAGCTTAAATAAGCTTGAGGTGTTTCAGCTCTTGCTTGAGATAGGCATAGAGAATAGGTGCAACCACCACTCCCGCCAGGCCGAAGATGGCCTCCATCACCAGTGCCGCTATCAGCAGCTCCCAGGCATTGGATTTAATCTGATTGCCGATAATTTTTGCATTTAAAAAATATTCGCCTTTATGCAGCACTATCAGGAACAGCAGCGAGAGGACGGCGGCGGCCAGGCCGAAGGGCAGGGCGATGATGACGATCATGGTATTGGAGAGCAGGTTGCCGATAATCGGCATCATGCCGAGAATAAACGTCAGCACTATCATGGTTTTGGCCAGCGGCAGGTGAATACCGAAGCTGGGTAATATGACCAGGATATAAAAACCTGTGGCAAGGGTGTTAATGCCGGAAATTTTTAATTGCGCAAACACAATCTTTTTGAATGAGTCTTCAAAGGTTGAAATGCGATTGATCAGGGCTACAGCCAGTGGTGCTTGTGATAAAGGGGTTAAATGCAGGGAGATCATTGCACCAATAATCATCGCAATCAGGGTGCGGGCGAAGGCGTGGCCGGCATCTGCGCCCAATACCTTGGCCTGGCCGGAGTGTTCGCGCAGCCAGGAGGAGAGCATTTCATGCAGCTCCAGGGTGCTGTCGGGCAGGTTGGAGCAGATCCAGGGCGGGCAATTGCTGCGCGAGGCATCGATAATATCCGCTAGCTTTTGCAGCAGTACCTGGGCATTGCCGTTTTCGCTTTTGAGGAAGGCGATGGAGCCCCAGACCAACAGTGTCAGCATGGCGACAATGATCGCACCTATAATGCCGACCATGATCATCCGCGCTTTATCATTGCCTACATGCAATTCCAGCCGGGGTGAAAAGATGGTGACCAGGGAGTAAACCAGGGTGCCGGCGAGCAGGGCGGCCAGCAGGCCATTGGTTATAATCATTACCAGGGCGGCTGCAATCAGCAGGTATGAGGCCATTTCACAATAAAACGTTTTATTCTTTATCATCTGGTTTTCCAGCAAGAGTGATCACAGGTAATACATTTTTGCCAATGGCGTCGCTGCCTGGCAATGGCCAGGCCATCAATAAATTCTGCTATAACATGATGCGTTTCACAGGCGTAAATAATAGCATTTTAATGACTTCCGGGTTGTTTGTTTTTTGATCTTGTTTGCGCTTGTCGAGCTGGCATAGTGGCCGGCTATCCAGGGCAATAGATCATTCAGGCAATTGTAGCAGTGGAGTTGTTGCTATTTATCATAAGCTCATTGCAATAAAAAGTGTTTCATCGTCAGGCTGGGTTGAGGGTTTGCCGTCCTGCCGGTTGGTGATGAGTAGACTAAAGCAGCCTGCTTAATAGGTTGGAAAATAGCCAACAGCATAAGATTGTCATAAACTCTGGTTGACAGGGATTCAGCTGTTTGGTCGGTATTCTTGCCCGTTTTCCTCAAGTGCCCAGCTGCGGGCCCAATATCAAGGTGTCTATCATGAATCAACTTGAGAGCTGTGCTATTGAATGTCCTTATTGCGGTGAAGTTATCGAGGTGCTGATCGATTGTTCGGTTCCTGAGCAAAATTATATCGAAGATTGCCAGGTCTGTTGCCGGCCGATTAATTTCGCGGTAACTATTGATGAGCGGGGCGACCCCAATGTTATTGTCTCCCATGAAAATGAATAATCCCTGCGGTAGCGTGCCACTATCAATCGCCACCCCATAACCTATGTTTGTAAGCCTATGCCGAAAGAAATTGAAAGAAAATTCCTGGTTGATATCTCTGTACTGGCCTTGCCTGATAATGGAGTCATTATCCAACAGGGTTATATCCAGACCGCATCCCGCACGGCGGTAAGGGTCAGGCGCTATGGCGAGCAGGCCTTCCTCACCATTAAAGGGGAAAACCTCGGTGCGGTTCGCTCTGAATTCGAGTATGAGATTCCTGTTGCTGATGCCGAGGCGATGCTCAATGAGCTCTGCCTCAAACCTTTTATTGCGAAAACCCGCTATAGGGTTGAGCACGCGGCTCATATTTGGGAGGTGGATATTTTTGCCGGTGACAATGCTGGTCTGCATCTGGCGGAAATTGAATTGCAGGAAGAGGATGAAGCCTTTGTATTGCCCGCATGGGCTGTGAGTGAAGTTACCCAAGATAGTCGCTACTACAATTCCAATTTGGTGCAGCATCCCTTTGCGCACTGGGGACTCGATAAGTAGAGAGCGATAGATAAATATTCTCTCTTAAAAAAGCAAGGCTGATCTTGTCACCTAAATCATTTCTCTTGAGTTCTAATTTAAAAATGTTCCGCTTTTTTATAGCTATCTCCGGCATATATTATTGATTTTCGGTTGATTAAGTTTATATTGGATCTATTAACCTGATCCTTAACAATCTCAGTCATTTCCTTTTCAATAGAGGGTGCAATAGCTTGTCTGGCTGTATAGCCGCCGCTGGTTGTGCCAATGTTTGCCTGAAAAATAATAATAATTTGACCATGTTTTCGCGGGTATTGTGAATCCGCTGCTGGTGGAGCGGGCGCAGCTAATGCGCTTGTAATAGTGCATGGGACAGCATCGCAGTTGTCTGCTTAGATGGCGATTGCGATTAAAAGCAAAGTGAGAACAATGGATAAAAAAAGCTCTGTCACTTTTGAAACAATTGAGTTCGCGGCTGGCGACGGCATGCGCTTGAACCTGCTGCATGCGCGCGCGGACCTAGCTCCAACCAAGGCAGTTGTTCTCCTGGTGCACGGGGCGGGAGTGCGCGCGAATATTTTCAATGCGCCAGTGGAAACCACCATTGTCGAATTCCTGGTGGCCCAGGGCTATGATGTGTGGCTGGAGAATTGGCGTGCGTCGATTGATATAGCGCCCAACAACTGGTCGCTGGATAAGGCCGCTGTCTACGATCATCCCCAAGCGGTAAAAAAAATTATTGAGCTTACCGGGGCGACCTCCATCAAGGCGATTATCCACTGCCAGGGCTCCACCAGTTTTATGATGTCGGCGGTGGCGGGGCTGGTGCCGCAGGTGGATACCATCATCAGCAATGCAGTCTCACTGTTTCCCCTGGTAACGCCATTTTCCAAATGGAAAATCAATATAGCTCCTCACCTGATCAGGCCGTTTACCCGATACCTCAACGCACAGTCTATCCGAAATCCACGCACCTGGCTGGATAGGCTGTTGCGTGTTCTGGTTAAGCTGACTCACAGGGAGTGCGATAACCTGGTGTGCCGCTATAGCAGTTTTATGTATGGTTCAGGGCACCCCACCTTATGGCTTCATGAAAACCTCAATCACGAAACCCATCATTGGCTGGAAAATGAATTTGGCTTTCTGCCATTGAATTTTTATCGGCAGATGAGCAGAAGCATCAATAAAGGCCATTTGCTTGCCGTGGATGGCTTCGCCGAGCTGCCTGAAGATATGGTCGAGTGCCAGCCCAAAACCTGCGCGCGCTTCGCATTTTTTGCCGGGGCGAAAAATGCCTGCTTCTTAGCAGAGAGCCAGCGCAAGACCTTTGAACACTTCAACCAGATACGCCCCGGCTATCACAGTTTGCACATTATCGAAAACTACGGACATCTCTGTATGTTTATGGGTGAGCATGCCGCGCGCGATGTGTTCCCCTTGATGTTAAAAGAGCTTGAAAAAAATTAACGACATACTTGTGAGGCAATATCATGTTTTTTGGTGAAAGCGCAAAAAAAAGATTACAGAGATTGGCCGGGCGTTTTGCGCTGGTGGATGGCATCCCCTACGAACTGCCAGTCAGCAGCACCAACTCGCCCGCGCTTATGTCGCTCTACTCTATTGATGCCGACAAGGCCAAAGCTTTTTTGGCGAGCGATGAGCTGCATCCCTTGCGGCTGCTCAATGGTCGCGGTGTTTTGGTATTTACGGTGATTGACTATCGCGAAACCGATATTGGCAAATATATAGAATACAGTATCGCCATAGCCTGTACTCACGGTGCCAAACCTGCGCCGAAGTTGCTGCCCGCACTGTTTATGAAAACCTTCAAAACCGGTCAGTGCGTGGTTGATTTGCCGGTGAGCACAGAGATTTCTGTGAAGGGTGGCCGCGGTATCTGGGGTATGCCCAAGCATCAACAAAGCTTGAATTTCCTGATCAAGGATAAAGTGGTGAGTGCGCAATACGACCTTGATGGCGAGATGGCCGTCAGGGTGGTGATTCCCAAGCCCGAGCGTTTTCCTATACCGCTGAATGTAGCCGCAGTAAATTACTGCGCATTTCGCGGCATGCTGATGAAATCCTATGTCAACTTCAAAACCAAATTGGGTTTTACCCTGGGCAAGCGCAATCGCCAGGAGGCCGAGTTGCATATTGGCAATCATCCCAAGGTGCAATGGCTGAAGACCTTGGATATTGAATCCTCACCTTTTGTCACTGCCTATCTGCCCAGTTTTGAAGGTATGTTGGACGATCATTTTGAGTGTTGGTTTGTCACTTCGAAAACACCTATCACTTCAGTTCCTGAAGGTTTGGAACAAACCTTTCCCCTGGGCTATGGCCAGGACTGGCCGCCCAATCCTGTGGATGTCGGCGATAAATCTGCGCCTCAAGCGGCTGCTCAACCCCAATCACCTGGCCTTACTTTTTCCGAAAAGATGGAGGGCGGTTTTAGCTGCGACGAGCTGGACCCAGTCGCCGCAGGCAAACTCGGCAAGCTGAAGGGCACAGTGCTGGCAATGCATGCGACTATTGTGATCGACGATATCAATCAATTTATTGCAGATCCTGAGCACGCGGGGAAAATCAGCGGCAGTATTGATTTCACTCCTTTTGGCAAAGGTATTCCCACCACCGGTGGGGCGTTCAATTTATTCTGCCCCGCCGATTCTCCCGGCTTGAAATATATGGTTTATGAGTTGGGTTTTAACCATCAGGGCAAAGCTTACTATCTCGCCGGCAAAAAAGAGGTCAAAGATGATAAGGGCTTTGATCTTTGGACAGATACCACCACTTTGTATACGCGGCTGTATGAAGGCAGTGATGCAAATGGCAGGCAGGTGGGGGCAGGTGTCCTATCGCTGGGGGTGACCGATCTGTTGGCCATGGTCAAAACCTTCAGGCCCCTCAACGCCTCTTCGGCACTGGATAGCAGTGCTGCCCTGGCGAAGTTCGGTCGCTTTTTTATGGGCGAACTCTGGGACAGCTATGTTCCCTTTGCGCAGGCAGGCACGGATTCCCGCCGCCGTGGGCAGAGGTGAATCATGTCAGAAAAAACTTCAGAGAAATCGCAGCCTCCCGCTATTCCCCGGTCGGACAGTGAAGCCGATTTAGGGTTTGTTCGCGCGCCTATGGAGCGCTGGTTTCACCCACTGCGCCTGTTTGAAATTGCGGGGCGGGTGATTGTCTCCATGGTGTTTGGCAGCTATGCCGATCAGCGCGAGACCCAGGCCGCCTTTAAAAGAAGTTCGCGTCACAGTTACACAGATAAAGATGAAATATGGTTTGATTACACCGCCGATCTGGGCGATGGCTGGAATTCGGGTTATACGGTCGCCAAGCTGTTGGCTGAGCCTAAGATTGCTGTCACAGATCCCTCGGGCCAAACCTGGTCCACCGAGCGCGGGCGTTTTTTGGTGATGGGCGGTGATCAGGCCTATCCCCTGGCCAGCCGCGATTGCTATCGCAATAAAGTCGAAGGGCCTTATCGCTCGGCACTGCCCTGGGTTGAGGGCGACCAGCCACCGCACCTCTACGCCCTGCCTGGCAATCACGACTGGTACGACGGTCTCACCAGCTTTATGCGTTTGTTCTGTCAGAATCGCTGGATCGGCGGCTGGAAAACCCAGCAATTGGTGAGCTACTTTGCGATTCAATTGCCGCACAACTGGTGGCTGTTTGCGGTGGATATACAACTGGGGGCCGATATAGATAAGCCGCAGCTGGATTATTTTGATTCGGTATTGAATCAAATGCAGCCCGGCGACAGGGTTATTTTTGCCACGGCTATTCCCTCCTGGATTGGCGATAGCCTGTCGGGGCGACATGATCACGAAAATATTGCCTTCCTGGAAAAACGCATTGAAAGCCAGTGCGGCAAAGTCTATATCAATCTCGCTGGCGATCTGCATCACTATGCGCGCTACAGCAATGCAGAAAGTGGCAAGCATAAAATTACTGCGGGCGGCGGCGGTGCCTTTATGCATGGCACTCATATTTTGCCCTGTGAAATTACTGTGGCGGAATCGTCGGGCACGCATAATTATAAGCTGGACGAAACCGCTGTTTTCCCCAGCAGGAAGGAATCTCGCGCGCTGGTAAAAGGCAACTTGCTGTTTGCCTTTCGCAATTGGGAAATGGCGCTGTTCCTGGGCTTTTTCTATTCGTTCACCAATTGGGTTGCGCAGAGTGCGAGCCTCTCGCTGAATATGAATTTATTCGAACGGCTCAGTCAGGTTGGTTTTTCCGGGTCAGCGCTCTGTGAAATAGCCAAAGCCTATCTCCAGGTGCTGGCTTACAGTCCCGCCGCTGCATTTTTAATTGCGAGTTATTTCGCGGCCTTTATTCTTTTTTGCGACCCTCTGCCGGAGATGAATAAGCGGCAAGCGCTGCTCAAAAAAATTGTCGGGGGAAGTATCCACGGCCTTTGCCATTTGCTGTTGTTTGCCGGGCTGAGCAGTATCCTGTTAAATTTCAACCTCAATTACTTCAATATGCCCATAGGCAATCTAGCGTTTTGGAGTGAAATGCTGGTGTTGGGCAGCCTCCTGGGGGGAACCTTGATGGGGGTGTATCTCTATATCACCAACGTATTTACGTTGCTCAATGGCGAGGCGGGTTTTTCCAGCAATCGCATTCAGGACTATAAGAATTTCCTGCGCTTTCATATTAACAGCAAAGGTGAATTGACCCTCTATCCGATGGGTATCCGAAAAGTGGAAAAGAGCTGGCAGTTGAATTCCAAGGGCGCGCCCGGCGATTCATGGTTTGTATCCAAGAGCGGCAAGCCTATGGCCAGTTATGCCCATCTTATAGAAGCACCTTTAAAAATTCATCCAAAACAATAAGATCGAATCCGGAAGTCACTATGAATCAATACGATGTCATTATTATCGGCAGTGGCTTTGGCGGCAGCGCCAGTGCCTGTCGTCTGGCGGAAGCAGGCAAGAAAGTGTTGCTGCTGGAGCGCGGACGGCGCTGGAAAGCGGAGGACTACCCCAGGGCTGCATCCGACCCCTGGCTGTGGGATGCCAGTGCGCCCCACAAAAGAAATGGCTGGATTGATATGCGCATGTTCGGCGATATGACGGTCGCCCAGGGGGCTGGGGTCGGCGGTGGGTCTTTGATTTATGCCAGCGTTTTTATCGAGGCCAAGCCGGAAATTTTTGCCAGTGGTTGGCCCAGGGAAATCAGTTACGATGAGCTCAAGCCCTATTACAGTGCTGCTGGCAAAATGCTGAATGTTCAGGTGATACCGGACAACCAGGTACCGGAGCGCTTTCGCGTGATGCGAGAGGGCGCCGAGAAGCTGGGCTATGGCGACCGCCATCGCAAAGTGGAGCTGGCAGTTACTTTCAATCCCGAGTGGAGCTATAACCAGGAGGATTCGTTCAACGATAATAAATCCAAAACCTGGATCAATGAGCAGGGCTCGCAGCAGGGCACCTGTGTCCATTGTGCAAACTGCGATATAGGTTGCCAGGTTCGCGCCAAGAACACCCTCGACCTGAATTACCTTGCGCAGGCAGAAAACAAAGGGGCGGAAATTCGCCCGCTGCATCTGGTTTCGCATATCGAAAAAACTGAAACGGGTTACAGAGTGCATTTCGTCAATCTCGCCGACGGCAAGCGAGTGGCGGGGCAAGTGGAGGCTGCAAAGGTTATTCTCGCTGCGGGATCTCTGGGCTCTACCGAACTGCTGTTGGCCAGTCGCGATGAATATGCCAGTCTGCCGGAGTTGAGTACCAAGCTAGGCCTCGGCTGGTGCGCCAATGGCGATTTCGTCACTCCAGCGGTGCATGCCGATCGCGATGTCTCCCCGACTCAGGGGCCTACCATTTCCAGTACCATTGATTTACTGGATGGTGTGCGCGGCGGGCAAAAAATGTTTATCGAGGATGGTGGTGTACCCGATCTTCTCGGCAATCTGCTCGAGGAAAAATTGAAAAACCCCTTTTTCAAAATGGTGATCAATAAGTTTCCCTTTCTGAAGGTTATGGAAGCTGACCTGCGCCAGCGCAATCCGTTTAAGCGGGTGATGATCTGGTTTGGCCAGGCGGTTGATGTGCCCGATGGCCGCATGTACCTGGGGCGTCGCTGGTACGCGCCCTGGCGACGCAAGCTGAAGATGGAGTGGGATTATCGCCGCTCGGAAAAAGTTTACGCAGCAATGGCTGAACTGCACACCCAGCTTGCCCTTGCCACCAATGCTGTGCCCCTGGTTCCAGCCACCTGGACAGCACTGAAAAACATCATTACACCTCATCCCCTGGGGGGCTGTTGCATGGGGGATAGCGTTTATACCGGTGTGGTTGATCATCGCTGTGAGGTATTCAATTATCCAGGATTGTATGTGATGGATGGCGCGGTGATTCCGCGAGCCCTGGGCTTGAATCCATCGCGTACCATTACGGCCATTGCCGAGCGGGCGGTGGCAATCATGTTGCAGGAAGAAGCCATAAAGACAGCAGGTCAAGCGCAATGAAGCAGATTCTCTTAGCGATAAATCATG
Organism: Cellvibrio sp.; assembly: GCA_035565295.1. Lineage (GTDB taxonomy): Bacteria > Pseudomonadota > Gammaproteobacteria > Pseudomonadales > Cellvibrionaceae > Cellvibrio. The sequence continues at coordinate 47,299 of DATMSP010000041.1, read as the reverse complement.
GCTATTACTTTTGGGGCACTTCGGTTTATGTGGGGTTGCTCTGGTCGCTGCATTTTATTTTCTACCCCAGCTGGGGCAGCATCACGCCGGAATCAGTGCAAGCGCATTTTATGGGGCCGGTCAATTCAGCCACCGCCTTTTTTACCATAGTGGTTCCGCCTATGTTGTTTGCAGGCCTTGTCATGATCTGGAGCGAATGGCGAAGCAAAATGCGAATACTGGCTGTTGCCGCCTATGCGAGCCTGCTCAGTATGATGGTGGTGGGTTATTGGTTGATCCGCCCCATCAATGAAGCTATTGCGCAGACCATTTTCGATAAAAACCTGCTGCCCGGTCCACTCAAGGCACAGCTTGTCGACTGGATGCTTTACAACGATATACGCCTTCTGATCATGACTCTGATGTGGCTGATACTATTATTCTATTTCTTTAAAAGAAGAGCCTGATAAAAACTTTTATTAAAAAATGCTGGCTGATGGCCGAGCCTAAGGAATCATTCTAATGTTGAGCAAAAACCTGTTGTTGAAATCTGTATTTTTTATTGCGCTTATCACCGTGATCAGCGGCTTGACGCAAATGCTGATGCCGAAATTGGTGCTGACACTGGTCGGTGGCAGTATGGCCTCGCCGGGCGGCAATCACTCCTTTGCCATTGTCGGCATGTTTATGGTGTTGTTCGGTGGTTTATGCATTCATGCCTTGAGCACGGAGAGGCAGGAGCCGCTGGTTATGTTCTGGTGTGCATTGCAAAAGCTGGGTGCCTCAGTAGCGGTAAGCCTGGGAGTCTATCAAGAATTTTTTTCCTGCCTGGCGCTATTGGTTGCCGGATTCGATTTCCTGTCGTTTATCCTGCTGTTTATTTTCTGGTGGTCGATCAAAAATAGAAAATCGGGAGCTTACTAGCTATGCTGTTGATCCCCTCTGCCAATAAGGATTCTGTCGCCCGCTCCCTGATACTCGCCGGGGGCGGCATGCGGGTGGCCTATCAGGCCGGGGTATTGCAGGCGCTGGAAGAGGAGGGGCTGAGCTTCCAGCATGTAGATGGTACATCCGGCGGCACCATGAATGCCGCCATGCTGTTTTCCGATTTGTCGCCGAGAGAAATCGGCGAGCGCTGGCGCAGTCTGAAGTTGAGTGGTTTTGTTTCATTCCTGCCCTTTAAAAGCTATCTCAATCCTTTTAAATTGAAAGCCTTTGGCGGTGCGGAGGGAATTGTCAAAAAGGTATTCCCTCATCTCGGCATCAATGTCCAGACAATCAATCAAAACCGGAGTGCCGAAGCCACCTTTAACGTCTGCAACTTTTCCAAGAAGCAGAATCTCGCGCTCTCCCACAGACAGGTAACCTTGCCACATCTTATCGCAGGCATATCCCTGCCGATGTTTATGCCCGCTGTCGAGATCGACGGCGATTGGTACAGCGACAGTGTCTGGATCAAGGATGCAAACCTGATAGAGGCGGTGAAGCGCGGCGCAGAGGAGATATGGTTGGTTTGGTGTATTGGCAATAGCCCAGAGTACAAAGATGGCTCATTCCTGCAGTATGTCCATATGATCGAGATGAGTGCCAATGGCACTCTGCTTGAAGAGTTCCAGCGTATCCTGGAATTGAACCAGCGTATCGCGAAAGGAGATTCGCCCTATGGACAAAAAAATCCCATCACAATCCACGTCATTAAACCCCATTTCCCGCTGCCCCTGGATCCTGCTTTTTATCTCGGCAGCATCGATGCCCATGAATTGATTAACATCGGCTATCACAATGCCAAAGAGTATTTGGCAGGCAGGCAGGCGGCAGGTGTAGTGCTCGACTGGCAGGCGACGGCTATGCGCGAGCCCAAGGCTGTCATAGTCTCGCGGCAGGTCTATAACGCTGAAAGCAAAAACTACAAACAGCGCCTGTGCCTGCGTTTGCGCGCTGAGACTTGCCTGGTGGATGGCGCTGGTGTTGCGGCCCTCTATGGAGATATCAGCCTGGCCGGAGTCACAGTAAACCAGTCGTTGCAACAGGGAAGTTTTTCGCGCGGAACATTCGCGGCTCCCCTCAGTTTCAACGGTGCCTTTGTGGTAGAGCAAATTGAGTGGCAACTCAAGGGTGTCATAAGCTCGGCCCCCCTGTGGCAATTTCTGCTTGGCCGTGGCGCCAGGCTGAAATTGCAAATTTATAAAGCGAATACACTGTTTGATGAGGCAGATTGTGCTCTAAACCTGTGGCGTTTTGCGGCTTTGCTGTATCAGAACTGGAAGGCTCGCCGCCAATAAATACTTAAGCCTGCGGTGCTGCTAAATATTCAGGCTCTGCACTGATGAAAATGCAGTCCCGTTGAAACTTTGATGAAAATGACAGTATTGCCGCGAGGGAATAAGGCATAATAGCGCTTTGATCATTGTAAAAAGGAGCTGTGGGCTTTTATGTTGGGATATAGAAGTGTTTTTGTTTTCGCTGCAATACTGAGCATCGCGTTTTTCAGTGGCTGTGCACAAAAAATATGCTCCCTGGCCGATTGGCAGGAGACTGGCGCCGCCCAGGCCGCGCTGGGCGCTCCCCCTGGCATACCCACGGAGCTGGCCGCCTCCTGTGCGGCGAAAAAAGAAAAACCGGATGAAGCCGCGTTTCAAAAAGGTTATTTTCTGGCAAAGGAGCAGCGCTGCAATAGCCATCAGGATACCTTTTCCCTGGCAATGCAATCGCACCTGGATACTGAAAATAAGTGCAGTGAATGTCCCACTAAAGACTCTTTGCACACTTGTTGGCAAGATCATGTTCGCGGCGGGCAGATGACATTAGAGGTAGATCGCCTCAATGAAACCAAGGAAATGCTGGTGTATGTTCGCTTGATCTTGGATGAATGCAAAAGCAGCGAGCAAAAGCTGGAAGCCAATGGCCTGGTGCCCGCTTCGGACCCTCTGCGGCAAGAGCTCACGTATGAGTGTTCGGCACTGGAGCAAAGCCTGAGCACTATGGAAAATGACCAATATGTGCCGATTCGGCAAAAGATGCTGAGCAATTACCGCAGTTGTGCGGATTTTTACAAGGATAGCTCTGCGGAATTGCTTGAGTATTGTGGCTCGGCAGTGGGGCATCTCACCGAGCTGCTCGGCGCTGCTGCTGAGCAGCCGCAGAAAAAACCAGCGCAGGTTGCCCCGGGCAGCCTGGATAATACTGCAGCGGAAAATCACTGCAAAAATACCGCAGATGCTTTTCATCAAGGTATGCAGGTGGGTATTCAGAATACCAATAGCTGCAATCAATGCGAAGACAAGGATCAGGCAAATGCTTGCTGGGTGGCGCATATCAAGGGTGGAGAATTCGCGACGGCCAGAGAGCGCTGGCTGGAGATCGATGGCATGCTTGACCATCTTCGCCAGCAAATAGAGGCTTGCAAGACCAGGCTGGTCAGTATCCAGGCGCAATATCCAGGCGCTGGCAACCCGGTAGCCGAGCAGGCTAAGACCTTCTGTGGTCAAATGCAGCTGAGCCTCTACGCGATTGAGAAAAATTACTCGGATTCCCTTCGCTCCAGGTTTGCCAAGCGTATTGAAGAGTGCACCAGTACCTACAAGGCTCAATCCCCCGCACTGGCCAAGGCTTGCGAATCCGAATCTACGCATTTGAAAAGCGAGGAGCAGACAACAGAGGCGAAGGGTGCGGGGACTAAGCGCATGATTAATTTTAGTGAATAATCATGTTTAAAATGTATCAACGCCAGTTAAGTTGCCCTTCTGGGGGATGCTGGCGCTGGTGCCGACCCAGCGAAAAGCAAACGAGCGTAATAGCGGCGCAAAACCAACAGTAAAATAATCCTTGCCCCCAGGCATAAGTTTTATGGCTTGCGCTCTCGTTGCTTTTTAGATTCTGCTGGTGCATAAAAATAAATCGAGTTATTTTTTCCACTGCGAGGGAAACATGCTGGGCATTTTGAATAATGACGGATTGTGCCGGACAGTCGTTCGCTCAGGTTGGTTAGGGCTTATCATTTTGTTGGCAGCCTGTAAGAGCGATCACCGCAAAGAGAGCAACGTGCCGGTGGTTGAACGCGCGAGTGTACCTGTAAGCGCCTGGATTGGCCGTGACGATACGCTGTTGTCCTTCGCGGGAAATATCAGTGGATTTAGTCTTTATCGCAGTGGCCATAGCCATTGCCAGGTGAGTTCTGACGGTGTTTGCCGTGGCGAGCAGCTGGGTCTTCTCAAGGATGGAACTGTAACAGATACAGCTGCGACCTGGACGAGCACGGCTTATTACACCCTGACCCACGAAAACCAAAAAGCGACACTGGAGCTGCGCGCCGCCAGCGCCGCTGAATTCGCTGGGCGCGCACTGCATGAGTTGGTGGTATGGCAGGATCGCTTGTGGTTGATAGCAGGGCACACCAGTGCCGGTGACAGCAATGATCTCTGGTCTTCGCGCGATGGAATCCATTGGCAACTGGAAACGGCCAATGCGGCATTCTCCCCGCGTGCCGGTCACCAGGTAGTCGTCTATAAAAATAGATTATGGCTTATTGGTGGTTCCAGCAACGGAAAAATCATGAACGATGTTTGGTCTTCCAAAGATGGCATCAATTGGTCATTGGAAGCTGCGGACGCTGGTTTTTCTCCGCGCGCCTATCATCAGGTTGTTGTGTACAGGGATCAGCTGTGGCTGGTAGGTGGCAGGACGGGGACGCTGGCAAATAAAAATGGCGAATTGGTCGGAATGGCCAATGATGTCTGGAGTTCGGGCGATGGCATTCACTGGCTTCAGCAAAGCGCACAAGCTGCATTCTTACCGCGAATGACCCATCATTTGATAGTGTATCGCAACCAATTATGGTTGATGGGCGGCTTTAACATGAGTGACTTTGGCGAGGTGTGGTCATCGCAAGATGGCATCAATTGGACGGAGGTGGCCAAGGCTGAATTCGGATTCCGCAATCACTCCACCCTGGTCGCTTATGATGATCGGCTATGGATGATAGGCGGCAGCACACTGGATAGGTCTCAAGGGGGCGATAGCGCCCTGCGCAGTGATGTCTGGTCTTCATCTGACGGTATCCATTGGCAGCAAAGAACCGCAGAAGCAGGTTTCGACCCGCGCTGGGGATTGCGGGCCGTGAACTTTAAACAGCAAATCATGGTGATTGGTGGAGATCTAAGTTCTGGAGCAAAAGGGGTTGCCATGCAGGGACAAAACGATATTTGGTCAACGTCGAATGGGACAGACTGGCGCTTGGGTTTTGCGGGGAGATTTGAGTTTCATTGAATCAAATCTGCAGTGAAAAGTATTCAGCATCAGGTCGATCAGTGGGTTTGCACTTTTATATTGATGGGAAAGGGGGCTGAAATTGCAGCGCGACGCGCAATCGCAGTAAAACCAATTTTTAAGGCTGCAAATTGTCAGTGCTGAAAACAAAAAAACGACGTATAGCAGAAGTTATACGTCGTTTTTTTGTGCTGCCTGTTTCTTCAATCATATAATGATCATGCGATTCATTGTATGAAGGCTGTTCATAATATGGTAGCTAGAGGCGGGATTGAACCGCCGACCCCAGCATTATGAGTGCTGTGCTCTAACCAGCTGAGCTATCTAGCCATAGTTGAGGGCGCGTATTTTCGCGGTAGTGCCCAGCAAAGTCAACCCTAAACCTGCTTTTCTCACGAAATTAAGCTAACGCCAGTGGAAATTAAGGTCTGCTGGCTAAAAACAAAATGCTCTGGCGAAAAAGTGTACATTTTGGTTGGGCTTGCCGGGTTTTAATGTAATACCCAGTCTATTGCAGGTATCATGTGCGGTTTGTCGGCTCGGTGCCGTTTGCAGTTTTCATTATTAGATTAGAAGTAGAAGGCTTATGATGGAATTTCTCGATTTACAACCCCTCACGCGCGCGAAGGGCCTGGTGCATTTGCCGGGCTCGAAAAGTATTTCCAATCGGACGCTATTGCTTGCCGCACTTGCGCGGGGCTCTACAGAAATCCGCGATTTACTTAAATCTGATGATACAGATCGTATGTTGGATGCTTTGCGGACCCTGGGTGTGGGAGTTGTCTCTATTGGTGAGAATGATTACCGCATTGAGGGGACCGGCGGCCATTTTGCAGTCAAACAGGCGGATTTGTTTCTCGGCAATGCCGGCACAGCCTTCCGCCCCTTGACCGCCGCCCTGGCCTTGAGTGGCGGGACCTATAAGCTGCACGGGGTTGCGCGCATGCATGAGCGCCCTATTGGCGATCTGGTGGATGCCCTGCGGCAGATAGGTGCGGATATCACCTACCTGGGAGAAGAGGGTTTTCCTCCCTTGCTGATAAAGCCCGCACAAATTGCCGCCCAGGGCAAAATCAGTATTCGCGGCGATGTTTCCAGTCAGTTCCTGACTGCCCTGCTGATGGCGTTGCCCATGACAGGCAAGGAAACCCATATCCAGATGGCCAGCGAGCTTATCTCAAAGCCCTATATCGAAATCACCCTGAAGCTGATGGCGCAATTTGGTGTGGATGTCGCTCGCACTGGCTGGGAGAGCTTTACTGTGCCTGCCGCTGCGGCTTATCAATCGCCGGGCAAGGTCTTTGTCGAGGGGGATGCCTCCTCTGCATCCTACTTTCTGGCAGCGGGTGCTATTGGCGGTGGCCCCCTGCGAGTGCAGGGAGTGGGCGAGAAAAGTATCCAGGGCGATATAGCCTTTGCCGAAGCCCTGGAGGCTATAGGTGTAACCATTACCAAGGGTGAAAACTGGATTGAGGCCTCTGCGCCGGACGGTCTTCCATTAAAGGCATTCGATCGCGATTTCAACCATATTCCCGATGCAGCCATGACTCTGGCGGTGGCGGCGCTGTTTTGCGATGGCCCATCGCGACTCACCAATATTGGCAGTTGGCGAGTGAAGGAGACCGATCGTATTGCCGCCATGGCGACAGAATTGCGCAAGCTGGGCGCCCAAGTGGAAGAGGGCGCCGATTGGATTCGCATAGTGCCACCGCACCATCTCACCCCGGGTGCGGTTATTGATACCTATGATGACCATCGCATGGCGATGTGTTTCTCTCTTGCCACCTTTGGCGGTGTGCCTGTGCGTATCAATGATCCAAAATGTACGGCAAAAACATTTCCAACCTATTTTGAAGTGTTCGCCTCTGTCGTTAGTTAATACGGATATAGACTGATGCTGCGCGCCACTGCCGTCACAGTGGCGTTGCGGGCTTGTTATATCCTGATCGATCTCCCTCATTGAATTATTCCCTTCTGTCGCCGCTTTGGGTGCGAAATACGGTTCCCTTATTTTTTTGCATGCGGCAATTTTTCAGGCGCAGCCTTTAAAGTATGTCGATTTAGTTTTCAGGGAAAATTGTATCGTCATTTTTTATTGCGAAAAAATATTTAAAAATCAACTGTGTGTGGTTTTGGTTTGATTTTTGCCTTTTACCCTTGGCTGTAAAAACGGAAGGTTAAACTAAGGGGAGGTTAATATTTTGAAAGCTACATTATCGTTATCATGTTTTTTTACACTTTTAATGGCGGCATCAGCTCAGGCGGAGCTATCCAGCCTGGATGATTTGATGTCAGGCTTTACTGAAAGGTTGCAGTCCGGCAGTAAATTTTCTGACAGTAAGTTCGCCGTTGGCGGCCTGATTGACAATGACTTTATTGGCAGTAGCCCCAGTGAATTTTCCGGTTTCGTTTTATCTCGCTCCCAGGTTTCATCTTTTGCAGTTGGCACCAGTGTTTATAGCTATATCAATGCCATCAGTAATGAAAGGGACTCTTTGTCACCCACCCTCGATGAGGAATTCAATTTCCATACGCATCCCTCCTATCCTTTGCCTGACTATGGTTCATCCCTGGTATTTAGCAGCTATGCCGATACTGAAAGCAATCCTCTCCCTGTCCAGTCTTTGTGGGGGGATAAGGTTGATCATTACACGAGTGCCACCGCCAGGGAGAACATGAGGCATGGTGTATTTTTTACGGGCCAATATTTTTCTGACACGTTTACCTTTAGCAAAAAACTGAGCGATGTACCAGACCCTGGAAGTTTTCTTTTGCTGGGGTTGGGGGTCTTGGCCCTGGCGCTGGTCAGACGTAAATCTGCTCAATCTTTTATTTAATACATACTGCACTGGAGATAATAGATGCCTATTACTATTTTTTGCTGCCGCAAAGTCTGGATTGTATTGGTTGTCCTGCTTTTTTCAGGTGCAGGCTATGGCGTTGCGGCGGACTGGAAGCCGGGTGTACCCCGCACGGCTTATGTCAATTTATTTGAGTGGAGCTGGCTCTCGATCGCGCAGGAGTGCGCAACTCAATTGGGTCCCAAGGGCTATGCGGCTGTGCAGGTTTCGCCGCCGCAGGAACATATCAAAGGAAGCCAGTGGTGGACCCGCTACCAGCCGGTGAGTTACAAGATTTTTTCCCGCAGTGGAGATCGCCATGAGTTTTCGGCGATGGTGAAAGTCTGCAAAGCTGCTGGGGTCGATATTTATGTGGATACGGTTATCAATCATATGGCCGGCGGCATTCGCGGAATTGGCGTGGCAGGTTCTTTTTATGGAAACTATAACTATCCTGCGGCTGACTGCATGCTTGGAAGCTTTCACCAGCCATCCTGCAGCATCAAGTTATCTGATTACGAAAGTCAGCGCGAAAATGTAACTCAGTGCGATATCCCCGGTTTGCCGGATCTAGATACGGGCAAAGCTGAAGTGCAAGACGCTATAGCGGCTTATATGAAAGATTTGCTGTCCCTGGGTGTGGCCGGTTTCAGAGTGGATGCGGCCAAGCATATCAGGCCCGAGGAACTCGCCGCGATAAAGGCCAGGGTTCCCGGCGATTATTTCTTTACCCAGGAAGTGCAAAAGGATGCCTCTGTCTATAATTCGGGAGATATGGATCGCTACCTTGGCCTGGGCACGGTGAATGAATTCAGTTTTATGTATGCCATGAAAAATATGTTCTTGAATCTGTTTGGCTACAATCTGTCGCGTATGCCTGAAGCCTTCGCAACCTGGGGCATGTTCCCCTCTGAAAAGGCCACGGTATTTGTCAATAATCACGATAGTGAACGCAGCTTCTGCGACAAGTTTTCCCCCGGCGCCCTGTGTGATTCGCTGAGCCTGTTTAATGGCGAGCAATTATTTCTGGCCAATATTTTTATGTTGGCCTATCCCTATGGCTACCCCCAGATCATGTCTGGGTATTACTTTGACAACCAGGATATGGGGCCGGTGAATCAGCCTTACTCGGGAGTGGAACTGTCCCCCAGGAATTGCAGTCGCGATCCTCTGGCGGTGGGCAAATGGGATTGTGTCCATCGCGATAATCGCGTGGCCAATATGGTTGGCTTTCGCAATTATACAGAGGGAGCCCCGCTATTGAAGTGGAGTTCCGAAGGCGAAAACCGCATTACTTTTAACCGTGGCAATAAGGGATTTGTTGCGATTAACAACACCGCAACTACTTGGGAAAAGACATTGGATGTGGGTGTACCTGATGCAAACTATTGCAATGTGCTGGTCGGGGACTTTCCTGAGCTGGGCATCTGCCCCGAGCGAGCGCGAGTGAAGGTTGTCAATGGTCAGGCTGAAGTGATCATAGCCCCTAACAGCGCCCTGGCCCTGCACTTTGGTGCAATTGTAAAAGCTGACTCCATTGCCGATATACCCCTTATCAATATTCCCGACAGCCTTAATCTTGTGCGCGAACAGGCAATCATTTCCAGAAAAACAAAATATATCGGGCTCAGGCCTGCATTGCTCTCTGCTGGCGATCAGGCGCAGATCAGTGTTGCAGGGGGGCTTTTGCATGGGGGCCTGTGCTGGTTAAACCCGGTCAGAATCTACAGCTAAAAACCACCGCCCCCATAACCGACCATACAGTGAAGCTGGTTCATATTACGTTGGGCTCCAGTGCTTATGTATGGAAGCTCGCGACCTCGGGGGCTATATGCCGCGACGCTTATTGTCCAAGCATAACACCGCTGGACTATACGCCTTCTGTTATTACCGCGGGCAAGCCTGTTACGCTTTTCTATTTGGGCAGCTTGGCCAATAGTGCGGCACTGACGTTGCGCTGGGGGTATAGCGAATCAAGCCCGCTCACGGATATTGCTATGATCAGGCGCGATGATGGTTTCTGGAGTGCCACTATAACGCCGCCGCCGATGGCCACCCGCATTCATTTTCTGGTGACGGATGGCATTAATGTGGATACTAATGGTGGCGGTAATGGCAGTTTGCCGGTTGTGCCTGCAGTGGATACCTCTGTGACAATCACATTTAAAGTAATGGCCAACACCTTGCCTGGCGAGAGTGTTTATATTGTGGGTAATCGCCCGGAGCTGGGCAATTGGAGCACATCACCGGATAGTGCGCGACAGTGTACCGCGAATGCTGGCTCACAATGGACATGTAGCATCCGCTTTCCTGTGGGGGGCCTCACCATTGAATATAAATACCAGAAAATTGGCAATGGCATGCTGACCTGGGAGAGCGGCGGCAACTACACTTATCTGCTGCCAAATGCCAATGCTGAGGTGGATAACGGGACTTTTCGTTAAATTTCAATGGCTGTTAATCGTTGAGCTGGAGCGGCAATCCTATGCCTCACTCCAGCTTTGTTGTTTTCTGCAGACCGATATTTACAGCTAATCTCCTTGACCTCAAATGGCTCGCCATGCAGAAGCTAAGATCACCTGTCTGGCAATGCGCTCATGTCGTACTATGCTTTATAAGGCAAGTATAGAGAACCTCTGAAAAATTACCTGCGTTGCCATCGCTGTGTTAAAAATAGTTTAAAAATGCTCATTTAGTCCGTCTACATTCCGCTTTTAAAACTATTTTTGCCTTGCGTTGGCTGTCTTTCCAACATTTCTCAGAGGCTCCGCAGGTTTAACCATGAGTATATAATGAGGATGAGCATATGATGGCGCGCATTGTCACTGCAACATCAGCAGAAGATATTATGTCGGGTGATTTGTTGACCGCCTATGAAGGCTGGACCATCCATCGGCTTGCCGATTTTTTTATCAGGCACCAGATTTCCGCCGCTCCTGTCATTGCTTCAGATCATGAATTGGTCGGTATTGTCAGTGTCAGCGATGTGTTCAAATTTAACAATATGGATGAACGCGATAAGGGTCATGTTTTGCGCAATCATTACCGCGATAGCTGTGGGCAGGAAATCAATGAAGAGGATTTGCGCACTTGGGTAAAGGATGCCGATAAGAATTGTACTGTACATCAGATTATGACACCGGAAGTTATTGCGGTGGAAAAGAACACTCCCATCAAAGAAATCACTAAGGTTTTGCTCTCGCATCATATTCATCGTGTATTTGTAACCGATAACAAAAAGATTATCGGAGTCATCACGGTGATGGATGTGCTGGGTGCACTGCAAATCGAATAGTCAAGATAATTCGTGCCCCATGAAATATTTTTTATGGGGCACGAGACCTAATATTTTATTTCTCTCTGCTGAAAAATAATCATCTGGCTATGATAAGGTGTGACCCACATTTTTTTCGGGATTTTATATGTTTGTGGGTTTTGATTTCGGCACTTCCAACTGTGCCATTGCACATATTCATAATGGCAAGTCGCGTCTGATTCCTCTGTACGGCAATAGTTGTTTTGTTCCTTCCAGCCTCTATGCGCTGGAGCGGGCATTTATTGCTGAGTCAGTATGGAATTTATTGCAAGATGGCGATGACAAGAAAAACTTTGCGGACAGCCGCGCGTTTTTGTTGGGCCAATCGCGCCTGGGGCGACGTGAACATTCGCTTGAGACTGCTGGAGAGGGATTGTTTTTTGGTCACGAAGCAATCGAGCAATATATAGCGGCACCCAGCGAAGGCTATTTTATTAAATCCCCCAAATCTTTCCTGGGCGCCAGTGGCTTGCGCCAGCAATCCATCGATTTCTTTGAAGATGTAGTGACCGCCATGATGCGCAATGTCAAAGAGCGCGCTGAAAAATACCTGGGTGAATCCATTGCCCAGGCTGTGATAGGTCGACCAGTCAATTTTCAGGGAATCAATGCCCAGCAGAGCAACCAGCAGGCCCAGGCTATTTTATTGGCGGCGGGAAAGCGCGCTGGCTTTCGAGATATTGAGTTTTTGTTTGAGCCCCTTGCGGCGGGCTTTGACTTTGAAACACGCTTGACCCGCAACCAGCGTGTACTGGTGGTGGATGTCGGCGGCGGGACTACCGATTGCTCCATGGTCATGATGGGCCCTGACCATATGCTGAAGGTCAATCGCCAGCAGGATTTTCTCGGACATACCGGCGAGCGCATTGGCGGCAATGATTTTGATATCCAATTTGCCCAGAAACTGCTGATGCCTGATTTTGGTATGTTATCGCCGTTGAAGAGTGGCTTGCCTATGCCGCTGATGCCCTTTGCCAATGCTGTGGCAATTAATGATGTGGGTGCCCAGGCCGAATTTTACGATACCCATACCCTTCATCTGATTGAAAAGTTAATGCGCGATACTCGCGAGCCGCAGCTATTGCAGCGGCTGAAGATTATGCGCGATGGCAAATATAATTTTGCCGTGGTGCGTCAGGCGGAGGCTGGCAAGATAGCCCTGTCTTCGAGTGATACTTGTAGGCTGGATCTGGGTTTTATCGATCCACAGCTATTGCCAGAGTGTCATCTGCGGGCCTTTGCTGAGGCGAGTGAGGCTCTGCTGGATAAAATATCGGCACTGATCCTGGCGGCTACTCAGCAGGCGGGCGGTGTGCCAGAGGTGGTTTATGTCACGGGAGGTAGTGCCAAGTCACCCTTGATCCTGAAGGCGATAAGGCAATTGTTGGGGCAGGATATCGCCATAGTGGATGGCGATCACTTTGGCAGTGTGGTGTCTGGCTTAAGCCTGTGGGCGGAGCGGATTTTTGCACCGGATACAGGGCGAGAGCGCTTCGGGTAAACAGGGTTCACCCGAAGGTTTGCTCAAGAAGTTAAAAGTCGAGGTCGGAGAGGCCGTCGTAACCCAGCTGCTCTTTGATGCGCTTGCGCTCCAGGCGATCCTCAAGCTTGCGGCGCATTTCCAGGGTGTGCTGGCTGGCCTCTTTGCCCGTTAGTTTGGGGGTTACCTCGTCTTCCGCGTCTATTCCCGCATCGCTTATTAGGTCCGAATCTTGAGACTCTACATCAACAGACATGTGATTACTCCAGTGTCGAGAGGTTTTGAGGGTGAAAAAGGGCGCTCTGGATAATAAAATTGGGTGTCCTAAGTGCCCTTGTATTTGACCCGCGCTATTTACCATAGGGAAAATAAAAAAAAAAGAAAAATATTAAAAAATGGCGTAGTTATTATCTTTTATAACTTTATAGCGCTAAAGCGAAAATAAATAGCCAATCCCCCAGTATAATGGCAAAAAATAATGATGGAGTGATCCAGGTGGCAGAGCAACAGCGGGAAATCGTCGGATGGCGCGAATGGGTCTCCCTGCCTGATTTAGGCATTCCGCAGATTAAAACCAAAGTCGATACTGGGGCCAGAACCAGTGCCCTGCATGCGTTTTATGTCACTCCCTTCGAACGCGATGGCGTGGCCTGGGTGAGGTTCGGGGTCCACCCCCTGCAATCCAGTACCAGCAGTGCGGTGGATTGCGAGGCGCGGGTGAAAGCTGTGCGAACCGTGACCGATTCCGGCGGACATAAAGAACTGCGCCATGTTATTGAGTCGACCATGATGATCAATGGCCGCGAGCAAGTTATAGAACTGACATTGACTGATCGTGAAACCATGCGCTTTCGGATGTTGCTCGGGCGCCGGGCGCTGAAACGCCATTTTGTGGTGGATAGCAGCAAATCCTTTGTCCTGGGGGGCAGCACTAGCCTGCCTCCTGTTATTAAATCCTGAGTGCCAGGGCATTTATGAAAATAGCTATTTTATCGCGCAATCGCCATCTCTATTCCACCAAGCGTTTGGTGGAAGCCTGTATCAAGCGGGGCCATGAAGTGCGTGTTATCGATATCCTCAAGTGTTACATGGATATCAGCTCCGCCAACCCGGCCATCTGGTACATGGGCGAGCAATTGGAAGGGTTCGATGCAGTTATTCCGCGGATCGGCGCCTCTGTGACCCACTACGGCCTGGCGGTGATTCGCCAGTTTGAGATGATGGGGGTTTACTGTCTGACCGAATCTGTGGCCCTGGGCCGCTCGCGCGATAAGCTGCGCGCTTTGCAATTGCTGTCCCGCAAGGGCATAGGCCTGCCGAAAACCAGCTTTGCCTATAATGTCCACGATACCAAGGAGCTGATCAAGCTGGTGGGCGGCGCTCCTCTGGTGCTCAAGTTGTGCGAGGGAACCCAAGGGCGCGGTATAGTCCTGGCAGAGACAGCCAAGGCGGCAGAGAGTGTGATCGAAGCCTTCCGCGAGCTGCGCGCCGAGTTTCTGGTGCAGGAGTTTATCAAGGAGGCCAATGGCAGCGATGTGCGCTGCTTTGTGGTGGGGGGCAAGATAGTTGCTGCGATGCAGCGCACGGCGCAGGAGGGAGAGTTCCGCTCCAACCTGCATCGCGGCGGCAGCGCAAGGGTGACCAAGCTGACTCCGGCGGAGCGCGCTACGGCGATCAAGGCGGCGAGCACTATGGGTTTGCAGGTGGCAGGTGTGGATCTGCTGCGCTCCAGTCGCGGCCCGCTGGTGATGGAGGTCAATTCGTCGCCCGGCCTGGAGGGGATAGAGCACGCGACGCGCAAGGATATCGCCGATATGATTATCGCGTTTATCGAAGAGAATGCGCGCCCGCACAATAATAAAACCAAGGGGAAAGGCTAAACCTCTGTCAATCGCGCATTGAAGGATGCGCGATTGACGAAGTGGCTATTGTGAGATTTGTTTTAACACGTTGATGAACTGCTGCATCTGCTCGTCCGTTCCTATAGTGATGCGCAGAAATTCATTGATGCGCGGCGCATTGAAATATCTCACCAGAATTTTGTGCTCGCGCAGTTTTTGCGCAAGGTCAGCGGCATTGTTAGTGGTCGGTTTTGCAAAGACAAAATTGGCCTGCGAAGGCAGCACCTGAAATTTCAGGGCCTGCAGTTGTGCGCTGGTCCATTCGCGGGTGGCGATAATCTTGTCGCGGCACTGCTGGAAATAAGTATCATCTTCGAAGGCTGCTATAGTGGCTGCCTCTGCCAGGCGATCCAGCGGGTAGGAGTTAAATGAATTCTTCACGCGGTCGAGGCCGGCGATCAACTCCTGGTTGCCTATGGCCAGTCCGACCCGGGCGCCGGCCAGCGAGCGGGATTTGGAAAGGGTCTGCACCACTAACAGGTTGGGGTATTTCTCGACCAGGCCAATGGCGCTAGTTCCGCCGAAATCTATATAGGCTTCATCGACAATCACCACCGAGTGGGTATTCTGTTGCAGCAGTGCCTCTATCTCGGCCAGGGGCTTGCCTATGGCGGTGGGGGCATTGGGGTTGGGAAATATAATTCCGCCATTGGCCTGCGGATAATCGGCAAAATTAATGGTGAAATCATCGCGCAGGGGAATTTGCTTGGCATCAATATTGAACAGTTTGCAATACGCTGGGTAGAAACTGTAGCTGATATCGGGAAACAGCAGCGGCTGTTGCTGTTGGAAGAATGCCATAAAGGCCAGCGCCAGGACTTCATCGGAACCATTGCCGACAAAGACCTGCTCGCTAGCCACTGAGTAATATTGAGCGATAGTGGCCTTGAGTTTTTTGGAGTTGGGGTCGGGATAAAGTCGCAGGCGCTCTATAGCATCCTGAGTCATCAACTTAAGGACTTCAGGCGAGGGCGGGTAGGGGCTCTCATTGGTATTGAGCTTGATCAGCCCATCTATTTGCGGTTGTTCGCCGGGAACATAGGGTTCCAGCTCGCGCACCACCTGACTCCAAAACTTCGACATGATTGCTCCTCTAATACGGCTTAAAAACTCATGGCTGGCGAGTATACCCTCTGTCGCGGCTCCACCACAAAAACAATATGCGGGCCTGTGAACTGGAGAGGTTTCTCACCGATCTGCTGCGCGCCCAGGGCAATCCTGATAAAAATAAGTGTTTAGCTTGGTGGCCTCGCATACATTGTTTCAGTGAGTCCCTGGCATAGAATGGTGTTGTATAGGGCGATGGAGATACTGGCCAGCCGCGATTAACATAGAGAGCAGGAGTCGTATGAAGCGTGTACTGATATATTTTACGCTGTTATTGATAGGAGCTTGTGCAAACCCCGGCTGGGCCGCAGGAGAGCCGGAAGCGGTAAAAAAGCCGGGCACCCTGGTTGAACTGGTCAGCGCCCTGGAAGCGGGGGACGCCTTCAGCGATGAAGTTGCCAGTGCCAGTGAGCGCGCCAGGCAGTTGGGCGAATTGCAGGATAACCTGAAAAACCACGAGAAACTTTTTCGCCAGATACTGGCAGATGTTCCCGAGACCAACCTGGGCGCGGCCAGCAGTACCCAACTGCTCGATCTGCAGCGGCAGGTGCTCAACGACAGCAGTGAGCTGGAAAAAAATATCGAGCAGCTGACCGCCGGTTTGCAATCAGTGGAAGCGCTGCTTGCCAAGTTGCAGACTGAGCAGGCCCAATGGGTTGGACGCCTGGAACTCGCCAAGCAGTTGCAGGCTCCCGGCGAATTCATGCAGCGTCTCTTGCGCGTGCAATCCGATCTCAATGGCCTGGTGCAGCATCTGCGGCCCGAACGCGACCTCTTGCTCGATTTGTTGCAGAGAGCCACCCATCTGCGCTCCAAAACCCATGGCCTGAACAATGAACTCAATACCCGGCGCGCGCGCCTCGACCATGAGCTGCGCCAATCGGCCGCAGAGCCATTGTGGCTGCTGTTCAATAAACCTGCGCTCAATGCCCAGGCGGTGGATGCCGAGCGTAATGCCCAGTGGCTATCTATAGCCAATTATGCCGCTACCCATGGGATTAGGTTGCTGCTACTGGCGGTGCTGTTTTTTGTGGCCAGTTATAGTGCTATGCGCGGCTTATCGGGTGGGCTTGAGGGCGAGCATCCCGGTTTCAAGATGAATGCGACCCGCAGGGTTATAAAACATTCAGCCCTTTCGGCATTTTTGCTGGCGCTATTGGGGCTGATGCTGTTTTCGCCAGCGGCACCCAGCGCGGTCTATGATTTGCTTTGGCTGTTTGTGCCCATACCGGCGGCCTTACTGTTTCAGGCTGCTGTGGGAAAAAATATTCGCTTTACCCTGTGGGCTTTGGTGTTGAGCCTGCTGACCCTGCAATTTCGTATTTTACTGGAGTTAACCCCCTGGCTGGATCGGCTGGTGATCTGCGGCCAGTTATTATTATTGGCCGCGGCTTTACTCTTCGACCTACGGCGCATTCACCATACGGCACTGGTTCTGCATTGGCCGCGCAGGATGATTGACCTTGCTGCTGTGGCAATATTCCTGACCCTGGCCGCCGCCTTCTATGCAAACCTGATGGGTCATGTGGGATTGGCGCGTACCCTGAGGGACGGTGTGGTGGGCAGTCTGGGTTTTGCCGTACTCTACTTTGTGCTATTCCACATTGTGTTTGGCCTTTCCCTGGTGCTTTTGCGTAGCGCGGCAGGGCAGTTATCTTTAATGGTAAAAAAGCGGCGCGAGGCTCTTGAGCAACTGCTGCATTCGCTGTTGCGAACCTTTGCCGTCCTGGGATGGATTATTGCCTCCCTGGCCGCCTTTGCTGTGAGCGACCGATTACCTATCCTGTTTAAGCAACTAATGGAAGGTAATATTGCAGTGGGCGCGGCCCATATCAGCAGCGGTGCCCTGGTCACTGCCGCCCTCTGTATTTTTGCCACCTATATCGCCATACGTGTGCTGCGCACTTTGCTGGATGACGAAATCCTTCCCCGGCTGCATATCGCCGAGGGGGTGGCCTATGCGATTTCCATGTTGAGCCGCTATCTGGTGGCGATCATTGGTTTTCTGTTTGCGCTCAGTGCGGCGGGAATCGACCTGTCGAAAATGACCTTGCTGGCCGGGGCCGTGGGGGTGGGCATAGGCTTTGGCTTGCAGAATATTGTGAATAATTTTGTCTCGGGTTTGATACTCTTGATTGAACAGCCCATCCATGTCGGCGATCTGGTGGAGACGACCTCGGCCAATGGTGTGGTCAAGCATATTGGTATTCGCGCCAGCACCATCACCACCTCTCACGGTGCGGATGTGATAGTGCCCAACGGTGAATTGCTGGCGCGCGACCTGATGAACTGGACTCGCTCAAGCCGCAGCCGCAGGATTGATATCAATATTGGTGTAGCCTACGGTTCAGACCCGCAGCAGGTGCGGCAATTGCTGGTGGAGGCCATCAAGCAGCATCCCATGGTGCGCAGCTTTCCCGAGCCGGTGGCCTTCTTTATGAACTTTGGCGAAAGCTCGCTGGATTTCCGCTTGCAGGTGTGGGTGATAGATGCGGTTGATGCTACCAGTATCTCCAGCGATTTGCGCACCAGCATATTGGCCAGCCTGAGTGAGCAGGGTATAGATATACCTTTTCCACAGCGCGATCTGTGGATACGCGAAACGGCTGTTACAGCGGGGCTGGCCGATACCAAGCAGGTTCCCGCTGATGCGAAATGAATAGTAATGTTTCAATAGAAAAGTTTATACAAAAGTAATATCCGGTTTTTTTAAAACGGCAGTCAGTGATTTTTTTAAAGAGCCCTGATTATGTTTACTCCGAAACTTATTTTGCTCGACCTTGACGGCACACTTTATATTGGCCATGAAGCGATTGCCGGTGCTATAGCGGCGATAGTTCAACTGCGCGAGCGCAATATCCCTTTGCGCTTTCTCACCAATACCACCACCAAATCCCACAGCCAACTGTTGGCACAATTGCGCGGCCTTGGGTTTGCGCTGGCGGGAGAGGAGTTGATCAGTGCTCCCGCTGCTGCGCGACTTGAACTGCACTCACTGCAGCAATCGCTGGCTCGCCCCCTGCGTATCTGGCCGGTGGTGGCCGATAGCATCAAAGCGGACTTCAGCGAGTTTGCCTGGGATGAGCAGAGCCCGGATTATATTGTACTCGGCGATATTGGCGAGCGCTGGGATCTGGATTTAATCAATCGCCTGTTCAATGCCATGCACAGCGGGGCCGAATTGATTGCGCTGCACAAGAACCGCTTCTGGCAAACCGGGCAGGGGCTCAATGCCGATATAGGTTTTTTTGTGGCGGGATTGGAATATGTGTGCAGCAAAACCGCACGGGTAATGGGCAAGCCCAATGCCGATTTCTTTCAGCGCGTGCTTGACTCCGCCGGTGTCAGCGCCAGTGATGCATTGATGGTGGGCGATGATATAGACAGTGATGTCGGCGGTGCGCAGCAGGCGGGAATGCGCGGATGCCTGGTCAAAACGGGAAAGTTTCGCCAGGCTTATTTTGCGCAATCGTCGGTGAAGCCGGATCTGTTGTTGGATTCTATTGCCGATCTTCCGGATGTTCTTGCCGCTCGCTAGCGCGCAACTCTCATCTATATATCTGCAGTAAATCGCGAGGATGCCGGCTAATTTCCAGTGATATTTATTTTAAAGCTTGTTTAAATTGAAAGACGCGAATCGTCAGCAGTAAGGCGGCACAGCTCAAGCCGACAATCAGTGCAGCCCAAAAACCCTGGGCTCCCAGCGGGTCATGCAACCAGTCTTTAAAGGTGAGGACATAGCCCAGCGGCAGGCAGAGGCCCCAGAACGAAAACAACATAATAAACATCGGCAGTTTGGTGTCCTTAAAGCCGCGCAGCACGTTGATCATGGTCACCTGGGTCACGTCGGCAATCTGGAAAATGGCCGCCAGTGCAAATAATTGCGCGGCAATCATTTGCACATCGCGATCATGGGTGTACAGCAGTGCAATCAAATCCCGGCCAAAAAACAGAATCGGTGCATTGATGCAGGAGATGATGAGGGCCAGGGCTATGGCGCTGCGGGCCAGCAGGCGCGCCCTGTCATCTTGCCCTGCACCGACCAGAAAGCTGATCCTCAGGGTCAGCGCCATGCCCAGGCTCAAAGGCACCATAAAGCAGAGTGAAATAGCGTTGAGCACGATTTGATGGCCTGCCACCACGGTTGCTCCCAGGGGGGCCAGGAACAGGGCGATCATACAGAACATGCTGACTTCGACAAACATCGCCAGGCCGATCGGAAGGCCGAGCTGCAGCAATTGCCTGATCTCTGCCAGGTTGGGTTTTACCCAGCCATCAAGCAAATGAAATGCCCTGTAGGCTTTGTTGATATTGAGATAAGCCAGCAGCGCCAGCAGGGCTATCCAATTGGAGGCTGTGGTGGCCCAGCCACAGCCCTCACCGCCCATAGCGGGCACACCTAACTTGCCAAACACGAAAATATAATTGAGCGGCAAATTCAATAGCGCGCTCAACAGCGAAAACGCCATAATAACCCGTGTGTGGCCGAGACCATCGGTCAGGCCGCGCAGCGCTGTCATAATCAAAATAGCGGGAACCCCCCAGCTCAAGGCCGTCAGGTAGTTTTGCGCAATAGCGGTGGTCTGCTCGTCGAGCAGCAGCAATTCAAAAATGGGACGCAAATGGCTCAGCGGCCAGGCAATAATCAACGCGCTCAATAGCGCTATATAAATCCCCTGCCAGGTGAGTGGAATGATATGAGCAAAACGCTCGGCGCCGCGGTGACCCGAGATCAAAGGTTGCAGGGCGTTGAGTGTGCCCATCAGGAACAGCAGTATGGGAACCCAGATACTTGTGCCTATGCCCACCGCCGCCAAATCCTGGGCGCTGGCATGGCCTGCCATCATAGTGTCAACCACACCATTGGCCATTTGCGCGAGCTGCGCCACCAGGATCGGAGTGCCCAGCAGTGCCAATGCTTGCCATTCTTGCAGGGTTTGTTTGAGAGGGAGGGACGATAAACTGAAAGTCACAAGCAATACCGAAATTACACGAGATGCGTAAAGTATACGCATAGGTGCGGCAATATAAAGCTGTGTACGGAAAATTAACCGCGAAGAATCATAATAAGCGGCGCATCTGCGCCGCTCTTGCGATTAAGAAAAAATCAATTGCTGGTTTTTTCTTCTTTTGCGGAAGTATCCTTGGTGTGACGGTCGGGACGGCAGACCAGGCTGGCAGAATCTTTATTACCGCGCGGCGTGTCGCAGACGCCCGATACTAATTCACTGTTGCGGCCACTGAATTGGCAAGCATCGTTTTCATTTAGGCCTTTGCATGCATCTACAGCTACTTGCGGTGGCATATGCGACCTGCCTTTGTGACCCTGCTCGCTCGCATCAGTAGAGGCTGCAAAGGCAGGCAGAGTTGCTATGGCAATGAACGAAGTCAGTAGCAGGGATGGTATTTTTTTCATGGGATGTCCTCGTGGGTGTAATAGAGATTGACCTTCAATCTCACTGTTAGCTCTGACTGGGGTTGTCATAACGAGTTCTTGGGCAAAGACGACATCCACAATTTTTGCGAAATTGGCATGAGTAAAGGTTTTTATTAAAAAACCTTGGTCAAGCAGATGACTGGCTTGAGAATTTTGTGGAATACTGCCGCTGAGCCGTCGTATGTATTTATTCAATAAAGGAGTCCTATCCATGTTCAAACGTTTTTTATCCATAGGTTTAATGGTCGCTTGTAGCTCAGTTGCCAGCCAGCTGCAGGCTGCTTCAGGTTTTACCTTGAAAAGCGCGGATATCAAGAACGGAGAAACATTGGACATTGCCCAGGTTGCCAATAGTTTTGGTTGCTCGGGTAAAAATATTTCCCCCGAGTTGAGTTGGGAAAGCGCCCCCAAGGGCACGCGCAGCTTTGTCTTGACTGCCTATGATCCGGACGCGCCCACTGGCAGCGGCTTCTGGCATTGGGTGGTATTCAATATCCCGGCAACGGCGACCAATCTGCCGCGCGCTGTAGGCACCCATGACAAAGCACCCCTGCCAGCGGGTGCTGTGCAGAGCCGCACGGATACAGGTGTACCAGGATTTCTCGGTGCCTGCCCACCGCAGGGCGACAAAGCGCATCGCTATCAATTTACGCTTTATGCTCTCGATATCGACAGTTTGCCTTTGGCCGCAGAGGCAACGCCAGCGGTAGTGGGATTTAATGTGCATTTCCACACTCTGGGCAAGGCGCAGATAGAGGCGGTGTATCAGCGTAAATAATAGGTTTTATTTATTGCCTGGTTTTAGCGCAGGAGCGGAACAAGTTGTGTTGTATTGAAAGGGAGCTTGCTCCCTTTCTTTTTCGGAAGAAGTTTTATGGCGGATTTGCAAGCTTATCAGTATGTTCTCATTGCATTGATTTTTGTCTGGAGCGGTTTTGTCCGCTCGGGGCTGGGGTTTGGCGGCGCAGTTATGTCGCTGCCGTTCCTGTTATTGATCGACAACCAGCCGCTGGTCTACCTGCCGATTATCGCTGTACATCTGCTATTTTTTTCTTCGCTGACGGTCTGGCAGAACCACCGGAAAAACCAGCAGAAATTATCGCTGGCTGAGGACAACAGCAGCCAGGGCACCATTGATTGGGCTTACCTCAAGCGGTCCATGAAGGTGATGATCATTCCCAAGCTGATAGGGGTGGCCGGTCTGTTGACCATTCCCGCCAGTGTGATGACGGGAATTATCTTTGCAATCGTTTCTGTTTATTCTATTTCCTATATTGCTAACAAACCTTTTAAAAGCAAGAGCCCGCTGTTGGATAAACTGTTTTTAATATTGGGGGCCTATATCAGCGGCACGTCGCTGATAGGTGCGCCTTTGATTATCTCGGTATATTCCACCCATGTAGCAAAGCAACAACTGCGCGATACCCTGTTTGTGCTTTGGTTTATCCTGGTTGTTATCAAGATGTGCGCGTTTCTTTATGCCGGGGTGGATTTGCAATTGATCCATCACCTCTGGCTGTTGCCAGCAGCAGCGGTGGGGCATGTGTTGGGATTGCGTTTCCATCAGAAGATCGTCAATAGCGACCCGTTGGTTTTTTATCGCGTGCTGGGTGTATCACTGCTGGTGGTCAGTGTGATGGGGATAGCATCGCTATTTTTAAAATAATCTGTTTGCCGTGGATCATCCAGTCCCGCGAGGGGACTGGATACTCGCTCTCTAGAGGACAGAGGCAATGGCCTTGCTGACATAATCCATTTTTTCCAGCGTCAGGCCCGCCACACTGATGCGGCTGGTATCGGTCATATAGATACTGTATTCGCGCTTCAGGGTCTGCACCTGCGCAACCGTCAAGCCGAGGAAAGAAAACATCCCGAACTCTTTTGCGATAAAACTGAAATCGCGCTTGCTTTGCAATTGGTTTAGCGAAGTCACCAGATTGACCCGCAAGCTTTTAATTCGCTCGCGCATCACAGCCAGCTCATCGCGCCAGACGCCGGTCAATTCATCGCTGTGCAAAATAATATCGATCAGCGCGGCGCCGTGAGCGGGCGGCATGGAATACAGGGAACGGGTAACGCTCAGCAGTTGCGAGTTGCCGGCATCGGCCTGGGCTTCACTGGCAAACACAATGCTCAAGGCTCCGGCGCGCTCGCGGTACAAGCCAAAGTTTTTCGAGAAAGAGGTTGCTACTATCACTTCCGGCAAGTTGCTGGCGAGCAGGCGCAGGCCGTAGGTGTCCTCTTCTAGACCCTCGCCGAAGCCCTGGTAGGCCATATCGACAAACGGAATCCAGCCTTTTTCCTCGGCGACTTTGGCCACTTGCTGCCATTGCTCGCGCGATAAGTCGGCCCCGCTGGGATTGTGGCAGCAGGCGTGCAGCAAAACTAAATCGCCACGTGGAATCTTGTTGAGTGTATCAAGCATAGCGGTGAAATCTATGCTGTGACTGGTGTAGTCATAGTAGGGGTATTCGCGCAGCGTCAGGCCTGCGCTGCCCAGCAGTGGAATATGGTTGGCCCAGGTGGGAGTGCTCACCCAAAGGCTGGCCTGTGGTTTGGCCCTCTGGATCAACTCCGCTGCAACGCGCAGCGCCCCACAGCCACCTGGTGTTTGGATGGTGCGAATGCGATTGGCTTGCAGTGCACTATGGCCTGCACCGTAGATCAGCTTGGTTACAGCGCTATTGGCACCAGGGTAACCGGCTGGCGGTGTATAGGCTTTGCTGGTTTCCTGCTGGATGCGCAATTTTTCTGCGGCCGCTACGGCGGCCATGATGGGAGTCACTCCCATATCATTCTTATAAACGCCGACTCCCAGGTCCACTTTGCTGGGGTTATTGTCTTTGGCGTAGGCCATGCTCAGGCCGAGGATGGGGTCTGCGGGGAGCAGAGACAGAGATTCAAACATAGTATTAATCCGTGTGAAGAAAGCTCCAAGGTCTGGAGGCAAATGGAGGTTGCACAAAAAGAGCGTGATTATACGCAGGCAGAGGAGACTTGCCAGTAGCGCAAAAACTATTCCATTTGGGCCAGCTTGCAAAACAGTTGAAAATCGCTGGCAGGCCAGCTAAGGTTCGCAGGCTTTTCCCGATCTCTTATCACCTTTGTGAGAACTATTGCCATGCATACCAAAACCTTAATGACATTAAGCGCGCTATTGATGGCAATTGCCGGTTTGGCCGCATCGTTTGCGCCTGCGGAAATCCTGACCTATCTCGATGCCTGGAGTGAAGTCGTGGAGGTGACGCTGGTACAGGTGTTGGGGGCCTTGTATTTAGGCTTTGCCGCATTGAATTGGACTGCGCGTGGCAATCTGATCGGCGGTCTCTACAGTCGCCCAGTGGCCTTGGCCAACTTTATGCACGCTGGGGTGGTGACTATAACGCTCGCTAAAGTGGCTCTGGCAAACCATAATCTCGATGTGATAATTGCAGCGGCTGTGTACGGCATATTTGCACTCTGGTTTGCCGCTGTTCTCTTTTCCAAACCGCAATTGAACTCCAACTGATATGGCGGCGCGCGAGCCGCTATTATTTTTTTCGTTTTGCTTTTGCGCGCTTGTGAGTTGTAGGCGCAGCGACAGGGGTTGGACTCGCGGCTATGGCCACTGGCTTCAGCAGTCTATTGCTTGCCCAAATACTCGCCGCCCACAGGATAATAATCAGCCCCAGCAGTAACAGCGCGATAAAGCCAAAAATATCCGGTGCTTTCATCAGGGTGGTCATCAGCGATTCTTCATAATAGAAAAACCATTGATGTCCCTCAGGGAAAACCTGCGTGTGCAGCCAATAGAATACCTCGGTCGCGCCCAGTCCTATAACGCCAATACTTATGACGGCCAGGCCGATACAGCTACCCAGCAGCACCCTGGCAAGAGGGGGCTGCGACAGCTTAAACCTATGGGCAATCGCCAATAGTATTAGCCAAATAATCCCTGCACTTATGCCAATGCTGTAGAGTCGATCCAGCAGATTGGCAACATCCTGCAGATGGATGATTTCAGCATTGTGCATCAACTCGCTGGAGCGACCATCGGGCAGAGTATATTTTATCTCCGCCAGGCCTTTGCCATGATGCTGTATGGCATCGACAATCTCCGCAAACAGGCGCACATGCTCGGCGCTGGTGGTCTGTTCAAAGCCAGCCTTATAGCGGTTGTGCGGAGCGAATTCCTGGACTTGCGCGCTGATATTGAGCAGCGTGTAACCCAGCGGGTAGGCAAAGTTTATTTGCGCCAGCAAATGCCAGGCGAGCAGGCTGACCGCCAGCAGATGACTGATGAAAAATACTGGCCAGAAAAGAAATGGGACAAGCTTGCGCCATCCTGGCTGTTGCAGATCGGGGTTCATGGCTACCTTTAGGGAATCGAAAAAACTACAGCCTACCAGCTTAAACTAAATCCACAAGCCCGGTGTTTGCCAGGCATTAATTTAACTATAATTGGATACTGTTTACTCTTGCTGCCTACTGACGTTGAGGCTTTACCTGTGCCATCGAACCCGGTCTTTTTTGACAGTCACTGCCATTTCGATTTCCCTGCATTTGCCGAAGATCGCGATACTGTCTGGCAGGCGTGCCTTGCTCACGGTGTGAAAGGCCTGGTTATTCCCGGCGTTGAACCTGGGCAGTGGCCCTTGGCAGCGCAGCTCTGTGAAAAAAACGAGTCTATGTTTTATGGGGCGGGTATTCATCCCTGGTGGATAGAACGTTTACCGCATATCCAGGAAAAAGGATTTATTGAAGACAGCCTGCGTCAGCAGTTGGCTGATCGCAAATGTGTGGCCATCGGTGAGTGCGGTCTGGATGCTATGATTGCCACGCCCTTGTCCGACCAGTTGAGTGTATTCCATTGCCACTTGCAGTTGGCCAGCCAATTGCGCCTGCCGTTGATCATCCATTGCCGCAAGGCTCACAATGAACTGTTGCAGCAATTAAAAAAGTTTTCTCTGTCGGCAACGGGTGTGGTTCACGCGTTCAGCGGCAGCAGCGAATTGGCTGGCAGTTACTGGGCCATGGGTTTTTGCCTGGGCATAGGTGGCACCATTACCTATGCGCGAGCCGAGAAAACCCGCGCGGCGGTAAAGCATTTGCCGATTGAGGCTATAGTGCTGGAGACTGATGCGCCCGATATGCCTTTGCAGGGCCAACAGGGGCAGCGCAACAGTCCGGTCAATATTCCGTTCATTGCCCAGGCATTGGCGGAGATTCGCGGTGAATCTGTAGAGTATATTGCCCGGCAGACCAGTGCCAACGCGCGCCGGCTTTTCGCTCTGCCAGAGCATCTGTAAATTATCAATGAAAATCGCATTTAACAAGGATCAGCCATGAACATACGTGCATGCGAGATAAAAGACATCCCCTCTCTCTGCGAAATTTATAATCACTATATTGAGGAGACTGTGATTACGTTTGAGGAGAAAGCGGTTACGACAGAGGAAATGAGCCGCAGGGTGAATAGCATCCAGCAATCTTTTCCCTGGCTGGTGTGTGTGCGCGACAATGAGGTCGTGGGCTATGCCTACGCCTCGACCTGGAAGGAGCGTTCAGCCTACCGGCACACTGTCGAAGTGACCGTCTATGTTAAGCATTCCGGTGTGGGCAAGGGTGTGGGCAAAGCACTCTATCAGGCATTGCTTGAACTGCTAAAGCCCGCGGATTATCACATATTGCTGGCCTGCATTGCGCTGCCCAATGAAGCCAGTGTTGGCCTGCATGAATATTTTGGCTTTAAAAAAATTGCCCACTTTGCCGAAGTGGGACGCAAATTTAATCGTTGGTTGGATGTGGGCTATTGGCAAAAAACAAATGAAAACCTTTGAAGTTCCCTGCTATGAAGTATGACTCTCTAGAAGAGGTATCCCTGCAGCAATTACTGCTGGCCCAGAGCTGGCAGGCGCAGTATCGCCTGATAACCGATTGGGGCAAGCTGATACAACCCAAGCCTGAGCTGCAGCAGGAGCAATACTTGATTCAGGGATGCGAAACACCCGCCTGGCTCGCCCATCAGCTTATCGATAATCGCCACTATTTTACTTTTGACAGTCACAGCCGGGTGATCAATGGTCTGGTTGCGATTGTCCTTTCGTTGGCCAATGGCAGGACATCTGTCGAGCTTGCACAACTGGATATAGTTGCCACCCTGGCTGAGGCGGGGCTGGCAAAGCATCTCACGCCTTCGCGCAACAATGGGCTGCAAAAAATTATTGCGCGGGTGGCCGAGTTGAGCAGCAGCCACTAGCCATGATTTTTATTTTGTCAGGAACTTTTCCAGATAGCGCTCTATCGCCCTGGCTGCGGCCAGGAAGCCAAAGGTTCCCGTCACCATCACCGATGAGCCGAATCCTCCGGCGCAATCCAGGCGCACGCCGTCCTGCATGGCCTGCTTGTTCATGCACACTGAGCCATCGGGCTGCGGGTAGAGCATCTGCTCGCTCGAATAGACCGCATCAACGCGGAAACGACGATTCTTATCGCGCGAGAAATTATGGTGGCGATAGAGCTGGGTGCGAATTTTTGCCAGCATAGGATCGCTGATGCTGCGTCCCAGGTCGTCGACGGTGACCAGCTGCGGATTGCTTTTACCTCCCGATGAACCGACGGTAACCAGGCGAACCTTCATTCTCAGGCAGTAGGCCACCAGGGTAGCTTTGATATGGGCCGCATCCATAGCGTCAATCACCACATGGTGCTGCTTGCCAATCAACTGGCTCATATTGTCGGCATCGAGAAAATCCTCGACGGAGTGAATAATGATTTCGGGATTGATTTCGCGCAGGCGGGTGGCTATCACCTGGTTTTTGGACTGGCCGATATGGGTTTTCAGCGCGTGGCTCTGGCGATTGGTATTGGTCACGCAGACATCGTCCAATTCAATCAGGGTCAACTCGCCGACTCCCGAACGCGCCAGGGCTTCAGCGGTCCAGGTGCCGACGCCGCCCAGTCCTACCACCACAAAATGGGCTTTGGCAATGGCCTCCAGTGCCCGTTGCCCATAAAGCCGGCCAATACCGCTGAAGCGCAGTAGATACTCGGGGGATAAAGCGGTGGTCATGGTCAGTCTTGCAGGGCGAGCTGATCGCGAATAAAACCAAATAATTTGCGTGCGCTGGCGGGCGGCTTGTTTTCCTCTTGCTCTTTTTGCGCACTGCGAATCAATTGCCGCAAATGCTGCACATCAATGCCGGGGCAGGAGGTGACCAGGGTTTGGAAAATTTGTTTGTCGCCCTCAATCAGCAGATCGCGAAAGCGTTCGATCTGGTGCTGGCGATGGATGTATTGGTCGCTGCGGTTTTGCAATTTATCGACAGCGGCCTGGATTTCTTCGTGATTGGTCTCACGCATCAGGCGCCCGATAAATTGCAGATGGCGGCGGCGCGCCTCGCGATGCGGCATTTTCCGCGCTTCGTGGATAGCATCCAGCAAGGATTCTTCCAGAGGAATACTGGCAAGCTGCTTATCATTCATATCAATCAGCAGTTCGCCCAGCTTTTGCAGCGCAGTCATCTCGCGCTTTACCTGAGATTTACTTTTTATGTAATCGTCTGGGTTGATATCGTCGTATTTGTAAACCATAAAAATGCCGTTCAAAGTGTGCTGAATAAAAAGTATGCAGCGTAAAAAATATGCGGTCAGGCGTGAATCTAAAGCAGTTATTCTAACGCGAGTTGTCAGCGCAGTCGTTGCGGCACTACTCATCTTCCTCAAAGCGATTTTCGATCAGTGCCCTGATGGCTTGCATCGCCTGGACTTCATCATCGCCCTCGGTAGAGACATCAAGGTTGGTGCCCTGGGTTGCCGCCAATAGCATCAGTGACATAACACTTTTGCCCTCTACCCAACTGCCGTTGGTGCGCGCCTGTATGCGCGCGCGAAATTGTGCAGCAGTAGTGGCAAACTTTGCCGCAGCGCGGGCGTGCAGCCCGCGTTTGTTAATGATGGCGATAGTCTCGGTCAGCATAATTAACTTTTCTTATGTTTGTTAATATCGCGATGCCGTACCTGGACATCGTGAAATTGGTTGGCGAAGTGGGCATTCAGGCGCTCACTCAAGTAAACCGACCTGTGTTGCCCGCCAGTGCAACCTACAGCCACCGTGATGTAGCTGCGATTATTGGCCTGATAGCGGGGCAGCCAGCGGGTGAGGTATTGTTCAATATCCTCATACATTTCTATGACAGCGGGTTGTTCCTCTAAAAAATCAATCACATCCTTATCTTTTCCGGTCAAGGGGCGCAGGTTTTGTTTCCAGTGAGGGTTGGGCAGGCAGCGAGCGTCAAACACCAGATCGGCATTGACCGGTATGCCATGCTTGAAGCCAAAGGATTCAAACAGAATTGCCATGGAGGATTGGCGGTCGCCGGCGATGCGCTCCTTAACCAGATCGCGCAATTCATGCAGGGTCAAATGGCTGGTATCAATGATCTGATCCGAGGCATCGCGAATAGGTTCCAGCAGTGCCTGTTCATTGCGGATGGCCTCTTCCAGATTGGTGCTGGTATTGCTCAGCGGATGCTTGCGGCGCGTTTCACTGAAGCGCTGGATCAGCACCGACTGCTGTGAATCCAGAAATAATACCTTAAAGGGCAGGTGTGCCTCCTTCAGGGTGGAGATCATCTGCGGGAATATTTGCAGGTCTTGCCAGGCATTGCGCACGTCTATGCCTATGGCAAATTTTTGCTCGTCGTCTTTATGTATCTGGATTTGCGCCACCAGCGCAGGCAGCAAACTGACCGGCAGGTTGTCAATGCAGTTGTAGCCTACATCTTCCAGTACATGTAGCGCTGTACTTTTTCCGGAGCCGGAGAGGCCACTGACGATAACTAGTTGCATAACTGCTTATCCCAACAAAAAACGAATTCAAAAATAAATATTACTTAATACCAGCTTGATAGAGTTCATCGCTGCTGCTGGCGCTGCGCAAACTCTGGCGGAATGGCTCGCTGTTAAAGGCGCTGGCAAGTGCGGCAAGATTTTGCAGATGCTCCTGGTGGGCATCTTCCGGTACTAGCATGGCAAATAATATATCGACAGGTTGCGAATCCATAGCATCAAAATTAATGGGCGCAGCCAGTGTGATCAACGCCCCGATTGCACCCTTGGCCTGGTCGATGCGACAGTGGGGAATGGCTATGCCATGACCTATCCCGGTGCTTCCCAAGCGCTCGCGGGCCAGCAGGCGGCGCAGCAGATCTGCGGCATCCAGCCCGGGAATATCCTCGGCAATGGTGCGCGCGAGGATTTCCAGGGCATGCCTTTTGCTGTCTGCCTTGGCGCCGCACAAGGTGCGGCCCTGTGTCAGGAGCGAATGTATTTGCATGGTGTTAGCCATTAGCGATGGCTGCGCATCTTTTCTTTGTGTTTGATCAATTGGCGATCGAGCTTGTCGGCGAGGGCATCAATGGCCGCATACAGGTCTTCGTCGCTGGCGTCTGCAAAAATATCTTTCCCGCTGACATGCAGGGTGGCTTCCGCTTTTTGTACAAGTTTATCAACAGAGAGGATTACATTGGTGCTGGTAATGCGATCGTGATGGTTGTTCAGGCGCTCCAGCTTGCTGTTGACATAATTGCGCAGTGAATCGGTAATCTCTAGATGGTGGCCACTGATATTTAATTGCATTGTTTTTTTCCTCTTGGGTATGGATTCTGTGTTGCACATCAGTGATTGCCGGAGCAATTCGCCGCTGGTGCAACACTAAAGTGTTTTTCGCTCATTCGACGGTGGAATATTGAGCGATTCACGGTATTTGGCAATAGTGCGTCGCGCGACCTGTATACCCTGTTCCCCGAGCAGATCTGTGATTTTACTGTCACTGAGAGGCTTCTTGGGATTTTCACTGCTGACGAGTTTTTTAATCAGCGCGCGAATAGCGGTAGATGAGCACTCGCCGCCGGAGTCGGTGTTGACATGGCTTGAGAAAAAGTATTTTAACTCAAAGATTCCCTGGGGCGTGTGCATAAATTTCTGCGTGGTCACCCGCGAAATGGTCGATTCATGCATCTCGACAATTTCGGCAATATCGTGCAGCACCAGCGGTTTCATGGCCTCAGCGCCATAATCGAGGAAGCCGCGCTGTTTTTCAACAATGCAGCTGGCCACCTTCAACAGGGTTTCGTTGCGGCTCTGCAGGCTTTTCAGGAACCAGCGTGCCTCCTGCAGGTTGTCTTTCAGGAAGGTGTTATCGCTGCTGGAGTCTGCGCGCTTTACCATGGAGGCATAGTCGGAGTTAATACGCAGGCGCGGTGCTATATCCGGGTTTAATTCGACAATCCAGCGACCTTCGCGCTTGTCGACAAATACATCTGGCACCACATACTCGGTGTCGCCATTGGCAATCATATCGCCAGGGCGTGGGTTCAATCCCTGGATCAGGGCAACCGCCTGGCTCAACTCCTCTTCCTTCAGCTTGGTGCGGCGCATCAACTGGCGAAAATCGCGGCTGGCCAAGAGCGACAGATATTGCTTGGCAATCAATTTGGCTTCAGCGAGGAAGGGCGTTGTTTTCGGGTACTGCTGCAACTGCACCGTCAGGCAGTCGGAGAGGTTGACGCTGCAGGCTCCGCAGGGGTCAAACTGCTGGATACGGTGCTGTACGGCCACCACTTCATCCAGCTCCAGGTCCTCCCATTCGCTCTTCAGGCCTTCGTGAATATCCTCCAGGCTTACCGACAGCATGCCGCTGGGCTCCACTGCATCGATAATCGCCATGGCGATAATGCGGTCGCGGTCGGTCAGGTGAGTGAGGTTCAGCTGCCACATCAGGTGATCATAGAGTGATTCGGTGACGGCGCGTCGGCTTTCAAAATCGCCGTCTTCGTTATCGTAGTTGGATGGGGTACTGGATTGGCTGGACTGATAGACATCGTCCCAGCTTGTGTCAACGGGCAGATCGGTGGGAATGGATTCATTCCATTCCGTTGCGCTATCGCTATAGTCACCTGTATCAGCGTAATTATCGGTTTCGCTGAAGTTTTCGCCGCTGCTGGTTTCGCCAAAGCTGTCGTCGCTGCTACTGCCCCTCTCGCCGTCAAGCGTCGTGCCGGTGTTATTGGCGACCGCCGGAATTTCCAATTGGCGAGCGTAATCGCTGTCTTCAAACTCTGTGTTCGGCGTCGGCGGGCTATCAAAGCTATCCTCCATTTCCAGCATGGGATTGGATTCAAGGGCCTCCTGGATTTCCTGCTGTAAATCGAGTGTCGATAATTGCAGAAGGCGAATAGCCTGTTGCAGCTGAGGGGTCATGGTCAGTTGCTGACCAAGTTTAAGTTGGAGAGATTGCTTCATTGTCAGGATCAAAAACCCTTGGCTGGCGAAAACCTAAATTCAGTTAAACAGAGTGTCACTAGGTGGAGTTTAGTCAGGGTTTTAGCGCTAGGCAATAACTCAATCGCAACTTAGGGGGCATTTAAAGCAAACTTTATGCCTATTGGTTAAAAGAATGGTTTTGTCAAGTGGTCTGGCAGGCTGTTTGGAGAGAAAAAGCTGCGCTTCGACCTTATAGAATCAGAGCTTGAAATCATTGCCCAGATAGACTTTGCGCACTTTTTCATTGCTCAAGATGGTCTCTGAATCCCCTGATGCAATAATTTTACCCTCGCTGACAATATAGGCCGTTTCGCAAATATCCAGGGTTTCGCGCACATTGTGATCGGTGATCAACACACCAATACCGCGAGTCTTGAGGTGGCGTACTATCTCCTTGATGTCGGCGACGGAAATGGGATCGACACCGGCAAAGGGTTCATCAAGCAGAATAAATTGGGGGTCGGTGGCCAGTGCGCGGGCTATCTCGACGCGACGGCGCTCACCGCCCGACAGCGACATGCCGAGGCTGTCGCGAATATGGGTAATGTGAAATTCCTGCAGCAGTGACTCCATTTTAGTGAGGCGCTGTTTGCGGTTGAGGTCCTTGCGGGTTTCGAGGATAGCCATAATATTATCGGCCACCGTCAACTTGCGGAAAATGGATGCCTCTTGCGGCAGGTAGCCAATCCCCGCGCGCGCGCGACCATGGATGGGCAAGTGGGTGATATCCAGATCATCAATCAGCACCTTGCCATTATCGGCGCCCACCAGGCCGGCAATCATATAGAAACAGGTGGTCTTGCCCGCGCCATTGGGGCCTAGCAGGCCGACAATCTGGCTGCTGCTGACAGTGACCGACACATCGAGCACCACTTTGCGTTGTTTGTAGCTTTTAGCGAGATTGTTAGCGAAAAGGGTGGCCATAATCTTATTCTTTTTTATCCGTTTGCGGTGGTATGACAAATTCTACGCGATTGGTGGCGTTGCCCGCACCCGAGGCGCTGACGGTGCCGCTTTTCATATCGTAATCAATGTGTCCGCCGCGGGTGGTCGCGCCGTTCTGCTCGACAAAGGCGTTTTTATCCAGGGCGACGTGCTGTTTGCTGACTTCATAGGTGATATTGCTGGCTTCGGCGTGTATCACGGGTTTATCCACATCCGGCTGCTGCTGGTAGCGCGCAGGCGCGCCGCTGGCAACCAGCGATTCCAGCTTCTGGTTTTTGTCGTAGTGCAAGATGACCTTCTCCGCCGTGATTTCCAGTGTGCCTTGCACCACTTTTACCGCACCGGTAAGTATGGTGACTCCCTGTTTGGAGTCTATGGAAGCGCTATTGGAAGAAATTTGGATTTCCTGATTCCTGTCGCTGGGCAGCGCCTGGGCGGCGCTAAATGGCAGGCATAGCAACAGGCTTGACAGCAGTGACAAGGATAAATGCTGCGCCTGGCGCAGTTGCTGTATGACGGATTTAGGGTTCATAGGTTCCGGTAACGTTTGAGAGCAATTCAATATGGTCTTCTTTTATGGATGCGCGCATGCCCTTTGTCTGCAAGTGGGTTTTTGCGCTGCGCATAGTAACAGTTTTGTCCGTTTCCGCGAATTGTTCGCGAGTATTCACCTGTAATTCCGAGGTGCTGATACTGATAGTGCCCTGGCTTTTTGAGGTCTGTTGGGCCAGGACATCGGTGCTGAGCGTCAGGTGATCGCCATTGTTGTAGTTGCGTCCTAGTTGCGCCGTCATATACCAGGCCGGCTTTTTCTCGTCGCCAAGGAAGACAATTTGCGGTAAATCGAACAGGGTGTAATCCTCTGGCCCACTGATTTTGCCTTTTTGAAAATGGCGGATCAGCGGGGTTTTTAACTGCAGGTGAAGGCTGCCATCGGTAGTAAATTCACGCATATCCACATTGGTCATAAAGACTTGCGGAAATTCCTTCACCGCTTGCTCTGTTTCAATTAACTCCCCCACATTGCCGCTGTACTTGAGCAGGCCAAAAATTATCAGGAAGGCAGCAACCAGCAACCAGGGCAGCGGCAGGAGCAGAGGATTGAGCCTTTTTAAATTATCTTTGGCGCTAATATTGGTTTCAGGCATGTGATCAGTGTCTACCATTGAATGCTGGGTTATTGCGGCAAGTAGAGCCGCAAAATATTATCGAAGGTGCCTTGCGCATGCATGATCAAATCGCAGGCTTCGCGTACGGCGCCTTCACCTCCGCGCAGGCGGCTCTGCCAATGGGCGCGTTCCAGGACGCTGAAATGGCCATTGGCTGGCGCAAGTGCCAGGCCCACCCTGCACATCACCGTCAGATCCGGCCAGTCATCACCCATAAAAGCGATTTCATCCAGGGCCAGGGGATGCTCCTCGAGGATCTCCTGCAGGGCATCCCATTTGTCCTCGCGTCCCTGTACCAGAATGGCAATGCCCAGGTCGCCGGCCCGCTTGGCCACCAGCGTGCTGGTGCGACCGGTAATGATACCGACTTTTACTCCGCTTTTTTGCAGCATCTTTATGCCGTGGCCATCCAGGGTGCTGAATGCCTTGAACTCATCGCCCTGATTGCTGAAATACAGGCGACCATCAGTCAGTACGCCGTCAACGTCCAGCAATAACAGTTTGATGCGGCTGGCGCGGGCTTTAAATTCGGTGGATATATTCACGCTATTGTCTCGTATAGGGTTGGCTATTTTGGCATGCGGCGATTAAGCCACGCCAGCGCGCAGCAGATCGTGCATGTGCAGGACTCCGACCGGGCAGGCTTGTTCATTGCGTACGATCAGGGCGGTAATCTTTAAATCTTCCATGATTTTCAAGGCTTCGGCGGCGAGAGCCTTATCGCTGACTGTCTTGGGGGTGCGGTTCATCAGGTCACTGATTTTGGCTGCGCCGAAATTGATACCCCTATCAATGGTGCGCCGCAAATCGCCATCGGTATAAATTCCCAGCAGTTGATTGTTGCTGTCCACTATGGTGGTCAGACCGAAACCTTTTTCAGTCATGGTGAGCAGCGCCTGGCTGAGGCTTGCATCCGCGCTGACTTTGGGGATTTTATCCCCGGAGTGCATGATATCGGCGACGCGCAAGAGCAGCTTGCGCCCCAATGCTCCTCCGGGATGGGAAAAGGCAAAGTCTTCAGCAGTAAAGCCGCGGGCTTCGAGCAGGGCAATGGCCAGTGCATCGCCCATGACCAGGCTGGCAGTCGTGCTTGCTGTGGGTGCCAGATCCAGTGGGCACGCCTCTTTTTCCACCGCTATATTGAGATGCACATCTGAGGCTTCGGCGAGGGTGGAGCAGGGGTTGCCCGTCATACTTATGACTTTAATGCCGGAGCGTTTGAATAGGGGAAGCAGGGTAAGCACTTCGTTTGACGCGCCAGAATAGGACAGAGCTAGCACAATATCCTGCGCTGTGATCATACCCATATCGCCATGGCTGGCCTCCGCCGGATGGACGAAAAAGGCGGGAGTGCCGGTGCTGGCAAGTGTGGCTGCGATTTTTTTACCTATGTGTCCAGACTTGCCCATGCCGGTGACAATCACGCGGCCGGTGCAGCTCATCAACAGTTGGCAGGCGCGATTAAAATCGCCATCCAGGCGCTGGCTGAGGGCGTTGACCGCCGCCGCCTCTATGTGAATAGTGCGCACGCCAGAACTGATAAAATCAAAGAGAGGCATAGGGCTAAAGATCTCGCAAGTCGGTTTGGTTTGCATTCAGGAAGCTATTGTAAACTCAGAGCTGCCATTATAACGATAATGTCGTTATTTTATCTGCAGGTGAGTCCGGCATGATAATGGGGGCTGATTCGTATTTTGCAATTCTGCAGAATGCCGCTTGAGTAACTGGTATAGTGCGCGTGCCTGCCGTTGTTTTTCTGGCGTTGGACACTTTTTCAACGCCGGGGCACTTTCGCTGAGTGCTAATGTCTATTCAGGTGCTGAGTGTGTGGCAGCTTATTGATAACCCATTGAATTATTACCTATAGGAAGATAGCGCATGAAACAGGTGTACCAAAAGATTTATGGTGCAATTTTGATGTTGATGATGGCGGGTGCTCTGGTTGTTGCTCAAGGCGCAGCGGCA
Organism: Cellvibrio sp.; assembly: GCA_035565295.1. Classification (GTDB taxonomy): domain Bacteria; phylum Pseudomonadota; class Gammaproteobacteria; order Pseudomonadales; family Cellvibrionaceae; genus Cellvibrio. Next base: position 10,591 of record DATMSP010000041.1, on the reverse strand, counting down.
GCTGAAAAGCCGCCAGAGGGGCAAACGAAATCGCCACAAGAGTTGGTAGAGCAGGCCACCAAGGATCTTTTTGCGGCAGTCAAAGCCAACAATGCGGCTGCCAAGAAGACTGATGCCTACTATGCGGATGTCACCAGAATTCTGGATTCCATCGTGGATTTCCCGTTTATTGCCAAAGCTGTTATGCGCAAATCGGCAGCTAATGCTACGCCGGAGCAGCTAGAAAAATTCACGGTTGCCTTTAAAAATGGCTTGATCAAAACCTACGCCAAAGGGATTGCGAACTATGCGGATAGCACGGTAAAAACCCTGCCCTCTACCGCTAAAGAGGGCGCTCGCCGTCTGAGTGTTGATCAGGACGTGAGCGACAAGGGTACGACTCACCGCCTGTCCTACACCATGGCGCAAAATAATAAGACGGGTGAGTGGAAGTTGATCAATGTGGTGCTCAATGGCGTTAATCTGGGCGATTCCTTCACCAGTCAGTTCGATCAGGCGATGATTAAGAATAATAACGACATAGATAAGGTGATTGAGACCTGGCTGGTTGCCAATTAACAGCCTTGCCCCTGAGAGGTCTGTCAGCCAAGGCCTCTGATTGGTGGCGAAATGCCTAAGCGGAGGCGACAATAGCGGCGTCTGAAATGGTTCATTTCCTACAAGACATTCCGCTGTTAGTGACTATTCCCAATACTGGAACGGCGTAAAATAGCATTCCACAAGGAGGCCATCTGGGAAGGTAAGTTGACCAAGAAAGGCCAATGGATGCGACTATTTACGTCAGTAGAAAGGGCTGCCAGGACATGGGCAGCCCTTTTTGTTTCTGTTTTTCCACAATCCGCGTTATTTTTTTGCTGTTTTTGCTGCGACTTTGGACTCATTCCGGTAAGATTCTGGCCCTTCTTTATTCCTCTACTGGAGTGGCCTGGGGCCCGAAGAGCTATATTATGCAAGCGGAACAAATTAAAGCGTTGATTGAACAGCAAATTCCCGACAGCCAGGTGCAGGTGGGTATCAATGGCAGCCATATTGATTTGGTGGTGGTCAGCCCTGTCTTTGCCGGCTTGAGCCCAGTCAAAAAACAGCAACTGGTGCTAGGCACCCTATCCCAGCAATTTGCCGATGGCAGTATCCATGCGGTGGATTTTATTAAGACCTTTACCCCTCAAGAGTGGCAGAAACAACAATAACTCTGCTGTTTTGCCTATAGTTTCAGTCAGATTTGGATAAGTAATGGATAAGTTTAAGATTCTGGGTGGCGGTCCACTCAGTGGTGAAATTCGTATTTCCGGCTCGAAAAACGCCGCATTGCCAATATTGGCGGCAACCCTCTTGGCTGATAGTCCGGTCAGGCTAACCAATGTCCCGCATTTAAATGATATAACCACCATGAACTCACTGTTGAGTTCCATGGGGGTGTCTGTCAGTGGTGATTCGCAAAGCGGTTTTGTGATCGACTCCAATTCTATCCGCGATTTCACAGCGCCCTATGACCTGGTGAAAACCATGCGCGCATCCATTTTGGTGCTGGGGCCCATGCTGGCGCGCTATGGCGTTGCCAATGTGTCCTTTCCCGGCGGCTGCGCTATTGGCTCCCGGCCGGTGGATATCCACCTGCGCGGCCTTGAAGCCATGGGCGCGGTCATTGACATTGATGGCGGTTATATTCGAGCTACTGTCAGCAAGGAAAATGGTTCGGGGCGCTTGAAGGGCACGCACTTTTTGATGGATACCGTCACTGTCGGCGGTACAGAGAACCTGTTGATGGCTGCGGTATTGGCCGAGGGCACCACTATCCTGGAAAACGCCGCGCGCGAACCGGAGATAGTCGATCTGGCGAATATGCTGGTGGCTATGGGTGCAAAGATTGACGGCATAGGCACCTCGCATTTGACCATCGAGGGCGTCGAGTCCCTGCACGGCTGCGATTACAGGGTGATGCCCGATCGTATTGAAACCGGCACCTATCTGGTGGCGGCGGCGGCAACGCGGGGAAGCATCAAGCTCACCGCCACCAGTGCCACCTATCTTGAAGCGGTGATTGTCAAGCTGGAAGAGGCGGGTGCGAAGATTGTTACCGGCGAGGATTGGATCACCCTGGATATGCAGGGCAAACGCCCCAAGGCCGTCAGTCTGCGCACTGCGCCTTACCCGGCATTCCCGACGGATATGCAGTCGCAGTTTATGGCGATGAATGCCGTGGCTGAGGGCGAAAGTCATATTACAGAGACCATTTTCGAGAATCGCCTGGTGCAGGTGAATGAGCTGAACCGTATGGGGGCGCACATTATTCTCGAGGGCAATACCGCGTTGGTGACCGGCGTCGAGCGTCTGCGTGGTGCGCCGGTGATGGCCTCTGACTTGCGCGCATCGGCCAGCCTGGTGATTGCCGGTCTGGTGGCTGACGGTGAAACGCTGATCGACCGTATCTATCATATTGATCGCGGTTACGAGGCGATTGTCTCCAAATTCCAAAGCATTGGTGCTGAGGTTGTTCGCGTAAAGAAATCGGGCGTGTAAGCAAATGAAATCCACCAGCATACAAACACTGACTATAGCCCTGACCAAGGGGCGCATTCTCGAAGAGACTCTGCCACTGCTGGCGGCGGCGGGAATCGAGCCCCTGGAGGATATGGAGAAAAGCCGCAAGCTGGTGTTTGATACCACCCAGTCCGGTGTGCGCCTGTTGCTGTTGCGCGGGGCAGATGTACCTACCTATGTTCAGTTTGGTGCGGCAGATATGGGTGTGTCGGGCAAGGATACTCTGATGGAGAACGGCGCCGATGGTCTGTACGAACCCCTGGATTTGAACATTGCCCACTGCAAATTGATGACGGCGGCGGTCAAGGGTGTGCCCACGCCTGCAGGGCGTATTCGCGTCGCGACCAAGTATGTCAATATTGCCAAGCAATACTATGCGTCCCAGGGGCGGCAGACTGATATTATCAAGCTCTACGGCGCTATGGAGTTGGCTCCGATCATGGGGTTGGCCGATGAGATTGTGGATATTGTCGATACCGGCAACACCCTGCGCGCGAATGGTTTGGAGCCGCGCGAATTTATTGCCGATATCAGTTCGCGCCTGATAGTCAACAAGGCTTCGATGAAAATGAAGCATGTGCAGATCCAGGCCATTATCGATCATATCGCCAGAGCTGTTGCCGGCGAGCGGGGGTAGCTCTGTAGCCTCCGCAAGCCTGATCCGCAGGGCGTGCCTATTTTTTACATTATCGCTAAGCTATTTTTTAATTATCACAAAGAGTTAATTCATGTCTGAATCTTTTATCGCCCGTTTAGATGCTGAGCAGCCTGGATTTGCAGAGCGTTTGGATAATTTGCTCGCCTGGGAGTCGGTCAGCGATACCCGCGTTGCAGCGGTGGTGGATGATATCTTGCATCAGGTAAAAACGCGCGGCGATGCGGCGGTGCTGGAGTTTAGCAATCGTTTTGACCGGCGCGATGCGCAGAGTATCAGCGATTTTTTTATCACGGCTGAACAATTGCAGGCCGCACTTGCGGCAATAAGTGTGGAGCAGCGTCAGGCTCTGGAGATTGCGGCTGAGCGCATTCGCCAGTATCACCAGCACCAGGTGCAGACATCCTGGCGCTACACTGAAGCGGATGGCACTGTGCTTGGCCAGCAGATTGCCGCCATGGAGCGTGTCGGCCTCTATGTTCCCGGTGGCAAGGCCTCTTATCCTTCATCGGTGTTGATGAATGCTATTCCGGCAAAAGTGGCGGGTGTCGATGACTTGACCATGGTAGTACCTGCGCCCGGGGGCGAACTGAATCCTATGGTGCTTGCCGCTGCTGCTATTGCGGGCGTTGATCGAGTGATCACTATAGGTGGGGCTCAAGCGGTAGCGGCCCTGGCCTTCGGTACGGAATCGATTGTTAAAGTGGATAAGATTGTCGGCCCAGGCAATATCTATGTGGCCACTGCCAAGCGCGCTGTGTTTGGTCAGGTGGCGATTGATATGATTGCCGGTCCATCGGAAATTCTGGTGATCTGCGATGGTTTGACGGATCCCGACTGGATTGCCATGGACTTGTTCAGCCAGGCTGAACACGATGAACAGGCCCAGGCAATTTTGCTTTGTCCCGATGAAAATTATTTGGATAAAGTTGAAGCTGCCATGCAGAAATTGTTGCCAACGTTATCGCGCAAGGATATTGCCGAAGTCTCGATAAAAAATCGCGGTGCTTTGATTAAGGTAAAAGATATTGCGCAGGCCATAGCGGTGAGCAATCGCATAGCGCCCGAACACTTGGAGTTGTCGGTGGCCGATCCCGAGAGCCTGCTGCCGCAGATTCGCCACGCGGGTGCGATTTTTATGGGGCGTTATACACCCGAAGCGCTTGGCGATTATTGTGCGGGACCAAACCATGTGCTGCCCACCTCGGGCACCGCGCGTTTTTCCTCGCCCTTGGGGGTTTACGATTTCCAGAAGCGCAGTTCGATCATTATGTGTTCGCCGGCGGGTGCCTCTGAGCTATCCAGGGTGGCCTCTGTGCTGGCGCGGGGAGAGTATCTCGAAGCGCATGCGCGCTCGGCTGAATATCGAATCAAGGCCACTGATTGAGTGAAAAGAATCCCTAAAAAAAGAGCCGCTAGCGGCTCTTTTTTTGCTGGGGAACTCAGGTTTGGGTATTGGCGTTGGGTTGAGTTTTGGCGATGGCTTTCAGCTCGACCACCTTGCCATCGCGCAGCACGCGAATTTTGATAGTGCTGCCAAGTTCTATATCGGCAATCAGGCTTTTGACTCTGTGGCCATCGCTCACCGGGTTGTCATTGATATGGGTGATAATATCATTCAGCTTCAACCCGGCCTGATCGGCGGGTGCATTCTCTTCAATGCCGGTCACTATCATTCCAGCAGTGCCGTATTTTTCAATGCCTTTCTGGTTGAGCTGATCGGCGGAAATACCCAGCCAGATATGCCTGACCTCGCCATAGGTGACGATTTGCTTGAGCGATTTCATGGCTATTTCCGCGGGCACTGCAAAGCTGATTCCCACGGAGGTTGAAGTGTTTTCATCCAATTGCGCGGTGTTGATGCCAATCAGGTTTCCTCTGGCATCAATCAGTGCTCCGCCAGAGTTGCCAGGGTTGATGGCGGCATCGGTCTGGATAAAGTTTTCGGTATCGTTGATGCCGAGGTTCCAGCGGCCGGTTGCACTGACAATACCCTGGCTTACGCTCTGGCCAACGCCGAATGGATTGCCTATCGCCAGCACCACATCGCCCACGCGGATATTGTTCGGCTGGTCAAGGCTGATGGCGGTGAGCTTGTCGAGCTCTATTTTCAGCACAGCCAGATCGTTATCTGCATCTATGCCCACCAGTTCTGCCGAAGTCACCCGGCCATCGTAGAGCAATACCTGAATTTTATTTGCGCCGTTGATAACGTGGTTGTTGGTCAGAATCAAACCGTCAGTGTCGACAATCACACCTGAGCCGAGGGTTTTCTGCATACGCTCCTGCAGCGGCTGGTTGGAGTTATTGTAAAAGTGGCGGTAGTAGGGATTGTTGTAATAGCTGGGCGCGCGCTGCAGCACTTTCTTCTCTGTGTAGATATTGACTACTGCCGGTGCAGCGCGACTGACGGCATCGGCATAGGAGACAGGGCCATAGCCATTGTACGCAGCCATGGGGGCTGGGTTGGATTGCCCGCGCAACTGGGGAAACAGCAGCATCGCCAGGAGCGCAATAATAATGCCTGCTGCCGTTGGCCATCCGATATATTGCAGCAGAGCCTGAAGTTTCATATGTTGCTTAAACCTGATTATATAAAGTTAAAAACCCCCGACATGCGGGGGTTGATGGCTATGGTTTGTTCGCTAGCCATTAATAACGCTTTGCTGTCACACCGTCAAAATCATAGTCATCGGGTGTTTCTGTGGCGCGAACCGGGTATTCCGGGCCGTCATCGCGCAAACCGTAATCGGCGCTCAGCGTGCCTTTGCTGCCCGCTTCCTTGGGAGCCCAATCGCGCGGTGGCTCAATATTTTGCGCGGTGATGTAACTTTTCTTGTTATCGCCGAGGTTGCTGTTGGCGGACTCCAGTATTTTGCGGCCAATTTCCGGGGTTGCCAGGCGCAGGGCGCTGTTGGCCAGGTGCTCCTGCATTTCGCGATAGCACTGGGTCAGCTCGTGAACATGGTTGGCGGTTTGCGAAAAGGATTCGGCTACATCGCGCTGATAGGTTTGCAGAGTGCTTTCGGCATCGTGCAGGCGCTGTTCAAGCTCGCGGCTGTAGACATTGGCGCGAAAGACGTGAAGTAGGAACGCCCCCAGCGCTGCGCCGCTGAGCAAAAAAAAGAATCCGGTAAAAACAAGGGTGCTGAGTGAGAACACAAAAGTCTCCTTAACGGGTGATCGACAAAAGTAAGGCTTTGACCCTACAGTAAAACATAAGTTTGTTAAAAAGTACCTTTATAGTATAGGCCTTTTGCTAAAATAGATCGGCAAAAAATGCTTACTTGCCTGCAATCTTTTACAGCATAAAGGTTTTCAAAATGTTTTTGAACGAAAAAGAAACAAGATTGACCCTTGTCGGACCTGTGGGCCAGTTGCAAGCGGTGCTCAACAGTGGCGATTCGCAGGGGGCGCTGGCGAGTCGCTCGCTGCTGGCGATTGTCTGCCATCCCCACCCGCAACAGGGGGGAACCATGGATAATAAAGTGGTCACCACCTTGATGCGCACCTATCGCGATCTTGGGGTGCATGTACTGCGGTTTAATTTTCGCGGCGTTGGCGATAGCCAGGGGGAGTTTGCCAATGGTGTGGGCGAGCTGGATGATGCCCTGGCGGTTATCGCCTGGGCCAGGCAGTCGCTGCCAGAGTGCTCCTTGCTGCTCGCCGGTTTTTCATTTGGTTCATCGATCGCTGCACGCGCCAGTTATAATGTCGATAACCTCATACATCTGACCCTGGTGGCTCCTCCGGTCGAGCGATACAGTTATGATCGTGAGGGTGCATTTAATGCTCCCCTCTGTGTTATTCAGGGGGATCAGGATGAGCGTGTGATCGCCTCGGGCGTTTATGCGTGGGTTGCTGCTTTAAAGAGTCCCTCTCAGTTGATTCGCTACGCGGATGCTGGGCATTTTTTTCACGGGTTGCTATCCAGAGTAAAGACAGATCTTACGGAAACCCTTTTAAACCAGATTGCACACTAAGCTAGCTATGAATTTATCTCCTCTTGAACGTTACACCCGCGATTTGCAGCGCGCTGATTTTCGCCATGATGATTCTCAGAGGCATGCGGTGGAATGCCTGCAGCGCCTCTATGAGCAGTTGCTTGCAGACTGGCAGGCGCGGCAGGAATCAGGCATCCAGCAGTTTTTCAAAAAAGTCTTTGGCGGTGCCGCTGAACCCATTATTGGCTTGTATTTTTGGGGTGGAGTGGGGCGCGGCAAGACTTATCTGATGGATAATTTTTACGAAAGTCTGCCGTTCCCAGAGAAAATGCGCATGCATTTCCACCGCTTTATGCGGCGTATACACGCTGAGTTAAAGCAGCTCGATGGGCAAAAAAACCCGCTGCAAAAAGTGGCCGATATTATCAGTGCCGAGGCCAGGGTTATTTGTTTTGATGAGTTTTTTGTTTCGGATATCACCGATGCCATGATCCTCGGCACACTTATGTCCGAACTGTTTCAGCGTGGTGTAGTGCTGGTTGCCACCTCCAATATAGTGCCTGATGGTCTCTATAAAGATGGTTTGCAACGCGCGCGCTTCCTGCCCGCAATAGTCCTGCTTAAAAAATATACGCAAGTGGTGAATGTCGATGGTGGTGTGGACTATCGCCTGCGCGCCCTGGAACAGGCCGAGCTGTACCACTCGCCGCTGGATGAGACGGCGGATCAGAGTCTGCAAAAAGGCTTTTGCAGTCTGCTGTCGGATGCGGGTGATGCGCGCCCGGATATTGAGCTGATCGTCGAGGGGCGCCCCATACGCACCCGCTGGTTGGCTGAAGGGGTGGTCTGGTTTGATTTTGCCGCTATCTGCGATGGTCCGCGCTCGCAGCATGACTATATAGAGCTATCCAAGGAGTACCATTCGGTATTTATCAGCAATGTGCCGGGGCTGGGGCGTGCCAATGATGACCAGGCGCGCCGCTTTATCAATCTGGTGGACGAGTTCTATGATCGCCAGGTCAAGCTGGTGCTGTCCGCCGAGCGGCCCCTGGCAGGGCTTTATTCGCAGGGGCGCCATGATTTTGAGTTTCAGCGGACGGTCAGTCGGCTGCTGGAAATGCAGAGTCATGAGTATCTGGCCAGGCCCCATAGGCCCTGATGGGTCTATTGATTGAATTTACCTGTAAAAATGATTGAAATGCAGTCAGCGAATGTGTAGTATTCGCGCTCTTTTTATGCGGGCGCTTCCCGCATTGAGTATTTCTTCAATCCATCAAGCATAGGCAAACACAACATGAAGACATATAGTGCCAAAGCTGAAACAGTCGTACACGGCTGGTTCATAGTTGATGCAGCTGGCAAGACCCTGGGTCGCCTGTCTGCTGAAATCGCTTCTCGTTTGCGCGGCAAGCACAAACCTGAGTACACTCCGCACGTGGATACCGGTGACTACATTGTAGTGATCAATGCAGGCAAAGTGCATGTAACCGGTAAAAAGGCTACTGATAAGATCTATTATCACCACACCAACCACATCGGCGGCATCAAGTCTATCAGCTTCAAGAAGCTGGTAGAAAAAGCACCTACTCATCCTATTGAGAAGGCTGTTAAAGGCATGTTGCCTCGCGGTCCACTGGGTCGCGCCATGCTGAAAAAGCTTAAAGTGTACGCAGGAACCGAGCATCCACATTCTGCTCAGCAACCGCAAGAACTGAATATCTAATAAGGGGCTGAAGATGTCTACAACACAATTTTACGGTACAGGTCGTCGCAAGACCTCTACTGCTCGCGTATTTCTGACTGCAGGTACTGGTGCAATCGTTGTCAATGATCGTCCATTGGATGAGTACTTTGGTCGTCCAGTAGCTCGCATGGTTGTTCGTCAGCCATTGGAGTTGGTGGGTTTGGTTGAGAAATTCGACGTAAATGTTACTGTTGCCGGCGGCGGAAGCTTCGGTCAAGCAGGTGCCATTCGCCACGGTTTGACTCGCGCCCTAATGGAATACGACGAAGAGCTGCGCTCTGTTCTGCGTAAGGCTGGCTACGTAACTCGCGATTCTCGTGAAGTTGAGCGTAAAAAGGTCGGTCTGCGCAAAGCACGTAAAAAGCCACAATTCTCCAAGCGTTAATCATTATCTTGGCGGTTATTATTGCTGCCTTATGGTGATTATCGGAAGACGCCCAAGCCAGAACTGGCTTGGGCGTTTTTTTACATCTACACTTCACACTCTTTATATCCAAAAATCCTTTTGCTGAGCATGGTTATTCTTGTAAGCAGGGCTTATTTTCATTAAGATTGTGCGCTTTTTTTAAGTTGGCCAAAATTATCCTAAACCATTGAAATTTTTGGTGGTTTATTAGCCTTTGAAGCTGTTAGGGGGAGAGATCGTCATGAGCAATGGCGTTGTAAATAAAACACGTCGCAACCTGTTGATTGGGTTGACGTCGGGTGTGGGTGCCATAGGCGCCGTAGGGGTTGCGGTACCTTTTGTCGGTTCCTGGAACCCAAGTGCCAAAGCCAAAGCGGCGGGCGCCTCGGTCAAGGTGAATATCAGCAAGATTGAGCCAGGCCAAATGATCACTGAAGAGTGGCGCGGCAAGCCGGTTTATATAGTACGTCGCACCCCCGCGGCGCTGGAGAGTCTGGCTAAAGTGGAATCCCAACTGCGCGATCCCAACTCCGATGCCCCGCAACAGCCTGCCTACGCCAAGAATCACTCTCGTGCAATCAAAGATGAATTCGCCATTCTATTGGGCGTATGTACCCATCTCGGTTGTGCCCCTCTGTTCCGCCCTGATGTGGGTGCGGCAGATTTGGGTGGCGACAAGTGGCAGGGTGGCTTCTTCTGTCCTTGCCATGGTTCCAAGTATGATCTTGCCGGCCGTGTTTATACAGGTGTTCCCGCTCCACTCAATCTCGAAGTGCCAAAGCATATGTATGAGAGCGATAACATAGTCATCATCGGCGAAGATAAGGGGGCCTGATATGAATTGGTTAGTAGGTTTGTGGAATTGGATTGATGGCCGTCTCCCGGTGCAGAAAGCCTGGGATACCCATATGGGTAAGTACTACGCCCCGAAAAATTTCAACTTCTGGTATTTCTTTGGTGTTTTATCGCTGTTGGTATTGGTCAACCAACTGGTTACCGGTATCTGGCTGACTATGAGTTACACCCCGACCGCAGAGGGTGCATTCGCCTCGGTTGAATATATCATGCGCGATGTGGATTACGGCTGGGTGCTGCGCTATAGGCACTCCACGGGAGCTTCGGCCTTTTTCGTGGTGGTGTACCTGCACATGTTCCGCGGTTTGATGTACGGCTCTTACAAATCTCCACGCGAACTGGTGTGGATTTTTGGTATGACCATTTATCTGGTGTTGATGGCTGAAGCCTTTATGGGTTACGTTTTACCCTGGGGGCAAATGTCTTACTGGGGAGCCCAGGTAATT
>DATMSP010000040.1:0-38736 GCA_035565295.1 Cellvibrio sp. | reverse complement strand
ATATTGAGCGGCTCAAGTAAAATAAGACGCTGGAAGATTATATTGGCTTCAAAAATAAGACCTTCCTTTAGATATTGCTTTCCAAGCAAACAAAACACTTTTACATTCAATGGGTCCAGTTTTAGAATTGCTATAAGCTGTGGCACAATGCGATTCTGATCCTCATAGGAAAATACATAATCTGCCATCAAGAAAAGAAGGTGCGAATCATAGGGGTATAGCGACAGAGCCCTATCCAACTCGCCAGGGAGAATGTTATCTTTTACCACAGGATCATCTATTGTCTTGACTGCAGCAGTCAAAATATTTAATTTTCTCTGCACAAGAACCAGCGGACTTAATTCCGGGGGAATTTCTGCAAGCAAATTATACGCCTCGGGATACCGCCCCATGCTGAACTCATAGCGTGAGTGCCTAAGGCGAGCATACAGAAAATCTATGGTTTCCAAGGTGTAGTTATTAAAATCCAGCGATGCAATAAATATATCGAACTCCAGGTTACCTCTTTGCAGGAGCGCCGCTGCAAAACCATATGCGGGATTTTCATCTATGACTTCCCCCCAATCCTCCGCCTCAAAGAGACTGGATAGCTTAAAGGATGAATTCAACTCCTCAAGCACATCACTTTTAAGACAAGGATGGGAAGAAATGAAATCAACGATAGGAATCATGTAAGAAGAAAAACCCCAATTCTCGTGATTTGCAAAAGCTACCATCAGCGAGGCCCAAGCAAAACGATTGAATCTCAGGTTGTGATTGGAATAAATTTCTGAAAATTTTGCAATCAACTCTTCTGGTGTAAAAGCTTCGACATGCTCGGGAAACTCACCTTTATTATTGTAATCTTCAATCGCAGTTACAGCCTGAGGAAAAGCAAGAATGACATTAGAATCAGAGCTTCCAATTTTTTGGATTGCAGCCTGATAGGCGTCGATGCAGATAAACACCCGTTTTAAATCATTTACGAAATTTGTATTGCTTAATACGGATCTAAGCGCTTGCAGGATTCGTTCTTTATTATTAGTTTTCGGTATTTTTAATATTTCCCATTCAGACATATAGGCTTTCCTTTTTATATTGCACTGATGCTGGTTACTTGAATGCCCTGACAACAGAAAATTTTATTTTCAACACCCACTTTCGAGTAAAAAAATCTACACAAATGAGGCACTACAAGTACTTACAGAGAATACAAAACCTGCATAAAATTCTTAACCTTGCGGTCCGCCGTGGCTTTCTTTGTATTCCACCCCAGTTCCATGCAAAAGCCAAAGAAAAAAATACGGATCAATTCTGCAACTGGTCTGGCGTCCATGCGGGTGGTTTCCGCCTGGACGTTTTGTAAAATGACTGCCTCCAGATCGCTAAAACACTTACCAACCATATCGCAGGCTTCGTCGGGAATATTGGCAAAATCCCTGACCGAGCTAACCGTAAAGCAGCCTTTCTGTGCACTCTCTCCGCAATAGGCGGCCCGAATGAAATCTTCAATATTTTGCCAACCCAGTGGCTGCCTGTTGAGAATTTCGCTTGAGCTGCCATTGGCCAGGTAATGCCGTATACACTCGGTGTAAAGCACATCCTTACTTTCAAACTCTGAATAGAGCCCCGATTTATTGACGCCGGTAGCCTGCTCCAATAATTGCAGGCTGGTGGAGGCAAAGCCATTTTGCCAAAACACTGGCAGAGCTTTTTCCAATATATCGGTGCGACAAAAATTTTTTGGCCTGCCTCTACTCACGATTGTTCTCTCTGCTACTGGATCACTGCAGTTAATCATACAGTAAAAAATGCATTTTTGTGGTTTTTGGCATGACAAAAGTCAATAAAAAACCAAATGGTTCATATTTAAGTTGAAGAGGGAAGGCTATCGAATTATATTGAACCAATCGGTTCAATATCTTGAGTCGTTTTATTATTTACCCCAACCAAGGAACAGTATCATGAGCAAAAAACTTACCGGCAAGGTGGCAATAGTCACCGGAGCCTCAAAGGGTATAGGCGCAGCCATAGCGCGGCAACTCGCCGCAGAGGGCGCGGCGGTAGTCGTCAATTACGCATCAAGCAAACAGGGAGCCGAAGCTGTGGTCGCGACCATACTGGCTGCAGGCGGCCAGGCGGTGGCAGTAGGCGGCGATGTCAGCAAGCCTGCCGAGGCCCAGGCAATTGTCGATGCTGCCATCAATCGCTACGGCAAATTGGATATTTTGGTAAACAACTCCGGTGTCTACGAATTTGCTGCACTTGCAGCCATTACCGAAGAACATTACCACAAACAGTTTAATGTCAATGTGCTGGGCCTGCTGCTGGTAACCCAGGCTGCCGCCAAGCATCTTCCAGAAGGCAGCAGCATCATCAATATAGGCTCAGTGGTTACGCGCATAACACCCGCTGAAAGCGCGGTTTATACTGCAACCAAGGGCGCGGTGGATGCCATCACTGGTGTGCTATCGCGAGAGCTGGGCCCACGCAAGATCCGGGTCAATGCATTAAATCCAGGCATGATTGAAACCGAAGGCAGCCACAGCGCCGGCTTTATAGGCTCGGATTTCGCAGCAGATATAGTGGCGCAAACACCGCTGGGCCGTATTGGCCAGCCCGATGACATAGCAAGTATTGCAGCATTTTTGGCTTCTGACGATTCGCACTGGCTGACCGGCGAGCAATTGTATGCAGGAGGTGGACTGCGCTGAACCCTTGATCTGACAACACGAGGCGGATGGCCTCGTGTTGTCAGATATTGCTATCCAGTGGCAAGCCTGCAAAAGCCATCACTGGAAATCAGGGTGATTTATTTTTGATCAGCCACATCCATATACAGCAGACCTTCCAAACGTTAAACCAAGTATTCTGTTTAGCGCCCTTTCAATTTCCATCTTGAATAAACTGCCATCCAATACTTGATTCGCTAAACTGATCAAAATAAAGCTCCCTAGATCAATCCTCCATAGCCTCAGCAAAAAAACCGAGAAACAATTCTTTGTTAAGGAAATCCTTGTCATAGAACTTCAACTGCTGCTGAAACTGGCTATACGCGGGGGCATCTTTTAAACCTTTAAAGATGTCAGCAATCTGTTCAATTCCCCATTGTCCAGCACAGCTGAGCACTCTGGCACAGGCGAGTTCGATAGTTTCAGGGCATAAACCATGCAACTTAAATAGATGATGGATAGCCGCTGCAGTGTAGACCTCGACATTCAAATCCAATGTTTTCAAGTAGCGAATATATAATTTTATATGGCCTTTTTCATGGAGCGCCAAGGCTACAGCAGCGCTATGCCCAAAAGGGGTTTCACTGTCGGAATAAGGTATCTTATATTTACCGACAATCTTATTATGGGCAATAATCCTCTCGACAAAATCAACCAAGCGCTGCTCCAACCTCTGGTATTGTACGGCAAGCAAAAACAGCATTTCCTCATCGTCGACGCGAAACCACCAATCATCATCCCCTAGCAACATGGCTGATAGTGCAACTACGTTCTCTGGCAGCGGCGAACCTTTCTGCATCTTGATTTCATAGTCAGGAAAACTTTCCTCGCCTAGAGGGAACTGACTTAAGCTATCAACAGCAAGCTCAATACTCCCACCAACAGCCGGATCACATACGACAAACTGAACCATTGCAACCTGCCCTATATCAATAACCTTTTAAGATTACGGTGGCGAAAAATATTTTTTAATCGCCTGTCGAATAGCCAATTATCCTCGCCCTCAAGCAGGGCTAGAATCTATGTTTATCACTCCAGCCATCCGCAGGCATGATCAGCAAGCCGGATAACCCAGACGACTTCAACAGATCCGTGATACGAGCAGATATGACTATAGCTAGCGGATACTTTTCTGCGCGAAAAAAATCCAGAGCTTTATTGAGATCGCTCCTGAGCACCAGATTTTTTATTCTCATAATATGGCCTTCATAGAGATTGCAATCGCTAGCCTCTGTGTCTATGCAGGGCTCCCGACCTACCACATTCAAAATCTGGTGTCCCTGCAGCACAAAAGAAGGGAATCTTGCAGTGATGGGAAACAACTGATAGTTGTCGATTGGTAAAGTGTTCCACAATTGAACGAACTTTTCACTCACGATTGGTGTGCCATCTATTTCAAAATAATCTGGCAGGTTACTGTGATCGGACTCGAATTCAATCAATATATTGCCAGCGCCAAAATCAGGTGGGAGATATTCTCCCTTGGTAAAATGAAGTCCCCAGCCCATATCCGGATAGGAGATCATGCTAACCAAACTGTGATGCTGGCTGCCCATTATATAATACATAGAAAAAACTCTTTTCAGTTAGGGGAATGGAGTAAACCTTGGAGTCAGTGTCAGGCCTTTGTAAAAATAGATGATGAACGCCCAATTTTTAATCGCCAAATACACCAATAACATTTTCCCAGTCGTATCAATATTCCGTTGATGGTGTTATCTAACCCCTAGAACTCAAAAGCTAACGAAAAATCATAAAATCACCCAGTCATACCAAGGAATATGCCAGCCTAAGACTTCGCGCACGCGAAATTTTTTCGTGCACCCAGTGCAATCGACAAAATAGTGCGCTTCATAGAGATCCGCGTGGATATCTTTGCCAACAATTTTTACCAAATCATATTTTTCCTCTACTGTCGGCGATCGCAAGTTGGCACCCAGATAAGCTGTGCAGTGACATTTTCCAGCACACATATCTTGAATGTGCTGAAATGCGTTTTTGCAATCATCTTTATTGCGACGAAAAACGCCTCCCAGATCCACTCTTGCAATTACTTTTTTTAAAGCGGGCATATGGGGCTTAAGCTTCTCCAGCTCCGTTTTATCCTTGCAGCGAAGAATAGCCCATATGGCTTTATATATCTCATGTGAATTTTCGGTTTCAAATTGAGATTTTATTTGCTCTGCATCCATAGCACTTGTCCAGCAGGACATTAGGTGTATCCTGAAATAATTGATTTATATCTATACTATAGCGAGCTATTTATATTTTCCGTGATTTCATAAATTAGTGAATCAGAGATCTCGCTGCCACAGGCTTTTGCCATCTTTGCCCAGATAAGTGCTTTGACATAGTCCTTTTTTTGGAAAAATTCGATGGCAATATGGTATTGGGAAACGCTACAACCCTGCTCGGCAGCCTTTAACAGCCAAACTTTCGACTCCACCCAATTGAGTGCTGAAAATTTGTAGTACTGATAAAGTCTGAAAGACGCTTTCGCATCTCCAGCCTCAGCATTTCTAATGAGTTCTGGAAACTCCTTGTCACTCAGGCTAAAAATAGAGCCGGAGGACTCTGGTTTACCATGTGGATGGACATCGAAAATATCCAATGAAAATGGATCATTCGCCACTATATATCCTCCTCTTGCAACATGAAATAGCCCCATATTTTTCATGAAATACATCCAATCTCACAGGAAACCACAGCGAAGACAAGATAGAAGAGAGCCAGGTGTCGAACTCCCTCTTTCGATAGCCCCCTTATTTTTCCATAAAATATTCAATCAATTTTTCATCGACCATGGATTCATGCTTTTGCAAAACATGAATCCATTCAACCGAGATCAAAATATTGAACCCCTCTCTCCTATCAATGATAGAGCAGCTTCCGAGCTGAATATCCTTTTCACCCGAAAAATAAGTGCAGGGATCTTTACAGATTGGACAATAAGCTAAGCTTCTTGCAGAATTAACCGTGTCTTTTTCTAAATATTTTTCAAATAGAAGCTGAGCAATAGATTCTCGTTTTCCCCTATGCAAAAACATACCATTTTCGCTACTGAATGGAATATTAATATCTAACTCTTGAAAAAAATAGAGCACCATAAAGTTACCTGACCCTACACAATCAACAACATATATTTTACCGGATTTTTATAAACCTCACTGAACTGACATAGACTGTCTTGCCACTCATCTAAAAGCCGACCTCAGACAGAAGGGCATATACTTCGAATTCTTGTGATTTATTTCACAACAATCTGGATTTTCGGCATTCGCTATCAGAAAAAATCGGACAGGCAAATAACGCCTATTTTACCAGTATTATAAGAACCTAAATCCATAAATGTGCGATTGGCGATGGTAAGATAACCTTCTACAATAGTATGCCCATGGAAAACGTGTTTGATATTTTTGACCTCCTTTATTTGGCTGCGCTTCTCCGGCTCCATAAGTGGCTGCCTTTTGCTCCATAATAAATCCTGTACTTCTAGCGTGCTTTCAACCTTTTTAGGATCGACTGAAAGCAACAGGTTACTGATGTAATCCCAATCAGATTCATCCGGTAATTCCGCATGGATTAATCCGACAGAATTTTCGTTGTCCAATTGAATTTGAATAGCAATCGGCAGCTGGGAAAAAGCAGCATAATACGGATGAAGCCCGGAAAAATCCAAATCTTCAGCCCAGTCGCCACCCCACATCATCCATTGGCGAAACAGCATTTCCGATTTGGTTTCAACAGTATTGATAAGCATGCGCTCATGATTCCCTTGAATCGCAAAAAACCAGGGTTTAGCCAGCCAGTCCAACGTCAAATGCGATTCATCTCCACGGTCAATCAGGTCCCCCAAGCTAAAGAGCCTATCACGCCGCTCATCAAACCCTATTTTCTCCAGCTCCGCCTGGAGAAGGTGAAAATGCCCATGGATATCAGAGCAAATATAATCTTTGCCAAGAGTATTTTTAGGGTACTTGATAATCATAAATACAACCAGAATATATAGCTTAAGCTTAAGGGAGAAATTATTTCTTATTCGCAGCCGGACAATCAATGGAAAAATCCAGGAGATGATTTAGGTTGCCAAAGGGAAGGAGGATGACATGGTGGGTCATTAGGCAGAGTATGGTGCAATCCATCGTAATCCCTTCGCTAGAATTTATTGGTAAACGCTGAAATCCTCTTCAGTAAAAAACAGTTATGTGATTATGCAGACTGAACCATACTGACCCTATATTGGGTGGACACAAGGGCTCCTGCGATTTGAGGCTTAGCATAAAGCAGAAATGGTCATAAATAAAGCGCCACGATGCTGGTTATCAGGGGCTGCAATACCAAGATCATCCTTATATTTCATTATCCTTTAGGGATGCACCATCAACCATAATTACCTCAATTCTCCGCTCCCAATAGCCGGACTCCATAGACAACTCAGGCCGGCATAGGGTCGTACAAGCCTGGCAAAACCTGTTTTTGCGAACTGCATCCACTTTTAACAGCTGGCTAGTGCTATGAAGGAAGAAATTATTTTCGAGGAAATTTACTCGTAAATAGCAATATGGGTATACACACTGCGCTAGGGATTACCTGAAAAGGTTGGTAAAGCAGCGGTGCAAATGCCACAGCGAATTCGCCCCACTGCCTAGTCAGCCACTTTGCAGTTGGCCATTCGGCACTCCCTTTTGCCTGACTGGGCGCAAAAATGGCCTGCACTATTGCGGATCGAACGGGTATTGGCAGCCCTAGGCAAATACTTTATCGGCGCGCGCCTGCATCTCGGCAAAGGAAAGATTTTCCTTCCGGGTCATGATCGTCCATTGGTGACCAAAGGGGTCTGTCAGGCTGCCGCTGCGATCGCCGTAAAACTGGTCTTTCACTGTCATATCGCCACTGACAGTAGCACCGGC
This sequence comes from Cellvibrio sp., assembly GCA_035565295.1. Classification (GTDB taxonomy): domain Bacteria; phylum Pseudomonadota; class Gammaproteobacteria; order Pseudomonadales; family Cellvibrionaceae; genus Cellvibrio. The sequence goes on along the minus strand of DATMSP010000040.1, from coordinate 31,115 downwards.
AGCCAGCGCCTGGGCAAATACAGCATCGACATCAGCCACATAGAGGCATAGGCAAACTGGCGAGCCGCCCAATTCTTTGGGGTCTTTGTTGCCCCACTGGGCATTGGTCTCGGCCAGCATGATTTTTGAATCACCGATTTCCAACTCGGCATGGCCAATAGTGTTATCCGGCATGGTGATGCGGCCAACTTCTTTTGCCGAAAATGCTCTTTTATAAAACTCAATTGCACTCGCCGCATCTTTGATATTGAGGTAGGACGTCAAGCTGTGATAGCCCTCGGGTATAGGTTTAATTGCCATTTTTTGCCTCCGTTAAGTTAACAATTAATACAGGAAAATGCACTTCAAAATTGCTGTAACTCAAATTGCAAAAGAACAAAATCACTGAATCCTGGGCATGGGAAGGCACTCCATAATTTCAACCGAGTCGCCGGGAAATATAGTAAAGTGCGGGTGATTTTCAAAAAGTTTTGCGGCGTCTTCCTGGGTTTCCGCCTGGACAATAACATAGGCCCCAATTTCATTTTTAACATCCGAGATACCTTGCGCAGAGACGCGCTTGGTTTTTCCAATAGGTGTTCCAGGATCGACGACGTCTTGCTCGTGCAGCTTCATCCATTCGCTCCAGGCGCGCCTGCCCGCCCCCTCCCGCTGCCGACGGGTTGCCTCATCCATGGATTTCCAATGGTCGAGTGCTGCTGAGGTACCCCTGTAAATAGCCAAAAACTCTTTCATAACCCACCCTCTTTCAGTGTTAATGGTTAAATTATGAATCTGTTTGCTGACCAGTCTGTGCGCTAACAAACTCAGTTATTTTTGCCGACAAAAAATACAGAGTTTTTCGCTTGGAAAATACAAAATAAAAATATCCTAACCTCTGTTAGCCTAAACACAGAAAGTGGCATACATTTTGGCTAGACTGATTTGCAAATATCCATATACACTCGCAACAAAAGTGAAAAGAGGCTTGCCATGCATAAACACAACCTTCTCCTGTTGCCAGCCCTGATCAGTGATGATCGCCTCTGGGAACAACAAATAGCGGCGCTTGCCGATATTGCCACTATCACTGTGGCAGATTTAAGTGGTGCCAATTCCATAACCACCCTGGCGGCAACGGCATTACAGCAAGCGCCGGCAGGGCCCTTGGCCATAGCAGGCTTATCTATGGGCGGCTACGTTGCACTGGAAATAATGCGGCAGGCTCCCCAGCGAATCAGTGCCCTAGCCCTGCTGGATACCAGCGCGCGCGCCGACACTGCTGAGGCTACCAATAATCGGCAAAAAAACATGCAGCTGGCGCAAACGGATTACAACAAAGTGATCGATGAACTGATTGCAAAATTGATCCACCCTTCACAGCTATCGGACCAGCGGCAAATCAATACCGTAAAGGCTATGGCACAAAGCTTGGGCAAGGATGTTTTTGTCAGACAGCAACAGGCCATCATAGGTCGCATAGACAGCCGCCCTTTCTTAAAAAATATCAGCTGCCCAACGCTGATTCTCTGCGGGCGGGGCGATCTGATTACCCCGGTTGAAATACACGAGGAAATGCACAGCGCAATTAGCAGTTCGACACTGGTTGTCGTGGAGCAGTGCGGCCACTTGTCCAGCCTTGGTCAACCCCAGGAAGTGAGCGACGCCATGAGGGAGTGGCTGGCCCCCCTGTAGAAGAACACATCTTTTCAGTCTCTACGTTATTTAACCTAGGCCGAGTGATCATTCTCCCCATAGCCCTCCGGGCATTCTCTGCGTATTGTGAAATTTGTTTTTCATAAATCACAATTCACAGAGGTGCCCTATGCGTCATGGTGATATTTCCAGCAGTGCTGATACCGTCGGTGTTGCTGTGGTCAACTACAAAATGCCGCGCCTGCACACTCGGGCAGACGTCCTGGCCAATGCCAACCAGATTGCACAAATGATCAAGGGCATTAAAATCGGTTTGCCGGGCATGAACCTGGTTGTTTTCCCCGAGTACAGCACCATGGGCATTATGTACGATGCCAGCGAAATGATGGCAACGGCAACCACTATTCCCGGCCCTGAAACAGATATTTTTGCAGCCGCCTGCAAAGAGGCCAATACCTGGGGAATCTTTTCGTTAACGGGCGAGCAACATGAAGAACATCCACACAAATCTCCCTATAACACGCTGGTGCTGATCAATAGCGATGGCGAGATTGTGCAAAAGTATCACAAGTGTATTCCCTGGTGTCCGATTGAAGGCTGGTATCCCGGCGATAGAACCTATGTCTCCGAAGGCCCGAAGGGTTTAAAGATCAGTTTGATTATTTGCGACGATGGCAACTATCCGGAAATCTGGCGCGACTGTGCCATGAAAGGTGCCGAATTGATTGTGCGCTGCCAAGGCTATATGTACCCGGCCAAGGAGCAGCAGGTGATGATGGCAAAAACCATGGCCTGGGCCAATAACTGTTATGTGGCAGTGGCCAATGCCACCGGCTTCGATGGTGTTTACTCCTATTTCGGCCATTCCGCCATTATAGGTTTTGATGGCCGTACCCTGGGCGAATGCGGCGAGGAGGATATGGGTATTCAGTATGCGCAATTATCCGTGAGCCAGATTCGCGACGCCCGCAGCAACGATCAATCGCAAAACCATCTGTTTAAACTGCTGCATCGCGGCTACACCGGCATTCACAATTCCGGCGATGGCGATAAAGGTATAGCCGACTGCCCGTTTGATTTCTATCGCACCTGGGTACTTGATGCAGAAAAAGCCCAGCGCGATGTCGAAGCCATAACGCGTTACACCATTGGTAGCGCCGAGTGCCCGGTGAGCAATTTGCCAATTCAGGAACGAGAATCTTCAGCGGGAAAGGAATAGCCAAGCCACTCACTCGGAGAGAAATCATTGCCTTTTATCAATGAACGGATTGCACAAAATGAACAGCAATTAGAGCGAGCCAATTACCAGAAAAAACCGGCTCGCCCCTCGCGCTTTCGCTTTGACCCGCAGACGGTAATGGCCAACCTGAGCACTAGGATTGTGGGGCAACCTTATCTCTTGCAGGCAATGGAGGATATGCTGGTAACCCTGAAGGCCGACTTCAATGCAGAGCATCGCCCACTCTCGGTCAATTTATTTTTGGGACCCACCGGCGTGGGTAAAACAGAAACGGTGCGTGTACTGGCGGAAGCGCTCTTGGGCAGCGCCGATAAAATCTGCCGCATTGATATGAACACCTTGGCGCAGGAGCACTACACAGCCGCACTTACAGGTTCACCGCCAGGTTATGTGGGCAGCAAGGAGGGGCAGACACTGTTCAACAACGACCATATCAAAGGCAGTTTCAGTGAGCCTGGCATAGTGCTGTTTGATGAAATTGAAAAGGCCAATAAGGATGTGGTGCGGGCAATGATGAATATCCTCGATACCGGCAAACTGACCTTGACCTCGGGAGCCAGGCAACTGGATTTCAGCAATAGTTTAATCTTTATGACTAGCAATATAGGCGCCCGGGAAATCAATGATTATAACGCAGACAATAGACGCAGCTGGCGACGCTGGCTGGGCGCAAAGCGCTTAGCGCCAGACGATATTGTCGATGCGGCACTCACTCGGCATTTTGATCCTGAATTCTTGAATCGCATTGATAGCATCATTCGTTTTAATCCGCTTGATAAGGATTTTCTCAATGATCTTATCAATATTGAACTGGAAAAACTCAACAAGCGCCTGAGCAGGCGTAATGCCTCCCTGATATTGACGAAATCGGCACGTATTTATTTAGCTCAGGAACATGACGCGCGCTACGGAGCGAGAAGCCTTGCGCGACGCATAAGAGCGGAGCTGGAGCCGAACCTGGCGCGGGCTCTGATAAACTATCCAGAAGACCATTGTTTTTTGGCGGGAGTGCGATATAAGAATATTTATGTGGAACCAATGATTCCGTAAGTAAAAAAGTCAAATTCGCAGACCAATAAAGCTAGGCTGCGAATAGATGCAGAATGATCATAAGGTAGAGCTTTTACAAGATCACCTTATGATCATTAGCAGAGAACAATAATACTAGAGAACAGCCATATTATTCTGGCATAGATGCTTGGCAGTCGCCTCCTGAACACTCGGCCTTAAGCAAATCAAGTAGGCGTTGTGGGTAGGTATATTCAAAGGGAGCATCATTTTCCCTGCGGTATTTTACCTTGACTAGAGGCCCATCCTGGCCGGCATTCTCAATCACTATGGCAATAGGCGCAATAAAATCTGCCTCCGATAAAGGGAAATCATTCTTGCCAACGATAATATCCTTATTGCCGTGCCCTAACCAGGAAGTATTGACTACAAACCCAGCATTATACCGGTCGAACACCGACACTCTGTCTCGCAAAGACAGGCTAATGGATTTCCCCTCAAGAATGGTTTTTTCAATATCAGCTACTCGAGTAGGTGTCACATCACGCAGAGAACCATGAGCATTAAGGATACGCAAACCCTTGCTTCCATTCTCAGGATTGACAAAAACACCTTTTTCGGAAACATACACCTCAATATCAACATTTGCATCCGTATACCATTCCGAAACCCGCACCTCTACAATAACCTCTTTGTAAATCCAGAAATTTGCGACTACTGCCCTGAATCTTCTATCGTCCAGCTTTCTAAAGTTTTTGACCACCAGCTTTTCAAGCTCAGGGAAGGTAATTACCAGTGAATCCAGGGAATCTACATCATTAGATTCTCCATATGCCCTTTCTTTTTTGGTAACAGTCAGAACCGCGCTGTTAGAATTTGAATGTTGGTCAAATGAAATATTTCTGTATTCAACCTCACCGCGATCGATCAACAGACCTTGTAAATCATAAACACTGGCTACAGCTTTAACAGAAATAGTCGATAAGACGACCATAAGGGGGAAAAACAATTTCAGATACTTCATTATTCACACTCCTAATGTTTGAGGATGATCATGTCATATGATCATAGCGACTAGCCCCAGCAGTATATACAAAACACTTTATCTTCATCCAGAAAAATTTATTTTCCTATATATCAATTAAAATCCTTGCATTGATATCAAGAATTTTCCGAATTTAACAGAAAGAAAATAGCTGGCAATAATGATTATCAATTAGCAATGGGGTGTGGAAGCGATGTGTCTTTTATTGCCACAAGGGCATCTTGCAAATGCGGATATATATAAAATACGCCTTCGACCTTCGCAATCTGAGCTTTTGCCAGTGTTTCCAGTGGCTGGGATTGGACATCTGTGAGGATCAACTGCGCCTGCACCTGCTTACAGTGGTCAATCAGTTTGCTCAACGCCGATACACCACCGGCATCAAGCATGCTGACATTATCGAAATAGAGGACTATGCCCTCGCCCTTTTCACAGTATCGTGTCAGCTCGGAAAAAATTTTATCGGCTGCGGCAAAAAATAGAGGCCCGGTAATTTTGAATAGGCGCCAGCCTTGCGGTAGTTCATTGGGGACATATTGCCTGTTAGTGCCTATATCCACGACGCGCGTCATATCGGCAATATTTTTCATAAATAAAATTGCCGCGAGCATAATACCTACCGTAATGGCAATCACCATATCAAACATGACCGTAAGCAGAAAACAGCAAAAGAAAACCCAGCGATCGCTGGCCTGGGCAGTACCGAGCAGATGCAGGCTTTTAGGGGCCTCACTCATATTCCAGGCAACCACCAGCAGCAGTGCAGCCATGGCCGGCATGGGCAGATACTCCAGCAATGAGGCAAAACTCACCAAAGCCAACAACACTACCACCGCATGAACCATAGCCGCCACCGGCGATTGTGCACCGGCTTTAAAATTCGCTGCCGAGCGCGCTATAGCCGCTGTTGCCGTAATGCCGCCCAAAAATGGCGCAACCACATTGCCTATTCCCTGCCCCAGCAACTCACTGTTGGCGCTGTGGCGTTTGCCGCTCATCCCATCCAGCACTACCGCACAGAGCAGCGATTCAATAGCGCCGAGCATGGCAATCGCAAAAGCAGCGGGCAATAAATCCCTGAGCAGCTGCCAACTCAATTGCAATGATTCGCCCTTGCCGCCAACCTGCGTCCAGGGCCAGGCAAAACTCGGCAGCAGCGAGGGAATGCCCTGCACCAGGCTGCCATCGGCAGCGGTGTAGCTAAAACGGGAATGGATAGTATCAACAGAAAAACCTGCATGATTTAACAGCAAAGCCGCCAGAGCGCCCAAGACTACCGCAGGCAAGTGCGCAGGTATCGCTGTTTTCAAACGCGGCCAAAATAGCATCACAGCCAAGGTCAGCCCCGCCACCGCCAGGCTCGGCCAGTGCAACTGGCCCATGGCCAAGGCCAACACGTGAATTTTTTCAATGAAACTTTCTGGCAGGCTGGCGATAGGCAAACCGAAAAAATCCTTGATTTGCAGAGTGGCTATGACCACGGCAATACCGCCGGTAAAACCGAGAGTCACAGGTTCGGGGATATATTCGATCAATCGCCCCAGTCGCAACAGCGCCATGGCAATCAGCATCAATCCCGCCATCACACTGGCCAGCAGCAAACCACCCAGGCCATAATTTTCGGTAATGGGATAAAGGATTACCACAAAGGCCGCCGTTGGCCCGGAGATGCTAAAGCGTGAACCACCTGTGAGGGCTATGATAAAGCCGGCGATGGCCGCTGAATAAAGGCCATACTGAGGGGCGACACCACTGGCAATCGCCAGGGCCATCGCCAGCGGAATGGCGATAATGCCAACACTCAATCCCGCCAATAAATCCTTTTTAAAATGCGCTCCTGTATAAGCCCCCTGGGCAAAGCTCTCGCGCAAGGCATGACCTATGCGAAGAGAAAATAAATGAGCCCTGTGCGGCATACTTCGCTCCTGTCAACTCAAAAGTCACCTTCACCCTCACTACTATCAATTATAGTAATACAGGAAAATATACCCAACAAGACGATAGCTATAGCTTGCCCATTTTTCTGAATATCAGAAAAACTTCCACTCCAGATACAACCTCGCAGTGCGCGGTTCGAAGGCATGATAGTGGTGATCTGCTACCGGTTCACTCTCGCCGGCCAGTTGCGATGGATAAAAGTATTCGACATCATGGTCTTTTGAATTCAATAGATTGAGGATATCCAACGTAAGCTTTAATCGACTGTCAACTTTATAGCCCATTCGCAGGTTCAGCAAATCACTGCCCTCCGCACTTTCGCCGGAGTCGAGGGGATAGCCGGCGAAGTGCCGCCATTTCAGATCGGCAAAAAATTGGTCGGTGGCTTGCCAGTTAATCCCTGTGGTCAGCACCTGCCGCAAGGCACCGGGAATCGAGCGCGAGCCATCAAGCTCTGTGTCGAATCGTGCATGGGTATAGGCATACTCCATATCCAGGGTCCAGGTCGGTGCAAGATGGTAATAGGCAGTTACTTCCACACCTTCGCGCGAGCTGCCAATGCCTGTATCCTCGGTAATCCCCTCATCGCCAACATAAATAAGTTCAGAGTCAATAGCCAGATGCCAGAGCGCAATAGAGGTATTTAGGGTTTCGGCAAAATTGCCGCGCCAGCCCAGTTCGTAACCCAATGTTTTTATCAATGGATCGACAGAGGCTATCGGTTCACTGTTGCGCGGATCACTTTTAATAGTCACGCCGCGCGCATCATTGCTGTGAAACCCCTGACCAACACTGGTATAAATTTCCTGCTGTTTATTGAGCGTATAAATCAATGCCGCTGAACCTGTGGTGATAGCGGCACTGCGCCTGCCGCCATTATGGGCGAGCGATTCCAGATCCTCTGCTGTTAAAGGTGTGACAGAGAAAGAAAAATAATCATAGCGCGCGCCCAGCGAACTGCGTAAAGCAGGTGTCAGGGCCAGGGTATTTTTCCAGTAGAGGCTATTGCTTAATTCTGCCACGGCATCCGTGCGAATGGGATTGAGCAGTGTCCTCTTGGCAGTATGCAGCAGCCCCACCTTGTCTATATCGTCGTAGCGCAGCTGCATGCCCAGGGTATTGAGCATATCGCTATGGGCAAAATGTGTGACCCGGGTAACAGCCGCATCTCCACCGTAGAGATTGCGATTATCTGTCTGCTGAAATTGATCGCCTTCGGGCTCGGTAAAATAGCTGAAGTTGGACCACAGATTCATTTTATAGCGGATGCCATATACATGCGCATGCAACCTGGTGTCTTCATTTATCTCTCGCCGCAGATTGCCCGATAAACTGTAGCGACTCGACTCGCCGCCGACACTGGGATCAATGGAACCCAGATAGGAAATCAAGCCCTGCTCCACTGCGCGCTGTGGAATTTGGTCGGCTGAGTTCCAGCTGTTGTCGTAGGCCATCAGTGTCAATGCATATTCGTCTTTCCCCCGACTCCACACTTGCTTTAACCAAAGATTCTTTTTGCTCAGGTCTTCAGCAATAGCATCCCATGGCCCCTGGTAGGTTTGATATTCAACCCCATAGATAAAATTACCTTGGGCGAGCGCTGCCTGCCCGGTCGCCAGGGTCCGATAGAAATCATCCTCACCTAAACCTAGGGCAATTTTATTGCCCACCGTATTGGTGGTGGCAATGTCTGCCGAGCCAGCACCGGAAAAATCGCCTACATCCGCTGAGTAAGGGCCTTTTTTATAGTGAATACCGCTCACCAACTCAGGAATGATAAAATTTAAATCGGTATAACCCTGACCATGGCCGTGGCTGCGCATATTGACTGGCATGGCATCGACAAAGGTTGCGAAATCCGTGCCGTGATCGAGATTGAAGCCGCGCAAAAAATACTGGTTGGCCTTGCCGCTACCGCTGTGCTGGGTGGCAACCAATCCGGGCACAGACTCCAGGATCTCGCCTGTGCGCAACAGCGGGCGAATGGCTATATCCTGTTGCGAAATACGACCTTCTGAGGCGGAAATGGCCTGACCTATTAAGGGCACGCCCCTGCCATAGACTGTAATTTCATCGATGCTTAATCCATCGGCAAAGACCCAGGGGGAAAACAATAAAAAACTGCCCGCTGTTATTTTTTTATTCATGATATTTTAATCCTTAAATAAATGTCCGCTGAAATACCCAAGATAAAGCCAGCAAGGCAATCACCAGAGATACTCCCATAAAACTGTAGCGCGCGTACTGCACACTATTGCGCACCCAGATCAAAAAAGGCAATAGCGCCAGCACAATTGTCATCTGACCTAACTCTACTCCCAGGTTAAAGGCAAGCACTGTCAGTATTTTTTGATCGGCGGGGATACCCAGTTCACCCAGTGCCCCAGCAAAACCCATTCCGTGCAATAAACCAAAACAAAAGGTTAGCCAGCCCAGGCGCAGTACCACGGAAAAGATATTATTCACTGCTGCAAAAAACACTGAGAGAGCTATACCTACTTCTACCCAGCGACTAGGCAGATGCAAAATATCCAGTGCGGTTGCTGTCAGGGTGATGGAGTGAGCCAGGGTAAATGCAGTGACTATCCAGACCGACTGAACAATAATGTCGCGAATTGTCTGTCTCGCATGCCACTGGGTTTCGCGCCTAACCAGCACCACCCCAAGCAGCAGTGAACATAAAAATAAAATATGGTCGGCGCCATGCCATATATGGGTAATGCCTTCACTGGTGAATTCAACCAGGCTGGCAAGGCAATTGCCATCTGCAGCGGCAATTGTCACGCGCGGCTGGTGCGCAGAGAGAACCCGATTCGCCTGAATATCCCTAGCGCTATCACTGGTAACAGTGAGCAATAATTTATGCTGGTTATCGCTGCTAAAGAATGCGCTGTAAGCAATTTGCAGATCGCCAGCCAATGCGCATTGCGCGCGCAGGGGCAGAAGCAAATAGCCTTCATTGTAATGGTTGTCTATTTTCCAGGGCGTTGGCAATGCAAGTTTGCAGGCTTTGCCTGCGCGAGAAATCTGCAAGTGGTGGTTGAGATAGAGACTTAGCTCTACTTCACGCACCTGTAGTTCGCCCCAGAGCAACTGGCCATTCGCATCGGCATCCAAGGCAAGTTCCCGCTCAAGATCGTAGAGGCGCACTTGCAATTCCCCTTCAAGGGTACCCGTGTTGTTGATACGCACTTGTAAATAAGCCGTGCTTAATTGGTGAGCCTGACTGAAGGATGCAAAAAAAATTAGAAAGAAAATAATTCGATCCATTCTTATCCGGTTCATTGCTGAGACTCTCCCTGCAATAGGGAGACCTGCCCAGCCACCGCAGCGCGCGCCTCATCCAGTAACGCCCTGTCCTTGGATTCGCGGGAACTCTGCCAGTGGAGCTGCGCCCAATAGAGTGCTTTTTGCGGCTGGCGGTTTATTTCCAGATAGTAGCGGGCAAGTTCATCGGCATGCTGCTGGTCTTGCCGCTGCTCGCGCAACGCCACTCGCTCGGCTAACTGTGTCTGCCAGAATAACTCTGCGGTTTCACCAGATTTTTTTTCAGCCAGGGCCAATTGCAACAACAAGAGATCATCCACTTCACCGGCCGCGTTGACTACCTCAGTCAGATACTGGATAACCGCTTGTGGCTTGCCTTGGGCAAATTGGCTATCGGCCCATTGCGCCAGATAATTTACCGAGGCTTTATGCAATTGCGATGCAAGCCATTGCTCGGCAGCTTCAGGCATACCCAGACGCATAGCCATATCGGCCAATACCTGCGCAACCCAGGGGCCGCGCTCATCTGCTGGAAAGCCTTCGCGGCTGACCAATAAGCGCAAATGCTCATAGCTCTGTTTTAATTCATTGTTGCCGATCAATGTTTCCTGCGGATAACTGGTCACTTCCAGCACACAAGTGCTGGTGGTCAGCAGATCGCTGTGCCCCAAAAGCCGCAGACATGACTGGCGAGCCATTGCCGGCTTATCCTGGATAAGATAAATGCGCGCAGCCAATAAATTCATCGCGCTATTATTGGGATCGCGCTCAGCCACTTTCTCCAGGGCCTGCAAAGCCTGCGCAAAAGCATGCTGATGTTGCAATAGCTGCGCCCAGATGAGCCATAGTTGCGGATTGTCGCTACCGCTCTCGATCATAGGCTTGAGTAGTGCCTGCACCTGGCCGTATAAGCGCGATTGGCCGGGCATAGCTGCCAGGGTCAAGTAATGATTGGCCCGTACAAGCAAGGTTGAGGGATCACCGGGGCGCAGATTTTTAGCCACTTGTGCCTGTTGCAAACTAGGCCAATGCGCAATCACGGTATTAGGATCTGTAGGACTGTAGGCTTCGCCAGCAAAACACCCGCAGCCACATACCGTTAGAAATAATAGCCATTGTGCTTTCATACTTATCACCCGCAAAATAGCGATATCAATAGAGTTGCAAACATTATTGTTAAAAAGCCCCATCATCCATGACGGGGTAAAGCCTGAATGACCTCACCGCATTTGCAGACTATTGCAACAAATCATCGTAAGCCGTCTCCTCAAGAACATCCTGCTGCAGATTGCGACTATTCACAGACAGCGGTTGTGCAGCTGAAGCCTGGCTGTAAACCTGGCGACTGTAGTTTGAAAAAGCCAGTTCCAGCTCGCTGATAGTGATATTCACAGTTGCAACATTGGAAGTCTGGGTTTTATCAGAAACGCTAAAAGTAAATTGATCTGTACCTGTCGTGTCTACCTCTGGCTTGTAGGTAAATTTGCCATTGGCATTCATCGTCAGGGTGCCTTTGACAGGCGGGCTGACCAGGGAAAAAATCAAGCGATCACCCTCTTTATCATTTGCCATCAATTGGCCTTTTAATTCCGTATCCGCCTGCCCCGTCACACTTGCATTGAAGGCAACAGGAGCGTGATTTTTTTCATCGGACTTGCAGGCACTCAACAACAAGACAAAGATTAATACAGAGGGAAAAAGATATTTATCGATGATATTCATGGTTTGATCCTCAGTTTGAACCGGGAATGGGATCGGCCAGATAAGGGAAGCTGGTTTTCATCATGGATGCACTGGTGGGCGCACCATCGGTGAAAGCCACATTGCCGACATTGGCATCAGCGGGTTTACACAGGCCTAAATCGGTATTCACACTATTGACGGGAATGGGATAGCAGAGACGTCCCATTACAACGCGCAGGGCAATATCCACTACATCGTCGCCGGGACGGCGGCCATTGGGGAATCCCGCCAGGTCATTACCTGCAACACCAAAGGCCGATTGCTCCGCAGCTGCTTTCGCCGCTATGGCGGTATTGAGTCGCAACATTTCCGAAGGTGTGACCCTGGCCAGTTGATTGACACCGGGAAAGCCTGTGAGGAAAGCCGCAACCAAATCATTGCGCGGGAAATTAGTGGGCGCCAGGGTGGGCAAGTTGGCTCCCAGAGTGCTATTCACTGCCGTTTTAAATAAAATATTCAGCAGTTCCGGCAAAGATGGATGAGTGACATAATCGATAAACTGCGCATCATTTTTAGGTTCTGCAGTAGAGAAACGATCCTTATCCTTCAAGCCTATGACCAGCTCATTGACCAGTGGATTGCCCAAGCGCGATACCTGGGTCAAAGCGCCGCCATTAACTTCAGCCTTATTAAAGGAAGCCTTGGGATTGAGGATGCGCGCCTGTGGCAAGCTTGCGGTAGTCCAGCTGCCGATGGTGCCATTCCCCGAACCGGTTAAACAGCTTTTGGGAATCTCCAAGGCTATCTCTGTGATATTTTTATATCTCAGCTCGTCATTGCCAGCCGCTTGCCTGATGCCGCCGGGAAATCCCTGGCTATCACCTGCCCCCGGCGCACTATCGCCTTCGATGGGAACATAGCTCACCAAGTCAAAGGTCTTGCCGAGATTGACCACAAAGGGATCTTTGCGCTGGCCAACGAAAACCCGGCCATTCGTGCTGCAATAGGGGATAGTGATATCGTAAATAAAACTGTCCGCATAAGCGGCATAGGCCTGTACCGAAGAAAACGTTTTAGTGCCGATAAAATCCAGGGGTTTTGTAAAGGTGGTTCCTTGATCTGTAGCCTTGACAATATCGGCAGGCATAGCATTTCGGCGATTTCCCTGCGTCACTTTAATATTGTAACTCTCAGTAAAATTGAGCGCCGACATATCGCTTGCAGAAATGCCGCCAACATTTTTTAAAGGCACTGCGATAGATTTGCTGTTGCCACTGGGGCCTATATTTAGCATTATGCCATCACCGCCCGGCAGGGCCTGGCTGAAACGGAAGTCAAAGGTTATATCTTCAATGGCGTCGCCATTGTTATCTATATGAATGCTGTATACCGCACTCGGGTCCATAGCAAAATAATTGGGGCCGCCGTAGGCATCCTGCAGGGGAATATAGTTGGCGATCAGGGTGACATAATCGCTGCGCCCCGGCTCGTAACTGTTAAAAGCATAGAAGTCGGTAGAGTCCACTGTGGGCAGACGTGTGATGTTCGGCGCTTCGCGATGACTGGATGCCAAGGCCATGTCGGCAATGCATCCTGTACTGATGCCGACCATAATAAGTATCAGTTGCTTGAATTTCATGATTAGCTCCTTAATAAATGAGGTTTGCCTGGGAAACTTCTGCAAAATTACTTGCGCTGGCTGCCTCGCCAATTTTTTTCAGAAGTTACTTAGCGGTAAACGCTGAAAAGAGACAATTGGATGCAATTATTTTTAAAATAATTAATAAGGAGAAAAATAAAGGGGGGGACAGATAAGCAGGGAGTTGCACCGCACTAAAGAGAGCGTGCACTGAACAGGGATGTTGAGCGGAGATATAAAGAAGAGATTTAAAGAGAGGCATTCGCAGAAGTTAACCCGTACCAAGCTGATTTCTATCAGTCTGGTACGGGTTAGTGATTTTTTATCCAGCCACTGCACAGCATTTTATTGTTAACAATTAAATGCTCACCAACTCTGCCGTAAACAATACAGTAGTGGGCTGGCCATTGGGCGAACCGCCAAGAGGTTCAAGACTCACGGCCAGTGCCGCTATGTCAATCTTATCCATACTATCCGCGCGCTTCAGCACCAGCCTGCCCTGCTTGGGCAATAGCCCCAGAGAAATGGGCGCGCGACCATCTTTGGCCAGGATCCACAATTCATAATCGCGATCCGGCTGTGGTTGCAGCTTATCCGTGGCCTGTACACTAATATGTTTTTCTGTAACCTCAATTAACCATAGCGCCTGGGCTTTTTCGCTCTGCACAATGGCAACTTGAGGTGCGACACCCTGCTGCAGGGAGTGAGGTATAAACAGCAGCACGGCAAAAATAATTGCAGCAGCGGCAGATAGGCTGGCAAGCCACTGCCAGTTGCGCACAACTCTTTCAGGGAATTTCACAATATTATCTGGCGGTGCCGCTGTATCGGTAAAACCGAGCCCGGCTTCAATTTTCGACCAGAGCTGTGGCGGCAGTGGCTGCGGCGGCAGTGAACCGCCCAGGGTATTTAGATGGCTCTCCCAGCGCCAAAGGGTTTGCCGCATACTGGGGTGCAGCATCAGCAAGCGCTGAAAGCGAATCCGCGCAGACCCTTGCAAAGTGCCGAGTGCATATTCTGCAGCGAGTGCATTGCGCAGTGGGTCAGTCAGATAGTTCATGATTCGAGGCACCTTTTTAAGCGATCAAGACCGCGGCGAATCCAGCTCTTCACTGAACCCAGGGGCGTACCCAGATAAGTGCCGACCTCCTGGTGAGTGAAGCCTTTGAAGTAGGCCAACTGGATTGCCTGACGCTGGTCCTGCTGCAAATGATCCATGCAGTTATCAATACGTACGCGGTCGCGCTGCTCAAACAACTCGGCATCCGGCCCGCGCTCATCCATGGGCTCTTCGCTGTGGCCGCCGGCCTGCTCTCTGCGCCGCTTGGTTGCACGCAGTATATCCAGTGCCCGGTAGCGAACTATGCTGATCATCCAGGTCAATACCAGCCCCTTTTCCTGCTGGTACTCCCCGGCATTGTGCCAAATGCGCACAAACGCCTCTTGCACGGCATCTTCGGCCAGCTCGCGCTGACGCAGCAGCTGCAGGCTAATGGCATAAAGGCGCCCGCCCAGATGCCGGTATAGCTCGGCAAAAGCCGCGCGATCCCCCTGGGCGGTGGCGCTCAGCAAGCGTAAATGTAATGAATTAGCGTCATCCATAGATGCATTCTCTTTTTTATAGTGATAGTGATGCGGCGATTAACTGCGCACTTCATGCAGGGTTCCCGCCCCCTCTCTGTACAGGTAATACGTGGCAGCTCGGTATTTGGATGCAAACTACAATAAAAATAATTAAACGGGCAGCAGATATTGCTTTATCTCTCCGAAAGTACAATAGGACGGTATGAAAAGGGGCAGCAGAGGATCTAACTATAAACGCTTGCCAGGCTCTCAGCGCAAATTAATCCATTTGACCACGGGCAGGCCAGTGGCAATTTCAATGCGTGTGCTGCTGGCATAGTTAATCTGCAATTGCTGGTAAAGTGCCGGGTTGCGCCAATCCAGTTGCAGTATATGGGCAATAATAATACGTATCACTCCAGCGTGCAGCAACATCAGGCAGTGCTGCTCTCCGGCCGCAGTAGAATATTTCTCCCAGGCGGCAATTACCCTGACTGCAAAATTTTCCAGGCTTTCACCATTGGGCGGTTGCGCCCCTGCGGGGTTGCGCCAAAATACTTCCAAATGGTTCCACTGCGCAGCCAAAGCATCAAAGGGAACACCATCCCAATCGCCAAAATGCATTTCCTTGAGCTGCTCATCCAATTGCAAGGGCAAACCATATTGCACAGCAAGCTCGCGCGCGCTCTGCGCACAGCGCACAAGCGGTGAGGCAATAATGAAATCTATTGCGGACTGCTGTTGCACAGAGGCAATTGCCCGCTGCACATTCTGCCGACCCTGCTCGCTTAAATGTATATCGGTGTGGCCGTAGAGAGCCGCATCGCCAGCCACCTCACCATGGCGCAGCAGGGTAAATATTTTAGTCACTGGCAATCGCCTTCAAGGTCAGGGGTAAACCCGCCGCAATAAAAAACACTTGGTCGGCCACCTTCGCCAGCGCCTGGTTCAAGCGACCTGCCTCATCGACAAACTGGCGGCTGAGATTGCCGAGCGGAATAATACCAAGGCCCACTTCATTGGCCACAAAAATAATATCGGCAGTCGCCCTGCTGGCCACCCCGGCCAGCGCGCTGGCCAACTGCGAAAAATCCTGCTCGGGGTGATGGAATAATTGGTTGTTGAGCCACAGGGTCAGGCAATCCACCAGAATGGTTTGCGGCAGCTGTGCCTCGCGCTCCAGAGCGGCAATCAATTCCAGCGGATGCTCCTGCAACTGCCAGTGCAAAGGGCGATTGCGCTGGTGATGGGCAATGCGCTCAGCCATCTCGTTATCAGAGGCAGTTGCCGTGGCCACATAGAGAACAGGCTTGTTATTGCCCTCAGCCAAGGTCTGGGCAAACGCGGATTTGCCAGAGCGGGCACCGCCAATCACCAGACTAATCATTGCAATATTCCCACATGAATAGAGAAGAGAATCAACACAGCATAAATGCTCAATTCAGCAATCTGCTGCGCCGCACCCAGGCAGTCGCCGGTGTAACCCTTGATCTGCCGAATAAAATAATATCGCGCAACATAGCGCACCAACAGCAAGACAGCGCAAAGGGTCAGCGCTATTTTCCAATGCAACAGCAGAAAAACGGGAAGGCTTGAGGCCAGCAGAATAAATAAATCCTGCGGTGATTGCCTGTTGGCCAAGGGCTTGCTCTTGCTGATCTCTATATCGGCCACATAATCCATATCAAAAATCAGACTGCTGGCCAGAGTGCGCGACAACGCGTAAGCAATGACAATGGCCAGCGGAATATTCGCAGCCTCCAGCAACAATAAATATTTGCCCGCAAGTGTCATTAATAAGGCAGCCGCACCATAAGTGCCCAGGCGGCTGTCTTTCATAATACTCAATTTTTTTTCAACGCTAAAACCGCCACCAAAACCGTCGGCAGTATCAGCCAGGCCATCTTCGTGAAAGGCGCCGGTCAACAACAGGCTAAACAGCATTGCCAGCCACAAGCTGATATTAAGCGGAAAAAATGCATTGACCAACATAAAGCAACCGGCAACCAACACACCCAACAGCCAGCCAACCAGGGTAAAGTAACGACTGGAACTGTTTAAGGCTTCGGGTGAGTAAACCAGCCATGCCGGCATGGGAATGCGGCTGAAAAATCCCAGTGCAAGCAAAAACAAATTGAGTTCGCGCTTAATAAAACTCACACTGTTACACCCGCGCTGGCAAAGGTGGCCATATCGTTATAAAAGCTTACAGCGGCCTTTATGATGGGCAGAGCCAATGCGGCCCCGGTTCCCTCGCCCAAACGCAAACCCAGATGGAGCAGCGGTTTAGCTTTTAGCATCTGCAACATCAACTGATGCCCTGCCTCTTCAGATTGATGGGCAAAAATCATATAGGCGCGGGCATGAGGCTGGATACTGGCCGAGAGCAGCGCCGCTGCCGTGACAATAAAGCCATCCACCACAATGATTTTTCCCGCCTCTGCAGTGGCAAGCATGGCACCGCAGATCTGCGCAATCTCAAAGCCGCCGACCTCTGCCAATATAGCGATGGGATCATCTGCAGCTTCCTTGTCGAGACGAGCTAAGCCGCGCTTGACCAAAGCGATTTTTTTTTCGAGCTGTTCACGGTTGATGCCCGTTCCCAATCCCACACAGGTTTCCACAGGTGCGCGACTGAGTGCCGCGAGTA
Source organism: Cellvibrio sp. (assembly GCA_035565295.1). Taxonomy (GTDB): domain Bacteria; phylum Pseudomonadota; class Gammaproteobacteria; order Pseudomonadales; family Cellvibrionaceae; genus Cellvibrio. The sequence goes on along the minus strand of DATMSP010000040.1, from coordinate 13,447 downwards.
TCGCGGCAGCAGAGCTGGAGTTGCCTATGCCCATTTCGCCAAAGGCCAGCAGATTGCTTCCTGCGGCTATTTCGCGCCGAGCCAGATCTGCACCCAAGAGGATTGCCTGCTCTGCCTGCGCGCGCGTCATGGCCGCCTGCCGCGAAAAATTCTGCGTGCCCGCCGCAATCCGCTGCACAATTAAATTATCCGGAGTGGGAGTAATTTCAGTTTGAATACCAGCATCAATTACCTTTAATGGCAAATGGTTAGCACGGCAAAAGCAATTGATTGCCGCACCGCCAGCGAGAAAATTCTGCACCATCTGCCGGGTCACGGCGCTGGGCGCAATGCTTACGCCCTCCTCGGCTATACCGTGGTCGCCGGCAAATACCAGCATCAGTGGTTTCTCGATAAGCAATTTTTCTGCCTGCTGAATAAGCGCAATCTGCAGGGCAAGGGCTTCGAGCTGGCCGAGGGCGCCGAGGGGCTTGGTCTTTTGATCTATATTGCGCTGCAATTCGGCAAGGGAATCCTGCTTGAGCGGCTTTACCTGAAAATGATGCATATTAAATTCTTATAGTTAGAGGAAAAAAACGTACCGGCAATCCTGCCGGAGCTGTAACACCGCTCTCCCCAGACTGATGCCAGTCAATTTTTTCTTGAGGAACTGGAAGGCGTGCAGTGTAGCCAGTTATATTCGGAATTAACAAGGCAAGGGGATAAAAAGTGCGCTCTGCCATAGAGATCCCTACTTCACTGCATTCCAAACTAATGCTTGCAAAACACTAGGCGACCGGTCTAGTATATTGACATGACAGAAAATACTCGCAGCAGATTAATTGCCGAAGCCACCCGACTGATGGCGGCCAAGGGCTTTAACAATACCGGTATTGCCGAGATATTGAACGAGGTGGGCGTACCCAAGGGATCTTTTTATCATTACTTTAAAAGCAAGGACGAATTGGGTTTGGCCATTATTGAAAATTACGGTGAAACCCTGTGCAAGCATTTGCAGGATTATTTGCAGACTACCCCAGGCAAGGCAATTCCCCGCCTGCGCGGCTATTTCGCAATGCTGATCAACTATTTTGAAAATAATTTTCACGATTGCAACTGTCTGCTGGGCAATCTCGCGCAAGAACTTGCCATTCAACACCCGGACATGCGCAAAGCTATATTCGGCTACTACAAAACCATTGAAAAGCTGATTGCCAAATGCCTTGCGGAGGCCAAGACCCAAGGCGACCTGGCAGCTGATGCCGATGTCAATATGCTGGCAAAAGTATTGTTTTCGAGCTGGGAAGGCTGCCTGGTGCGCGCGAAGTTACAGCAATCGGCAGCACCCTTGCACGATCTGTTGCACATTTATTTTTCATCCCTTTTAAAAACCCGTTAAGCATCACCCAGGAATTCCAGCAGACTGGCGCAAGCATAATGATGTTTTTATTTTATAGACGACCGGTCTATTATTAACAACAACATAGAGGAAAATAGTATGAAATTAGCATTGAAAGGAAAAACCGTGCTGGTGACTGGCTCCAATCGCGGCATTGGCAAAGCCTTTGTCGAGGCATTGATAGCGCGCGGTGCCAGTCGTATCTATGCTGCAGCGCGTCAACTGAGTGATGCCCAGGCACTGGCAAGCTGCGCACCGGAAGTGGTGGTGGCTATGCAACTGGATATCACCAACGCCAGCGAGATAGCTTCAGTTGCCGCCACCATCACACACTTGGATATATTGATCAACAACGCCGGCGTGGCCCAGGGTAGTGGCTTTTCCGGCGAGGGCAGCCTGGAAATTGCCCGCACAGAAATGGCTACCAATTATTTTGGCAGCCTTAACCTGACCCACGCCCTGCTGCCAGTGTTGCGCGCAAGCAGCGCCGCCGCGATCGTCAACATCAGCTCGATTGCCGGCATCAGTAACTTTCCGGCACTGGGGCCCTATTCCGCTTCCAAGGCGGCGGTGCACTCTTTTATCCAGGGGTTGCGTGCTGAATTGCGCAACAGCAATATCCTTGTCCAAGGCGTTTATCCAGGGCCGGTGGATACCCGCATGGCTGAGGGAGCCAGCGAAAAAGCCGATCCGGCCGAAGTGGTCGATTGCGTTTTAAAGGGATTGGAAAATGGACAGGAAGATATATTTCCCGATGTATTTTCCCAGGCTATGTATCGCGCATTTTGCCAGAATCCCAAATTGCTGGAGCAGCAGTTTGCACAGATGTCGGGGCTGGCGGGTTAAATTTTGTTGCAGCCCAACCTCTCAACAGGGTTGGGCTGCGCAATAGCGATGAAGTTACTTTTTAAGGGTTTTACCCGCGCCGGAGCTGGCCAGGGAGAGCTTGATATTATTGGGCTTGGCCAGCTCCGAGGCGAGGTTTTTCGCCGCAGAAATTTGTGCGGGCGTCATGGTTTTTGCAATCAGGTTGCGCGAGCCGAGGGCAGCCTTCGCCGATGATGTGTCTGTCGTGGCAGCAAGACTGTAGAGTGCATAGGCTTGCACCTGCCCCCTGCGCACCCCCAAGCCATTCTCGTAAAGTTGTGCGAGCGCCACCTGGGCCGCGGCAATGCGCGATTCAGCCGCTTTGATATAGAGATCAGCCGCTGCAACATAATTTTGCGTCACTCCCCTGCCCTCGGCATACATGGCACCCAGCCTGAAAGTAGCTATGCCACTGCCTTGAGCAGAAGCCTTGCCGTACCAATCAATCGCCTGGCGGTTATCCTTGGCAACGCCCTTGCCTTTTTCATATAAATAACCAATGTTTGACAAAGCAGGGACATTGCCTTGCTCAGCCGCCTTCAAAAACCAGGACATGGCTGTGCTGAAATCCTGCTTCACACCCTGCCCATCTTTATATAAAACCCCCAGATTAAACTGGGCATTGGCATCGCCCTGCAAGGCAGCCTTGTTCCACCAAAAAGCGGCCTGGGCAAAATCCCGAGGCGTATCTTGTCCCTTGTAATAGATTCCACCCAGCGCAAGCTGTGCATTGGCTTGCCCCTGCTCGGCAGCTTTGCGATACCAGTCTATTGCCAGCCTGGGGTCGCGCGGCCTGTTGCGGCCATTGAAATAGATTTCGGCCAATTCAAATTGCGCCGCGAAAAAGCCCTGCTCCGCAGCCTTGGCAAACCAGTTAAACGCTTGCTGATCATCGCTCGCCAGACCATTGCCACTCACATACAACTTGGCGAGGTTGTGCTGCGCCGGTGCGAATCCCTGCTCTGCAGACTTAGCGTACAAGGTTGCCGCCCGCGAGTAATCCTGAGCAACACCGCGCCCCAAATGATAGAGAATGGCCAGATTGTATTGTGCCGGCGCGAATCCCGCCTCGGCCGCTTTGCTGTAAAGTATTAACGCCTTGCTATAGTCCTGGGGCACTTGCCTCCCCAAGTCATAGTCAACACCAAGCTCGTATTGGGCGCTGGCAGCACCTTTCTTGAGCAGGGTTTCGAATTCTGTGGTTTTGTTGTGGTGAATGCCGCTGGCGGTCGTATTCCTTTGCAGGGAAGAACAGGCTGAAATACTGGTGGCCAATAGGGCTATGACGAATATCTTGTTGAACATTATTGATCCTTAATATTGAGGTTTTTGTAATCCTTAAACACTTCTGCCGAGCGGATAACACGGGTTTAGCTTGAATAAGAACACTGGCCAATCCCTGCGAGCCCTGCGCATGCCAATCGACACTGACTCCCAGAAATTTAACAGCTAAAGCAAATTTAGCTGTCTGCACCGGCAGCTTGAACGGCAAAGCCTAAACGACGATCCATAACTGCATTGGCCAGTCGCTATGCTACCCCAAACATTTGCGAAAAAATGACTATCAGTTAGCGCATTTCATTTTTCACCCGATAAACCCTCTGCGCCCATCTGCAAACCGCTCCCGGCAGACACAAGTCGCACAGGAAATAGCCACTTAAGACGAGGACATCAGGCGGTTCAATCATTGTCGAGCCCCAAGCGAAGAACGCCAGCCGGCCTTTAAAATCACCATTAATGCATTTAACCTGACAGCGCCTGTGTTGAGGCGCCGCCATTAACCTAAATTCTGCAGAAATGCCCTGACTGAGGAAATATAAGCTAGACGGTTATGCTCAGGCTGTAATATCCTGTTCAGCTCCAATACGGCTTCGAGAAAACCATGATACCCAAGAGTCTAGAGGCACAAGTTTCCCCTTTTCCGCAGCAACAGGAAAAAAAGCGGATTCTTATCATTGACGATTATGTCGATGTGACTGACTCTCTGGCACAGTGGCTGAGGGTTGCAGGCCACACAGTGGAAACGGCTTACACCGGCGAGCAGGCCATTGAAGTTGCAGCGGCTTTCAAACCGCAAATTATCCTGCTGGATATAGGCCTGCCCGACTCCAGTGGATTTGAGATCGCCAAACAACTGCGCGCACTGCCCAACCAGGAAGAGTTTTTACTGGTGGCAGTCACAGGCTATGGACAGGAGTCCATGCGCAAAGCAGTTCTGCAAGCCGGCTTCGATGAGCACTTTGCCAAGCCCATGAACCCCATCAAGTTTCTCTCGATAGGCATAGACATCCGCACTTAGCACTTACCCATCACCATCAAAGCCAGCATTTACACCGGTTGCCATTCAAGAGCGCATTGCCTTAAATACACTCCACTAAAACATATCTCAACCATTGCCCAGCGCCATTCACATTTTCTCACTGCTTTGCATTGTGAAACTGGCGAGCCAATTCAACAAAAGCCTGCAGATAATCAATTTCCATATCCGCCTCGCGCACACCGAGATAAATATGTTTGTTGATGCCCTGCTCGCCCAGGCGGATGGGAACTATATCCAGTCTGCTCGCATGCTCCTGCACCAGCCAGCGCGGCAGCGCAGTCACTCCCCGGCCACTGGCTACCATCTGCAGCATGATATCGGTGGTTTCAATAGGTTTGTGACGCTTGGGGCTGATGCCGGCAGGCGAGAGAAACTGGTTATAGATATCCAGGCGCTCTATAGTTACCGGATAGGTAATCAATACCTCGCTACTTAATTGCGACGGCTCAATATATTCGCTCCCCGCGAGAGGATGCTTGCCACTCACCACCAAGACCTGCTCATAATCGAATACAGGCTCAAAGCGCAAACCAGGCTTGTGCAGAGGATCGGGCGTGACAAGCAGATCAATTTCATAGCCAAATAAAGCCCCTATGCCGCCGAACTGGAATTTCTGTTTAACATCCACATCCACCTCCGGCCAGGCCGACAGAAAGGGCGAAACCAGTTTGAGCAGCCACTGATAACAGGGATGACACTCCATGCCAATCCGCAGTGTACCCCGCTCGCCCTTGGCATATTGGCGCATGCGCTCCTGGGCGTGCTCCAATTGCGGCAACACCCGATTGGCGACCGCCAGCAAATACTGCCCCGCCTGAGTCAGTTTGAGACTGCGCCCTTCGCGCAGCCATATCTCCACACCCAGGTTCTGTTCCAGTTTTTTAATAGTGTGACTGAGCGCCGATTGGGTCAGGCACAACACCTGAGCTGCCGCCGTCAGCGACCCCTGCCGCTCCACCTCGCGCACTACTGCTAAATGCATACGTTCAATCATAGTTTTCATGAATTAAATTAATGAGTTTCTGAAAAAATACCATTTTAAATCATAAATAAACAGACCTAAGATAGCTTTTCTATGACCACTCGTTAAAAAAAGGCATTCTTATGACACTTATCCATAATCTCGGCTTTCCGCGTATTGGCGCCAAGCGGGAATTAAAATTCGCGTTGGAATCCTACTGGAAGGGACAATCATCCCGCGATCAACTCAAGGCATTGGGTGCCGAGCTGCGTCAGCGTCACTGGCAAAAGCAGGCAAAGCTGGACCTGGTACCTGTGGGCGACTTTTCCTTCTATGACCAGGTACTGGACACCAGCTTCACCCTGGGTAACCTGCCCGAACGGGTGCGCGATTTCCACGGCGACGCCCTGGACAATTACTTCCGCGTTGCCCGCGGCCGCTCTTCCGAAACAGCTGAAGCCCATGCCCACTGCTGCAGCGGCGTGGCCGCCGGTGAGATGACCAAATGGTTCGATACCAACTACCACTACATTGTGCCCGAATTTACCGCCAGCACTCAGTTCAAACTCGACGCCTCGCGCCTGCTGGAACAACTGGCAGAAGCCAAAGCGCAAGGTGTTAATGCCAAGCCCGTTATTCTCGGCCCAGTGACCTATCTGGCCATTGGCAAAGCCAAGGACAACTCCGACAGACTGGCGCTGCTCGCAAGTTTGCTTCCCGTGTATGTTGAGCTGCTGAATACCCTGGCAGCCCAGGGTGTGGAGTGGGTGCAAATTGACGAACCCATTCTCGTCACAGAACTGGATAGCACCTGGAAAGACGCATTCAAAACCGCCTATGCCGCACTGAATACCGGCAAGGTAAAACTTTTGCTGGTCACCTATTTCGGCCAACTGCAGGACAACCTCACCACCCTTGCCAGCTTGCCTGTGCAAGGTGTACACCTCGATGCGATCAACGCGCGCGAAGAAGTGGAAGCATTGATCGCGCAACTGCCAGCCACCCGTGTCGTTTCACTCGGTGTTATCAATGGCCGCAATATTTGGAAAACCGATCTCAATAAACTGCTGGCGTGGCTGCAGCCCTTTGCCACCGCACTGGGCGAGCGCCTCTGGCTTGCCCCTTCCTGCTCACTGCTGCATGTGCCCGTCGATCTCGACAGCGAGCAGAAACTCGATGCTGAAATTAAATCCTGGCTGGCCTTTGCCCTGCAAAAACTGGATGAGTTGCACATAGTATCCGTTGCCTTAAAACAAGGTCGCGATGCCGTTAAAAATGAATTGGCAGAAAACCTTGCCGCGATAAAAGCCCGCCGCAATTCGCCGCGCGTCAACAACCCTGCGGTCAAAGCAGCCATAGCACAATTGCATCCTCAACTAGGACAGCGCAAGAGCCCTTATGTAGAGCGCGCAAGCAAACAATCTGCACTCTTGAACCTGCCCGCTTATCCAACCACCACCATTGGTTCATTCCCGCAAACCGCAGAGATCCGTCAGGCGCGCGGCCAATTCAAAAGCGGCGAAATCGGCGAAGGGGCTTACCGGAATGCCATGCGCGCAGAAATCGCGCGCAGCGTTCGCGAGCAGGAAGCGCTGGAGCTGGATGTCTTGGTTCACGGAGAGGCAGAGCGCAATGACATGGTGGAATACTTTGGCGAACAACTCGAAGGCTATGCCTTCAGCCAATTTGGCTGGGTGCAGTCTTATGGCTCGCGCTGCGTCAAACCTCCCATTCTGTTCGGCGATATCAGCCGCCCAAGAGCCATGACTGTCGAGTGGACCCAATACGCGCAGTCACTCACCGACAAGCCCATGAAAGGCATGCTCACCGGCCCGGTAACTATCCTCAACTGGTCGTTTGTGCGCGACGACCAGCCGCGCTCTGTTTCCTGTTATCAATTGGCCCTGGCCATTCGCCAAGAAGTGCTGGACCTGGAAAAAGCCGGTGTGCGCGTTATTCAAATTGACGAAGCCGCATTGCGTGAAGGCTTGCCGCTGCGCAAAGCGCAATGGCAAGAATATCTGGCCTGGGCGATAGAGTCCTTCCGCATAACCGCCAATGGTGTTGCCGATGAAACCCAAATCCACACCCATATGTGCTATTCGGAATTCAACGATATTATCGCCTCAATCGCAGATATGGATGCCGATGTTATCACTATAGAAACCTCGCGCTCCGATATGGAATTGCTGGATGCCTTTGATAACTTCAAGTATCCCAATGAAATCGGCCCAGGCGTGTATGACATTCACTCGCCCAATATTCCGAGCGAAGAACATATAGTGCAACTTATGAAGAAAGCGGCAGAGCGTGTGCCTGCAGAGCGCCTCTGGGTCAACCCCGACTGCGGCCTGAAAACCCGCCAGTGGAAGGAAGTGATCCCTGCGCTCACCAATATGGTTGCAGCAGCCAAGAAATTGCGTGCGGCAAGCTAACTGACAGATGAATGGAAAATGTTTTCACTGGGGCCAAACCGCAGTAGCAACAAGGATAGTTTTCCAGCAAGTTGTCAGACTGAATTAAAACCTTTACACATTTTATAAATTTACACTATCCCTGCGTTTCGGCCTCTCCCTGGAGGCCGTTTTTTACATTTTTATGCAAATGAACCTGTTGAAACAAGCCGCGAAAAGCCCGCGCAGGCCAACCACGACATTATTTTTTCAAAATGCTAAAGCAAAATGATGCGCATTGAGCTGAAAACCTTTCTGTAGGTAGACTCTGTGTGCCGCATAACGGGCATACCCCGAATCCAAATGTACAGAGGCACAACCGGAACTTTTGGCGTGATCGATCAGCCAATCCAGCAACTCACTGGCAAACCCCTGGCCCCTGGCCTCTTGCAAGGTGGTAAGATCATCAATATAAAGCACCCTTCCCCAGGCCAAAAACTCACAGACCCTAAAGCCTGCCGCGCTTTTGATGATACCCTGGTGACGAAGCACAAGAATGTTATAGGATTGAGCCTCTTGCCTTCTCACCTGGCTTAGAAAATTGTCATATTCCAAGGCTGGCCTCAGCTCTTTAAATGCGGGAAAAGCGGAGTTGATATCTTCATCAGAGCTTGCAATAAATACTTCAGTATCCAATGGTATTTCCTTTTTTTGTTAAGCCCCAGACAGGGAAAGACTGTTCGAGCCAGTCAGAAATGGCGGTTGCCGCACTGGTGGCCCCCATCAAACTCTGCGCTGCAGCCAGCTAGTCAAAGGCTTTTGATTAAAATCTTCATTTTTTAACAAAAGCGAGAGTGTCCCGTAAAAATCAACTTCCTCTACAAACCTTATTTCCAACAATTTCTCCAACTCAGAGATAGCGCTGACAACTTCCATAGGGGAGCTAATAGCCGGCCAGCGCATCCTGTGCCTGTAACGCAATTGTTGCGAGTCTACCGATATTCCGTACTCGCGCCACTGCGTCGTAAAAAGATGATCTCGCCGGCAGAGGTCCAGCATCCAGTAGCTGTTATTAAGGTTGAGCACCAAAGTAGTATCTTGCGGCTGAAGTTTGTTTCTCGCCACAATCCAATTTTTGGGAGGGATTGTGCTCCAGATTATATGGAAGGTCCAGAAAGGATCAGTGGGGGAAAATCCTAAATACTTTACAAATTCTAGGGGGGTCATTGCTCTACCTGAAAGTCCTTGTACAGAGGGAACATATATAGCCTTACAAAAATCAGGGACAAGATAACATTTACCTGACAAAGCCTGACAATTTAACCACAACTAAACTCGCAAGTCTCAACGACAGCATTGATCAAAAGATCATCCGTTCAAAATTCAAGCAGAAAAATAACGGCCAGAAACAAAAAAACAAATCAAATTTCAATATAAATAAATATAACCTTTTGATTTTTAATTAAATATTTTATCAATATTAAGTTGATGGAAACTTGATTGTCCACTTAATGATTTTTAAGAAATTTATTTTAGTATTCCGGTCGTGCCTGATTATGGAGGCACACTTGGAAGCCATAAAGCGCATAGCCTTTTTTACAGATCGCTGGGCCTTTTAGCTTTTGAGCATTTTTTATATCAATGTCATTAATCATACTATTAGGAGAATTGTTATGAAATCACTGATAAACGCTTACCTTGGCAAAAAGCTAATGATGGCAACCATGCTGGTGTCATTGCTCGTGGGATTTGCTAACGCAAGCTCTGCCGCCCAAGTGGCGAAGAAAGACCATGGCAGCTGGAAAGTGGCGAGTGGCACCACCCCAGCCTATTGGGAGACAAAAGGCTTTTGGGTGGATGCTACCGTCGAAAACCTGAGCCCCACCAAAGAGGTCACCCTGGTCTGGACTGACAATGACTGGTTTACTTCGCAAACAACCAACCTGAGTTATGAGTATACCCAGGCAAACGGCTACGAAGTATGGGGAATAGACTTCAATCCCCTGGGCCGTCTGGATTCCTACTATATAGGTGGCTGGACTAACTATATTACCGGTCGCAGCCAGGCTGGTGGTTCCAGTGTGACCATTAAATACGCCCTGCGCTACACAGTGAATGGCAATGTTTACTGGGACAGCAACAGTGGCCAAAACTACTCACTGCTGATCAGTCTTTAACACGGGTTCTTGCCAGCCATTCACAGGGCTGGCAAGTTCTTTCGTTGGCTTTGACCCCAGCTCGCACCACCGGCCCTGTATTGTCGGGTGGTTATCTTTTGCACTGAGACCGAGAAGTCACCATCGAAACTCATTCAATAATGATATTATTCACTATTGAATTACATTTTGCTCAAGATGGTGATAAAGGTTGCTCTCTCAATCCAAATCCAGTTCAACATGGGCCGGTATCATCTGCGGTATGGGCGCAGGTGCACTCTGGGGGCTTGTATTCCTCGCACCTGAATTGGTGCGCAACTTTTCTCCCCTGCAACTGACAATAGGACGTTACCTTGCCTATGGAGCCATCTCACTTCTTTTACTCCTCCCCTATTGGCGCAAACTGCCTGGCAAGCTCGGGCTAAAAACCTGGCTAGCGCTCGGTTGGCTTGCCTTCACCGGCAACACGCTTTACTACCTATTGCTAGCCAGCGCTGTACACTTGGGAGGTATTGCCATGACCTCTCTTATCATTGGCTTCCTGCCGGTCGCAGTGACCATTATCGGCAGCAGAGAACGCAATGCGGTCCCATTGCGCCGACTTGCTCCTTCGCTGCTGTTCTGCACGATTGGCACAATCTGCATAGGCTGGCAAGCTCTGGCAAACCCTTCGGGCGAAGCCATCAGCGTGCAAATTGCTGGACTCTGCTGCGCCATAGGCGCACTTATTTCATGGACCAGCTACGCAGTGAGCAACAGCCGCTGGCTCAGCCGCCTCAACACCATATCCATTCACAACTGGAATCTGCTGGTGGGCATAGCAACGGGAGTGCAAGCTCTTATCCTTCTACCTATAGGCCTGGCCCTTGCCACAACTCCTCATGAAAACACAGAGTGGATATATTTCGCAGGGGTATGTGTAGGAGTGGGTTTGCTGGCGTCACTGCTGGGCAACACACTCTGGAATAAAATGAGCCGGCTTCTGCCATTGACGCTGGCAGGGCAAATGATTGTGTTTGAAACCCTTTTTGCACTGATTTATGGTTTTTTGTGGGAGCAGCGTTTTCCTACTCAACTGGAAACCATCGCCTTTTTATTTGTCGCGTTGAGTGTAATCTCCTGTATCAATGCCCATCGCAAACGGGCAGGTATCCAGCAATGATGAAAGCCTAATTTTACCTCCTTATATTTTCCATCCCAATCCGAAAAAATTTCAGCTTTTGCCCAAGTGACTACAGCGCTCCTGCCAATAAGTATCATTTATCTCTCTAAGGACGAGGGGCAATTTAAAGGGGCCACAAAGGCGGCCCCTTTAACTGTATTGTCTATTTGTGCTGAGCGGCATATTTCATTGCAGAAAGATTACCCATGCTTGCCCGGGTTTTTGATTCCAGGGCCCCAAGCCATCTGAACACAGATTTGTGGATAGAGTTTTTCGATTGCTCAAGCCCACGACTACCGTCTATTTTTTGAATAATTTGCGTGCTTTCAATAATGTATTCCGTTCTAAAGTAGTAGCCACGATTTTCAAACCCGATAAGCACTGAGTTCTCCCTAATCTCTTCCACAAACCAATGCCCCCTGGAATTTCTACCATAGGAGTAACCCAAGAGTGCATTTAAGGCGCTGTCAGCCATTTGTTCTGCCGGTGTCCATTCACGGGGGGCCTTTTCGGGATACACGGCCGAAAGTATTGCCAGCTTAACTTCCTGTTTGGTTAGGTTCTGCGGAATGGATATGGGCTGTGCACTATCAATATCCATAGAAGTACAGGCTTGTAGGCTCAACATAAGCAGGGCACAAAAAACCATTTTGATAAACGCTGATATCACTTTCATATAACAACTGACTCCTGAGATGGGGATCTATAAACAATAACCGTTTAGGAAAGGGGGCAAAGTTACATTTTACCCAAGCCCGCCCTGAAATAGCCATTGTCAGTTATGCTTCTTTAACAATAGGCTTTATGGTTCGTAAATTAAGGTTACATAGTCTTTTTCACAGGCGACAGCCAAAACCTCTGTCAATTTATTGCGCCTGAATGAAAGACTCTCACCTGCCTGCATCAATAATTCAAGCTCTTCGGTATTAATAGGTTTCCCTAGAAAGAAAAACGCTTCGGGAGAGCGATAATTAACCAGGCCCATCTTCTGGATGCTGTTTCCACGATCTTCAAGAAACTCTATCGCTTTTTGGATATGTTTACATTTCCAATCACTAGCTTGATTAGCATCTATCCATTGATAAACTCGATCTTTCACATTCATTTCCTGGGTTGCCGCAATAGATGGGGAAGCTTGAAATGTCTTACTACATTAATAATGCCTGCCGAGAATGACTAATATACTTATTCAATAAAATCAGTTTTAATCTTTACTTCCCCGCAGCCAGGCTGCCTCCCTCTATCCACTTTGTCACTTTGCCAACCAACGCAAATGGGTCGCCTTCTTTGCCATCTGGAGGGAGATAGATATCAGCGGGAATCCCATGGTTGTCAACGGGAAAATAAGGAAGCCTGTTAGAGCGCGAGGTGGCATACCAAAGTTCTCGCTTACCTGATGGCAGCAAATATGGGCGAAGATTGGAGTAGTCCAATGCTCCCGCTGTTTTTTGCCCAATAAGCTTCACATTAAAGCTTTGTCGCAAAAGCAAAACGAACTCTTCGCAAGAGCTCGCGCATTTACCATCTATCAATAGTGCGACCCTTTCTGCCTTGGGATGATCAACAGGAGGAGAGAAGGATATGTCGCCAGACTGATACTGGCCCACAAACTTACCGAACTCAACCGTTTTCATTCGATCAGTGATTACCTTAACTTTTTTATCACAATCGTCTTCCAGTGATCGACTTCTATTACAAATATTTTTTTGCGCTTGAATATTTTCTTGGGTGACAAACCAGCTTGCGCTGACACTGAGGGTTTCATTGGTCAATACCCATGGCAAGATTGGATAATAGGATGAATCATTGCCACCACCATTGCCGCGAACATCAATAATCCAATTTTTGACCAACAAAAGCTTCTCCATATTCAAGGAGAGGAGCTTACTCAACTCGCTCTTATTATAACTTTTGAAATTTGGCAGCCTCAGATAAACCGTTGCAGGTGTAATAAATTCCATTTTCACTAAAGGCTTGGGTTTTACAACTGCTTTTTCGGATTTTATGTTGGTTTGCGGCAACTCTGCCTCCGGCACTGCAGCCACATACAAATGGCTCATACGCCAAGTTCCCAGATAATCATTAATTATCTTTAGGCAATCCTGTTCATCCACCAAGGAAGAAATTTTACTTCTATAGACCTGCATAGAGCCATTAAAAAAATCCTGGCCTTTTTCATTAAAAATATATTCTCCGCCCGCATCATTTTC
>DATMSP010000039.1:0-48541 GCA_035565295.1 Cellvibrio sp. | reverse complement strand
ACTAGAGTGGTGTGGGCTGCTAAACAAAAACGGCGAACCTTATTTGAGGTTCGCCGTTTTTGTTTTTGGGAAAAGCAAATTTCAGCTATGCATGAGTTCTGAAATTCTGTATTGCAGTATTCTGCTCTTCCAGGCTCATGGTGCCATCGCTGCCCGGCAACTGGTAGCTGCGGTTGCCTTCCAGCCTGCGCAGCAGCACATAAAATACCGGTGTAAAGAACAGACCAAAGAAAGTAACGCCCAGCATACCGGCGAATACCGCTATCCCCATCACACTGCGCATCTCCGCACCGGCACCGGTGGAGAATACCATCGGCAGAACTCCCATAATAAATGCGAAGGATGTCATAAGTATCGGGCGCAGACGCATGCGGCTTGCAGTAATGGCCGCCTGATAAGTCTGCATGCCGCGCTGCTCCAATTCACGCGCAAACTCCACAATCAGGATCGCATTTTTACTGGCGAGACCCGCGAGTACAAACAGGCTGATCTGGGTAAAGATATTGTTGTCGCCGCGCGTGACCCATACACCGAAGAGGGCAGATAAGATCGACAGGGGAACAATCAATACCACCACCATGGGCAGCGCCAGGCTTTCATACTGGGCGGCCAATACCAAGAACACCAGCAGCAAGCACAGTGGCAAAATATAGATCGCGGTATTGCCGGCAAGTACTTCCTGATAGGTCAGGTCGGTCCATTCAAAGGCAATGCCCGCAGGCAGTGTCTCCGCCAGAATTTCGCTGATGGCATCCTGGGCCTGGCCGCTGGAATAGCCGGGCGCGGCATTGCCATTGATATCGGCGGCGAGGTAGCCGTTGTAGTGGGCCGCACTCTCCGGGCCGTAACTTTCCTGCAGTCGCAATACCGAGGCGAGCGGTACCATTTCACCCTGCTGGTTGCGCACTTTTAAATTCAGCGCGTTGCCGGGGGTGTTGCGGAACTCGCTGTCTGCCTGCGCAATCACCTGGTAGGTGCGGCCGAATTGGTTGAAGTCGTTGACATAGAGTGATCCCAGATAGATTTGCATAGTGTCAAAAATATCTTTGATGTTGAGCCCCAGCTGTTTTGCCTTGGTGCGATCCACATCGGCATAGAGTTGCGGCACGTTGATTTTATAGTTGGAGAAAACACCCACCAGCTCAGGCCGCTGTGCGGCTTTCTGCTGCACTTGCTGGACAACCTCGGCGAGCTTTTCATAGCCGAGACCGGCGCGATCTTCAATCTGCAATTTAAAACCACCGGTGGTGCCCAGTCCGCGCACGGGAGGCGGTGGGAATATGGCGATAAAGGCCTCTTCGATACCGGCAAATTTCATTTGCAGTTTTTTCGCAATGGCAGCCGCTGAAAGTTCCTCACCTTGTCGCTCGGCAAAAGGTTTCAAGGGTAAAAATACAATGCCGGCGCTGGAGCTGTTGGTAAAACCATTGATGCTCAGGCCGGGAAACTGCACAGCATTTTCCACACCCGCTTCGGCGAGACCTATGGCTCCCATTTCGCTGATCACTTTCTTGGTGCGCTCCAGGGTTGCGCCATCGGGCAGTTGCGCGAAGCCAATCAGGTACTGCTTGTCCTGCGGCGGCACAAAGCCTTTGGGAATAATATGGAAACCCACGGCAGTAATGCCCAGCAGTACCGCGTAAACACCGAGTGCAGTGCCTTTGCGTGCGAGCAGCTTGCCTACCTTGGTGGAATAGGCGCCCGACGAGCGCGAGAAGCTGCGATTGAACCAGGCGAAGAAGCGGCCGAATACCTTATCCATGACCAGTGTCAATTTATCTTTTGGCGATGAGTGGCTTTTCAACAGCAGTGCAGCCAGTGCCGGGCTGAGCGTTAACGAGTTGATCGCGGATATCACGGCGGATATGGCGATGGTCAAGGCAAATTGTTTATAGAATTGCCCGGTCAGGCCACTGACAAAGGCGATAGGTACAAACACGGCAACCAGGGTCAGTGAGATGGCAATAATCGGGCCGCTCACTTCGCGCATGGCCTTGTAGGTTGCCTCCAGCGGCGAGAGCCCGTCTTCGATATTGCGCTCAACATTTTCCACCACCACAATTGCATCGTCCACCACAATACCAATTGCCAGAACCAGGCCGAACAGCGAGAGTGTATTGATGGAAAACCCGAATGCCCACATCATGGCAAAGGTGCCGACTATAGAAACCGGTACTGCCAGCAGTGGGATAATCGACGCGCGCCAGGTCTGCAAAAATAAAATCACCACTACAACAACCAGGGCGAGAGCTTCCGCCAGCGTTTTGATTACCGCTTTGATCGAACTTTTTACAAAGATGGTGGGGTCATAAACCACTTGGTAATCCACGCCCGCAGGAAAACGCTGCTTTAATTCCGCCATGGTTTTGCGCACGGCATCGGAGATCTGTATGGCATTGGCGCCGGGTGCCTGGAAAATTGGAATGGCAACGGCGGGCTGGTTGTCGAGCATGGAGTTCAAGTTGAATTCGGCCGAACCCAATTCAACGCGTGCTACGTCTTTCAAGCGAGTGATTTCGCCAGTGCTGCCCGCGCGAATAATAATCTCGCCAAATTCTTCTGGATTATTCAAACGGCCTTTGGCGTTCACCGGCAATTGCACTTCAATTTCATTGCTGATGGGCGCACCGCCAATCATACCTGCGGCCACCTGCACGTTTTGCTCGCGAATGGCATTGGTGACATCGCTTGCGGTCAAACCTTTTTCGGCAATTTTTTCCGGATTGAGCCAGATGCGCATGGCGTAGTCGCCAGAGCCAAATAATCTCACCATACCCACGCCGGAAATTTTGGCGAGTTCATCCTTTACGTTGAGCACGGCATAGTTGCGCAGATAGAGTTCATCGTAACTTTTGTCCGGCGATATCAAATGCACCACCATGGTCAGGTCGGGAGAGCTTTTCACCACAGTGACACCGCTCTGCCGGGTGACATCGGGCAGGCGCGGCAATGCCTGGGAAACGCGGTTCTGCACCATCTGCTGGGCGAGATCCGGATTGGTGCCTATCTTGAAGGTCACGGTCAGTGTCAGGCGGCCATCGGTGGTTGCCTGGGAAAACATATAGAGCATATTCTCGGTGCCGCTCAACTGTTCTTCCAGGGGCGTGGCGACTGTCTCGGCAATCACCTTGGGGTTTGCACCGGGATAGGAGGCGTTGACTACCACCGAGGGCGGCGTGACATCGGGGTATTCGGCGATGGGCAATTTGAACATCGCGAGAAAACCGGCAATAAAAATCAGTATGGAAATAACGCCGGCAAAGATGGGGCGATCCACAAAAAACTTTGAGATATTCATGATAATCCCTTGCTGTCGGCGACAGCGAAAAAGCGGCTGGAGATATTTTTTAATGCGAAGATGGCTGTGTTAAAACCATCTTGGCAGGACTGCTAGATTGCAAATTAATTGGCGGCGAGATTGGTCAGTTCGCCTGCCGGTTTAACTGTGGGATTGACGGCGGTATTGGGGCGCACATGCGACAGGCCGTTGACTATCACTCTCTCGCCCGGATTGACGCCGCTCAGCAGCACGCGCTGTCCCGCGTGATGTTCACCCAGGGAAACTTCGCGGTAGTTGGCAATATTTTTTTCATCGACCACCAGCACGAATTTCTTGCTTTGGTTGGTGCCTATGGCGCGATCCGGCACCAGCAGTGCCGAGGTTTTTTCGGCAGAGCCGAGGCGCACATTGGCGAACATGCCCGCGGTCAAGGCTCCGTCGGCATTTTCGAAAATGGCGCGGGCGCGGATGGTGCCGCTGGTGGTATCCAGGCGGTTGTCAAAAGCGTAGATATTGCCCTGGTAAACCACATCGGCATTGCTGGCGAGGGTCAGTTCCACCGGCATCACGTTCTGATTTTTGGTGTTGCGCACAAACTGGATGTAATTGGCTTCATCAACATTGAATTCGGCGTAGAGCTTATCGTTGGCCACAATTTGCGTAAGCACGGGGGCATTGGCTCCCGCTTCCACTACATTGCCTTCGGTGAGTTCCGCGCGACCGACACGCCCGCTGATAGGCGCGCTGATATGAGCGTATTCGAGATTGAGTTTGGCCTCGCTGAGAGAGGCCTCTGCCTGCTGCAGTTCGGCGTTGGCCACTTGGTTTGCACTTACCGCTGCATCATAGACACTTTGCGCTACCAGCTTGGCATTGATCAGTTGCTGGGCGCGCTTGAGTTCATCGGCAGAGAGGGTTGCACGTGATTGCGCTGTGGCTACCTGGGCCTGGGCGCGTGCCACCGCTGCCTGGTGCGGGCGCGGGTCTATCAGAAACAGCGGCTGGCCTTTTTTGATTTGCTGTCCCTCTTTAAACAGGACTCTCTGAATGGTGCCGCTGACCAGGGGTTTGATGGCCGCACTTTCAATGGGTGTCAGGCGCCCGGAAAAATTTGCCCAGCTGCGCAGTTCCTGGGGCTGGGCAACCACCACATCCACCGCCGGTGCCGGTGGGGCGGGTGGGGCATCGGCGGCTATCGCCTGGGAGCCGAGGTAAATACCCGACGTGCCTATCAGTACAGCGGCGAGGGCGTAGTAGGAAAAAGCGCGCGAGGTCAAAGCTAAACGAAAGGGTTTCATGGTGTTCTCCGGATATCCTTTGCTGGGAATAGGGCTGGCCAAGGGGATAAGAAGGCTAGGTTGAGAAAATAATACATACCGGTCGGTATGTTGGTCAATCAAAAGCGGGGGAGATTGTGGAATTGGTGACTTGTGTCATACAGGTGTCAAGCCAGTGCTATTGCTGGCTTGTGGCTGGGTACTTGTAATTCAACCTGCTTATGGGTAGTTTATGGGCCAAATCCCTACAAACTATCGGTATATTTAATTGTCCAACATACCGAAGGGTATCTATAATAATGATATCGCCTAATTTAGAGCACACATCTATGACAAGTTCGGACACCCGCACCCTCCTGCTGGACACCGCCCTGGATTTGATTTGGCAGAGCAATTACAGCTCGGTGGGGGTCAATGAAATCTGCAAACAGGCCGGTGTAACCAAGGGCAGTTTCTACCATCATTTCGAATCCAAGGCCGAGCTGTTTTGCGAGGCGACCCTGCATTATTGGGAGCGTATCAAAGCCGATCTGGATGCTCTGCTGTCTCCAAGCAACAGCGCCCTGGAGCAGCTTGAAAACTGGATTGCATTTATTTTTGTCAGCAAGATAGGTGAAGACAAAGATAATATTCCCGGCTGCGCATTCTTCAGTGCGGCCAACCAGACGGGCTGCGGCGAAGAAAAAGTTTGCGAGGCCCTGGAAGCCATGTCGCAGCGCGGAGCCAAATATAATCTTGCGTTGATCCGCAATTTGCAGGCGGGCGATTATTTGCAGGCGGGCATTGATGCGGAAATGACTGCGCGGCTTATGCAGCAGTTTGTTCAGGGCGCTATCAGCCATGCGCGTGTCAATCGCAATCTGGATAATATCAAGCGCGATCTGCCGGAAGGCTTGTATCGCATTATAGGTTTGAAGCCGGAGTTCTGGTTCGGTGCCAAGCCGACCTGGCCTTAGCCTTCAGTTCTATAATTCAAAAAGTGCGCGTCCATGCGCAATATCCCGGGGAGGGATTAAACTCAATTCACCTGGTTTTCGCTGATAAAAGAGAGCCGGTCGATGCCCGCGCGCTCAATCGAGGCCATCACTTTTGCGATAACGCCATAGTTGACCTTTTCATCCGCATTTAAATTCAAACGGATTTCGGGGTTATCGGTTTTGCGCTTGATCAATTCGCTCTCCACCAGATCCAATGCGTACTCTTCTTTATCGAGATAGACCTTGCCCTCTGCATCGACACTGATCACCACCGGTTTTTCCGGTGCCTTCTGTTGCTGGGTCGGCTGGGTATCGGGCAGGTTGACATTGATGGTGTTGGTGAGCATGGGCGCCGTGATAATAAACGTTACCAACAATACCAACATTACATCCACCAGAGGTGTAACGTTGATCTCGCCAAACACTTCATCGCTGTCGCTGTTGCCGGAAGAAATAGCCATTATGCCAATACCTCGTTAGATGCATCTGTATTGGTTTTTGCCGCAGAGAAATCTTTGCTGCGACTAGTGCTTTTCACATTGGGAATACTGTGTACGCGGAAGCCGGATTTTTGTACCAGGGTAATAAAATCTGTGGCGAAATCATCCAGGTCGGCTGCAATCAATTTCAAGCGGCGCAGGAAAAAGTTGTAGGCCAGCACTGAGGGAACGGCTACAGCAATGCCTACACCGGTAGCGACCAATGCTTCACCTATGGGGCCGGCGACTACTTCGATATTGGCGGACGATTTACTTGAAATAGCGGTGAGTGCCAGGATAATCCCAAACACGGTTCCAAACAGGCCGACAAAGGGCGCGGTGCTGCCGATAGAGGCGAGCACGGCCAGGCCGCTCTCCAGTGAGCGACGCTCCTTCTGGATTTGCTGGCGCAGATGGCGCTCAAGCAGATCCTGCCTGTCCCAGCTGTTTTCCAGGTTGCTGGCCGGTGTTGAGTCGGCGCTGCGCAGGGTGGTGAAACCAATCGCAGCAACGCGCGCGGTGGGGCCTACATATTTTTCCAGCGATCCCGCTGCATTCAGGTCGGCTGCACTCCAAAAATCTTTTTTGAAGCGGCGGTTCTGGATTCCCAGCAGTGCATGTTGCACCGCCTTGATAAAAATCAGCGTCCAGGTAACCACGGAGAAAATCGCCAGCGACCAAAGGGTCCACTCTACAATATGTTGATACAATTCATTCATAAAAGTCACTCACTTTACTTTAACAGGGTGGTCTGCTTTGGTGCAGACCTGCTTACAAAAAAATCAATTATCCGGGTGGAAATCAATCAATAAAACTCACGAAAACTTAATTGCCCAGGCGAAAATCAATCGGAACTTCCACCCAGCCTTCAACGGGGGTAGTGCCTTTTAGCGCAGGGACAAACGTCCAGCGCTGCACTGTATCCAGGGCGGCCTGGTCTAATACTTTCCTGCCGCTAGAGGTTTTCACTTCAACAGTTTTGGCCTTGCCATCCGGTTGTACCAGCACACTCAGGATCACCGTGCCTTCCCATCCTCTCTCCTGTGCGGTTTCGGGATAAACAGGTGCAGGGTTGTGCAGATAGTTTGCAGTAGCGGATGGTTCAGTCACTTTCTCTTCTACTACCGCAGGGCCTTCAGCAACGGCTTGCACTGGCGGCACGTATTGCTCAACCACATTGGGGTTTTCGCGCTGTACCTTGGGCTCCACCGGTTTTGGCAATTGCTTTTTCACGGGTTTCGGCGGCTCTGGGGTGATCTGTTGTGGCGGGATCACTGGTGGTGTGTAGCGCTCCAGCTTGATCACAGGAATCTCGGCTTTTTTAACTGCCTCGACAATCGGTTGATAATAGAAATAGCCAAATACCAATACATGCAAGCCAATGATGGCCGCAGCAAAAACGCTAGTGGTCAGGCGGCGATATTTGGGGTAAACCAATTCGATGGGTTTATCCAATTTAACCTGGCGCGGCACCAAAGCAATAATATCTGCCGATTTATGCTGCGCGGCCTTGCCTGTTTGCGTGCGCAATTGGTGGCGTGCGTGGCGGCGGTTGTGCGCATAGGGTTCGGAGTAAGCGTGAGCACTCATAGATCTATCCTTCCCGGTTCTGCCGGGATCATTAATAACTTCTTTAATTCATTTTTTGTTTTGAAATATTCTCTCAACAAAAAATTTATCCATCACTAATCGTGTTTAGGGTATTTTGCAGTATCTATGCCAGAAACATAAAAAATGGAGAAATGCAGTGGAATTTAATAAAAGCGCTAGCAAATTAATCAATAAGGGCAATTAAGAATTGCGAAACAAACCTGGGGATATATGGTTATATTTAAAGGTTTAGACGATGGGCGGAGGAGAGGAATAAAAATAAAATGCAGTGTTGAAATTTCAGCAAGGTATTTGTTGTCATTGCAACACTGTTGGATTTTGACTAGCGAAAGTAACCTATGGCGTGTTTGCGATTATAAGACTGTATCAGGCGGTCGCTGCTGTTTTGAAGACCCTGCGCAGGCTCCAGTGGCGTAGGCGATCCAGGTACAAATAAATTACCGGTGTAGTGTAGAGCGTTAGCGCCTGGCCAATCAGCAGTCCGCCAATAATGGAAATACCCAGCGGCCGGCGAATCTCGCCACCATCGCCAAGCCCCAGTGCCAGTGGCAGGGCGCCGAGTATGGCGGCGATACTGGTCATCATAATCGGGCGAAAGCGCAATGCGCAGGCCTGACTGATAGCCTCCAGGGGAGGGAGGGATTGTTGCTGTTCCAGTTGCAGTGCGCAGTTGATCATAATGATGGCATTTTTCATCACTATGCCCAGCACCAGTATTACACCGATAAATGCAATCAAACTCAGCTCGGTGTTAAAGACAATCAGCGCGAGCAGGGCGCCGACACCGGCGGCGGGCAGGCTCGATAGGATAGTCAGAGGGTGAATAGTGCTCTCATATAAAATGCCCAGCAAAATATAAACCGCAATAATCGCGCTGAGTATCAGCCAGGGCTGGCTGGCGAGGGAATCCTGAAAAACTTTTGCGGTGCCGGCAAATTTTGCGCGTATATGCGGCGATGTATTTATTTCATTAAAGGTTTTTTCCATGGCTTTGGTGGCTTTTTCAAGCGATACCCCCGCAGCTAAATTAAATGAAATGGTGGCCGCGACAAACTGCTCCTGGTGGTTGACAGTGAGGGGAACATTACCCAATTTAAAACTACTGATGGAGGCGAGAGGTATCTGCCGGTTATTGCTGCCTTGCACATAAATATTTTCCAGGGCCTGTGGTCCCTGAGTGTAATTGGGGGCCAGGTTGAGAACCACAAAATATTGGTTCAGCGGTTCGTAGAGTGTGGAGATGGCGCGCTGGCCAAAGGCATTGTTGAGCGCGTTGTCAATCTGGCTGGCGCTTACGCCCAGGCGATTGGCGGCTTCGCGATCTATATCGACATACACCTGCAGCGCCTTTTCCTGATAATCGCTGTTGACATCGGTAATCTCTGGCAGTTTGCTGAAGGCATTGCGCATGCTCGGCATTAAATTGCGCAGTTCATTGAAATCGTTGGCGAACAATGTGTATTGAAAGGCGGCGCTGCCTGGGCGTGCGCCTGTGCTCAAATCCTGCTGTACGGTTAAAGGCAGTGTTGCACCGGGAAATTTATTGATTTTGGGACGCAGGCGCGCGATGACTTCCTCTGAGCTGACTTTCCTCTCTGCCAAGGGTTTGAGCTGGGCAAAAAAGGCACCGCTGGGAGCGAAACTGCTGCCGCCAGCAAATTCGTAAAAGGTTTCTATGGCGGGGTCCTGCGCAATAATATCCACTATGGCTTTGGTTTTCTTGCGGGTCTCTTCGAAAGAGGAGTTCTGGTCGAACTGAAAATTGCCAAACAGTCGCGAGGTGTCCTGCTGCGGAAAAAACCCCTTGGGTACTATCTGGTAGAGGTAGACATTAAGCGCAATAATGGCAAAGAACAGGCTGAGCAGCAGGCGCGAATGGTTCAGGCAAAAACGCAGGGAACTATCGTAACCCTGTATAATCCGGCTGTTTATTTTTTGCATTAATCCAGGTTTTGGGTCTGCTAATTCTGTTGCTTCCGCACCATTTTTTTTGCTGCTATTCCTCTTCAATAACTTTGCGCAGAGCATGGGCGTGGTGGTCAGGGAGATCAGCAATGAAATAAAAATGGCCAGCGCCAGGGTCAGCGAGAACTCGCGGAACAGGCGACCTATCAGGCCGCCCATAAATAACAGCGGGGTCAGTACCGCCACCAGTGCCAGGTTCATCGCCAGCATGGTGAAGCCCACTTCGCGCAGACTTTGCAGTGCAGCTTTTATCGGGCTAAGGCCTCGCTCTATATGGTGACTGACATTTTCCACCACCACTATCGCATCGTCCACCACAAAGCTGGTGGCGATGATCAGAGCCATCAAGGATAAATTGTTGAGGCTGAATCCGCACAGATAAATTAATGAAATGGTACCGAGCAGGGTGACAGGTATGGCGATAGTTGTAATCAATGTTGCGCGCAAGCTGCGCAAAAACAGGAAGGTAACCAGCACTACCAGGGCGATGGAAATAATCAGCGTATGCTCGATATGGGTGATGGTTTCGCGAATGGATTTACTGCGCTCAATCACAATATCCACATCTATGGCAGCGGGAATCTGCTCGCGCAGGCGCGGCAGCAGGGCTTTGATATTATCGACAATCTCAACAATATTGACGTTGGGTTCACTGTAGGCGGCAAGCATAACCGCAGGTATGCCCTTGGGCTTTGCCGCGGTGCCAGCGATACCTGCGCTGCGCACTTCCTGCACAGAATCTTCCACACTGGCAATATCTTTCAGGCGCACTACGCCATTATTTTTTTTACTGACAATCAACTCGGCGAAGTCGCTGGCGCGATGGGCGCTGTCGTTGATGTCGATTTGCCAGCGCTGCGAGCGGTTCTCTATAAAACCGGTAGGGCGCGCGGGGTTGGCGTTGGCTATGGCGGTGCGCACTTCATCGAGATTGATGCCGAAATGATTCAGCGCCTGTGGGTTGATTTCCACCCGCACGGCGCGCAGCGAACTGCCGCGCACATCCACTTCGCCAACACCACTCACCTGGGCAACTTTCTGACCGAGATCGGTAAAAGCAATTTCGTAAAGCTGCTCCTGGGTATAGCTGGCTGAGGTGAGCGCTATCACCATTAGCGGCGGACCTGCGGTGTTGGATTTTTTGTAGCCGGGGCGAGTCAGCATGCCACTTGGCAGCATGGAGGCTGCGGCATTGATGGCTGCCTGCACTTCGCGCGCAGCGGTGTTGACATCTTTTTCCAATTCAAACTGGATATTGATACGGCTGGTGCCGCGCGAATTGCTGGAGGTGATTTCCGTAATGCCGGCGATGCGTCCCAGTGTACGCTCCAGCGGTGTCGCCACCGAGGAGGCCATGGTCTCCGGGCTGCCTCCAGGCAGATTGCCCTGCACGCTGATGGTGGGCAAGTCCACCATCGGCATGGTGGAGATGGGCATCAGGTGAAAGGTGATCAATCCCGGCAGCGCTATAGCAATGGTCAGCAGACTGGTCGCCACCGGGCGGCGGACGAAGATGGACCACCAGGATTTTTCATCATGGCTATGGGGTTGCAATTGGCTCATAGCAGCACCTGCACATTGGCTGGCTCGACAGTTTCTTTTTTCACGAATCTGTCAAACGCGAGATAGACCACGGGCGTGGTAAAGAGTGTGAGCATCTGGCTCACCAGCAGGCCGCCGATCAGGGTAATGCCCAGAGGTTGACGCAGCTCGCTGCCGGCACCGTCACCGAGCACCAGGGGTACAGCACTGAATAGTGCGGCGAGGGTGGTCATCAATATAGGGCGAAAACGCAGCAGGCTGGCCTGCACTACTGCATCGCGCGCATTGAGTCCCTGATTGCGCTGTGCATCCAGGGCGAAATCGATAATCATAATGGCATTTTTCTGCACAATGCCGATCAGCAAAATAATACCGATAATGGCGATCACACTCAGGTCGCGGCCCATCACCAGCAGCGCCAGCAGCGCGCCTATGCCCGCCGAGGGCAGTGTGGAGAGAATGGTGAGCGGATGGATATAACTTTCGTAGAGCACGCCGAGCACAATATACATGGTGACCAGCGCGGCGATAATCAGCCAGAGCTGATTGTTGAGCGCACTGCGGAATACCAGGGCCGCGCCCTGGAACCGTGTTTGCACACTTGCGGGCAGAGCCAATTCAGCTTGAGCCGATTCGATTTTCTTTACTGCCTCACCCAGTGAAACGCCCTCGCGCAAATTAAAGGAAATCGTTGCAGCAGGAAATTGTTTTTCGCGGCTGATTAATAAGTGCGTCGGCTTTTCGCTCCAGCGCGCCAGGCTGCTGAGTGGAATCTGGCGGCCATCGCGACTGCTGACATAAAGGCTGTCGAGTGCCTTCAAGCCGCTCTCTTCTTCCTGTGCCACTTCCAGCACTACTCTGTATTGATTGGATTGCGTAAAAATAGTGGAGACCAGGCGCTGACCAAAGGCGTTATAGAGTGCATCGTCGACACTGGCAAGGCTCACTCCCAGGCGCGAGGCCATATCCCTGTCCACTTCGACAAATGCGCTCAAGCCCTGGTTTTGCAAATTGCTGGTGACATCTTCCAGCTCCGCAAGGCCCTGCAGTTTTTCCAGCAATTGCGGCAGCCAGCGATCAATTTGCTGCGGGTCTGTGCTTTCGATCAGGTATTGATACTGGGTGCGACTGATGCGGTCGTCGAGGGTGAGGTCCTGCGCTGGTTGCAGGAACAGGCGGATGCCCTCCACCTGCTGGCTGAGCTGTTGCAGACGCGGCAAAATAATATCCAGGGATTCGCGTTCGGCAAAGGGTTTTAGATTGATCAGCAGGCGGCCGCTGTTGAGGGTGCTGTTGATACCATCTATGCCTACCACCGAGGAAATATTTTCCACCGCAGGGTCGGCTTCAAGGGTTTTCGAAAGTTGCAGCTGGCGTTGGCTCATAGCGGTGAAAGAGATATCCTGAGGCCCTTCGCTGATGCCCTGGATAACGCCGGTATCCTGTTGCGGGAAAAAACCTTTGGGTACCAGTGCGGCCAGCAGCAGAGTCGTAAAAATAGTGCCGGCCACCACCAGCAAGGTTTGCCGCTGCCGCTCCAGTACCCACATAAGCCCGATCTTATAGCGGGCTATGATTCTGTCGAGCCAGGCCTCTGTCCATTGGCCAAAATGCCCTTGCTGATGCTGCCCCGGTTTTAACAATCGCGCGCAGAGCATGGGCGTCAGTGTAAGTGAAACCACCGCTGAAATAAGAATTGCCACCGCCAGTGTGATGGCAAATTCGCGAAATAAACGCCCCACCACATCGCCCATGAACAATAGTGGAATCAACACCGCAATCAGTGAAAATGTCAGCGAGATAATGGTAAAGCCAATCTGTTCGGAACCTTTGAGTGCAGCGGCGAGGGGCTTCTCACCTTCTTCAATGTGCCGGGCAATATTTTCAATCATCACAATTGCATCATCCACCACAAAACCTGTGGCTATGGTGAGAGCCATGAGAGTGAGATTGTTCAGGCTGAAGCCGGCGAGATACATAATGCCGAAAGTGCCTATCAGCGAAAGCGGCACCGCGAGGCTGGGAATCAGGGTTGCTGAAACGCTGCGCAGAAAAACAAAAATCACCATAACCACCAGGGCTATCGCCAGGCTCAATTCAAATTTCACACCCGCCAGGGCGGCGCGCACAGTGGTAGTGCGATCACTCAGCAGCTGGATATGAATATTCTCGGGCAGAGCGGCTTGCAACTGCGGCAGCAACGCCTGGATGCTGTCGGTTACTTCTATTACATTGGCACCCGGCTGGCGTTGCACACTGACCAATATCGCGGGCTGTTGGTTGGCCCAGGCGGCGAGCTGGGCGTTTTCGGCTCCATTACTCACCTCGGCAACATCGCCCAGGCGCAGCAGTGCGCCGCGATTGGAGGTGAGTGCCAGTGCTGCATATTCCTCGGGTGATTTCAGTTGGCTGTTGGCATCTATGGCAAACGCCTGCAATTCGCTTTCAAAATTTCCCTTGGCCTGATTGGAGTTGGCATTGATGATTGCGCTGCGCACCTGATCCAGCCCCACACCGTAGGCGGCTAATGCCTGTGGGTTAACTTTGATGCGCACAGCAGGTCTCTGCCCGCCACTTAAGCTGACGAGGCCAACACCATTCACCTGCGCGATTTTTTGCGAGAGAAAAGTATCCACCCAATCCTGCACTTCGGTGGGTGCAATGCCTTCGGCTGTGACGGCCAGTGTGAGAATGGGTAGATCTGCCGGATTGACTTTGCTGTAGATGGGCGGCGTGGGCAGATCGCGCGGAAGAAAATTGGCAGCGGTATTGATAGCCGCCTGCACTGATTGTTCGGCCACATCCAAACGCAATCCCAATTCGAATTGCAAGGTAATGATCGAGGCTCCCCCAGAACTGTTCGAAGACATTTGCTTCAGTCCGGCAATCGCGCCGAACTGCCGCTCCAGCGGCGAGGTGACCAGGCGAGTCATCAGTTCAGGACTGGCTCCCGGGTAGAGTGTGGTGACTTGAATGGTCGGATAATCGACCTGCGGCAACGCAGCCTGCGGCAGCAGGCGATAGGCGAGCAAACCGGCCAGAAGAATAGCCAGCATAAACAGGGAGGTGGCTATGGGTCTTGCAATAAATTGACGGGATGGATTCATAATCAGGGATTGGCCGTAAGATTTTTCTGGCTGTTAAGGGGTTGACGCTGTTGCTGACCGGTTGATTTTTCTGCAGCAGATCCAGCGCCGGCCGGCGGCTGTGCGATCACCACAACCTTGGCGCCCTCGCGCAATCTATCGGTGCCCTGTGTCACCACAAGATCGCCCACGCGCAGTCCCTCTGTAATCGCTGTGACCTCAAGATCGCTGATACCGAGTTTGACTGGGCGAACACTGACTGTGCTGGCGGGAGTTTTCTGCGTGTTTTTTGCATCGCCGTCTGCGCCTGTGCTCTCCTCCTGTTGTACCAGATAGACAAAGGCCCCATTGGCTCCGCGCTGAATCGCGGTATTGGGAATGACTGTGGCCTGCTGCTGGGTGTCGAGCAGCAGGCGCACGTTGATAAACTGGTTGGGAAAGAGTTGCTGATCGTTATTGTCAAAGCGCGCTTTCAATTTGATGGTGCCGGTGGTGGGGTCTATCTGGTTGTCCAGGGTTAGCAATTTGCCCTGGGCGATCAGCTGTTTGTTGCTTTTATCCCAGGCTTCAACCGCAAGAAATTTTGCCGACTGCTGTGCGCTGCGCAGTTTATTGGCAATCATGGGCGCTCCATCTTCCGGCAGGGAGAACACAACATCTATAGGGCTGGTGGTAGTGATTACCGCAATGCCATTGGTATCGCTGGGCGAGACATTGTTGCCGGGGTCTACCTGGCGCAGGCCTATGCGGCCATTGATAGGGGCAAGGATACGGGTAAAACTCAATTGCAACCTGGCTTTTTCGCTGGCACCTTCATCGGTCTGCACTGCGCCCTGGTACTGTGCGACCAGCGATTTTTGTGCATCGATTTGCTGTTGCGAAATGGTGTTTTGCGGCAGCAGCGATTCAAAGCGTTGCAGGTCGCGCTCGGCATTGGCCAGCAGCGCGCGATTGCGCGTAGCCTGTCCCTCGGTTTGCGCCAGATCGGCGCGGAAGGGGCGAGAATCTATCTCGGCGAGCAAATCGCCTTTATTGACCTGTTGCCCCTCCTGGAAAAAAACTTTTTCCAATTGGCCACTGACTCGTGCGTGCACAGTCACAGAAGCTGCGGGAATCACTGTGCCCAAACCGCTTTGGATAATGGGCAGGTCGCGCAGGCTCACTGCAATCGCGCTGACGGAGGTAGGTGCTCCTGCACCTCTGCTTGCCCCAGAGGGGACTTTGTCTGGAGACTTGCTATTGCCCGCAGATGCCGACTGCGGGTGATCTGCCGTCGCCGGTTTTTTTTGCCAGGAAAACCAGGCGAGCAGCGCTACAATCAGCGTGAGCAGGGCTCCATAAATAAGGACATGAGATTTTGTCTTATGACTCGAGCTGGACATGAAGCACCTTAACCTTCGAAATTGAAATAACGACTGCTAAATGCAAGATGTACACCAATAAAGATATTTAAAATTATTGCGATTAATTGAGCAATTTTGTGAAAGAATCAGCAAAAACTGGCGATGCTTTGCTTGCTTTTCGCTAGCCGGCTGGTGGAAAAAAAACAGCGAAAAATAAACTGTTGGAATATAAACATGACGATTTTCCATGCATTAAAAAGAAGCACGGCTACTGTGGGTGAAATACTTAACGCATTGAGCTGAACTTATGTAGGGAGCGCTTCACTGGGTGTATAACTCCAGCGCGGTGTCCACAATAAAATGATCACAGCCAATACAGCTATAGCCATATAGGACCAGAGCGCCCACTGGGTAGCGGCTATGCGTTCGGGATAGATCTTGGCCGCAGCGCCCA
This sequence comes from Cellvibrio sp., assembly GCA_035565295.1. Taxonomy (GTDB): domain Bacteria; phylum Pseudomonadota; class Gammaproteobacteria; order Pseudomonadales; family Cellvibrionaceae; genus Cellvibrio. Next base: position 32,527 of record DATMSP010000039.1, on the reverse strand, counting down.
GGCCTATGGCATTGCCGCCGGCAACCAGAACGGCTGCGGCATAATCGTGAAAGCGGCGCGCCTTGTTGGCACCGGTGGACCATTTGGGGTGAGTGTTGTAGCTGGGCAATTGTTCGTGGGCAAAATTCAGCTGCTCAAGCGCCGAGAGAAAACGGCGCAGATTGGTAATGGCCCGTTCAGCTTTGTAGTTTAAAAAAGCCAGGCAGACGGAGGCTACCGGAAAACCGGCTACCAACCATTCCACCGGAACATCTGCGCGGCCATCCGCTGGCTTCAAGGCAACCAGTGCCGCTAGCAAACTCACCACCAGAGTGACATAGAGAGCGAGGGCTTGCTGGCGCTGGCCAATGCGCGCATTGACTTCCTGATAGGCAGCGATAAAACGGTAGTTGGCATCGACAATATATTTTATGGACATAATCAACAGTACTTCAAATAATTGGCTTGCAACAAAACCAGAGGCGCATTGAGCGCCCCTGATTTTTTTTGTTGAGAAGATATTTATTACCCGCGAGGATCAGGTGTCAGGCGCAGATAGGGTTTGATAACTTTATAGCCTTTGGGGAAGCGCTGTTTGATTTCCGCTTCGTCCTGCAGGGCGGGAACAATCACCACATCTTCCCCCGATTTCCAGTTGCCGGGTGTTGCCACCTTGTGGTTGTCGGTCAATTGCAGCGAATCAATCACGCGCAGGATTTCATCGAAGTTCCTGCCAGTGCTGGCTGGGTAGGTAATGATCAGGCGAATTTTTTTGTTGGGGTCGATAATAAACAGCGAGCGCACTGTAGCAGTAGTGCTGGCATTGGGGTGAATTAAATCGTACAGGCCCGAGACCTTGCGATCGGCATCCGCCAGTATCGGGAAATTGACCAGTGTGTGCTGGGTTTCATTGATATCGCCAATCCAGCGGTGATGCGAGTCAACCGGGTCAACGCTGAGGGCTATGGCTTTGACTCCGCGCTTGGCAAATTCATCTTTGAGTTTGGCGGTCAAACCTAATTCAGTGGTGCAGACTGGGGTGAAGTCGGCGGGGTGTGAAAATAAAATGCCCCAGCTGTTGCCCAGCCACTGATGAAAATGGATTTCACCTTCGCTGGAATCCTGTACAAAATCGGGAGCTTCATCGCCCAGGCGTAAAGTCATTTGGTCAAACTCCTATATCAATGGTTTAAGGTAAGCGTGATGAGCAATACTAGATTTATTGCTGCCACAATAAAAATAATATTTAGTGCTTTGCTTATAATCAAATAGGGATACTGCCGCTAAGGCCCCAAAAAAAAGCCCGGATATGAAATCCGGGCTTCAATAACAATAGCGGTCTCGCACAGGTTCGTTTAGCGTCTGGCTCGCGCAAGCCGCTCGACGACCGATATCATCAAATCAATTTCTTCATAGGTATTATAAAACGCAAAAGAGGGCCGCACGGTAGTTTCCACACCAAAGCGCCGCAGAATCGGCTGCGCGCAGTGGTGACCAGAGCGCACCGCAATACCTTCGCGATTGAGTTCAACCCCCACTTCCTCCGTCTTATAGCCCTCCAGCACAAATGAAAGCACGCTGGCTTTATTGGCCGCTGTACCTATCAGGCGCACACCAGGGATAGGCTGCAATCGCTGGGTGCCATAGGCCAGCAGGTCGTGCTCGTAGCGGTCGATGCGCTCCATGCCTATGCGCTGTACATAATCAATGGCTGCGCCCAGGCCGACCGCATCGGCGATATTGCCGGTGCCTGCTTCAAAGCGATTGGGCGGGTCCTGATAAATAATTTTATCGAAGGTCACATCGGCAATCATATTGCCGCCGCCCTGCCAGTGCGGCAGGTCTTTGAGGATTTCAGCCTTGCCATAGACAGCGCCTATACCCGTGGGGCCGAATACCTTATGCCCGGAGAATACAAAAAAATCGGCCCCCAATTCCTGCACATTGACCCGCATATGCGATACCGACTGGGCACCATCGACAATCACCGGCACACCTGAAGCGTGGGCAATATCGATAATCTCTTTGATCGGCGTAACGGTTCCCAGGGCATTGGATACCTGAGTGACCGAAACCAGCTTGGTGCGGTTGTTGATCAGCTTGCGATATTCATCCAGCAGTATCTGGCCGGTATCGTCCACAGGGATTACCCGCAGCTTAGCGCCCACGCGATTGGCAAGGATATGCCAGGGTACAATATTGGCGTGGTGCTCGAGTTGCGACACAATAATTTCATCGCCTGTGCCGACATTTTTCTGGCCAAAGGTATTGGCGAGAAAGTTAATGCCCTCGGTAGCGCCGCGCACAAAAATAATTTCATCGGAAGATTTTGCACCGAGGAAGTTGGCTACTTTATTGCGCGCGCCTTCATAGGCATCTGTCGCCCGCGCGGCCAGCTCATGAGCGGCGCGATGGATATTGGAATTTTCGTGTTCGTAGAAATAACTGACCCTGTCGATCACCGACTGCGGTTTTTGCGTGGTGGCGGCATTATCAAACCACACCAGTGGCTTACCATTGACGCGCTCGGCAAAAATCGGGAAGTCGCGGCGTATGGCCTGCACATCAAAGCCGGTGACAACGGAACTCTGTTTTGGGTTGTTGCCAAACACTGGCTGCGCATTGCCATTAAGAAAATAAAAACGCGAATCCGGTGCGGGTGTCGCTGCAGGGGCCTGCGGTTGGCTGTCAAACTGGCTGAAGCGAAATTCAGCAGCCAGTAACTGCTGCACATCTGTTTCACCTGGCAATTGCAGCGGGTTGCTGCTGATGCGATCACTGGTCTGCGCCAGCGGCTGGTGATAGTCGCCAGCGGCGTGGCTCTCCAGTGAATGTGGCAGTTGCAGTTCAGGTGCTGCCGGCCTGCTGGCCAGATGTTGTTGCTGTGCCTGGGTGACAAAGCGATCTTCGCTCAGCAGGCTGAGCAAATCATCTTTGCCGGGAAGGCCAAAGTCCTGCGGAGAAACCTCGGCCAACTGATCAATCTGCAGATTTGCCATAGGATAGCCGCTGGCGTTATCGGCAAAATAATACGCGGGCACAGGTGCAGCCGCCGCGTGTTGTTCCAATTGCGGCGATGAAAACAGGGGTGTTTCCGTGCTGCGGCCGACTTGCGGCCGCTGAGTCGCAGTATTGGGTTGCAGGCCTGATACCAGCGGCTCTGCGTTTGGCAGAGCGCGAAACAGATCATTGGCCATGGCCGCAAGGGCTTGGATATCGGGCAAATCTTGCATAATTGCATCAACCCTTATTTATAGGTGTCGGGATAGTCGTGGTATTTTCCAACTTCCACATCATCCAGTACTGCCAGTGCATCTTCAGTCAGCACAGCGAGCGAGCAATAGAGGGAGATAAGATAGGAGGCAATGGCATTACGGCCAATACCCATAAAGCGTATGGAGAGGCCAGGGCTTTGCTGACCAGCCAGGCCAGGCTGGTATAAACCAATCACGCCCTGGCGCTTTTCGCCCACGCGCAACAATATAATCTTGGTTTTCCCCTCTTCATCAATCGGCAATTTATCGGAAGGAATCAGAGGCACGCCGCGCCAGGTAATAAATTGCGAGCCGAACAGGCTGACGGTGGGCGGTGGTACGCCGCGACGGGTGCATTCGCGACCAAAGGCGGCAATCGCCAAAGGGTGAGCCAAAAAGAAACCAGGCTCTTTCCAGACTTTTACCAGCAACTCATCCAGATCGTCCGGTGTCGGAGCGCCTGTGAGTGTAGAAATACGCTGAGTCTCATCGACATTCGCCAGCAGACCGTATTCCGGGTTGTTGATCAGCTCGCTCTCCTGACGCTCCTTGATAGTTTCAATGGTGAGGCGCAGTTGCTCTTTGATCTGGTCGTGGGGGCTGTTGTACAGATCTGAAACGCGAGTGTGAACATCTACCACGCTGGTCACAGCATTTAAAAAATATTCACGCGGCTTTTCATCGTAGTCGACAAAGGTGGGTTGGATTTCGGATTCATCGCGCTGTGAGCAGGTTACCGTCACGCGCGTCGGGTTTTTCACGCGGTTCAAACGAAAAATACCGGCCTCTACAGGTGTCCATTGCAGCAAATGCACAAGCCAGCGCGGTGAAATGGTGGATAACTGCGGGGTAGTCTTGGTGGCGTTGGCTAGCTGCCGCGCTGCATTATCGCCAAGCGCGGATTGTGCTTCTATGTCAGTAGACATGCGGATGTACTCCTGTATAGGATAAAAAGTGAAAAATCAGGGCTAAAAAATGAAAAAACTCATATGAAGAAATCTGCTAAGCTAAGATCACATTCTTCTAAGGGAAGCTCAACCGCCTATACCCATCAAGCGTCCATCAAGGACGCTAATTGTTATGGGTAAAATAAAAATTGCGATTTCACACTACTTTTTGCGATTGCTCATAGGCTTCGTAGTGAGCCAGCAAATGAGATACAGGAAGGTTCAGAGCCTTGGCAATCTTGGCTACAGTGGCCAGTGAGGGCATGGCAGTACCGCGTTCAACTTCTCCCACGTAACTGCGGTTCAGATCGGCGCGATCCGCGAGAACCTCTTGCGATAAGCCATGTTGTTCGCGCAGGTTTTTGACAATGCGACCAAAGTGCAGGGCAATGCTCATAGCGGTGCCTCCACAAGATTGCGCAGGCTGGCCTGGGTAATACTGCTGCCCGCAGGCACGCTGCGGGTGAGCCAGACATTCCCCCCTATGGTTGATCCCCTGCCTATAGTGATGCGACCCAGCACCGTGGCTCCCGCATAGATCACCACATCATCTTCAACAATAGGATGCCTTGGCAAACCTTTTTGCAGAGCGCCGCTGTCATCGGTGGGAAATGTTTTCGCCCCTAATGTCACGGCCTGATAAACCCTGACCCGCTCGCCAATCACAGCTGTCTCTCCTATGACCACACCTGTGCCGTGATCGATAAAAAAGCCGCTGCCGATCTGCGCTCCGGGATGAATATCAATGCCGGTATCGGAATGTGCCAGTTCGGCCAGCATGCGGGCCAATAAATGTACACCCAGTTCATAGAGGGTGTGGGCAAGGCGGTGATAAATAATGGCGTGAATGCCGGGATAGCAGAGCAGCACCTCATCGACACTGCGCGCTGCAGGGTCACCCTGGAATGCTGCCTGGACATCAATATCCAGAATCCGGCGCAGGCCGGGCAGGGCGGCGGCAAACAGCCGCACAATATTATTAGCCTGGAGTTTCAGGGCCGCCTCATCCTGGTTCTCCTGCTCTTGCCGGGCAACATAAAACAATTCGAGCTGAACCTGGTTTAGCAGTTGATTGAGAGCGGCATCCAGGGTGTGGCCTACATAATAGTCTTCGCTCTCCTCGCGTAGATCCTGCGGCCCGAGACGCATGGGGAAAAGCGCTCCGCAGAGATCGCCAATAATTTGTTTCAACACCTCGCGCGAGGGCAGCTCGCGCAACCCAGCTTCGCGCAGGCGTCCGCGCTGGCTGCGCCAGTCATTGCGCGCACTGCGCAATTCACTGACGATCTTGTCCAGCTGCCAGTTGGTCGATGCTATAAAAGAAAATTCCGTATCTTTATGGGTCTTGTTTGTCATTTTTCACCTAACCAGAATTGGACTGCATAAGTGTTTGTGTCGAAATTTAAGCAGTTGCTGTTTTTTTAAGAATGATTCGGGTACTGGCTTTAATCCTGGACCCAGGGCAATCCGCGCTGCCGCCAGCCGCCGCTGTTTCCGCGCTGCTGCTTATCATTGAGATCTCCTTCAAAGCCTTCGAGGACATTGAATACATATTTAAAACCGGCTGCGGTAGCCGTTTCGGCGGCTGCAGCTGAGCGTTTGCCGCTGCGGCACAGCAGTAAAATTACTGAATCCTTGGATAGCTTTTGCTCAAGCTCGCGCAGAAAGCGCGGGTTTTTAATCAGGGCTGGGCCGGTTTGCCAGGCTACATGGAAGGTATTGGGAACATGGCCGACAAACTTGCGCTCTTCGGCTGCGCGCACATCCACCAGGTGAGCCTGACCGCTGATAAATAGTTTCCAGGCATCGTCCGGAGTGATCTGGCCCGCGTATTTGAGGCCTTCATCTATACCTTTTTGTCGGGCCGCGACCAGAGGTTCTGCGAGAGTTACCAGAGAATTTTCTGCCGCTGATGTTGGCGATTGATTATTTAATTGCACCACTTCCATAAAATCCCCATTAGATTGCTGTAAAGGAAACACTTTATTGTTATTTGCCTTGCATAAAACAAATCGAGTGAAAGTGGAGGGAAATATAATGGTGCCTTTAGACAATTGGAAAGAATATATCCGTATATCCTTATAATCACTCGACAGTATCCCGGTGAGCCAAATGGCTTGTCCCAGCTGGGCTCTGGCCTTATATCTGTGCCAGTGAGAAACAGAACGGCAGTGTTATAAGCTGATAAGATTTTATTCTTTCATAAATAAAAAAATGACATTTAATATGCACCCAAAAATAGCTATACCACAATAGTGCAAAAATTTCTAAGATGACTGATTATGCCTCTCACTGAACTCATGAATTACTTCAATGATCAATTGCAAGCCCAGACGCGGGCGAAGTCATTGCCTAAAACCGGGTTTTATAAGGTTGCCAATGCCTATTGGGCGCGTTTTGGTAATCTGACATTGGGCAGCAACCTGCGCCCCATCCAGGCGCTCAGGGAAGAGAGGTTGATTGGCTATGAGGGAGAACTGCTGGTCCGCTCGGCAGCAGGCAACCTGCTCAATATAGATAGCGTGTTCAATTCATTGGATAGCAGCGACCAGATTATTCACCTCGATAGGCTGGTGCGCACTTTGCATTCTTTGAATTATCTGCAGCAGTACGATGCCAGTCAGCATCTTCTGTCTCTGCCCGTGCAGCCGCGTCACATTGTCGGTGTGGTGGGGGATCACGGCAAAGCCTTTGAAGCTATCCTGAGCGATTGTGGTCTGGGACCTGAGCGAGTGCTGTTGCATACTCGGCTGCTGGATCATGCAAGCCTGAGACATTTCCAGCAGGCCTTGGGCAGTTACAGATCGCGCGGATATCAAATTGGCGTAAGCCTGACGCGAGCTGCAGAGCTGGAGCTTTTGCAGAACCTGAGTATTGAGCCGGATATTATTTTTTTGCACTACCCCCAGCTTAAAGACGCGACTATGGACAGGACAGAAAGTGCAAAATTATCCTCTCGCGAATCATTAAAACTTTTTAATGCAAAACGCATTATTGTGAGTAATACTCAAGAGGCGAGTTTGCCTATAGATAAAATTTTTGACGGGCTATTATTGATCGACAATCAAGAACTCGATGATATAAGCCTTAGTGAAAAAGTCCATTTTTAATCGTTTATTGGGAATAGATTACTGACATGTGCCAGTTGTTGGGAATGAGTTGTAAAGAACCGGCTAGCATTAATTTTTCCCTGGAAGGGTTTGTGGCTCGCGGTGGCTTGACTGATGAGCACAGAGATGGCTGGGGTATAGCTTTCTTTCGCGATGATGCCTTTGATGTTTTCCTCGATCATCAGCCCGCATCCCATTCTGCCCTGGTTGCAGAGATAAACACTGCTGCCATAAAATCGAAAACGATTATTGCCCATATTCGCAAAGCGACTGTCGGCGAAGTAAAGCTTGCCAATTGCCATCCGTTCCAGCGCGAGCTGCGCGGTAAAACCTGGCTGTTTTGCCACAATGGCCATTTAAAGGATTTTAATCCGGCTCTCAATGGCCAATATCTGCCGCAGGGAGACACCGACAGCGAGCTTGCCTTTTGCTATTTGCTGCAGGAGTTGGAGCTGGCCCTGCCTGAGGGGGTGACAGAATCAGCAGCCCTGTTCGCGCTTCTGGATAAGCTGAGTCGCGAGATAGAAAAATTCGGTATTTTTAATATTATTATTTCCAATGGCGAATTGTTATTTACCTTTTGCTCGACAGCATTGGCTTATGTGGAGCGGCAATATCCCTTTACTACGGTGACCTTGGTCGATAAAGATGTTTCGCTGGATTTAAGCCAGCACAATACCGAAGCGGATAAAATGATTTTGATTGCCACCAAACCCTTGACTAAAAATGAGGATTGGAAGGTTTACCAGCAGGGCGAATCTCGCATGTTTCGCGAGGCTGAAATTCTGCATAAACAACTGGCAAAATAATTCAGTCTATTCTTATCTTGCCTGGCCGTACCCTGGCCAGGCGTATTGGTATTTGTGCTGTAAAGGCCGATAAGCTGGCACATGCCACGCTCTTGCAATGGACAATAAGTGGACTGGTGCTCTATAGTGATGCTTTGATAAGCTGTCACCATGTACATTTATTCAAATTATTGAAGGGGGAATCATGGAAAGTGGATTGCACAATCTCACCAGTTTATTCCAGCAACTTGGCTTGCCTTCAACGCCAGAGGATATACAGGCTTTTATTGCAAGAAATCGCCATTTAAATCCCAATGTTTTAATTTTTGATGCGCCCATATGGACGCAAGCCCAGGCGGATTTTTTGCGCGAGCAAATAGAGGGGGATGCCGATTGGGCTGTTGTGATTGATAAGCTAAATACAGCCTTATGCTCTCAATAAACTGTGCTGGGCGTTTGCCATGAGGGCCTGAGCCAGGCCGATAGGCGTGGCTCAGGGTTGGCAGGTTTTGTAAGCCTGTAAAGCGAGGTTTTTTCTTTTATCCCTATTCCTAATGCCTGCTATGTTTGTTCGCCAGCAAACTGATTCCTTAATTGTTAAACTATTTTTATTTGCTATCTAAGGGTAATTTCTTATTTTGTTTTCTGCTATAAAAAAACGAAAGATGATAATTACTCTTCTTCAACTGTCCCCTAGTTTTTCTCGGAGCTATCCTGGTTGGTCAGCTTTGCGGGCGCTAGCAAGATCTCCAGTTCTGCGCGTGCCAGGTCAGTCTCCTCTTCTGCAACATCAATAATTGCCCGCCGGTCGCGGTAAGCTTTCTTGGCTATGGCGGCAGCTTTTTCGTAGCCAATAATCGGGTTGAGCGCAGTGACCAATATAGGGTTGCGAGCGAGAGCTTTATCAATATTCTCACTGTTTATAGTGAAAGTGGCAATGGCATTTTCTGCCAGTTGATTGCAGGCATTGCTTAACAGCTCAATGGATTGCAGCAGGTTATAGGCAATCAACGGCAGCATCACATTCAATTGAAAATTGCCCGATTGCCCGGCGATGCTGATGCTGGCATCGTTGCCTATCACCTGCGCCGCTATCATGCACACCGCCTCGGGAATAACAGGATTGACCTTGCCTGGCATAATGGAGGAGCCCGGTTGCAGGGCTTGCAGGCTTATCTCGCCCAGACCTGCCAGGGGGCCGGAGTTCATCCAGCGCAGGTCATTGGCAATTTTCATCAGGCTTATCGCAAGTGTCTTCAGTTGGCTTGAGGCTGCTACGGCAGTGTCCTGCGCGCTCATGAGCGCGAAAAAATTATTGCCAGGGGTAAAGGGCAGGCCGGTATTTTCGCTGAGATATTGTGTCAGGTATTCCGCAAATTGCGGATGGCTGTTAATCCCTGTGCCTACCGCGGTACCCCCTTGGGCGAGCTGCAATAATTGCGGTAGCAGCGCCTGGATGCGCACATAATTGTCGGCAATTTGGCTGGCCCAGCCGCCGATCTCCTGCCCGAAAGTGAGTGGCATGGCATCCATAAGATGGGTGCGCCCGGTTTTGACTTTATCTTGCAATTGCTCAGCCTTGCCCAACAGGCACGTGTGCAAATATTCAAGCGCGGGCATTAATTTTTGTTCCACTGCCAGACAGGCACTGATATGAATTGCACTGGGAATAGTGTCGTTGCTGCTCTGGCCCATATTGACATGGTCATTGGCATGTACCTGCAAACCGCTCTGGCGATTGGCCAAATGGGCAATGACTTCGTTGACATTCATATTGGTGCTGGTGCCTGAGCCGGTCTGGAATACTTCAACCGGGAATTGCTCGGCGTGTTGGCCGGCAATAATGGCTTCACTGGCAGCGATGATTTCCTGGGCAATTTGCGCATCCAGCAGGCCGAGTTTTGCATTGGCCTGCGCCGCCGCTTTTTTGATATGGGCCACTGCACTGATAAAATTTTCTGGCAGGCGCAGCTCGCTAAAGGAAAAATTATTGATGGCGCGTTGGGTCTGGGCTCCATAAAGTGCGGAGCTGGGTACCTGGATCTCACCCATAGTGTCTTTTTCTATACGAAATTGTGTCATTTGGCACCTCTGTTTTCTGGGAGGCCTTGCGGCCATAGCAAAGCAGGGACAATTGTGAAATTTCAATACTACCGCTTAATAGAAAAGATTGGCAAACGCAGACCCAGGGTTCTGTGCAGAATGGGGGATGGCTCCAAGGCTGAATTTACCAGCCTTGGAGAAAATAGGGACATTGGAATTGCTGCGGGTAAATGGCCAGGTGTTAATACTCGCTGATGGCCTCGGGAGCCGCATAGATAACCCAGGCCAGCGCCAGGCTTAATATCACTAATATAATCAAGGCCAGCCAGATGCGCGATGAGCCTATGGATTTTTCACTGGCCAGGTCTGACCCCTGCTTTTTGCCGCTGAACATAGACTTGATAATATTTTCGCGCTTGAAAACGACATGAACAACTACGGCAAGTATATGCAGTGCTACTGCAGCCAGAATCCAGTAGAACAACTGCCGGTGCAGTGAGGTCAGGGTCAGGCTGAGATCGTTTGAGATATAGCCATACAGTGGGCCGAGATTAAAAATTTCATCATTGGTAAACAGGCCTGTGACTGCCTGGACGAGAATACTCAGCAGCAGGGCCACCACCATTACAGCTCCCAGGGGATTATGTCCGGCGTAGTGTTTATCTTTTCTTTTGAAAACACTGAGGGCGTATTTTGCCGTGGCAACAGGATTGCGCACAAAATTAATAAAGCGCGCATGATAGGTCCCCACTATGCCCCAGAGTATGCGGAAGCTTACCAGCACAATAATCGCGTAGCCTGACCATAGGTGATAAGTAAAGTAATCTGTGCCCAGCCAGTTGGTGATATAGGCAACCGCAAATAGTATCACCAGCGACCAGTGAAATATTCGCAAAGGGATATCCCATACCTTTACTGTGCGCTGTTCGGCAAGCGGGCTGAGGTCGAGCGGTTTTTTGGCGGGTTGATTCATGATGATAGTGAAAATTCTGTTAACGGAGATTTAATAATACCTCCAAAACAGTCATTTTGGAGGTATTTACTGCAGGGGCTTCTTGAGTTGGCGAGTCATCAGCCCCGGATAATTTTCAGTTGAGCCTGAAAATTATTTAGCTTTGTAGCTATCGTGGCAACCTTTACAGTCTTTTGCCACAGCACCAGCCGCTTCTTTAAAGGCTGCTGAAGCGGTTTTCTCCGTTGCAGCTACCTTCACCAGTGTTGCGGCATGCTCCTGGAAATCTTTTAGCTTTTTCTCGAAGTCCGCTTTATCACTCCATGCTGCAGGCAAGGTTTTAGTGTCAGGCTCTCCCACGTTCGACGCATCGGGAAAAGCACCATCTAAAAACTCGCTCAATACCAATACACGTTTTGCGCGCTTTTCAATATCGGCCTGGTTGTATTCAGCCTTGCCCTGCGATGCATCGCCAATGCCCTTGAAGCTGTTGGCAATCAGGGTAAAGGCGGCTTTGCGCACGGCTATAGCCTGCTTGGCTGGGGATGGCCCGGGTGCGGCTGCAGGTTTTTCTGCTGGAGCAGCATCGGCGGCAAATAGATTTGCGCTGAATGCGGCGAGTAGCGCAAAGCTAAGTGTTTTAACGGCTGAATTCATAGTGTAAATACTCCTGGTAAATAAAACTTATAAATGTCTAGCTGACTTGGCAGGCAGATATCGTGATCCTCTGCCGTTTCGACAGGCTAAAATTTTTAGGGTCTCTCTGGGTAAAACATTTTGTAATAATCGAAATAAAAACGCATGTGAATAACGTTTTTTTAAATTTTGCAAACATTAGGCCAAGTGTCTGGTGCTCACTGGAATTGTACGGAAAGCATACAAAAAATTTAATATCTGCTAAAAATTTTCTATCTTCGCTAAAAACTGTGCAATTAATAATTTTCATATGAGAATCAATTGCAGTGATGCAAAAACAGCTGTTGAAAGAGTAGCAGATGAACAAATGAAGTGTTGGGTTTTGGTCAGTGACTAGGTGCTGTGTAGGATTTATGGCGATGGGGCAGCGAGGGCCGGAGCCTGGTCAGGCTCCGGCAAATCGATTACTTGATGGGATTGATAAATGCTTGCAAATCAGCCAGCTTGACCACACCTGGCCCGTGCAGGGCCGCAATCTGGTCGACCTCCAGTTTTAGCTTCTGGATATTTTCATAGAGATTGACCGAGAAAGGATTGACCGAGGCTGGCGGTGTCGCACCGGGAGCCAGTGGCGAGTAGGCATCCGCTTCAATCAGAATTTTTTCGGCTGGCAAATAGACCAGTGCAAAGGCATCGTTGTGACTGTTACCGGCAATAGAATGTATTTCAATTTTGCGCGAGCCATCAGTCAGCACATGCTTGTCCTTGAAGGTTTCAAAGCGAGCGGTCTTTTTCGAGGCTGCCAGGCGGTCTGGATTGATGCTGTGGGCTTGTGACCAGGCTTTTTGATAATAGGATTGGTTATCCTTGTGGGTGACTACTGTCGCATCGGCATCGACAAAGGTGCGCAGGCCGCCCGAGTGGTCAAAGTGGGCATGGGTATTCACCAGGTATTTCACCGGCTTGTTGAGAAAGGTCTCCTTGATTTTTGCAATCAGCGCCAAAGAGCGCTCTTCGTTTTGTGGCGATTCCACCAGCACTATGTGGTCGCGCTGTTCTATGGCTACGCTGTGGTGGGTGCCGCCGGTCAGATAGAAAACACCTTCAGCCAGCTTCCCCACCGTCACATTCACAGCAGCCGGTTTTGCACTGGCAATTTCCTGTGGTGCTTTGATATCAACGGGCGCATTGGCTTTTACGCTGGCCACATCCAGTTTCAACACAGGGTGGCCACCGAGGTTTCGCACTATGCGCTGTGGAAACTGGATACCAGAATAATCCTTGTAGTCGCTGAATTGGGTTTCATAAAGTGTGTCGCCAAGCACCGGACTGTCGATCCAGGTCTTGATGGATTCCACTTGATTCCTGGCATTGATGGTGCCGACATAGCGATACTTGCCCTGGACTGTAAAGGAAACTTCAACTGCATCCTTAACACTTTTGCTGCTCGCCTTGTTGGCGACAGCTGCTTTCAGAAAGCCTTGTGGTGTCGACCAGATTTCGGCGCTGCGCTCTTCTGCGGCTGCAGGTTGTGCTGAAGCTACAGGCGCTGTGCCTGCAGGTGAATTGGCGGGGGCAGCTAGATTCCAGGCGTAGCCCTCGCTGAAATACTGATCGGGTTTTTGCTCTACCGGGGCGGGGCGATTGCGGCCGGCTTCAATGGTTTGCTTGCGCACGATTTGCACATGGGCAGCAGGTTGTGTGTAATTGATTTCGGCGTTGTAGCTGCTGACATCAAATTGTGGCCAGGCCAGGGTTGGCGCTGGCGCCTGGCCAAATTGATACCACTGGCCTGTACCTGAGAAGACAATTGAATTGGTCTCTGCGGCTTTGAGTGCGGCTGCGGCAGATTCCAGGGTGGCAGCCTGGGTGGAAATGGCGATACTGGCCAAGGTTGCTGTGAGTATGCGTAGAGAAAATTTTAATTTATTCATAGGGGCACCTGCTCAAAAAATAAATATGATCCTTTCGGAAATTAGTTTTAAAAAAACTATCATGGCTAGAGCAAGAGCCATACCAATTTATTTTTTGTGAGGTTTACAGGGTTTGCGAAACATTTTTTTATTAATCTGCGTGTAATTGAGCAAGCAGCTGTTGAATGACAAACAGCTGCCCAGCAGTGGATACTGCTGGCGGCATTAAGGGAGTAAAATTTATTCAATGATAGTGGCGCAGATCGGAATGGATTTCTGGTTGGCTATTTTGCGCAGGTGGTGACAAAGGCAATTCTTCGCTAGCCTGGGCTTCCCGGGTTTTGTTGTCCGCTGGGATATTGCGGTTGGCTGCGGATGCCGGCGCTGGCAGTTGGTCAATCAGCTCTGGCTTGTTGCTGATACGATCATAATAGAGCGCTGAGTCAATCTCCTCTTTCATGCTGTCCAGCGTGCGCATCATTTCTTCTGTGTGCAATTGCCGGCGAATCTCCTCCATGCCAATTTGCTGTTCGATGGATGTCTGGGTTTCGCGCAGGCTGCGTTTGAGCCTGCCAATCCACAGGCTGCCAGTGCGCACAGCTTCCGGCAGGCGCTGGGGGCCCACGACCACTAAGGCCACTATGGCGCAGACCACCAGCTCTGAAAAATCAATCCCAAACATTCAGTTTTCCTGTCTCTATCATTGCGGATGTTGCAGTTAATTGTGCTCTTGTCGGTTATGCTTTTCATGGACAAAGGTATCAGAGGAAGCAACGGTAATTTTTTGTGGTTCCTGATCCTGGGTCGTCGGCGCGACAGAATTTTTAAAGCCTTTTATGGCCGTGCCAATATCGCCGCCGAGATTGCGCAGGCGTTTGCCACCAAACAGCAAGACCACAATCGCCAGTAAAATAAGCAATTGCGTCGGGCTGCCAAAATTGCCCGCACCAGCAATATGATTCACACTCATAATATTATCCTGCAGTTGATTGATTAATAAAGCCAACAAAAACCGAGCAATCTTTATACCAGCTGTTGCTTGGCGGGGGTTCGACGCGTATTGCGTGGGAAATAGTGTGCATCAGTGTTGAAAATAAAACAGTGATGCACACCTTGTTTAGCCTGTGAAGCCGTGCGGTCTGTTAAAACTTGCTGCTAAAGGTAACGCCTACCCAGCGAGGGTAAGGAGAGGGATCATAGGTAGTCCAGCCCACTTCATGTGGGCGCTCATCGAACAGGTTCTTGACTATCAGGCTCACGTCAAAGGTGCTGTCGATTGCGCCCAGGCCTATGGCGGCATCCGTCAGGCTGTAGGGTGCAATATAACTGTAGGACGATAGCGTATCGTTGTTGAGGTAGCTGCTGGTATAGGCGGTGTTGAAGCTGGTGTGAAACTCGGCTTTTTCGAATACAGGGCGACGGTACTCCGCTCCGAAGTTGAAGGTAAACTTCGCGGCACCAGGCAAGTTCTTTCCTGTTTGATCGACAAAAGGCTCTGCCTTGTAAGCCCATTCATCCGGCTTGGGTGAATTTTTGAAGTCCTTGTAGACAGCATCATTGTAGGCTCCACTAAAACGGAGGGTGATATTGTCTATACCGGTATAGCTGCCATCAAATTCTATGCCTTGCACCTGCACTTTATTGACATTGCCTTGGGCACTGGTGTAGGCGACCGCGATATTGCGCGCAGTTTGTAATTCCGCGCCGGTAAGCGCTGGATTAATATTTGAGATATTAAACTCGGTGGTGAATTCATCAACGACACGAATGGCCTGTTGATAATCCTTGATATCCATAACAAATATATCGAGGTTCAGGGTGAGTGTTTCATCAAATAAAAATGTTTTGATTCCCAGTTCATAAGAATTGGTTATTTCTGGTTTAACACCGGTCACTACACCATTGATATTGAAACCTGTTCCAGATTTTTCGCCGTGCTGCCATGTGGCATAGCCGGTAACCTCATCATTGAATTTGTAGCTCTGGCTGATATTGCCGGTGTACAAGGTGTCTTCGTAGGTATCGACAACGCTGTTGTACAGTTGGCCAATTTGTGCTGCGCGCAATGCCTTTGCCTGCACTACCTGCTCTGTCTGGTTCTTAACCAGGCTTTTATAGGCGTCGCCAGGTGTATTGGTTATGGTTGCCCCGTAATAGCGGCTTGCCACTGAGTCTGCCAGGCGGAGTTGCTCATCAGTATTATTGATATCCAGTGTGCCATCTGCTTTCAACTGGAATCCGCCGAGGGAGATACCACGAACCTGCACCGGATTCAAACCTCTTCCGCTACCATTGGCAATCAATGTGACTCTATCTTCTGTGCGACGATCTTCACTGCCGATGCGCAGGCCCGTGGTGAGCGTTGCCTGCTCGCTCCAATGCCAGTCGCTTTGACCATAGATGGCATTGCTTTGGGTATCGACCCAGGTATCACCCCTTCTCAGCGCATCATCCAATGAATCCTTTAGCAGTGCCAAACCTGCACCGCGATAAGTTGAACTGGGCCTATCCAAAACTTCATATTGCTTGACACTGGCAAACCAGGCTCCCGCATCCGAGCCCCAGCCGGCTTTGGAAACTATATCATTATTGGTTTTAAAGAAAATAATGCCGCCCTGGTAGTCAAAGGTGTCGTTGGGGTTGGCGCTGATGCGAAATTCCTGGCTGTATTGTTCGTAAAAAACACCACCGCCGCCATCGCGACTGATATCAAAGGGCGTGCCCTCATCATTGTGCGCATCAAAAGTAAATTCCCGCCATGCAGTAATCGATTTAAGGCTGTGATTTTCAAATTTATAATTGATTTCGGTAGAGGCGCCCTTGTTGGAAACAGTCTGTCCCTGATTTTGGTTGAAGTTTACTTTTTGTCGGCCTTCATTGACCCAATTTCCGTAGTAGGTGTAATCGCGATCGCTAAACCAGGCGCGTCCCGGTGTGGTGATATTATTGTTTTTGTCTACCAAGCCGTAGAGTTTTCCGCGGGCGGTGCTGGCACTGGTATCCGTCAGGGCACCATTCTCATAGGTAATGGGTTGGTCGTGGCGAAATGTCAGGCCGTTTTGCAGCTGCGGCGCTTTTGGCTCTATATCAACACTGAGTCTCGCGTCGAGTTTTTCGCTGGGCGTCAATAAAAATTGCACGCGTCCACTCAAGCGATTTTTGTTATACATGCTGTAGTTTTCATCGTATTCGCTTTCATAGTAGCCGCGGCCCTTATCCACTACCATGGCTCCGCGCCAGGCCAGCAGGTCTTCTATCACCGGCCCTCCTGTGGCGGCTTTGACTATCACCGTATCACGCTGGCCATAGGTCAATGAATAATCCGAACTGGGCGTGAATGAAGGGCGCTTAGTGGTGACATAGACAGCGCCAGAGCTGCCGCCCTTGCCGCCCAGAGTACCCTGCGGACCGCGATGACCTTCAACGGTTTCTATATCGTAAAAATCGAAATTGCCGAGCGATGTCAAGCCAAAGCTCACATCGTCCTGCACTACCAGCACGCTCGGGTCCTGCACTTCAGAGAACGCGCGCTTGCCAACTCCGCGAACCGATAGGGATGCACCGCGAGTGTTGGATTGGTTGAAGGTGACGTTCGCCAGGCGTTTGGAGATAGCGTTATAGTCTTGCGCCAGTTCGCGATCAAGGTCGCTGCCGGAGACGATGGATATGGATATAGGTTCATCGTGTACAGCCTTGAGTGTTTTTTTCTTCTCCGCTTCACCCAGTACCAATAGCTCCTGGACACCGGCACCGGTGGGATCGGTTTCAATGAGATTGGCCGCATCGGCGGAAGTTTGGCCGCTGCTGGCGGGTTGCTGTTCTGGTAGTTGCTGGGCTGCCAATTGTGATGATGCGCCCAGGAGAATTAACCCGCTCAGAATCCTGCTGAGTTTGTTGCGATTGTGAGGAATTAATGATTGCTGTAGCTTCTCTCGAGTAATCTTGTCGATCTGTTTTGTAACCGTGGTATTCACTTTCTCTAAACTCCAGTATATAGACAATGAGTCGCTGCTATCGCAAGTAGTGTGCCAGTGATCAATGTTTTTGATTGGAGCCAAGAAAAAAATGTATTTATTGTTTAACTATTTGTTTTTATTTGATAAAAATTTATTTTCCAGAGTGGATTTATTTTTTGAACTGGTTTTCTGTTTTCTTCGCAGGAATAAAATGCAACATTTGTAATGTTGCAATAGAATCATTGCTGCTGAGATTTTTATTTCACTCTGAATCAATTCAAGCAATTTAGTTTTTTGTAATATGCTTAAGCTTTTTGAGCGATTGCTGGCAACAGGAGCGTGTTGAGGAGATGGCCGACTCAAACGGTCGGCCAGAGAATTATTTTGCCGAAGCTGGAATGGCGATGTACTGGGTTATAGTGCCGCGCCGCGCCAGTATGGCCACCGGTTTGCTGGGGTCAGCTTTGGCGAAGGCCGATTTGAATTCGGCTTCGCTATTGATATCCTGGTTGTTGATACTGTAAATAATATCCTGGGCCTGCAAGCCGGCGCGCGCGGCAGGTCCGGCAGCGGAGGCAATGGCGACGCCAGATTTTTTGGCTGCTCGCTGTCCCTGTTCGCCGTCTAATGATTTAACTTCAAGGCCCCAGTAACTGTATTTTTTTTCTTTTGCCGTCTCTTTTTTCCCGCTGCTGGCTGCAGCGGGTTCCTGTGATAATTCGGCCAGTGTCAGCGGATAAACTTTGCTGATGCCTTTTCGCCAGATGGTTAATTTTACCTGGGTGGAGGGCGGTGTTGCCGCTGCCAGACGGCGCAGTTCGGTGCTTTTATCTATGCTGGTTTGGTTGAATTGCAAAATAATATCGCCCTCCTGCAGGCCAGCCTTCTGCGCGGGGCCGCCCTCTTCGATGCGACTGATCAGGGCGGCGGATTGCTTCGGCAAGTTAAGGGCGAGTGCGACATCGCTGCTGACATCGGCGAGATAAATTCCCATGCGACCGCGACTAACCCGGCCATTGCGTTTGAGTTGCTCGGCAACACGGATTGCGTCATTGATGGGTATGGCAAAGGATATTCCCATATAGCCGCCCGAGCGACTGTAGATTTGCGAGTTGATGCCAATGACTTCTCCTCGCATATTGATAAGGGGGCCGCCGGAATTGCCAGGGTTGATGGCCACATCGGTTTGAATCAGCAATAAAAAATCACCAATCTCGCGCGCCTTGGCGGAGATGATGCCTGCGCTGATACTATTGTCCAGATCAAAGGGCGATCCTATGGCAATGACCCATTCGCCGACTTTAACTTCAGCGGCATCACCGAGCACAACCTTGGGTAAGTTAGAGCCATCAATTTTTAGAACAGCCACATCGGTATTGATATCGACACCGATAATTTTTGCTTTGAATTCGCGCTTGTCTGTGAGCTTTACAAAGACTTCATCAGCATTTTTTACCACATGGGCATTGCTCAGCACATAGCCATCCTCGGAAAAAATAAAACCCGATCCCACCCCCTGCGAAATTTCCTCTTCCAGTTCCTGGGGGACTGCGGGTTCCTGCGGCAGCGGTGCGCCTGAATTCGGCAGGCTGGGGGAGGGAAGGCCAAAATAGCGCCGGAAAAGTTCTTGCTCTTCTGCGGAAGGTGCATTGTTGGCCTGATCGACCAGCACTTTTTGGGTGGTGCGGATATTGACTACTGCCGGGCCTGATTGCTCGATCAGCGTCGTGAAGTTGGCGAGATCCTGCGGTTGCAGTGGCGGAGCGGCCAGTGTCGGTAGAGATATTGCGGACAGAGCAAGGGTGGCGCTGAGGCAGAAGCCGAGGCAGGCCAAAAATGTGTTGGGGTATTTTAATATTTTCATCGCGAATCCGGCAGTGTGCCGGCCTGAAGTGGAGTGCTGCTTATCTGTGAATGCACAAGAGCGGAGAACCGAGCTGCTGCTGGTGGAGGAAAATCATCGGCAGCCCGGCTGTGGCTTAGCTTTTCTTGGCTGGTTTTTCCGCAGCAATTTTTTGCACTGTCTCCAGTGATTTTGCCACATTTTCAGCCGGCGTCAGATCGCTGATGGTCGCAGCAATCTTGCCATCGGGAGTAATAACAAAGGTGGTTCGCTCGGCAAAGCCGTGATCTATGCTGTTGCCACGGGTATCCACTTTCCCTTCGGCAGCTTCTCTTACGTTGAGGTCAAAGGCTTTGGCAACTTTGCCCTCGCTGTCTGAGCCCACAGCAACTTTTCCTGCACAGTATTCCGGATCGGCGGAGAATTCATTGAGGCGGCTGATGTTGTCGAGGGATACACCAATGACGCTTGCACCCGCTGCAGAAAATTTATCGCTGTTGACAGAAAAGGTATGGGCCTGGAGATTGCAGCCACGGGTGTAGGCTGAAGGATAAAAATAAACAACCACCGGGCCTTTTTTCAATTGCTCTTTCAGTGAATACTGCGAAGCCTTTCCAGCAAAAGAAGCGGGAATGGTAAAGTCGGGTGCTGAATCTCCCTGCTTCAGTGCGGCAGAGGCGGGCAGGGCAAAGGCGCTTGCCAGCAGGCTCAGCAATAAGGTTTTTTTCATGGTGTCTATCTCCGTTTATTCATTAATATAGATCAATATTTTCAGATAATTTTTAATTAAAGCAACCCTGGCGGACTGTTAAAGCCCGGAAATATAATTGGTCAGCGCCAGTATCTCCGCATCAGTCAACGGTTTTGCAATAGTATTCATAATGCCAGCAGCACTATTATGACGTTCTCCACTGCGCCAATCCAGCAATTGCTTTTCCAGATAGTGCCATTCCTGGCCACCTATGACCGGGATGGTCTGTTGCGCAATATCCAGCCCTTTCCCATCTAGGCCATGACAGCTGCCGCAGGGCAAAATATTCCTGCCTGGATCGCCATTGAGATAAAGGTTTTTGCCAATAGGATTATTGCCGCTACCGTCGCCCTGCATTTTTTTCTGACTGGAAAAATAGGCAGCTATATCTATTGCATCTTCATCGTCAATACTTTTGGCCATCAACAGCATCAGATCGTGCTTGCGTTCGCCCGTGCGGAATTCACGGATCTGTTTCAGCATGTAATCCGGGTACTGCCCAGCAAGCTTGGCGAACTTTCCCGCAGCGCCGGTCGCGGGCCCCTGGCCATTGCCATCGGGGCCGTGACATTCCTGGCAGCGATTGTCTTCGGATTTTATTTTCCCCAACGCACTATCGCCTGCGATCGCAGGTCGCGGTTTTTCCGCCGCCTGGGCGCCTGTCGCCAGGCAGAGACTGGTTATCAGGCACAGCAGTAAGTGTGCCACTCGCACTGCTGCCATAGGTTACTCTTTCTTGTAAAACGTGTGGCAGGATCGGCAAGCGCGCGACAGCTCGGTAGCGGAATTACTGGCATCATCAAATTTCTTGTCGCTGACAAATTTGACAATGTCTATGGTTAAATCTTTGCTTTTTTTAGAAAGGGTCACAGCGTTTTCAGCATCGCCCTTTTTGATAAAATGAGCCTCGACTATCTCGAACATGGCGGTTAGTTCTTTTGCATCAGTCGTGGATGCTTCTACCCGCTGCAGCGCAATATTGGATGATAGGCTTTTGTTGGTGTCCTCAATGGTTTGCATCAAATCCATATCCATTTCCACTTCCTGGGCGTTGATGCTGGCCGCGATAAGTGTAAAAAGTCCTAGTAAAGCTAACTTGCGCATAAATAAAACCTGAAAAATAAATTAACAGCGACTACTTTGGATAACTGACAGGTCACTGGAAAAATCCAGTGACCTGCGACTGGCTTAAGCGAGGATATCTTTAATGACTTTACCGTACACCACTGTCGGACGCTCGGAGCGGCCATTGTTGAGGTAAGTGGTTTTCAAGTGGTCAAGACCCAGCAATTGCAATACTGTTGCGTGCAAGTCGTAGGTATCCACGGCTTTTTCTTTATCGGCAACCTGCAGGCCCAGGGCATCGGTCTCGCCGTAAGTGAAGCCAGGTTTTACACCTGCGCCCGCCAGCCATTGCGTGTAGCCCCATGGGTTGTGATCGCGACCGGTGCCGCTCTCGCCCCAGGGAGTACGGCTGAATTCGGATGTCCACACCACCAGCGTTGAATCCAGCAGACCGCGGGATTTCAAATCTGCCAGCAGACCGGCAATCGGCTTGTCGACCATCTTCGCCATAACGCCGTGGTTTTTATCCAGGTCGTCGTGGGCATCCCAACTGGTCACATCGGTATCGCCTTCCGGCTCACCGGTAACCACCTGGATAAAGCGCACACCGCGTTCTACCAGACGGCGAGCGCGCAGCAGCGTGGTGCCGTAGCTGGCGGTTGCCGTGTCATTCAAACCGTAAAGGTCTTTGGTTGCATCGCTCTCTTTGCTCAGGTCTACAGCTTCAGGAGCAGAAACCTGCATGCGATCGGCCAACTCATAAGAGCGCAGACGCGCTTTTAATTCTGTGTCCGAAGGATGCTTGTTGCTGCCTACCTGGTTCAGGTGTTTCAACAGATCCAGTGAATTGCGCTGCTGTTGTGCCGCTCTCAACTCAGGGCGCTCCAAATAATAAATCGGTGAGCTGCCTGGACGGAAAGCTGTACCCTGGTAAACCGCTGGCAGGAAGCCTGAGTTCCAGTTTACTGATCCGGCGCGCGGCTCTGATTTGCCATTGTAGAGAACGACATAGGGTGGCAGGTCAGGGTTGGCTGTACCCAGTGCATAAGAAATCCATGCTCCCAGCGATGGACGGCCTGGGTTGAGGTCGCCGGTGTTGAGTTTCAAGATGGAAATATCGTGAGTTGCACCAATGGTTACGCTGGATTTGATAAAGGTCAGCTTATCGGCGTGCTGGGCCAGGTTGGGCAACAGGTCGGAAAACCAGGCACCGCTCTCGCCGTACTGTTTCCAGCTACGGCTTGACGCAAACACCTTGCCCACACCGCCCTGGGTACTGGTTTTGATTCCCGAGAGGAAAGAAGCTGGAACTTCAGTGCCTGCAAGCTTAACAATATCGGGTTTGTAGTCATACAGATCTATGGTACTGGGAGCGCCGTTCTGATGCAGCCAGATAACGGATTTGACCTTTGCAGGAAAGTGGGATTGCTTTGGAGCCAGTGGGTCCACCAGATCCGCAGCGTAGGCGGCAGATATACCGCCCACGCCTGGGATAAAACCTGATAGGGCTGCACCGCCAAGTCCGAGGCCGGTGTTTACTAAAAAATCGCGACGAGATGTCATAATGTTTATCCTCTTAATTTTTAAAAATGTTTAGAAGCGGTAAGCAAAATCATTAGAGTTGGACACGGCATGCACTAAATCCACAAACGCCGCAGACTTGATTGGATCCAATCTTTGGGTATCTTCCAAACCGGTTGGAACGGCAATTTCATACTTATCTGTCCAGGCTTTTGCTTGAATGGCTTTTTCCTCTTTCTTCAAGAAATCCTTCAGCGCCGCTTTTTCAGTGCGATCGGGTTTGCGCGAGAAGAGAATCTGATAGAGACGATCCAGCTGTGCACCTTCATCATTGCCTACATCGCTGATAACACGACCTGCCAATGCCTGCGACCAACCCACCACAATGTCACTGTTAAACAGTGTCAGCGCTTGCAGCGGTGTGGTGGTTACATCGCGTTTGTGGTGCGGGTGCGATGGATCAGCCGGGTCAAAGGAGGCTGTCAATGGGTAGGGCAAGCTGCGACGGATAAAGGTGTAAATACTGCGACGGTTAAAATCTTTCACATCTTTAGAGGTCTCCCATAAGCCGCCACCTCCACCGTTATTCAAGGTGTTGCCAGCCGTTAAGTTGGAGGGGACTTGTGGGAATACCGCCGGGCCGCCGATAGTGCCATCCAGTTTTCCTGAGGCATACAGTAGGGCATCGCGTATCTCTTCTGCTTCTAGGCGCTTGCGTGGATAGACTGCCAGCAAACTGTTGTCCGGGTCGGCTTTGATGATATCTTCACGCTCGGCAGAGGCCTGGCGATAGACATTCGATAATAAAATCTCGCGATGTAATTGCTTGGTGCTCCAACCATTCTTGACAAAATTATCGGCCAGGTAATCCAGCAATTCCGGATGCGTTGGTTTGGGGCCAGCACGACCAAAATCACCTGGATTTTCCGCTATGCCTTTGGCGAAGAATTGTCCCCAGGCACGGTTGACATAGACCCGAGCTGTGAGTGGGTTCTCTGGACTTGCAATCCAATTGGCAAGCGCGGTGCGACGGCCAGTGGAAGTGGCAGTGGGTACAATATTGAGCTTGGTATTGTTGCCGGACCAAAGCGCAGGTACAGCTGGCTCCACAGCTTCCAGTGGTTTCTCGTGAATACCGGTAAAGCGCACGCGGGTTTCAGGGGCTTCTGTTCCCAACTCACTGACGGCGGTATATGTGCTTGACCCTTTGCCTGGACGCAAATGATCAAACTTTTTCAGCTCGGCGGTCAGCTTTTCATACTCTGCCCAGCGCGCTTCATTGGCGGGATCATATTCCTTGCTCTTTTTGTTTTCTGCAGAGTCTTTCAGATAGGCGGAGATATCTCTCTCTGAAGCCACAGCATTGGTGCGGTAGTTGACCCACTTGTCCAGTGGCGTCCAGTCTTTTTCCGGTTTGAAAATAGAGTCGCGGCTGTCGGTCAGGTAGCGCTCGTTGTGATATTTGCGGCCTTTTTCGCGCACCGTATCCAAAATAGCTTTCTGTTTTGCGCGAATATCTTTAGTGGCTGCCTGATAGGCTGCCTGCTGTTCAGCATAGATTTTATCTGCAGGCAGCTCGCTGCCTTTTGGCAGAGGTGCTTTTTCATTCACCACCACATTGGCAAAGAAGGCTTGCAGCTGGAAGTATTCCTTCTGGCTGATTTTGTCGATTTTGTGGTTGTGGCATCTTGCGCAGCCGATAGTGGAAGCCAGGAAGGTTTCACCCACCAGGTCAGTGATATCGGTTTCGATTTGATATTTGCGCTGCACTAGATCGCGCGAGTTGTAGTTATCGGGATAGCCAGCCAGGAAGCCGGTGGCAATTTTTGTATCCAGCTTGTCTGGCCATAGCTCGTCACCCGCTATTTGCTCGCGGATAAATTGATCGAACGGCTTATCTTCATTAAAGGCCTGGATGACATAGTCGCGATAGCGCCAGTTGTTGGGGCGAGTCTGATCATTTTGGAAACCGGCACTGTCGGCATAGCGGGCCAGATCCAGCCAGCTACGCGCCTGGCGTTCACCGTAGTGAGGAGAGGCAAGCAGGCGATCCACTACTGTCTGGTAAGCATTGGGAGAGCGATCATTTTCAAAGTTTTCCACCTCTTCGGGTGTCGGCAGCAGGCCCCAGGCATCCAGGGTGGCGCGGCGCAGGAAGGTTGCACGGCTCGCTTCAGGTGAGGGTTGCAGTCCTTTTTCTTCCAGTTTGGCGAGAATGAAGGCATCAATCGGTGTCTTCACCCACTTTTCATTTTTGACTGTCGGTGCAGTCACTGATTGTACTGGCTTGTAGGCCCAGTTATTCGGCACCTTGGTAGCGGCCGGTGCCGGGGCTTCGCTCTCTGCGGCCAGGGCAAAGCTTGCAGTTCCCAATCCTGCAGAAAAGCTTAAAGCCACCGCGAGATACAAAATTTTCTTTTTCATCAACTTACTCCTAAAAACGGGCGATATTATTTTTTGCAGGTTTTGCAAGGCTTGCGCCAACACTTGAAAACATCAATACCAATAGCTATCTGAATGATTTTCTACGGCGAAGCCTGGACTCAGTCGTTGTTGGGTCATTCATTCGCATAGAGAACGATGAGGTCATAGCAGCTAGCGTGCCAGTTTTGAAATTGCCGGGCTCTTCTTGCTTTTTAATTTCTATTGCTATGATTTTATTGATTATTTTTTATTGCTATGGATAGAAGACCGCAACCTTTGGCAACAGGACTGCTGATCTTCGAACATCGGCGAGAGGAAAGTGTTATCGCAGCAACAGCGGATATTAATAAACATACAGGCTCTATTTTCGCCGGCAACACTCGATGTATCTTTTCGCAATTCTCATGCGTCTGTTCAATTTAAAACAGTGGTTTGCTGGTTTTAATCATGCCTGTTTGAGTTTGAACATTTTGAATTGACGATGCCCCTTTTCGCTTGTACATCAAGTGTTGCTTTATAAAAACCAGTTGCACTGCCGGCCTGTTGCATTCTCCATAGGCAGCGGGTTTTGCCTGTTAAAAATTCAACACCTTGACGATTTTTATATAAGCTTATTCCCTGTGAAAAAACCCCGGTGAATACATTTATCAGTCTGTATTCAAACGATTTTTATGTTGAATATGAGATTTATTCGCAGTGCCCGGACAATTGTTTTGTTTGGCACAGAACTTGCCATAGCCACCTTGTTGAATTTTATCCATGCAAGGGGCAAGTTAATGAGTTACCAGAAAGACAGTGTGCGAAAACAAGCAATCGCTTCCATTAAAAAAAATGTATTTGTTGTTTCTCCAATAGCCAGTGTGATTGCTGCAGTGGTATTGCTGAGTGCAAATCCTGCCGCGGCACAGACCAGCAGCAACTCCTCCGCCAGCAACAGCAAGGCTGATAAAAGCCAGCCAGTGGTATTGAATACCATCACTGTGCGCAGCCGCAATCGCATTGAAAAATTGCAGGATGTACCGCTATCGGTTTCTGTGGTGAGTGGCCAGGAGCTGGAGCGTTTGCAGGCAACCGATATCAGCGCTATCACACAGCGCCTCGCCAATATCAGCTGGAACCAGGGCAACCAGAGAACCAGCAGTCTCTCGATTCGCGGCATAGGCAAGCAGGGGCAGACAGAAGCCCAGGACCCGCCGGTGGGATTGATCGTCGACGGCGTCAACTATGCCTACAACGCACTGGCTTCAAGTTATGATTTTACCGATGTGGAAACCGTAGAGGTAGCGCGCGGCCCGCAGGGTACACTGCTGGGCAAGAACGCCAGTATTGGTGTGGTCAATGTGACTACCAAACGCCCATCCTTTAAATCCGATGCTTCCTATTCGGTAACCTTTGGCGAGTGGGATACAGTGTTGGGCCGCTTTGCCGCAGGTGGGGCGGTGGTAGACGATTTGCTGGCCTGGCGCGGATCGCTCAGCGTGAGCAAGGGCGCTGGCGATGTGGTCAATGCCTATAACACCGATCAAAGTTATACCAATAAGGATCGCGTCTCCGGGCGCGTGCAATTTCTGTTGACGCCCTCCGAAGATTTCAGTGCGCGCTTTGAGGCGGATGTGCAGCCGCGAGCTTCTGAGACTACTAACGGTCGCACTATTCGCACGGCAACCCCTGCCACCTATGCCAATGGGGCCGCTGTCAATTTGAATACTGATGCGAGTACTCGTCTGGGTAGGCGTTGGTTTACGCAGAGTCCTTACTATAGCTACGCAGGCAACTATTTAGAGGGTGGTGGCAATAACGAAGTCAACAACGATAGTCAGCGCGGGCTGGTGACCGGCAGTAACGGTGCGACTATTGATCTGAACTGGAATGTCGGAACCTATAAGGTAACGTCTATCACTGCCTATAAGGATTATCACTTCAATGCGGTCAACGATGAGGGAACGCCGTTTGATATCCAGCGCAATTCCGGTGGCTTCTTTAACGATTACAAACAGCTGAGCGAGGAAATCCGTTTGTCTTCGCCAGTGGGCGGCTTTGTCGATTACCAGACAGGTTTGTTCTTCCTGAATATTGAAAACAGCGCAGAGTATCAACGCGTGTGGGGCAATGATGCCGGTGCCTGGTTTGCCAGCTCGGATACAGTGGCAAACAATGTAGTCACCAAGAAAGGCCAGTACAGCATCCTGGATGCCGATGGCAATGGGCGCTATCTGCTGCAAAATTCTTTGGCAGGTTTAAGAATGGCCTTCAACAGTCCGGCGGGATTGCAGGACATTGACAACAAGAGCCAGGCAGTATTTGGCCAGGCAAACTGGCATTTTACTGATGACTTGACCTTGACGACTGGCCTGCGTTTTACTCGGGAAAATCGCAACAACACGGCGTCCTCCTTTATCAGAGATAACGGTAATGCCCCGGAGTTAAACCCAGTCGTGGTGAACAATGTGCAATTGGGTGGATTCAGTTCCAGCGCCAGTGGTGCATTGACAGGCACTAACAGCATAACGCAGCTCAATCTTGCGGATACGGTTGCCGCCAAATATTTCAATGTAGCGGCTACAGGAACGCCCGGTGCGGCCTATAACAGTTTGACTGCTGAGCAGAAGCTGCAAGTAGCCAGTGCCAAGGCCCTGCGCCAAACGCAGATTGGTGTCGTGTTTAACGAAGTTGAACTTGAAGAATTTGAAGAGACCCAGCCGTCCTGGGTATTGAGCCCCAGCTATAAGATCAATGAAAACCTGACCACTTATCTCGCATTCCAGCACGGTGAAAAGGCCGGTATTTCACAGGCGACCAATGGTATTTCCAATTTGGTAAAAGCGGAAAAAACCGATGCCTATGAAATTGGTTTTAAGTCGACTCTGCTAAATAATACTTTTGTATTTAACGCCGCGCTCTTCCGCATGGATATCAAGGATTACCAGCAGACCAGCCAGATAGTTGACCAATACACCACCGCATTGAACCAGGCTAACAACAACCCCTTGATCGCCTATACCAATGCGACCGCCAATATTCCCAAGGTGCGCAGCCAGGGGCTGGAAATAGACAGTATCTATAACGGTATTGAACATTTCAGCTTCCGCTTTGCCGGTGCTTATACCGATGCAGAATACATTGAGTTTACCAACTCAGCGCAACCGCTTGAGAATGGCAACTTGGCCGCACCTTCTCGCGATGTCAGCGGCGAGCAGTTACCGGGTGCCGCGAAAGTGAGCTTCAATATTGGAGTGGATTATCGTCTGCCCGTGTTTAACGATAAAGAGTTCCACACCAGCTTGAATACTCTCTACACCGGTAAATTCAATTCCGATAACGCTCTGTCATCCTACGGTTGGATCCCCTCGGCCACGACTACCGATTTATCTATAGGGTTGGGCAATCGCAAGCAAACCTTTGATGTCAATTTGATTGTCAAAAATGTATTTGATGACGATACACCGCGCACGCAAACCTGGAACAGCTATACACCGGCTGTGCCAAGATGGGCGGGTATCAGCTTCAGCGGCAAGTTCTAAACACTGCATGGTAAAAAAGCCCGATTTGATCGGGCTTTTTTTATTAAAAATTCTGGCAAAAAATAATCATACTCGGAGTGGTATTTATGTTTTCGCGAAATCAAAAATTCATTCTTTCAGCTTTTCTTGGTTTTATCATCAGTGAAGCAGCGCTTGCTTCACCCAGCATTTATCCTACCGGCGTAACTCGCTATGATCCCAGTAAAGCTTATAACAGCTATGTGCTCTTTGCCGGGCAGGATAAGAAAACCCATTTGATCGATCTCAATGGCAATGAAGTTCACCAGTGGCCCTATGATGGTTTTCCGCCGGTTTTTCTCGATCCTAAACTGACCAATGGCAAACGCGGACATGTGCTGGTACAGATTTCCGGAAGCACCGGCGGCCGCCAGGTCGATAGCCAAAGCCAGGCCCTGGCCGAAGTGGATTGGGATGGCAAACCTGTCTGGCAGTGGGGCGGTGCCAAGGCGCAGGACGCCTATGCCAGTGGCAATACCAGCACCGATGCCAGTGGCTATGGCAGCAGCATCCGCCAGCATCACGACTGGCGCAGGCTGGCCAATGGCAATACCCTGATACTGGTGAACTATGTGATTCCGGTTACAGGGTTCAAAGCAGAGAAATTATTGGAAGATGGCATCTACGAGGTGAATCCACAAGGAGAGGTGGTGTGGAAGTGGGCCGCTTATGACCACTTTTCCGAGTATGGCTTCAGTGAGGCCTCTTTGAAACTGATTCGCGAATCGCTTTCGCGCAACGATAAAGCTCTGCCGTTTGATTATCTGCATTTCAATAATATGTCGGTAGTTGGGCCCAACAAATGGTTCGACGCTGGCGATGCACGCTTCCATCCCGACAATATTGTGATCGATTCGCGCGAGGCAAATTTTATTGCCATTATCGAAAAGAAAACCGGAAAAATTGTCTGGCGGATAGGCCCAGATTATGAACCTTCCATAGGAGCCAATAAGTTGCCTCGTCCTGTGGATCAGATTTCCGGTCAGCACGATGCTCACATTATCGAAAAAGGTTTGCCGGGCGAGGGCAACCTGCTGGTATTTGACAACCAGGGCGCCGCCGGTTATCCACCCGTTCGCCTGCCCACCCAGCCAGGCTCGCGGGTACTGGAGATAGATCCGGTTAAAAAGGAAATCGTCTGGCAGTACACGGGAGTGAATTCGGGCCGTCCCGGCTTTACCTTTTACAGTTCCTATATCAGCAGCGCGCGGCGTTTACCCAATGGCAATACGCTGATTGACGAGGGAATGAATGGCCGCTTTATCCAGGTGACGTCCAAGGGTGAAATTGTCTGGGAATATATCAGCCCCTATTTCAGCCAGCCCAAGGCCGACGATCCCCTGGCAGTATCGAGCAATACCGTATTTCGCGCACAGCCAGTTCCCTATGATTGGGCGCCTGCAGGCACAGCTCGCTCAGAAAAACCGGTCAAGGCTGTGGATATAACACAATACCGCGTTGCTCCAGGCAAATAGAGATTAATCAGGACCTGGTTCCCTTGGCCTTCACTGTAAATTAATGGAAAAATAATGAGTAAATTTTCTAAAAACCGCCGCCGTCTATTGGGCGGCCTGTCTGCCTTATCTCTGGGCGCCGCAGGTGGAACCTGGACCAGTGCACTGGCCGCAGAAAAAAAATCCGGGCAGGATAAACCCAATATTATTTTTATCCTCGCGGATGATCTCGGCTATGGCGATCTGAGTATCTATGGCCAAACCGATTTTCAAACTCCGCATCTCGATCAATTGGCACAGCAGGGACTGCGCTTTACCCAGGCCTATGCCAACTCGGCAGTCTGCTCTGCCACCCGCTTTGGCCTGATTACCGGGCGCTATCAATATCGCCTGCGCGGTGGCCTGGAGGAGCCTCTTGCGGGTGCAGTGGATGCCATAGGGCTGCCGCCTTCCCATCCAACCCTGCCTTCGCTGTTGAAAAAAAATGGCTACACTACAGCCCTGTTTGGCAAATGGCATTTGGGAGCACTGCCCAGCTTTGGCCCGCTCAAAAGTGGCTATGAAAAATTCTTTGGCAATTATGGCGGGGCCATAGATTACTTCACTCACAAAGCGGGCGTTGGCGAAAATGCCAAGGAAGATTTGTATGAAGGTGAGGTGCCGGTACAGCAAGTGGGTTATTACACCGATTTAATTGCCGACCGCGCGATTGACTACATTGAGCAGCGCAATACTGGCAAACCCTTTTTCCTGTCCCTGCATTTCACTGCGCCTCACTGGCCCTGGGAGGGGCCGCAGGATCAGGCGGTGGCTGATAAACTGAAAAGCCTCGCTCACTACGATGGCGGTAACCTGGCCACCTACGCAAAAATGGTAATAGGTTTGGACTCCGCCATTGGTCGAGTGTTGAAAACGTTGCAGGCGCACAATCTTGAACAAAATACCATTGTTGTATTTACCAGCGATAACGGCGGTGAGCGCTTCTCCCGTATCTGGCCATTTTCCGGACAAAAGTCTGAACTGCTGGAAGGCGGTATAAGAGTGCCTGCGATTGTGCGCTGGCCTGCGCAAATCAAAGCCGGGCAGGTGACTTCGCAAGTGGCTATCAGTATGGACTGGCTGCCGACCCTGGTGGCCGCCGCCAGGGGCAAGCCAGACAAAGCCTATCAGCCAGATGGTGAAAACTTGCTGCCAGTGATCCTGGGGCAGGCGGAGGTTAGTTCGCGTACCTTGTTCTGGCGCTACAAGGCCAACAGGCAGCGTGCGGTTCGCGCGGGCGATTGGAAATACCTAAAGATCGCCGATAATGAATTCTTATTCAATTTGGCTGAGGATGTGCGCGAGCGGGCTAATCTTGCGCAGAAGAATCCCGAGATTTTTGCTCGACTCAAGCAGCAGTGGAGCGATTGGGATGCGACCATGTTGCCGATTACCGCCGATGTCCGCACTTACAAGATTGATGGCAAGGTGCAGGCGGATCACTACAGGGCGCTGGAAGAGAACTGAGGCTCGAAAAAGTAAAGAACAGGAGCTTTTATAAAATATAAGAGTTCCTGTTCTTGAAAATAGAAACAGTTATTTTGCCGCAGTTGCATCAGCTTTTGGTGCGGGCTTTACAATTTTGGTTACCGCTTTACCACCTTCCTGCTCATAGCTTTCAGAGCCAACGGCACCCGCGACTTTAAAACCTTTACTGGTCAGCAGATCGCCAGCGCGGAAAGCGCGTTTAGCGTGGTTGGATACTGTAATGATAGTGCGATCCTTGGGAATATAAGCCAGGTTCTTTTCCAGGTCGGCCAGCTGGATATTCAGATAGGCGGGAAAGCTGCCATAGGTAATCAGCTCGTCGGGGCGGCGTATATCCAGGAACAGTACCTTGTCCGGCTTGGCCAACCACTCATCCACTTGTGCGCGTTTCAATTCAGGGGTGTTGTACTTGACTTCTGCGGCAGCGGGTTTTGTCTCTGTCTGGGCGAGTGCGAAGGGAGTTGCAAAGGCGGCGAGCAGGGTGACCAGTGTGACGTACTTTTTCATAAAACAGATACCTTTTTAAAAAATGGAATTGACCCGTTGGTATGGGTTCCACAGAAAAATTCTGGGATAATTTTCTTTTTGCAACTAGCGTACCAGCACAAAAAAATATTTTTAAAAAGCTATTTCTGCCAGAAGATTGATGTTTTTATTGTTATCCTATACTTCTGCAGATTGTTTTATGGGCAGTAGGGAAAACTATTGGGTAAATAATCTTATAGCGGTTATTTACCGCTGTTAATAAAAATACGCGATGCGACTATTTTGTTTGTATTGCAGCAGTGGAATCGAGAAGTTGTTGACTTTTGAACAATATAAAAA
>DATMSP010000038.1:0-8372 GCA_035565295.1 Cellvibrio sp. | reverse complement strand
ATTTCGAGGGGTTTCTTATTTTTTAAAATATGTAAGATTGTCGCCTAAGATTCTAAAATTTATATTTTGTCGCTTGCGTTTGCTATTTTATGTTGTTGGCAATGTCATTGATAAATAGAGGCAATGCTTGTATCGTTGATTGGTTGGGGTGTTGAACTACCTCGTTAATTTCATAAGGATTTTAGGGAATTTATAAGGATATAGACTAAATGTAGATTTAAGAGGGAGGTTGAACTTCCTGACAGCAAAGCTTCTGCTGCGCGTCAGAGAGTGAAAGGGACGGGCGTCAGGCGGCAAGACTTCAGTTGATTTGATAAGTGCAAATCAGTTGTTTTTTTAATGCTAGTAAGGAGAACGAAAATGGCTAAGACTATTGATGTTGGGTTAAACCTGCAGCTTCAAGGCGTAAAGGGTGAAGATAATGTTCCCAATCTGTTTGCATACGCTTTTGATGTTAATGGAACCTTTATCGCAAGGCAGGCGTTAGAAAAAAATGCTGGAAAAATTGCATTTCCAGCAGGATTGAATGGTAAGACGGTGCGGGTATTAATAGCGCCTGCCGTAGAAGAAAAGCTACCTGTATTCGCGGATTTAACGCGCTTGGGCGCCTATGAAACCCGCTTTAATTTGCGTGATGGTCAGCGCGCCCTCAATTTGATCCTATCCCCCGCGCAGTGGCGGCCGCTATTGTGGTGTATTTGTCATATAGCGGGCAAACTGGTAAAAAGTGTTAGGTTGCCCGATGGCAGCATCAAATATTTACCTATCTGTCACGCCCGCGTGACCATTTGTGAAATTGATCGCTTGCCTATCCTTATTGAAAAACTCCCCAATGATTTGTTGTGGCGGTTGCGCGATGAACTATTGGTCGCACCGGAGTTTCCACCTGAGCCTCCCGAAGAAATCATTGGCCCGCTGGGGCCGCTGCAACCTGTGCTGGTCAGTTCGGTATTGCGCACAACTGCTGCGAATCGTGTGGTAGCGCCTGCGATCAGTCGGGTCGTAGCAAAAGAGGGTGGCGATCATAGCTGTGAGTCTTGCAAGAAAACGGCGGTCCAGCAACAGACTTTAAGTACGCGTGTGCCTGTTGCGAGTGAATTTGATTTATCCGTGTTGAAGCCGCTGGCATCGGTCGCCAGCGTTGCGCACTTGCGCTCGAGTCTGGTGGAGTTGCTGCCGCACTGGATTTATCGTTTGTGTCTATTTGATTGGCTGGAGCCTTTTTTTATTTACCACAAACATTGTTTTCGCACGGTTATGACTGATGATAGTGGCCGCTTCAGTACTTTGCTGTTTTATCCCTGCACCGACCAGCCGGATTTATATTTTTCCGCTGAGCAATGGCAGGGCAGTGCATGGCATTCGATCTATTGCCCCAGTATTCGCTGCGGCACTCACTGGAATTATCAGTGTGGGACTGAATTGACATTGGTGGTGACAGATCCAGCCGCTATCCCCTGCTCACCTCAGGATCCTGTCACACCACCGGAAGGCCTGGGTACCTGGGTGATGCCTTATATGGTGGGGGGTACACCTATTTTCGGCAATCCCAGTATGGGAGCTGCCCCCCTGGGCTGGGTAAAACCTAGCGGCTATACCGATTATGGCGCGGGCTCCCTGGGTATTTTGTACGACGCTCCCTTTGCCGCAACCCTGGGATTCCGTTTAGGTTATTCCTACGATATTCCTTCGGCGGCGGTGAAATATTATCGTTTCTCCTATCGCAAAGTGGGCGCGCCAGGCTGGTTGCAGATGTCGGTGCCTGTGGTTCGTCACTATGTGCATGAAGAGCCTGGTCACTTGCCAACCTTCCCTGTCTACAAGTTGGGGCCCAACACCTTGGGGTTGCAGGGCAATTTGTTTGAGTTCAAGCCCGACTTTCCCCCTGCTCCCGCCGCAACTGATCCGGCGGGGACTGTAACTTACTGGCCGGAAGACGATTGGTTTGGCGATATCTACTCCGCGTTCCTGGATACTGCAACCCTGCCGGGGGGAGTAGCGGCTGCTGCAGGCCAATATGAAGTGAAGGTGGAGTTGTTCAATGCTGCGGGTGTTCAGGTTTCGGTGGGGGCTGCAGTGAATTTCATTGTTCCCAAGACCGTGGACTCCAGCGGTGTTACTGCTCGCGCTGCTGAGGTGGGAGAGATAAGTGCAAATGCCTTTGTATTTAATTTGCAGATAGACAACAACCCCTCTACCGCTGTCATAGAGGCGCCGGCGATAAGTGCAAGCGCTGTCACCGATGTATGCGGCTTCCTGCGTTATAACAATGCCAATGACCCCGTTACCTTGGCTTTCCATGCGAATCATCCCACCAATCAGGCAGTATTCAATTTTGCTGTGATTCGAGGGGCAGTGGCTGTACCCGCAGCAAGTGTGGCAGGATATCCGGAGGTGTCTGTGGCACCTGTGGCGGTGCAGGACGCAGTGGCTGCGCATGCCTACAGCGGCGATGGAGCGGGTAATTATGCGCAGACTTATACAGCGGCCACATTGCTCGATAGTTGCGAAAATGCTGCTTATGCGCTGAGCTTGAGCGTTTACGGCAAGGCAACCAGCGGCTGGGGAAGGGTAGGCTATGATGCGGGCACTCTGAGAGCTTTTGCGCTAGCTAAATCATAAATGTAAAACTGCTGTGCAAAAAAAGCTGATGGGGAAACTCATCGGCTTTTTTTGTTAAGGGCTGGCGATGATTTTTTGAGTTGAAAGTTATGCGTTGCCTGTCGAACTGTTTTTTTATTTTCTGGAGGTGTATGTTCTTTTATGAAAAGCTCGGCCATTAATTTTCTAGCACCCTCCCATGAAGTTGCCCGACAATTGATAGGGGCAACTTTTACCCTTGGGGGCGTGGGTGGTGTTATTGTGGAGACAGAGGCTTATGATCGCGACGATCCGGCATCCCATAGCTTTGCTGGGCTCACCAAGCGCAATGCCGCCATGTTTGGTCCGCCGGGGCGCGCTTATGTGTATCGCTCCTATGGCATTCATTGGTGTTTGAATTTTGTCTGCGGTGCTGAGGGGCATGGTGCAGGGGTACTGATTCGCGCGATTGAGCCCAGGCTAGGTCTGGATGTCATGCGCAAGCGCCGAGGGGATATCGAGGATGTGCGGCTGCTCTGTTCTGGACCGGGGCGGGTGGGGCAGGCTTTGGGCATTACGCCTGAATATAGTGGCATGCCTATTGATCAGTCTCCTTTCCAATTGCTTATGCCGGCGCATGCCCCGCATATCATCTGCGGACCGCGAATAGGTATTTCAAAAGCAATGGATGTGCCCTGGCGATTTGGTCTGGCTGCTTCGCGTTTTCTAAGTCGTTCTTTTCGCTAAAGTTCATTTTTCAATATTGGTTAAGTATTGGCTTAAGGGGGTTGGATGGATTTTTTAAATCTGGAAATTGGGCATGTTATGAGTTTTACCGTATCCCCATTGCAGCTGTTTGTGCGCGGAACCATTATGTTTTGGTTTCTGTTTTTAATTTTTCGCTTTATCTTGCGGCGCGATGTTGGGTCTGCCTCCATCACTGATTTTTTATTTGTGGTGATACTGGGAGATGCTGCGCAAAATGCAATGATTGGTGAGGCTACTTCGGTAAGCGATGGCATGGTGCTGATAATGACATTGGTGTTCTGGAATTACCTGATCGATTTTTTAACTTACCGCTTTCCGCATTTTGAGCGTTTGATATCTGCCAGACGATTGTGTCTGGTGATGAAGGGCAAGATGTTGCGTCGCAATATGCGCAAAGAATTTATTACTACAGAGGAGTTGAATGAAAAGCTGCGAGAGGCTGGTTTGGAGGATATCAGCCAGGTCAAGTTTATGTACATGGAGTCTGATGGTGAAATCAGTATTATCCAATATGAAAAATCCCACTGATGCTTAATGCTGAAGCTGGGTCCAAAGCGCGTTCAATATCGGGCTTTTAAGACGTTTTTCCATCACACAAATACCCATTGAATAAGGTCCAAGGTCGGGCTGAACCGCAAAGGCCTCAACCTGTGCGGCGAGGGGGCTGTTGTCCACGACAATTTTGGGCAGCACGCCCACACCAAAACCCAGGCTCACCATACTGACAATAGCCTCATTGCCTTTTACTTCGGCATAGATATTGGGCTTGATATTGTTCTGCGCAAACCACTGATCCAGGCGCTCCCGCACCAGCCCCTCCTCGGAAATAATCATGGGGATTCTCTGCCAGAAGTCAGGTGCATCAAGACTGGGTGGTTGCCAGTTAGCGTTGTTTTTCGGTGCGATAAACATCATGGGTGAGTGGGTAATAGGCTTGTAGCTGATGCCTGCCGGCATTTTATCGGGCTTGGCGGCAATGGCGATATCTTCATATCCCGCCAGCACGCGCTCAATCGATTGAGCGGGATCGCCAGTATGCAATTTTATGGCAATACCTGGGTGGCGCACCCGGAACTGGGTCAGGATATCGTATAAAAAGCTGTAGCTTGCGGTTACCGAGCAGTAGATACTGAGCTGGCCATGCAGTTGATCTGCCTTTGCCTGCAAGGATTCCTGATAGGTTTCCCATTGTTGCAGTACTTCCCGTGCAAAGCTCAAATAACTCTGGCCCTCCTGGGTGAGGGCGACAGAGCGGTTGTCTCGGGCAAATAGAGTTACTCCCAGATCTTCTTCTAACTGCTTGATATTTCTGCTTAAAGTAGAGGGGCTGACGTGGCAGCTGCTGGCTGCGCGGCCAAAATGCAGGCTGCTGGCCAGAGCGCAGAAGAGTCTGAGCTTAGTGATATCCATTGTCCGGGTCTCTTATTGTTGCAAATTGTGCAACATTAAAATGCGAATATATCATTTTACGTCATATAAGTTTTTTTCTACACTGCGCACCTGAATTTATTTCGGGTTGGCCAAATAGGCTGGCTCGGCCCTTTAATCGCTAACTCTAGGAGTCTGCCATGCACGTTTATTACGATAAAGACGCTGATCTTTCTATTATCCAAGCTAAAAAAGTAGCCATTATCGGTTATGGTTCACAGGGTCACGCCCACGCCTGCAACCTGAAAGATTCAGGTGTTAATGTGGTTGTTGGCCTGCGCACTGGTTCTGCCACTGTTAAGAAGGCCGAAGCCCACGGGTTGAAAGTGACCGATGTTGCTACAGCAGTTAAGTCCGCTGATGTCGTTATGATTCTGACTCCAGATGAATTCCAATCAAAACTTTACAAAGAAGAGATCGAGCCAAATATTAAGCAGGGCGCTACCCTGGCTTTTGCCCATGGTTTTGCGATTCACTACAACCAAGTAGTGCCACGCAAGGATCTGGATGTAATCATGATCGCTCCCAAGGCTCCGGGCCACACAGTGCGCTCCGAGTTTGTTCGTGGCGGCGGTGTGCCTGATCTGATTGCGATATTCCAAAACGCATCAGGCAAGGCAAAAGATACGGCTCTGTCATACGCATCAGGCGTAGGTGGTGGTCGCACTGGTATTATTGAAACAACCTTCAAAGATGAGACCGAAACCGACTTGTTCGGTGAGCAGGCCGTATTGTGTGGCGGTGCTGTTGAATTGGTTAAGATGGGTTACGAAACTCTGGTTGAAGCTGGTTATGAGCCAGAAATGGCTTACTTCGAGTGCTTGCACGAATTGAAGCTGATTGTTGACTTGATGTTCGAAGGCGGTATTGCCAATATGAACTACTCAATCTCTAACAATGCTGAATACGGTGAGTACGTCACTGGTCCCAAAGTAATCAACGAAGAATCGCGCAAGGCAATGCGTCAAGCTTTGAAGGATATTCAGACTGGCGAATACGCCAAGAAGTTTATTCTGGAAGGTCAAACTAACTACTCTTCTATGACCGCTGCTCGTCGCAATAACGCCGCGCATGGTATAGAAATCGTTGGTACTAAATTGCGTGCAATGATGCCTTGGATTCAAGCGAATAAAATCGTGGATCAAAGCAAAAACTAATCTTGTGATTTGCCACAATAAAAAAACCCGCATCTGCGGGTTTTTTTATTGGTTCCATCTTAGAAAACCGCTTTAGCGCAGTTGTAGAATTTCCTCGCAGGCGGCATCAATTTCAGGTTGTAATTTTGTATATTTCGGGTCCTGAAGTTCTGCTGGCTCTTTTAGGTTTGGCAAGTCGAGCTTTTGTGTTTCAGCAAACCCACCGGAAAATAGGTTGGCGATGTAAACAATATCGGCCAGGTTGCGTGGGGTTTGTATGGTCGGGCGCGGTATGTCTACCTCT
The DNA here is from genome assembly GCA_035565295.1 of Cellvibrio sp. Taxonomy (GTDB): domain Bacteria; phylum Pseudomonadota; class Gammaproteobacteria; order Pseudomonadales; family Cellvibrionaceae; genus Cellvibrio. The sequence goes on along the minus strand of DATMSP010000038.1, from coordinate 2,156 downwards.
TTTACGGCCTCAATAACCTCCTCAGGTATGCCCAGGGCATCCAGTAATGTAGTGCCTATACCTTCATGCCATTGTGCTACCAAAAATTTAACAGTCTCCGGGCGATCGACTAACTCTGGATAATTTTCCACACGATTGAGCATAAAAAACGCCCCCAGGTCATGGACCAGTCCAGCGAGCATTGCTGTCTCTGGGGGGACGCGCGGAGTCAGATGCTGTGCTAACACCCGTGCCGTTGCTGCTGTTTTCAAGCTATGTTCTAGCAATTCTTTAAGCTGCTCTGCAAATACCGATGTCTTATTGGCCTTGGCAAGTTGTGCCAGGGCGCAGGCGAGTGCCACTGCGCGAGCGCTTTGCAGGCCGGTGCGATTGAGTGCATGGCTTATATCGGTTATATCGTGGCCCGATTGGTTGTAGGTGGCCGAATTGGCAACTTGAAGAATCTTGCTGGCTACCAGGGGGTCGCGCTGTATTTCTTGTGCGATTTGGCGAAGACTGGCTGATTCGTCGCTCATGACTTCGCTAATATGGGTGGAAACGTCAAAGCAGGTGGGAAAGACTATCTCTCCTTCAAGCTCCTTGGCTATATCTTCTAAAAGGCGGAAGCGCTGGGATCTCAATTCGGTAGCGGGTAGGTCAGTCATTCGATACATCTCTATTAATACAATCTAAGTGTTTAAACCCGAATCAAAGCCATATAGCAAATTCTTCGTGGCTGTATTTCGCCTTTATAGTGCTGTCTATGAGGGTGTTGTGCGTTGGTGTAAGGTCCAGATACAGCAAAAACGAGTTCGTGTGACTGTAATGATAGTAAATCTTCGTCTTTATGCCGGGCTTTTTGTTTTTGCGCCGTGGAAATATATGCAGCAGGGATTTGATGTGTACAATGGCGCTCCCCGCTCCTTGATTGGAGATAATAGAGGTTAGCCATGAGTCACAACGAGCAAGAACAAACCCCGGTGCGTCAGCATAATGAGCGCCATACAGATCTACCTTTTGGTGAGGTTGAGGAAGAACTTTCTGAGGGGGGGCTCAAAGCCCGCCATCGCGGCGTCTATTTGCTGCCTAACTTATTTACAACAGGTGCGTTATTTTGTGGCTTCTATGCCATAGTCTCTGGGATGCATGGCAATTTTGGTCATGCGGCTGTCGCCATCTTCCTGGCAATGTTGCTGGATGGTATGGATGGTCGGGTTGCCCGCATGACCAATACCCAGAGCGCGTTTGGTGAGCAATACGATAGCCTTGCCGACATGGTGTCGTTCGGTGTTGCGCCCGCTTTGGTGGTTTTTAGCTGGGCGCTGCATGATATGGGGCGCTGGGGTTGGGCAGCGGCTTTTATTTATACCGCTTGTGCAGCCTTGCGCCTTGCGCGCTTCAACACCCAAATAGGTGTTGTTGATAAAAAATACTTTGTCGGGCTGGCAAGCCCTGCGGCTGCGGCTGTTGTTGCTGCTACTGTCTGGACCTGGTCTGATGTGCGGCCGGTCGACGGCTGGGCGGCTGCTCTGGCGGCGCTCACGGCGCTGACGGGATTGCTGATGGTATCCAGCTTTCGCTATACCAGCTTTAAGAGCGTGGACTTTCGCGGTCGGGTTCCCTTTTGGGTGATGTTGGTAATAGTATTGATTTTTGCATCATTGATTATTTATCAGGAAAAGGGTTTGTTGGCGCTTGCTGCTATATACGGTTTGTCTGCCCCCGCCCAGTGGTTGTTGAGAAAAGTTGGTGTGCTGAAGCCTGCGGTCTGAATGTTAATCGCGCTTGTTGGGTGCATTTTGTCGCATTTGTGCTTTCGCTGCTCTGCTTTATAAAAATGACATCGAAAATATCAAAAAAAGCTTGCAAAGGTTGGGTGTGGCACCTATAGTTCGCGCCCTCGCCAAGCAGGCGGTTCGGCAGAAAAGCGCAGGGCCCGGTTTGCGAGATGTTTGTAAAAACTGAATGAAATTAAGTGTTTACAAATAAGAAATGATGCGTATAATGCGCGCCTCGCCCAAGGGTGAGTTGGTAAAGTGAAGCGAAAGCGGAAACGAACTTACCAAAAAGACAAAAGAATTTGAAAAATAGTTCTTGCGTCGAAAGAGGAATGCTGTAGAATGCGCCTCCCACGGTTAGAGCCAAGCGCTCACCGGTTCTTTAACAGAGAGATCAAG
>DATMSP010000037.1:0-59754 GCA_035565295.1 Cellvibrio sp. | reverse complement strand
CAATATAAAACCAGGGATATGCTAGCGGCAATTAGCCGGCAAATATTTGGTTTTTACATCTGTAGCTTCACAGGACCACCCCAAAGCCTCTTCATTCTGTAGAGGTTGCAGACTCAGGTAGCCATCATCTGTAGTTCGTTTCAGATGCAGTAAAGTGTGTATCGCACCATTTTCACCCAGGCTGATTGCGTAGTGACCGTCGACATCTTCCAGCATTTCAGTTTCATAACCAAGATCCAGCAGAGAGGTCGCCAATTCCTGATTCTCCAGGTAGTAATTTGTCGCTTCGTTTTTAACTCCCTCGGCGGCCTGGTAGGCCTCAACCACCTGGGCTCGATATTGATAATCCTGATAGAGAGGAATTGCGATAGCAGCCAATATACCTATGATGGCAATCACCACCAGCAGGATTCCAGCACCTCGCGCAGCGCCAAAACGCGGTATAAATATTGCCAGGAACCAGGCAAACCCATGGCGACTGGGCGGAGTGAAGGTTTCATTGCGACTCAACGCCAAGGCGGCGGCCATGCGCTTTGTCAGCCAGGGATAATCGTTGGTCAGCTCGTTAAATGACATCCAAAAACCTGAAGTCATTTTCACCTGATCGAGGTAAGCCTTAACATTAATGGTTTTCCAGCGCGAGTCGCCCGCGGCAATTGCCGCTATGGCAGCGACTATGCCCTCCTGATTGCTACAGGCGGCCACACCATATCTGTCGCAGGTATATTCTTGTGCGCGCCTGTAGGCCGAACCCAGCAGCGGTACCGCAGAAGCGGGAGCCAAAAAGAAGCTCCTGTTGATATGCTTTCTGTGGATGTGCCCCAGCTCATGGCCAAAATAGAAATTAATGGCATCCGGCTGGTCTTCAAGCGCATTAATCACATCAGTAAAAATCACCACAAAATTTCTGCTTAAAAAACGTGTGGCCAATGCGTTGAAAGAATCCGTACGCAAGAGATAGGCATCGGGAATAGTTTTTACCCCAAGCTTTTCGCAGCTGGCTACCAGCCTTTGATACAAATCCGGATACTGTTCAGCGCTGATTTTTACTCCACTTCCCTGCAGGTATGAAATAAAAGCCGAATGAGCAAAGAGAAAGAAAAGATAGAAAATGACAAGGTAAATCAAAAGAGTGCCGAAACTGGCCACCAATAGGACAAGCCAAAAGATGGTTGCAATAACAGCTGATATCACAAAAAGCGTTTTTTCATTTTTATAGACAAGATCCATACAAGTTCCCTATTGTTGAGATTTTTAGATTGCTTAGAAATTTCTGATAATAACCTGCGTTGCCATAGCGGGCTCCAATTACAATGCAGCCGTCATCTTATTGAAAACAGGCGAAAAATAGTGGCTTTATAAATTTCGCTTTCTCGCCTGTTTTTAACGCAGCGATGACAACCTAGGTAATTTTTCTGAGGTTCCTTAGCTGCGCGCAGCCAAACTCGCCTTGGCACGCACAACAGCCGCTTTTACCTGAACGGGTGCAGTGCCGCCGATATGGTTGCGTGCAGCTACTGAACCCTCCAGTGTTAATACCGCAAATACGTCTTGCTCTATCACTGTGGAAAAAGCCTGCAATTCCGCCAGGCTCATCTCTGAGAGATCCTTGCCGGTCTGCACACCATAAGCCACGGATTTACCGACCACTTCATGGGCATCGCGAAAGGGTACACCGCGGCGCACCAGGTAATCAGCCAGATCGGTTGCTGTGGAGAAACCACGTTTGGCGGCCTCGTACATTTTTTCCTTGCGCGGTTGGATGGCGGGGATCATATCGGCAAATGCGCGCAGGCAATCCTTCACCGTATCGATTGCATCGAACAGCGGCTCTTTGTCTTCCTGGTTGTCCTTGTTGTAAGCCAGGGGCTGGGATTTCATTAAGGTCAGGAGCGCTATCAGGTGACCGTAGACACGCCCGGTCTTGCCGCGTACCAGCTCTGGTACGTCGGGGTTCTTCTTCTGCGGCATAATCGACGAACCTGTACAGAAGCGATCAGGCAGATCGATAAAGCTGAATTGCGATGAAGTCCAGAGCACCAGCTCTTCCGAGGCGCGCGATAGGTGCATCATGAGGATGCTGGCAAATGCGCTGAACTCAATGGCGAAATCGCGATCGCTGACCGAGTCCAGCGAGTTTTCCGTGGGCGCATCGAAACCCAGCAATTGCGCCGTGTAAACGCGATCAATTGGGTAGGTAGTACCCGCCAAGGCGGCGGCACCCAGCGGCAATTGATTCATACGCTTGCGGCAATCCAGCAGGCGGCCATAATCGCGCTGCAGCATTTCAAACCAGGCCAATAAATGGTGGCCAAAGGTGACCGGCTGCGCAGTTTGCAAATGGGTGAAGCCGGGCATGATGGTATCGGCCTCGCGCTCGGCTACACTCAAGAGACCCTGTTGCAAACGGGTCAGCTCTCTGCCGATCGCATCGATTTCATCGCGCAAATAGAGGCGTATGTCGGTTGCCACTTGATCGTTGCGCGAGCGACCGGTATGAAGTTTCTTGCCGGTGATGCCAATGCGCTGGGTCAGCACGGCTTCGATGTTCATATGGACATCTTCCAGGCTGACGGACCAGTTGAATTTGCCGGCGACCACTTCCGCGCGAATATCTTCCAGGCCATTGATGATCTGGTCGCGCTCAGCGTCGGTCAGCACCCCCACTTTGGCCAGCATGGTGGCGTGGGCGATGGAGCCATTGATGTCGTGGTGGTAAAGGCGATAATCAAAGCCAATAGAAGCGGTGAAGCGTTCAACAAAGGCATCGGTCGCTTCCGAAAAGCGTCCGCCCCAAGGTTTAATGGGCTGATCGTGTTGGCTCATGGACTAGGTTCCGCAGAAAATAAAAGAGAAAATACCGGCTAAAGCCGGGCATTATAGCCTTATTTAAGTGGAAAACAGCGATAGACAGCGCAATAGCCACCTCACCAGGAGCAAATACCGCGTGACCGCAAAGATAAAAACCAGCCACGGCGACTTCCTGCCCAACCTATGCCACCCCCAGGCCATTTTACTGCTGGTGCTGGCGACAGAGCTGATCGCTATATTACTGAGCATCAACGTCTCCGCACTGCCGCAGTTGAATTGGCAGGGGCTCGGTCTCTATTCCTTTCAGATCCAGTGGATCAGCATGATCAGTGCCTTGGCCATTTGCCGGCTGCGGCCACAGTTGAATCGCTGGCCCGCTACCCGCTCGGGATTGGTCGCCTATGGCACAGTGCTGGCGATCACCCTGGTCTTTTCCCTTCTGGGACAAGTGGTCATGCAGTTGCTGATAGAGCCCTCAATCGCTACCCGCTTTACCCTGGATATCTGGCAGTTGATCGGCAACCTGATTACCGCAGCGATACTGGCCGGCATTTTTCTGCGCTACCTGTATCTGCAGCAGCAACTGCGCAATCAGCAACAGGCGGAATTGCAGTCGCGCATTCAGGCACTGCAATCGCGTATCCGCCCGCATTTTCTGTTTAACAGCATGAACAGTATTGCCAGCCTGATCGGCTCTGATCCCGAGCGCGCCGAGCGCGTGGTGGAAGACCTTGCCGAACTTTTCCGCGCAAGCCTGGCCGAACCGGCGCTGATTCCCATAGCCAATGAGATCAACCTCTGTCGGCGCTACCTGGAGATAGAGCAGTTGCGCCTGGGCGACCGCCTGGCTGTCGAGTGGCAGATTGGCGAGCTGGGAGAGAAGGTAAAAATTCCCAGCCTGATACTGCAGCCCCTGGTTGAGAACGCTATTTTCCACGGTATCGAGCCCCTTCCTAAAGGCGGCAAGGTCAGTATCAAGATAGCGCGGGTTAAGCAGCAGCTCGCCATCACTATTGCCAACCCCTATTTATTGGGAAAAAAGTCACAGGCTGAACATGCCAGGGAGCCGGACAATCGCCACAACAGCATGGCCCTTGATAATATTCGCCGGCGCCTGCGCGTTCACTATGGCGCTGCCGCGCGGCTCTCTGCCAGCGAAGAACACGGCCTGTTTACCACCTATATTTTTTGTCCACTCCCGCAGTGAGTAAAAGAGCATGGAAATTTTAGTCGTCGACGATGAGCCCCTTGCCCGCCAGCGCCTGGTGCGCATGATTGAAAAGCTGGATGATCACAAGGTGATTGCCGAAGCCGAGAATGCCGAGGCCGCACTGCTCGCCATAGACAGGTTTGATCCCGATGTGGTGCTGCTCGATGTACGCATGCCGGGCAAGGATGGCCTGACGCTCGCCCATGAAATCAGTGCCCTCGACTATCCGCCGGCGATTATTTTTTGCACAGCCTTCGACCAGTATGCCCTGGATGCCTTCAGCACCACCGCGATTGGCTATCTGCTCAAGCCCATTAAGGCAGAACAGTTGCAGGAGGCACTCGGCAAGGCGCAAAAACTGAATAAGGTGCAGCGCGCAGCCGCACAGGGCGCGCCCGTCAACAGCAATATGCGCACCCATATCAGCGCTAAAACACGACGCGGAATTGAATTGATTGCCCTGGAAGATATTCGCTATTTTGTCGCCGACCATAAATACGTCACTGTCTATCACCGCCATGGCGAACATCTGCTGGACGACACCTTGAAGGAATTGGAAAGTGAATTCGGCAGCCGCTTTATTCGCATCCACCGCAATGCCCTGGTCTCCACCCGACATATAGAGGCCATTGAGCGGGCAACCCAGGGGCAGTACCAGGTGCGCCTGACCGATATGGAACATCGGCCAATTATCAGCCGCCGCCATGTTAGCAATGTTAAGGAGTTCTTGAAGTTGATCTAGGGACGGCCACCACCCCGTCATCAATGCGTTATAACGCAAGCTATAAGTCCGTCAAAGTAATTGTTATAACATAACGCTTGCGTTTCCAGAGTGCGCACAGTAGATTGCGCGCATGATAGCTTTTATCCGCCATTCCACCCGCCGCTGTCGCGCCTGGCTTATTGCCCTGGCGGCGATTCTGCTGCTCACCTCCGTTCTTGAGTCGGGCCACAACCACGGTACGCTTACCCCGGAAGGTACTCATTGCGCGCTCTGCCAATATGCTTTTCACCTGGATAAGCTACCGCCCAGCGACATGGGTTTTATACTGCCGCTGTTACTGACGATAGTTATCCACAACCGCCGCCCAGGCTTTAACCCTTCCCCGCATCAGCGCTTTGTCGTTATACGCGCACCTCCCTCAGTACCAGCACTTTAAGCGTTCCCCTTACTCATCAAATGATCGCCAGCTTTAGGTTAGGCGCTCTTAATATGTGCTTGTCTGTTGGAGTTACTATGAAAGCTTTTGCAAAATCCTGTCTCGCCGTGGCTGTGGCAGCCGCCTGCCCCTGGGCTTCTGCAGCCGATGTCGAGGAGGTGATTGTCACCGCCTCGCCCTTTGCCAAAACCGCCGAAGCCGTGAGCAAACCCGTCAACCTGCTCAGCGGCGAAGACTTGCAGGCGGCGGCTGCAGCCACCCTGGGCGAAACCCTGAGCGGTCAATTGGGCGTCAGTTCTGCCAGCTTTGGCCCAGGTGTAGGCCTGCCGATTATTCGCGGCCAGAGCGATAACCGGGTTAAAGTGATGCAGGACAGTGTCGGCAGTATGGATGCCTCGGCGGCCAGCCCCGACCACGCCGTCACCCTTGAGCCGTTGCTCGCCAATAAAATTGAAGTGCTGCGCGGCCCCTCAGCGCTGCGCTATGGCAGCGGGGCGATTGGCGGCGTGGTGAATGTGCTCGACAACCGCATCCCCACTGCACTGCCCGAAGCCACCAACGGCGGTATTGAATTGCGGCATGCCAGTGTCAACGACGAGAATGTCGGCGTGGCCAACCTCAACTCTTCACTGGGCCCGGTGGCCTTGCATCTCGATGCCATTGAGCGCAAAAGCAATAATCTCGATATCCCCGGTTACGCGCAAAACCATCCGCAAGACCCAGAGGCCAGCACTCACGGCTATATCGCCAACACTGATGCCACGTCCAACAGCGGCAGCTTCGGAGCCTCCTATATTGGCGAGCAGGGTTTTATCGGCGCCAGTATCAATAAGCTCGACAACAACTACGGCGTTCCACCCGATGGCGAAGAACGGGTGCGCATCGACATGCAGCAGACCCGTTACGATCTGAAGGGCGAACTCAACAATCCTTTCAGCGGCTTTGAAAAAATCAGCGCGCGCCTGGGCCACAATGATTACCAGCACACGGAGATGGAAAATGGTGAAGCGGGAACCCAGTTCAGTAATAATGCCTATGAAGGCAGGGTTGAATTGATTCACTCACCGCTGGAGATCCTCGCCAGCCAGTGGAACGGGGCCATAGGCCTGCAAACGGCACAGAGCACTTTTGCCGCAAACGGTGAGGAAGCCTTTATCCCCAAATCCGATATTGATAGCCTGGGCTTTTTTATTCTCGAAGAAAGCCAATACAATAACTGGGAATACGAAGTCGGTGTGCGCAGTGAACGGCAAAAAATTGCTCCCGACACTGGTAGCGCCATCGCCCATACCAGCAACAATATCTCTGCATCAACCACGTGGAATTTCAGTAAACAACAGAAAATCAGCCTCGGCCTGGCGCAATCCCAACGCGCACCCAGCGTCGAAGAACTTCTTGCCGACGGCCCGCACCCGGCTACCGGCAGCTACCTGATAGGCGATGTTAATCTCAAAGAAGAGACCAGTAGCAATATAGAATTGGGCTATCACTGGCACAACGACAAGATAGAATTTTCCACCAACCTCTTTTATAACCGCATAAACGATTTTATCTATGCGGAAAATCTCGATCAAATTATTGATGATCTCGATGGCTATCAATACACCCAGGACAATGCCATCTTCAAAGGTTTTGAAACTGAACTGAAGATTGCCCTCGACAGCCACTGGAACCTGCGCCTGTTCGGCGATAAGGTGCGCGCAACCCTCAGCAACGGCGATGACTTGCCGCGCATTACCCCCATGCGTGTCGGCAGCTCGGTGGATTTTGCCTTTAAGCAGTGGAATGCCAACCTCAGCCTGACTCACAGCGCAAAGCAGGAGCATCCCGGCGCGAACGAAAGTGAAACCCAGAGCTACAACCGCGTCGATGCGCGTATCGACTATACCTTTGCCAACCGCTACACTCTATTCTTAAAAGCCAACAACCTGCTCGACAGCGAAATCCGCAATGCCTCATCCTATTTGCGCGATATAGCCCCGGAGGCGGGAAGGAATATACAGCTAGGTGTTAGGTTGACATTTTAAGCATATCGTCAAGGTTGCTGTGAAAGACTCTGATTTTTTGCAGCAGCTCTCATCACGCCTACAGTGCCGGGACACATCTGTCTGGCCGTCTGTAGCCATCTTTATTATTTGTGAAAACACAACAGCCTGTTCAGCTAACAACAAAGCCTGAAAATATTTTGCTTAATTAGCCGCAGCATCAGCTATTGGCGGACGATCCATCTCCTGCCCGGCTTCTATCTATAAATAAACAATTCCCGCCTATCCCTGGCATGCCTGTGCGTAGATATAAACAAAAAAAGCCGGATGGCTTTATATCGACGCCAACCGCTATTCGTTTCCTAACAAAATGGCTGCATAAAAACACACACAAATTTTTTGGCATAGTTACTGCAATTTTGCTTTATAGAATTTTTGTATTACTAAAAATTACAGGAAATTCTGTTTAATTTTTTCAAAAAAATATCAATGCTGATTCAGCAAACCAATATATATTCCAACCTGTCAGGATATAGCTATGGAGTTAAAGACACCGCACCGATTAAAAACGTCAAAAGAATTTTCCTATAAACTATTATTGGCAATTATTTTAACCATGATTAGCAGTGGTGTTCACGCACAAACGGCTGACAGCAAGGTGAAACCTGAAAAAAAATCCAGCACAGAAGAAAAAGCAGACAAGGATAAAGCGGTTGTACTGAATAGGGTCAGAGTGAATTCGCGGCGCAAAAGCCAATTGGAAAAACTCAAGGATGTGCCCGAATCCATATCCATAGTGTCGGGAGAGGAATTGGCAAAACAGGAGGTTAGCAATTTCCGAGATGTGTTAAAAAGAATTGGCAATATCAAATGGGGCGGCTCAAGCACCAACCCCACCACTACAGCCCTCACCTTGCGCGGTGTGGGTTATCTGGGTTCAGGTGGCGCACTGGGTATTGATTCAAGCATCAACACCACTGTCGATGAAGTACCCTTCATTATCTCCAATATGTCGGTTTTCAATAGCTATTACGATCTGGAATCTGTCGATGTCGCTCGCGGCCCACAGGGCACAACCGGCGGCTACAGCGCCAGCCTGGGAAAGATAAGCTTTCGCTCCAGGCAACCGAGCTTTGAACCAGAGGCTGGAGTTTCACTGACCTATGGTGCCAACAATACCTTATTTTTGCGCGGCTACGGCAGCGGCACCCTGATACCAGAACTGGCCGCCTGGCGAGGAACCTTTTATCGCGAACAGGCGGACGGCTGGGTCAGCAATAATTATTACAGCAGCAAAGGCGATGGTGGCAATGAAGTGAGATACGGGAATACGGATAGAACCTATGGTAAATTGCAGCTGCTGATTACACCCACAGAAGATTTCAAAGCGCGTTTGATTTTTGATTTAACACCCAATAATAAAGAATATGGAATATCATCCAATGGCGGCATTTTTCCGCGCGCTGTCCCCGATTACTATGACACACTCGATGCCAATGGCAATCGCCTTCCCGTAAACCAGGCCAATCAGGATACCGGAAAACTGAACCGCCGTTGGTTTAACCAAAGTGCAAACTGGTCTTACGATGGCAATTATCTGAAGGAATCCAATCGCTCGGAACACTATCCGATTGCCAATGATACACGGGGAGCATCCGCTGATCTCTCCTGGGCACTGAACGATTACACATTGAAATCCATTTCTGCCTGGCGCGATTACCACTTTGATTTCGGCAGCCCGAATTTCAGCAACCCGACACCCTTTGACATACTGCGCGGCCCCTCTTCCGGCCTCGGCTACTTCCGTCAATTGACGCAGGAGCTGCGCATCCAATCGCCAGAAGACAACGACTTTTCTTACCAGGCAGGCGTGTTCTATGCTGATGTATTTCGCAGCAGCGGCGGCGAGGGTCGCGGCAACAAATATGGCTCGGACGCCGGCGCCTACTTTGCCAATGCTGCGCAATACACACGCTTGGATGCGGATAGCAATGGTCGCTATCTGCTGATCAATTCGCTTAACGGTTTGAAATCCAATAGCTACAGCGCAAAAGATGATAATACCCTGGCACTGTTTGGCAATATTAAATGGGAATTAACCAATCGCTTCACGCTGGATACGGGTTTGAGGGTATCGCAGGAAGACCGGAGGGCCGATGTCAATTACAACCGCATATTTGATCAGGGCTACGGCGCTGAATTGAATCCTGTATTTGTCGATGACGTGCAGCTGGGAGGCTTCAGCAACAATGCCAGCGGCGCGCTCTTGACCAATAATCCTGCGCAGCTGGCACTCGCAGATGCGGCCGCATTGAAATACTTCAAACTGACCAGTTACGAAGCGCTCAGCGCTGCACAAAAGCAACAAGTGGCCGATGCCAAAGCTATTCGCGCAGCGCGCTTGAGCGGCATTTACAATCAAGTGGCTGCGGAGCCGTTTGACGAAACACTCTACACGTTCAATTTGAGTCCCAGCTATAAAATAACAGAAACACAAACCAGCTATTTTTCATTTCGCTATGGCGAAAAGGCAGGCGTTTCCCAGATAGTCGGTGCAACCACAAAAGGAGGAACCTCCTATGCAACCAAAGCAGAACAAAACTTTTCCTATGAAATCGGTTTGCGCTCTTCTTTCCTCGATGGCGCTCTGGCCATTAACACAACCCTGTTCTCGCAAAAGGTAAAAGATTACATAGCCAACCTGTATTTTTACGATGAGGCGCAGACCATTGCCAACAACGATGGCAACCTGGCTTATATCTCGGCGGTGGGCAATATTCCCGAGGTGAAATCCCAGGGTCTCGAACTCGATGCCACCTATACTCTGCGCAATACCACCTTTCGCTTTGCCGGCGCCTATAATGATGCCAAGTATGTCGATGAAAAATTTCACGCGAAACCCCTGGAGCTGGGAGGGACGGCCATCCCCTATCAGGATGTCAGTGGCCAGCGCCTGCCCGGCGTGGGCAAGTTCAGTTTCAATGCCTTTCTGGAGCATCAGTGGCCGCTCGCAGGAGCTTACAATTTAACTGCGAATGTCAATTACAATTACACTAGCAGTTATCTCAGCGATCCCTCCTTATCGCGCTACAGCAAAGTGGATGCCTATGGTTTAACGGATGCCTCTATTGGCCTGGGGAAAAAAGATGGCAAGCTCGATATTCGCCTGCTGGCAAAAAACCTTTTTGATATTGACTATGGCTACCAGCCGGTGTGGAATTTATCTATTCCCAGCACACCGCGCTGGATTGGCCTGTCGCTGAGTAGTGAATTTTAAAACATTTAAGGTTTTGCTCCCACCACTTTCCCGCACCGGGTTCTTTTTTAGAGAAGAATCCGGTGCGCATTTTAAAAATATATATTACGATAGGCTTGCACAACTAATAGTTATTTTAATTTTTTTCGCATACTCAATAACTTGGATTTGTGCAGCAATAGGAAGCTGCAACTCTTCTCGACCTACAGGAGTAAATTCTCCAGACATCACCCAGGCTTCGTAGCCGGCCATCATTTGGTAAACATTATACTTGGCAAGCGCTGATTTGCAGCCGCAAGACCCTGTTTCCGATAAAATTTTAATCTTCATTTTAAGGATCGGAATTTCTCTTATATCAATCACTGCCCTGTCATTGATAGCTATACATTGCTGTAGCTCATTCTTAATTTCCAGCCGTGGCAATTCGCCAGCAGCCAACCAGGGACTTAGTAACAGAAAACTTGCCAAACTCAATTTTAGTGGCACCATAGAGCTATCCCCTTAGTATTTGTTTCACTTTAACAACTAACCAGCGGCCAGGGCTTTTCTCTGGTTATCATTATGATCCAGGCTGGGGAAAAATGGGAGGGCTCCCGCAAAGGCCGCACTGCTTTATCGCAAAGCTGCCAGGAGTTATGCTTCCACTCTGCGTCGCATTTTCTATAAACATTAGGCAAGTAAATGAAATATTCACGGATAATTTGTATATTATTCCTACTCATACCGACTCATTCTCCCGCAGGAGCTGCTATGGCACAATCTGTTACTATGGTAAAGGATAATAAAAAATGCGAAGTATTTTTTTTCGCGCGCTGGGTTGGCTATGCTCAGCCAGTGAAAGTGGTTGAGCCATTGACTTATGCAGAGGCACTTACTAGGGGTAACTATCAGCGGGCTTGGATGTGCGAAAATGAATCGCGATCCTTATCTTTATTTACCAGGCTCGAAGGTTTTTCTATCGAGGGTATGAAAGATTTACCTATCCCCGTGAATGCTCAACTCAATTTTTTTTCAGTTCAATACAGCAATGCCGAAACTCCTGCCAAGGCCCACGAAATTGCTATTCAGGATACCTTTGACTTAGATGAATTTTTTGTGGATGTGAAAGACCCCAATGGCAGTAATTACAGTAAGTTGGTAAGGCAAAAAAAATTTGCCGACTTCGAGTATCTGTATGACTCTAACGGGAAAATGACAAAATTGCGGACGACCAATGCGCTCGGCGTCCTCAATGAACTTGACTACTAGGAAAACGCTGAAAAGAGTTGGCGAGACAGCTCGCGCAAGACAAAAACAGCTTAACAGGCGGAGTTTAGTGGGGCTAAATGAGCATTTTAAGCTGTTTTTAACGCCGCGTTGGAAGCGTCGCGGTGATAACGCAGGTAATTTTTAGAGGTCCTCTGGAATCTTATATTTGAAGCAGCATGTATAAGAAACGCCTACTCGTCACATCAATCAACAAGCATTCTTTATTTTTCCTCTCAATTCTTTTTACAGCAGATCTGTGCTTAGCTCAAAGCACATGTATTATGCGCTTATTTTTAACTTACACGCCAATATTTCGCGTCACATATCAAAAACGATTGACAGGAAATTGCACATAAAACATTCTATATAGGTGTTAGTGATTACACACAAACTGCTGAGGGAATGCGAATATGGCAAGTTACAACGATGCTATTGTGATAACACTGGCCCGCGAAGGAGGCTCGCGCTTTACCGATATCGCCAATGATCGTGGCGGTGCGACCAAGTACGGTATTTCGCAAGCCGCCTACCCCACCCTGGATATACCCAACCTCACCGAACAACAGGCGCGCGATATTTACAAGCGCGATTACTGGGATCGCATTCGCGGCGATGATATTCAATCGCAGATTATCGCTGAAAATATTTTTGATACTGCCGTCAATATGGGCACGCGCACGGCGAGTCGCCTGGTGCAGATCACGCTCAGCATTACACCTGCCGATGGCATTATCGGCAGCGAATCCCTGGCGGTGATCAACCAGCAGGATGAAAAAAATTTCGTCGCTTATTTTACGCTGGCAAAGATTGCGCGCTACGCCAAGATTTGTATGGATGATAGAAGTCAAAGTAAATTTTTATTGGGATGGATCAACAGAGCGCTGGGAGGTGAAGTATGAGTTTTCTGACAACATTATTTAGCGGCGGCGATACCGTCAAAGCCATTGGCGATTCGGTCGATAATTTATTTACCTCCGACGAGGAGCGTCTGGAAAAGCAAAATGAATTATTAAAATCCACTCGAGAATACGACTACCAGGAACACAAGCTGGTGGCAGAGCAAAACAAGGCGCAGACAGAGGTGAATAAAACCGAGGCGCAAAACTCCAGCCTGTTTGTGGCCGGTTGGCGGCCTGCCATAGGCTGGGTGGGAGCCATAGCCCTGTTCTACCAGTTTATTGCCTACCCGCTGATGCTTTGGATTCCCTGGGGTCGCCCCCCACCTGCGCCCTTGGATTACACCATGCTCTATACATTGATTACAGGCATGCTGGGGATTGCCGGGCTGCGCTCTTATGACAAGAGTGTGGGAACGGAAACCAAAAAGATCACCAAGTAGCGAAGATAGCGCGAGCGGTTCAGGCTGCTCGCGCTGCTGGATCAACCCAGTATTTGCCGCGCGAGCAAATAACTCACTACCACCAAAGCTGCAAACAACCCCGCCGACAGATACTGCCAAAACCTGACCGGATCATTACCTGACAATATAGCGCGATATTGCTGTTTGTATTTGGGATTTGGCTGTTGCAACTCATGCAAAAATTCCGATACATCGCCAAAGCGGCGTTCAGGATCATAGCGCAGGCCTTTTTTGATGGCGGCATCCATCCAGAATGGCACCAGCGGATTGATTTCATAGGCCGGAATGTATTCTGTATTCAAGTAGGCACGCGGGTTGCGGCATTGCGCCAGCTTCCCCTTGAAAGGCTGCTCGCCAGTCAACATTTCAAAAACCACCACGGCCAGCGAAAAAATATCTGACTGCTCGGAACAGACACCGCCCAGGACATGCTCAGGTGCTGAGTATTCAGCCGTGCCTAAAATATTATCGCGCTGGATAGGCGAGGCAATTTCCGCCACACCTTTGACCAGGCAGGAGCCAAAATCGATAATAGTTACTTCGCCATTGCGGTCAATCATGATATTGGCCGGGCGTATGTCCTGGTGCAGCGTCTCGCGGCGATGGAATGCGCGCAGGCCTTTCACTATCTGTTCGACAATATAGATAACACTTTGCAGCGGTGGATTGGGGTTCTGCTTGATCCACTGCGCCAGGGTGATACCATCGACATAGCGCATCAAATAATAGAGGCAGCTTTTAGGACGATTGGGGGTATGGATTTTTAACACATGGGGATTGTGCACACGGCTGCCAATCCAGGACTCCATCACAAAGCGCTCGATGTAGGCAGGATCATCTTCAAAATTGACCGAGGGCGTTTTCATGCAATAGCGCTCCTCCGTTTCCATATCCGTCACCAGGTAGACCTGACTGCGATTATTTGCATGCAGTTCCTTTTCGATGCGGAAGCCATCAATGCTCTTGCCCACATCCAAGTGAGGAGGAAAAGGCAGGGCCGTCAATATCTGGGTTGCATCTTCTATATTTTGTTCAGGCAGGGAGTTGACGCGAATGATTTGACAGCTGAGGTTATCGTCACTGTTATTGGCAAGCGCTTTTTGCGCGAGCTGCAGGCAGGCTTCATCATAATTTTCACACGGCTGAGACAGGGCATCGGCTATATCCTTCTGCGAAATAAATTCATGCACACCGTCGGTAGAGAGAAAAAAACTATCGCCGATTTCCAGGTCAATGGTGCGGCAATCGACATCTAGTGATACATCGAGCCCCATCGCCCGCACCAGGTAGGATTCCTTATCGCTGATTACAGTGCGATGGTCGCGGGTGAGCTGATCCAAAACGCCATTGCGCAGGCGATAGATACGCGAATCGCCCACATGAAAAATATGCGCTGCCTGGGATTTGAAAATAATACAGCTAAAAGTGCTGACATAGCCCTTCTGCGCGTCCTGGAAATTTCTGCCGCGCGAATAGAGCCAACGATTCAAGGCAATCAAGACTTGCGAGGTGGATTTTTTGACGGTCCAGGTTTCCGGGGTGGAAAAATAATCCACCAAAAAATTGCGGACGCAGGTCTCACTCGCCTCCTTGCCCGCCTCAGCGGCACTGACACCATCGGCAATAATGGCTGCAGCACCCTTGGTACTTAACAGAACCCCGTCGGGAATCCGTATGCCTATGGCATCTTCATTGTCCGGTTTGCGTCCGGCACTGGTGTACTGCCCAACCGAAAAAGTTAAATTGCCCTTAAGATGCCATGCGTTCATAAGCGATTGCCGAGTTGATCATTGTGGATAGCCGCAAGAAATTTCTTTAAGAAATAGCAATCAATGCACCTCTATCATTTGCACTGAACCATCGGGCAAGACTTCAAACATTTTGTTTTGTGGCTCATCCAGTAACAGCGCCGCCAGGGCCGCGACGAAAATACTTGCGGCTATAGTGACAAAAAATACCGGCGTGCTGACAAACGAAAATACCGTCAGGAAAATTACCGCGCCTATATTGCCGTAGGCACCGACTATACCGGCAATCTGACCGGTCAGGCTGCGGCGGATCAGCGGTACCACAGCGAAGACACAGCCCGCCGCCGAACCCAGGAAGAAAGAACTGCACACCATAGCGGCGACCGCCAACTCAATCGGCCAGTCGGAATTGATATGCGACATAACAAAGAAACCAACCGCCGCACAGAAAAGCAATACTACCAGGGATTTTTTGCGGCCAAATTTATCGCTGATCCAGCCACCGGAAGGACAGGAGACAATATCTGTAGCCGCAAAGCAGGCTCCAAAAATACCCGCCAGTGCCACAGGAATGGCAAAAGTGCTTTTGAAGAATAACGGCAGCATGGACACCACTGCCAGCTCGCTGCCAAAGGTCACTGCATAGGCCAGGCTTAGGATGGTGACCTGCTTGAATTTGTATTGATGAATCTTCTCCACAGGCTTAACAAAAATGTCGGCGTTGACACTGTAGATTTTCTTACTTTGAAAGATAAACAGGGCAGCGAGCAACAGATTGATAATGACCATGGCACTCTGGCTGATCAGCCCCAGCTGCTGCACCTTCCAGGTCAGCAGCGAGAGCGCGCCGTACATGGGGATATTCATCAGCAGGTACTGGATAAAATCGCTCTTGCTGGTAACGGCAAGCCCGCCGGATTTATTGGGTTTGAAATAGGTTGAACCGGCAGGCGTATCGCGCACCGAAGAATAGTAAATGCCGGCATAGACGATTGCGATCACACCCGTGACGGCCGTGGCGTAGCGCCAGCCTTCATCACCGCCCAGCAGCAGAGCCAGGCTGGGCAGGCTCACGGCAGCAGCAGCCGAACCTATATTGCCCAGCCCCTTGTAAATACCCTCCGCCAAACCCAATTGCCGCGCGGGGAACCATTCGCTGATCATGCGGATGCCAATTACAAATCCGGCACCGGCAAAGCCCAATAAAAACCGCGCAAGCGCCAACATCTCATAGCTGGTCGCCAGCGAAAAGAAAAAGCAGAATAAGCCCGTAATCAATAAAAGCAGGGAATAGATCTTGCGCGGGCCGAAGACATCTACCAGCATACCTATAAGGATGCGCGCGGGAATAGTCAGGGCCACATTCAGGATCAGCAGGGTTTTTATCTGCTGATCGCTGAGGCTAAAGGTAGTCTGTATGGCAAGTAATAAAGGGGCGTGATTGAACCACACCAGGAAAGTAATAAAGAAAGCCATCCAGGTCAGATGGAGGATTTTGGTTTTTCCCTCAAAGGAGAAAAGGTTAAGATTTGCACCAGATTTATTCACTGCCGACCCCACTAGGTTTTACATTGGGGCAGACAAGGCAATATTTAAGCCAGTTATGGTAAATGCCACTAATTACCCCTGTTAAAGCTTGCACCAGATTAAAACTCATCCATTTTCGCAAGATAAATGCACTCATAATAATCATTGTGCACCGCCTATTTTTCCATAGAGGTGCAATAGCGACCAAAGACTGCGCACTCAATTAAGCCAATATTGCCAGGCATAAGAGGTGTTTTGCTGTTTTTAGGCTGCTGTAGGAACGGGGCTTTGATTTTGCCTGCTCCATTTCCTATCAAAATATTGCCTGGCAGGGCTTAAATCGCTATCCACACAAAAAGCTCACAAGAAACTCTCGAAAAAGCCCTGCAATGCACCATAAAGATACGAAAACGGCAAATCGGGTATTTATTTAGCGCACCCATTACCCTGAAACATGCACTTATCTATCGCATTTCACCTCTAGCGGCATTCTTTGGCGCACCAGAAAGCTATTGGCACAAGCGTTGCTAAACCTCTTATGTACTTGTTTCTGTCCCAGCGACAGACATTTTTCTTCACCAGCCTGGATAAACTCTCCATGAGCACACAAAAATTAAACCTGTTGGATTTTTCCAATAAATCCGTGGCCACCTTGCACCTGACCTGGTTTGCCTTCTTTATGACTTTCGTGATGTGGTTCAGCTTGCCAGGGCTCAAACCGCTGATCATGCAATCGGTGCAAATGACCCCTCAGCAATGGGCAGCCCTGCTCACCCTGAATGTGGCCCTGACCATTCCCGCGCGCATTGTTGTCGGCAGCCTGGTGGATAAATTCGGTCCGCGTGTTATTTACAGCGGCCTGCTGGTATTGTCCTCTGCGGTATTGATTGCGTTTTCCTTTGCCAAGACCTTTGAACAACTGGCGCTCTTCCGCTTTATGCTGGGTTTTGTCGGCGCGGGCTTTGTCATTGGCATACGCCTGGTCAGCGAATGGTTTCCCGCTCGCCAGGTCGGCCTTGCCGAAGGTATCTACGGCGGCTGGGGTAACTTTGGCGCTGCCGCTGCAGGCTTCACTCTGCCCTTCCTGGCGATTCACGTTTTCGGTGGCATCGACGGCTGGCGCTATGCCATGGCTTCTGCCGGTGTGCTCGCCGCCATTTACGCTGTGGTGTTCTATATTTTCGCGCGCAATACTCCCAAAGGCTCCACCTATTTCAAGCCGAAAAAATCCGGCGGCCTGGAAGTGAGCAGCAAAGGCGATTTCTGGTTCTATGTATTGCTGAACGTGCCCATGTATTTGATATTGGCTGTGCTCGCCTGGAAAATGTCTCCCGCCAATTTGAAATTACTGAGTGAAACCACCACCAATATTCTCTACCTGGTTCTACTGGCGCTGTTCGTGTTTCAATTTTCGCAAATCTATCGCGTCAACAAGGATATGCTGAAAAACGGCGTGCCCGAGCACGACAAATACGAATTCAAGCAAGTGGCTATTTTGAGCTGGGCCTATCTCGCCTGCTTCGGCTCGGAGCTTGCGGTTGTCTCGGTATTGCCTGCTTTCTTTATGGAAACCTTCAAGGGTCTGAGCGTATCTCAAGCGGCTATGCTGGGCGGCTCCTTCGCATTTATGAATCTGGTCGCGCGTCCTGGCGGCGGTTGGATCAGTGATAAAGTGGGCCGTCGTTTTTCCATGTCCATTATTTTTGCCGGCATCGCCATAGGCTATGTACTGCTCTCGCAAATCACCGGCAACTGGCCACTGATCGCCGCCTTTGCCGCTGTATTTGTCTGCTCTCTGTTTGTTCAAGCAGGTTGCGGCTCCGTATTTGCAGTGGTGCCTCTTATCAAGCGCCGTATGACCGGACAAATTTCCGGTATGGCGGGCGCCTACGGCAATGTCGGTGGCCTGGCCTTCCTGACCATCAATACCTTTGTCGATATACATACTTTCTTCTACGTACTCGCTGGAGCGGCAGCCCTTGCCTTTATCTTTATCCAGTTCCTCAAAGAGCCACAGGGTCATGTGGTTGAAGTTAATGAGGATGGTACTTTGCAGCGTATCGATGTGGCCTAACCCGCTGTTATTCCTGCAACAGGCCAAATAAAAAAAGCCCGCTTTCGCGGGCTTTTCTATACAATAAATTCTCATTCTTCAGCAGCCAATAATTCCTATGGATCACTTGCAATCCAGTCTTCATATTCGATTTGCCCAGCGCAGTGAAGCTGGGCGCAAGCCAGAAAACCAGGACACTGTGGGTGCGCGCATTCCCGATGGCCAGGCGCTTACCAATAAAGGTATAGCGATTGCTATCGCCGATGGTGTGAGCAGCAGCAAGGCTGCGCGAGAGGCGAGCCAGACTGCCGTGGCAGGGTTTCTCACCGACTACTATGCAACGCCCGATACCTGGCGCACACCGCAATCGGCCATGCGCGTTATCCAGGCATTGAATTCAAGTTTATTTGGCCGCAGCCAGAATTCCATTTATGGCGAAGGTTATCTCAGCACTTTTTCCGCACTGATTCTAAAAGGCTCTACCGCGTTTATATTCCATGTGGGAGACACGCGCGTCTATCGCCTGCGCGGTAATGATTTCGAATGTCTGACCCGCGACCACACTCAGCGCATTGATCGCGATACCAATTATTTAAGCCGCGCTATAGGTGCCGATCCCTACCTTGAAGTCGATATGCACACAGTCGAGATAGAAGTGGGCGATCTGTTTATTTTAAGTTGCGATGGGATTCATGAGTTTATTCCCGCAGCGGAATTTAAACAGCTGATCAGCAACAATAAACAGGATCTGGAGGCTTTGGTCAATGGCGCCATAGCGCTGGCACTGGCCCATAACAGCGATGACAATATCAGTATCCAGGCTGCGGCTATCGAGCAAATCGGCAGCGCCTCCCAGAGTGAAGCCATACAGGTTTTATCGCGGCTGCCGTTTCCACCGCTGTTATCTCCCGGCCAGGTTATCGATGGCCTGCGCGTAAAAAAAATCCTGCATGAATCCACCCGCAGCCAGATCTATCTGGTGGAAAACGAAAAAAATACACAGCTGGTGATGAAAACACCTTCCGTAAATTTCGAAGATGACGCAGCCTATATCGAGCGCTTTGTGATGGAGTCCTGGATAGGTTCACGCATCCAGGGCTCGCAAGTGGCGCGCGTGATACCCGCACCGGAAAATCGCAGCAGCCTCTATTATCTCACCGAATTTATTCCCGGCCCCACCCTCACTCAACTATTAAAGGAGCGCGGCAAGCTGGCGATTGTCGATGCAGTGGAGCTCACTGAATATCTGATTCGCGGTATACGCACCTTTCACCGCAAAGATACACTCCACCAGGATTTGAAGCCGGATAATATAGTGATCAGCGCTAAAGGACCTGTGATTGTCGACTTTGGCTCCTGCTGGGTTGCGGGGGTTGAGGAAGTAATTGCCCCCTTCACTCGCGATAATATTTTGGGTACGCTGGATTACTCAGCCCCCGAATATCGCTACGGAGGAAAAACCGGGCCCGCATCGGATCAATTTTCCCTCGCGGTGTTGCTCTATGAAATGCTGACCGGAAAATTGCCCTATGGCCAAGGCTATAGCAAGGCGATGAATTTAAATAGTTTTCAAAAACTGAAATATATTTCCGCGATGCAGCACAATCCACTTGTACCCTATTGGCTTGACAAGGCCCTGGAAAAAGCTCTGAGCATTTATCCCAGCGCGCGCTACGAAGCCCTTTCAGAGTGGCAGCAGGATTTGAAACGGCCCAATCCGCAGTGGCTCACTGCACGCCAGCAGCCGTTGCTTGAGCGTCACCCTCAAGCGCTGTGGAAATTTTTCGCCATCAGCGGCTGGCTGACGGTGATTGCTCTGCTCGCCTGGAAAAAATAATAATTACAATTTTCGCGCGCGAAACTTGCGACCCTTGATTTTGCCATTCTGCAAATGTTGCAGAGCCTGCTTGGCAATGGATTGATGGACGGCAACATAGGCACAAAATTCAAAGATATCTATCTTACCGATTTTTTCAAAAGCCAGCCCTGCCTCTTTGGTCAGGGCACCAATAATATCGCCCGCGCGAACCTTGTCTTTTTTACCGCCGTCAATGCACAGGGTAACCATCTCCGGCATTAGATCCATAACCCCATCATTTTGCGGCAGGGTTTCGAGCACTATGGGTTTTTGCAGATAATCTTCCAGACGATTTAATCGGCCCAGCTCATTGGGTGCAACCAAGCTCAGAGCCAGGCCACTTTCGCCGGCGCGACCGGTGCGGCCAATGCGATGTATGTGCACTTCACTGTCGTGCGCCAGCTCCACATTGATCACTGCATCCAAACCTTTAATATCTATGCCGCGCGCAGCAACATCCGTGGCGATCAAGACAGAACAGCTCCTATTGGCAAAACGCACTAACACTTGATCGCGTTCTTTCTGCTCCAGATCCCCATGTAATGCCAGAGCATTGACTCGCTGCGCACGCAATAGATCGCACACTTCCTGGCATTGAACTTTAGTGTTGCAGAAAACAATAGAAGATTGCGGCTTAAAATGAGCCAGCAATTGTTGTACAGCGATATTCTTGCGATCGCCTTCACGCAGCTCATAAAAATGCTGCTCAATATTCATTTCGGTATGAACAGATTCAACACTGACTTCCTGTGGATTTTTTTGGCAATGGGCACTGATTTTTTGGATCTGCTCAGGATAGGTAGCAGAGAACAGCAGTGTTTGTCGCTCTGTCGGACAGGCAGCCAGCACAATCTTCAAGGCATCGGCAAATCCCATATCCAGCATGCGGTCAGCCTCATCCAGCACCAACTGTTTCAGGTTATCGAGTTTCAGGGAACCCTTATCAATATGATCGACAATACGCCCCGGCGTGCCCACAATAATATGCGCACCATGCTCAAGTGAACCAAGTTGTGGACCTAAAGGTACACCGCCGCAGAGCGTCAATACTTTTACATTGTGCATGGCGCGGGCCAGTCGGCGAATTTCTTTGGCTACCTGATCGGCCAGTTCACGGGTGGGGCACAACACCAGGGATTGAATAGAAAATTGCTTCACATTCAATTGCGCCAGTAAACCTATGCCGAAAGCAGCTGTCTTGCCACTGCCGGTTTTGGCCTTTGCAATAATATCCTGTCCCTGCAATATGATCGGCAGGCTTTGCGCCTGCACAGGGGTCATCTCGCTATAGCCAAGGGACTCTAGATTGGCCAGCATCTCGGCACTGAGGGCAAGCGAAGAAAAAGCGGTATTACTCATAGTTGACTCTATAATTGATCAATCGGGATTGATGGCGATAAATGTCGGATCGGGGGTAAACAAATGGAAAGGCGGATTTTAATCTGGCAAAGGTTGACAGGATAACAGTAAAATCGCCACACGTCCTCCCTTGGGGACGGCAAACCCAATGAGCCTGGCCCTGAATGAAAATAAACGTCTCTATTGCCGCCCTATGTAGCCTGTTGACGCCGCTCAGCCAGAATGCACTGGCTGATACTGAAGCGCGGACTGAGCGATGGGAACTGGGGGTAGGCATAGGCAGTGTCTACGGCCCGGACTACCGCGGCTCCGATGAATACCGCAACTTTACCAGTATTATTCCCTATATAGTTTACTACGGAAAAATTATCCGCTCTGATCGCGAGGGCCTGAAGGCTGAATTTTTTTCCACAGACAGGATCAATTTTTCACTGAGCGCCAGCGCCTATATTTCACCGGATTCCGATGAAAATAAACGCCGTGAAAATATGCCCGCGCTGGGCTCAACGATTGAGCTGGGACCCTCGCTCAATTTTCGTTTGACGGGAGCGGACTTGCGCCGTGGCTGGCATATGCACTTACCCTGGCGAGCGGTATTCGCCATAGGTGGCGATAGCAATAAAATGATTGGTTCGGTTTTCCATCCACAGTTGGTTTACACGGATACCTTCGCGGATTGGTCGCTGCGCTACCGAACAGGGGCTATGTTTGGCAGCAATAGCTATCACGATTACTATTATTCCGTAGAAGCGCAATATGTCACCGCAGAGCGCACAGAGTTTAACGCTGCAGGCGGCTACAGCGGTTTTACTACCGATCTGGCTCTAAGCCGCCAAATCAATATCAGCAATATAAAAACCCGCGCGGCTTTTTTTATTCGCTACGACAATCTGAATAATGTGGAATACAGTAATAGCCCCCTGTTTATGTCCAAGGATGTCCTTCGCGCAGGCCTGGCTCTCATCTGGGTTATTAAATAAGGCTACAATTTTTTCAACACGCCCAAACTTTTTACCAGCGGCAGCGCCACAAACAGACCCGACTCCTGTGCCAGCTTCCAGATTTCAAACGGCGGGCGACCGCCATCGGCAGGATTGGGAAATACATCGTGAATCACTAGCAGCCCGCCGCGCATCACATGGCCTGACCAACTGCGATAATCATTGAGTGCCGCCTCCATACTGTGGCCGCCATCAATAAACACCATTGCCAGAGGCGTCGACCAAAAACGTGCAGCCAGGGCTGAAGGGGCCACTACGGGAACCACCCAGTCCTCCAGCCTGGCGCGGGCCAGGGTATGGCGGAATTGCGGGAAGCTATCCATCTTGGCAAAGCGCGCATCATAGAGTTCGGGATCGTGGTACTCCTCGCCCAATTGATGCTCTTCGCTGCCGCGATGATGGTCGACCGCAAATAAAAGACTGTTGCGATTTTTACAGGCAGTGCCCAGATAAACGCTGGACTTGCCGCAATAGCTGCCCACTTCCAATAGCGGCCCCTGCGCCGCGGCGGCGAGTGCATGATGATAGAGAGCGACCGCCTCTTCATTATCCAAAAAACCTTTAACGCTATTTATATCCAGAGGCAGATCTATATCAATTGGCAGCATGGCGTCTCTCAAGCATAATAAAGCCACTATTCTAACAGACTTACGATGGCTTTCATGCGCCGCAATAACACGCCCTATTTTGTCAATCGCATTTTTACCGCGCTCAATCGTTTTTATGTGCGACGCTTTATCGCCCCGCAATTCGATAGCCTGGGTGCAGCCCTGGAGGTTGCCCATCCACGCAGCCTGGTGATTTTTGGGGGCAATATTCATCTGGGTAATTATGCGCAGATAATCGCCGCTCCCGATAATTGCATTCGCTTTACCACCTGGCCAAGCAAAATACTCACCCACGGAGTTCGCGGTGGAGCTATAAAAATAGGGGACTACTGCCTGATTTCGCCCGGTGTGCGCATCTCTGCTGCCCAGTCAATCGCGATTGGCGATAACGTTATGTTTGCGGCCAATGTCTATATCAGCGATAGCGACTGGCACGGCATTTACAACCGAATTCGCCCTTTTCGCTGCAGCAAACCTGTGATCATCGAAAACAATGTGTGGCTTGGCGAGCGCGTGATTGTCAACAAAGGGGTAAGGATTGGGGAGAACTCGGTGGTAGGTGCAGGCTCAGTGGTAACCAAAAATATTCCGCCCAATAGTGTGGCGGCGGGCAATCCTGCGCGGGTGATTAAAAATATCAACCCAGAGCGCCGCATGTTGAAACGCGAACTCTTGTTTCAAAATCCCGAACACTATTTTTATAATCAGGATCAATTGGATCGCTATGTTCTCGGCAAAAATTCAATCTGGAATTGGCTGCGCAGCTTAATCAAACCCAGCGCACTGGATTAGTAGCGGGAACAGGATCAGCATTTTCCCTGATCTGTTATTGATCCTTATATTTTTGATAGGCGGCATCGTTTTCATAAATAAGGAAATCGGCAATATAATCCGGATTTTCATGGGTGCTGCCATCATTCAGCTCATACAAACCGGGTTCAGCCTCTTCATAAAATTCCTCGCCGCGCGGCAAGTTTTCCTCTTCGCCGTCGGGCTTGATAACCACAATTGCCTCTTCGTCAACGCTTTTGACACTGGCAAAATAGTTATCAAAATATTGTTTGCCATCCTCCATAATGAGTTTTTTCGAAACAAAGATCACTTTATTTTCAAAATTCATACTTATCGCCGCCCAAATAAATTTCAATAATTGCTTTTCAACATCCACGCACGCGGATTGTGAGTAAAGCCCAGTTTGGGATAATAGTCATTGGCTTTAGGAGCGGCCAAAAGTACCATCATACATTCCGGCTCAGTGCGCTTTTCGGTTTCGCGAATAAGCTGCTTGCCTATGCCCTGGTGCTGGTAGTGCTCATCTACAGCCAAGTCTGCCAGATAGGTGACATAAGTATAATCGGTCAGCGCGCGCGCAATACCTATCAGCTGCTCGCCATCCCAGGCGGTAATAATAATATCGGCATTGTCGATCATGCCCGCAAAAATATCGGCCAGCTCAACCGGACGGCGCTCGCCCAGGGTGGATTTTTTATAGAGTTCGATAACTTGCTCAACACTGAGTTGCGCATCGTCGCGGTAGGTTATAGCCATAGTGATTATTCAATCAGACACGAAAAGGAAAAATCAATGTAACCTATGAGGATCGAGTTGCACAGCCATTATTTTTTTCCCCAGCATGAGCACCCGACCAAAGTACCTGTCATCGCCATTTACCGTAAACTCAAAATAAAAGTTCCGCCATAAGCTGAGTTGACCCTGCTCATTGCGCTTGAATCCAATGCGCTTCAAATAGACACTTTGATCGAGAAACTGCACCTGCATCTGCTCGCAATGGCGATGCGCGGCGTTGAAAGCCTGTTCTTTCGCGCGCAGCGAATGCATCCAGTAAAATACAACCAGAGCCAGCAGTGTAAGCCAGAAAATAGCATTGATATCTAACATGGGGAATGGTTTGCAAAAAAAGCAGAGAGCAACGGCTATATAGGAAAGCCATCAGAGGCAATGCAAACTGGCAAAGCTCGCACTTTATATTCGTAAAGGAGCAAGGGGCGAGGATGACTGCTCTCCCACCCCCTGAAACCTAACTCAACTTAGAGAGGAGTTACGTTTTCCGCTTGCGGACCTTTTTGACCAGAGGTCACTTCGAAAGTCACTTTTTGACCTTCTTTCAGGGTTTTACGACCGCTACCGTTGATTGCACGGAAGTGAACGAATACATCTGCTCCACCTTCACGCTCAATAAAACCGTAACCCTTATCATCGTTGAACCACTTAACAACACCAGAGACTACATCTGACATACTATCCTCGACTTACATAAAAAGCGTCAGCAAGCTGACCGAACAAAATAACCGACTTTACTAAAAGCCAGGGGGGGTGAAATAGCTCCTTCATAAAGCTATAGCTCAGGTCGCGGTACGTCCAAGGGTCTCTAGCAAGCGGATGTCTTACAAAAGCTGGATCTTGGCTCGAATCTCAATCTGCGCAGTTCAAAATTAAAGCACTTGTGGAAGTTGAGTTCAAGCGATAATCCACTATTTTACCCAATATATGGCATTTTTATTTTTGTGTGTCGTTAAGACACATTTAATCACCGCAAATCCTGATCATTTGTTGAGTGCGTGTCACTTTTCTGTGCGTTTTTGGATTGCTTGCCTAAAGTTTCGTGCAAAAAAAGCGCTATGGGTATGACCAACATACCAGCCATCATCACAAAGCGCTTCAAGGCTTGAAATTCATAACCTTGTTTGGCGAGCTGATAGCAGGCCAACCCCCATACCGCCGTGGCAAAATAAGCCTTGCTGTTATTTTTAAAAACACCCCATGCCAGCAATGCAGTAACAGACGCCAAAAATACACCATAGGCATTGGCGAAAGAGAGAAAGCCTGCAACAGAGGCCACTAACAATAATAAAAGGGCTGCATTCAAAATTCTTGCAACGAGGATTGTCTTCGACATTATGGATTATCCGAGAATAGGTTATTGGTTGGCGATAAAGGCTATTCGGAAGAGCCATTGCTCTTGCCCTTGCGCCAATCCTGATAGGTTTTATGCACGCCGCGCCTGAGCGCTTGAGAGTAATCCTCCAGCGTATCGACACCCACCAGTACAGACACTACCACCAATGATAATTTTATTGCGATTATATGATGGCCAATGGCAATACAAACACCTACAGAGGCCAGCGTCCAAATGGTTGCCGCCGAAGTCACTCCCATCACCATGCCATCGCGCGCCAGCATAACGCCCGCGCCGAGGAATCCGATTCCGGTAATCACTTGGCCGATAATGCGCGAAGGATCTGTTGCCGCGGTGGACACCAACATGGAGCCGGCAATAAAAATATAAGTCCCCAGGGTAATTAGAGCAGAAGTGCGAATACCCACAGGCTTGCCGCGCAGCTGCCGCTCCAGACCAATGATGGTGCCGCACAGGATTGAGGTAAATACAGCATGCCACTCAAAAGGAGCTATTGAAAAAAAATCTGTGAAGGTTAAAGTCATAGCCATTCCTACGTTAATTTAATCCCATCGCCGCCTTGACGATAATTTTTTTAAGCGCTGCCAATGAGTCTAGTTGGCGAATACCGCTATTGCGAAGCCAATTTAACATCAGGGATGAACTGCCAAATAAACGCTTGAAGGCCTCCATCGCACTCATCATCAGTAAATTATTCGCCATACGCTGGCGCTGGTAACGGCGAAGAATTGAAAAATCATTAAGGGGAATGCCGCGATCGAGTGCGCGGGATAACTCTTGTGCAAGGACTGCAGCATCCAGCAGGCCCAAATTTACCCCCTGGCCGGCAAGCGGATGTATATTGTGGGCAGCATCGCCCACCAAGACTATCTGTGGCTGGATATAGGTTGTGGCGTGGCGCTGCCGCAGAGGAATAACAAAACGCTCAGCACAACCTAAAATCCGGCCCAGCTTATGCTCAAAGGCTGCCTCCAGGCGCTGCGTAAACTCCGCATCATCCAGGCCAGCTATTTCATCGGCCAGAGCCTGTTCCGCCGACCAGACAATCGAGCAAAAATGCTTGCCGTCCACATCTGGAAGAGGTAAAAATGCCAGGGGACCGCTACGCATGAACCGCTGCCAGGCAGTTGCCTGGTGAGGCAATTCTGTTTGCACGCTGGTAATTATGGCTTTCTGGCCATAGTCCCATTCGCGCGTTTCAAACTCTGCCAGCTCGCGCACTTTGGATTGCGCTCCATCGGCAGCAATCAACAGCTGAGCATTAAGCCTGGAGCCGTTATTCAATTTGACCTGGATTTTTTCATTGCGCACGACAGCAATAATTTTTGCCGGCTGAATTAGACTGATTTGCGGGTACAGTGATAACTGCTGCCGCAAAGCGTTAAGCAACACCGAGTTTTCCACAATATGCCCCAGGTAATCCTGACGGACATCTGCGCAATCAAAATGAATACTGGCGGTACCCTCACCATCCCAGACATGCATTTCGCGATAGGCACATACGCGCTGCTGAGCAACATCAGACCAGACACCGGCTTCAATGAATAAATCTTGCGATGCCTGGGTAAGGGCCACAACGCGAGGATCAAAGTCAACACCTTGATACTGGTGCAATTCACTGCCCCCTTCTACCAGAGCAATGCGGAGGTTGTGAGACGTATTTTGCCGCGCAATAAGGCAGGCGAGAGTCACCCCCACCAAACCGGCGCCCACAATAATAATATCGTAAGTATCTGCATCAGCGATCATAGCAAAACAGTTGCCAACAAATTAAATACACTAGCCGAGCTTCTATACCCAAAAACAAACCCGCTTTTTTTACCCATGGTATTTTGTCGAAGAAGCATGTTATAAAAATTTCACTCCCGCCGTGCCCATGATCTGAGCCGCAAATTGAGATTTAATGCCAGGCATAGCCTCCAAACCAATAAATCCCAAGTGACGCAAGGCTATCAGCGGCAGGGAGCTGCTGGAAAATAAACGCACCAGCTTATCGCTGAACGCTATGGTGAGCGCCTGGTCGAGCTGCTGGCGATGTGCATACTCCTGCAGAACACTCAACTCTCCCAGAGGTTTCCCCCTCGTTTCACCTTGAGCCAGGACAGCAACCAGACAACTGCAATCGCGCAGCGATAAATTAAAGCCCTGCCCGGCCACAGGATGCAGAAAGTGCGCAGCATTGCCTATTACAGCAATATGCGAGCGAACCTGTTCATTGGCCGTTACCAGTTGCAGTGGATAAACATGGCGTTTGCTGACTCGCAAAAATCTTCCCAGGCGATAGCCAAAGCGCTGTTGCAGATGCTGTAAAAATTGTTGATCATCGAGTGCAATCACTTCGCTGGCCTGCTCATCGGGAAGGGTCAGCACCAGCGCCGACTCTCTGCTGGAAGAGGTCTCACCCAAAGGCAAGAGCGCCAGCGGCCCCTGTTCGGTGAAGCGCTCGTATGCTATACCCTTATGCGCTTCACTGTAGGCCACATTGGCGATCAAGGCTGTCTGTTTATAATTATTGCATGTGGTATCTATGCCAAGCATTTTACGCAGTGGTGAGTCGCCGCCATCGGCGATTACAGCCAGTTTGCAATCTATCTCCATGGCATGGCCAGCGCTGTTGAGTTGCAAGCGCGCGCCCAGCGATCGCGGAATGATTTTTTCCACGCGCACAGGTGCCAAATAAGAAATATTGTTTTGTCTTTGCAGCTGCGCAAGCAGCACACGTCCTATCCAGGCATTTTCAATAACATAACCCACCGCGTTCAAGCCATAGGTATCGGCCGCTATCAGCCCGCCCATAAAATGGCCAGCATCGCTGACATGGACTTTGCTGATCGCCGTGGCGTGCCGAGTCAGCTTCTCCCACACCCCCAGGGTCTGGAGAATTTCTACACTGCCCTGTGCTATTGCGGTGGAGCGCGCATCAAAACTGGTTTGATAGCCGGTTTCATCGCCAGCACTCACCGCTTGTGCTTCCAGCAGTGCAACTTGCCAATGAGGCTGCTGCCGGGCGAGCATAAGTGCAAGGCTCGCACCGACCATACCGCCGCCGATAATGGCAATATCAAATTGTTGTTGGGATTGAGTCATCAGCGTTCAATTTAATTGAGCCTGCCAAGTGAAGGCTGCGCAGCCTCCACTGGGCAGGGCAAATCAATTTTCTGCCATCAGGGCTTCGATAGCATCTATTGTCTTGGGCACATCCTTGGTCAGTACTTCATTGCCATCCTTGGTAATCACTACATCATCCTCAATGCGAATGCCTATGCCGCGCCATTTTTTAGCAACCCGTTCATTGTCTGGAGCAACATAAATTCCTGGCTCAACGGTGAGCACCATACCCGGCTCCAGTACTCGCCATTCACCGCCAACTTTGTAATCGCCCACATCGTGTACATCCATGCCCAGCCAGTGACCGGCGCGATGCATATAAAATTCCTTGTAAGCTTCCGTTTTGATCAGCTCTTGCAGGTCGCCTTCAAGCAGACCCAGCTCGATCAAACCCTGAGTGATAACACGCACCGTGGCTTCATGGGGATCATTCCAATGATTCCCCGGCTTGGCTACCGCAATCGCTTCCAATTGCGCGCGCAGGCAAATGTCGTAGAGGGCTTTTTGCTCTACGGAAAATTTTCCATTGACGGGAAAGGTGCGGGTGATATCCGCCGCGTAGTAATCCAGTTCGCAGCCGGCATCGATCAATACCAAATCGCCATTTTTCAGTGCTGCATTATTTTCAATGTAGTGCAAGATACAACCATTCTTGCCACCGCCGACTATAGTATTGTAGGCGGGAAAGCGCGCTCCACTTTTGCCAAACTCATGCAGTATTTCCGCTTCGAGCTGATATTCCATCAAACCCGGCTTACAGATTTTCATGGCGCGAACGTGGGCGCGCGCAGAAATTTCGCCGGCCTCCTTCATCACGCGCAATTCAGCCGCACTTTTGAACAGGCGCAATTCGTTGAGAAAATGGCTTAGATCGAGGAACTCGCCGGGTGGCGTTGCCCCTGAGCGGACTTTGGCGCGAATGGTATTTACCCAATCCATCACCTGCTTGTCGAACTCGCTGTCTTTACCCATAGCGTAATAGACGCGCTCGCGACCTTCGATCAGACCCGGCAAAATATCATCTATGTCATCTATGGGGAATGCATCATCTGCACCGTACTCGCTGCAGGCACCCTCAGGTCCTGCGCGATAGCCGTCCCAGATTTCGCGCTCGCGATTGCGCTCGCGCACAAACAATACATACTCGCCGTGATCACGGCCGGGAACCAATACCAGCACGGCTTTCGGCTCAGCAAAGCCGGAGAGATAAAAGAGATCGCTGTCTTGACGGTAAGGGTATTCGGTATCGCGGCTGCGAGTGCGCTCGGGGGCGGCGGGCACTATGGCGATACTGTTCGGCTCCATCAATGCCATCAGCGCTTTGCGACGGCGAGCGAATTCTTGCTTGCTGATACTCATAAGGTTTCTCTGTAAGGGCTGGCAAATTCAACCTTGACTCGCGCAAGGACTGAATTAAGTAATTATCCAAATAGAGTTTAGTGCAATTGCCCCGATGCGGGGGCGCGGCTGGCAGGGGCAATGGATTTATATTCGTCTGCGGCATATTCCAAATAAAGAGAGGCGGCCAGCATGCGTACATATTCACTCACTTCCATATAATCGGCCTCTTCATTGTCATCCTCACTATCTTCCACCGCTATCTGGGCAATGGCCGCAAGATCGCGCAATCCGTCTTCGGCCTCTTCGTTGAGAAGGCGACCTGCCTTACCGGCCGAGCCGAAGCCTGTCAGGAAACCATAGCACCACTGCCCCAGGCTCGCCGTGCGCTCACTGAGCGGGGTTTCATCATCAGGCAACAGCAGCTTGAGGCTGAAACCATCGCGCAGTTGATCGATGCTGATATGGTAAAGATTAGTCAAGGCAATACGCACGCGCTCGTCCGGTGCCTGGGTGAAATCCAAGAATTCCACAGCATCAAACAGCCATTGGGTTTCACTGAGGGTGGCACCGCCGCTCAGCTTGCCACAGAGGAGCCCGTGAAGTTCTGCAGGGCTGTTAATCGTACCCAGCGGGGCCAGCAGGTTGCAAAAATCATCAAAGGAGAGGGCGGCTAACAGGGGAGAGTCTATAGTCATAAATAAGGGCCAGTCGTAAAAGGGCTTTTGCCAGGCAATGCAGAATGGAATTCAAAAAGTCAATGCTATCATGCCACAAGCGGCTTGCCCTGCGCTCAGGCCAAAATTCTATGCCCTGGGACACACTTTTAATAGGATTAATTCGCCGCCAGAAGGAAAGCCAGTGATTGACCCCCTGCCAGTGTCGCAATATAGTGGACAACTTGCATTCATTCGCCTTGTTATTGGTCAAAAAAACATCATGTCTGACGATCTCTTACTGTCATTGGAAACCAAGCTGGATCGCCTGATTCTGCTCACCGCTCGCCTGCAGCAGGAAAATGCTGAACTTAAAATCCGCGAAAGCGAGTGGCAGCGCGAACGCGTGCGCCTGGTGGAGAAAAATGAGCTGGCGCGCAGTCGTGTTGAGGCTATGATTACTCATCTCAAAAACCTAGATGCGGAATAACAGAGAGCGCCCATGAGCAACGAAACCGTTTTTGTCAAAATCCTCGATAAGGAATAC
Organism: Cellvibrio sp.; assembly: GCA_035565295.1. Classification (GTDB taxonomy): domain Bacteria; phylum Pseudomonadota; class Gammaproteobacteria; order Pseudomonadales; family Cellvibrionaceae; genus Cellvibrio. The sequence continues at coordinate 27,983 of DATMSP010000037.1, read as the reverse complement.
CAGGTGGCCTGCCCTCGCGAAGAGCGCCAGGCACTGATTGAATCCGCCCAGCTGCTCGACGAGCGCATGAAGTCCATCCGCGGCTCAGGTGCCGTCATAGGCCTGGAGCGAATCGCCGTTATGGCCGCCTTGAATTTAAGCCATGAACTGCTGCAGGCCAAAACGCCGCGCGGCGCCCCTGCTGCCGACAGTACCGATCTGCAGCGTCTGAGCAGTAAAATTGACAAGGCTCTCAACAGCGGCAACTGAGTTGGCAAGAAAATTTCGCCGCGGGTTGCTGACCTTGTCATGCGAAAAGTGTGAACTGGGATAATTATTGCCCTATGAGCAGAATTTCTGCCCAGATCCAATTATTTTTAATACTGATTATTGCTAAATAAAAGCTAAAGCTGACAATAATTTCATTTGTTGCTCCAAGGTATTTGTGGGTTATACTTACACTGCCCTGGAATGTTTGCAAACCGACATGTCCTTGAGCCGATAAATGTTAGCCCGGCAGTGTCTCGTTGAGTTTGGTGTGCATGTCCGCCTGACGGAAAGCCTAAAAAACCACAGGTATCGCCACCTTGAACCTTTGGGTTCAAGGCCAGCTTGGTAGCGGCATTTCTGGGGCCTCCTTGATTTCTTCCCATGATTGATAAACACTTGCCACCAGCATCACGCCAGCAACTGCGCAATGAACTTCGCGCGCGCCGCAAAGCCCTGACTCCCAGTGAACAAGCCCAGGCCTCACAGTGGCTACTGCGCAAACTTATGTCTTTGCCCATCGTCAGGCGCAGCCAGCATATTGCACTCTATTGGGCAATGGATGGCGAGATTGATCTGGCTCCGATTGCCGAGCAGTTGTGGAAAATGAACAAGCACTGCTATCTGCCTGTACTTCATCCCTACCAGGAGCGCCAGCTCTGGTTTGTAAAGTATTTACCGAATAGCCAATTAAAACTTAACCGCTTCAAGATTCCCGAACCGCTATATGACGCGGGACAAAAATTTCCTGCGCATTTGCTCGATGTGGTGCTGCTGCCATTGGTCGGCTTCGATGCAGAAGGTGCCCGGCTGGGCATGGGCGGAGGTTTTTACGATGCAACTTTTGCCTTTAAAAAACACAAGCCCAAAGGTAAACCCTGGCTGCTCGGCGTGGCCCACGCCTGCCAGCAGGTGGAAAAGCTGGAGACAGAAGCCTGGGATATTCCCCTGCATGGAGTGGTTACCGATAAAGCTGTGATCTTGCCCGGGCAAAAAACAAGCTGAGTTATCGCTGCCCAGCAGCAGCCCGCTGAAAATTTTCGAAAAAAAAGCGCGATTTCATCGCGCTTTTTCATTCACTCGCCTATCCCAAAAAAAACTTATAGGCTTCGTTTTTACTCTCATCCCAATAGGGATAATTCAAATCATTGAGGAAAACCTTCAGCTCCGCGTAATCTGCCTTGGGCACCTGCATGCCCACCAGCACGCGCGCCGAGGCAGAGCCGTGGTTGCGATAGTGGAACAGGGAAATATTCCAGCGCCCCGCCACTTTATTTAAAAACGTGTACAGGGCTCCGGGACGCTCGGGAAATTCAAAGCGATATAACACTTCATCGGTTGCCTGGGGCGCGTGACCGCCGACCAGATGGCGGATATGCAGTTTCGCCAATTCGTTTTCGGTCATATCGACAACATCATAACCCTGCTCCTTCAGCTCCGCGACCAGCTCTATGCGATCGTTGCCTCCGGCACTCACCTGCACGCCGACAAAAATCCTTGCCGACTGGCTATCCGCATAGCGGTAATTAAATTCCGTGATATTGCGTTTGCCCAAAGCTTTGCAAAACGCTTTATAGGCACCGGGACGCTCGGGAATCGTCACCGCCAATATGGCTTCGCGCTGCTCGCCGATCTCTGTGCGCTCGCTGATATAGCGCAGGCGATCGAAATTGATATTTGCACCGCTGTCGATGGCCACCAATGTCTGTCCGGAAATGCCGTGCCGGGCAGCGTATTTTTTCAGCCCGGCCACACCTGTGGCGCCCGCAGGTTCGGCGATAGAACGGGTATCTTCAAATATATCTTTGATACCTGCACAGATTTCATCGGTGCTCACGGTGATGCATTCATCTACAACCTTGCGCAGCACGCGGAAAGTCTCTTCGCCAATTTGCGCCACAGCAATGCCGTCGGCAAATATGCCCACTTGCGGCAAGACCACGCGCTTTTTCTTTTCCATGGCCGCGTACAGGCAAGCGGACTCCTCGGATTCCACCGCAATAATTTTGGTTTCAGGACGCACATACTTGATATAGGCACCTATGCCCGCTGCCAGGCCACCACCACCTACTGCAATAAAAATTGCATCAATCTTGCCGGGATACTGCCGCAGGATTTCCACCGCAACTGTGCCCTGGCCAGCAATCACATCCGGGTCGTCAAACGGATGTATGTAGGTAAAGCCTTTTTCTTCGGTGAGCTTCTTGGCATGGGCTGAGGCCTCGTCGTAGCTATCGCCATGCAATACCACCCTGGCCCCGCGCGCCTTGACCGCATCCACTTTAATCGTCGGCGTAGTGCGCGGCATGACGATGGTGGCCTTGATGCCCAGGTGCTGGGAGCCCAGGGCCACACCCTGGGCATGGTTGCCAGCAGAGGCACAGATCACACCGCGATTGCGCTCCTCTTCGCTCAGCTGCAGCAGCTTGTTGTAGGCTCCGCGCAGTTTGAACGAGAACACCGGTTGCAGGTCCTCGCGCTTCAGCAATACTTTATTGCCAGTGCGCTGGGACAGCAGGCGGGCGTGGTCGAGGGGGGTTTCCACCGCAAGATCGTAGATGCGGGCATTGAGAATACGTTTTATGTAGGATTCAGGCATAGAAGTAACTTATTCACTCATAATATGTGACTGGCATAGTAAACAATTTAAGGCAGTCTGGCACAGATAAAATCCGTATAATGGCCTATCTTTTTGCTTCGGCGGCCTGACCCCCTCGTCAAGGCTGCTCAGTTAAGCAGGCTGAGCAAGCAATCCCGTAAACTCATAGCCTATGGCTAAGCTATTCGCAGTATCGCAACCTTGGAACAAAACCATGACTCAAGACCAACTCAAGCAGGCGGTAGCCCGTGCCGCCATTGACTATATCACCCCCAAGCTATTTAACGATTCGATCATAGGTGTAGGCACAGGCTCAACGGCCAACTTCTTTATCGACTACCTGGCGGAGATCAAAGGCCGCTTTGCCGGCGCAGTCGCCAGCTCCGAGGCCTCGGCGGCGCGCCTGAAAAAGCATGGCATTGAGGTCCTGGATTGCAATTCGGTGAGCGAGCTGGTGGTGTATGTCGATGGCGCCGATGAAGCCAATGCCCAGCTGCAGTTGATCAAGGGTGGCGGCGCGGCCCTGACCCGGGAAAAAATTGTGCGAGCAGTAGCCAAAGAGTTTGTCTGTATTGCCGATGCCAGCAAGTGGGTTCAGGTGCTGGGCAACTTCCCCCTGCCGGTAGAAGTGATCCCTATGGCACGCTCCTATGTCGCGCGCGAACTGGTTAAATTGGGGGGGGCTCCTGTGTATCGCGAAGGGGTCATCACCGATAACGGCAACGTTATTTTGGATGTGCACAACCTGCAAATTGTGGATGCACCTGCCCTGGAAACCCGTATCAATCAGATTACCGGTGTAGTCACCAATGGCTTATTCGCCCTGCGCCCGGCGGATGTGCTCCTGCTCGCCAGCCCAGAGGGTGTAAAAACCCTTACCACCTAAAACGGTTTTTGAGCGCGGCTCTGGCCGTGCTCACCTTTTCTCAATACTCGCCAGTATTTTGCTCCCCCCGCTCCCCGCCCGAACTCATTTTCAAGAAAAAACCCTGATATCAACTACACTTTTATATTGATTATTCTTCCTGTGCCTCAGCCTTTATCTATAAAGGAACCCTGACGATGATTTCTTTTAATAGCATACAAACTCGCCTGACCCTGGCAGTCGGCGGTGGGATTCTGCTTTTGATCCTGATAGCCAGTGGGGCAGTCTTGCAACTGAAAAATAATATCGACGCTTACCAGCAGTTGCTGAATGTTTCCATAAACAATGAGCGGCAGATCCAGAATCTGAACTTCAGCTTTAAGGTACAGGTGCAGGAATGGAAAAATGTTCTCCTGCGCGGCAAGGATCCGGCCCAAAACCAGAAATACTGGGATGAATTCCAGCAGTTGCAGCGCGAAATCCAAACCCAGGCCAAAGCCCTCTTGGCAAACCTGCCGAAAGACGAGAGCCGAGAGCTTATCGAAGACTTCCTCTATGTCCATGATGCCGCTTTTCCTAAATACCAGAGCGGCCTGAAAACCTTTGCCGATTCCGGTTTTGACCCCAGCACTGGCGACAAGGCCGTGACAGGTATTGATCGCGAACCCAGCAAAATGCTGTCAGAGGCGGCCACTTTTATCAGCAAGTTGGTACAAACCCAAAATGAAGAGATCAAGCAAAGCAGCGCATCCGTTATGTTTTGGTCGCAACTGCTGGTGATTCTGTTTGGCGTGATTATCCTGCTGGGGGTATGGATTACGCTGAAAATAGCCCTGCTGACACCCTTATTCAGCATCAATAAACACCTGCATACCCTGGCAGAAGGCAATTTCAGCCAAAGCCTTTCCCTCTCACAAGCGGGTGAAATCGGCGAGCTGAACAACAGTATTACTAGCGTGCAAGCTTCTATCATCATGATCCTGGATACGATTAAAAACTCATCCAAAACCTTGAATAGCTCATCCAGCAATCTGAATAATTCCGCCTCCAGCATTGCCAGCTCGACCCACGAAATTTATTCCTCCACCGACCAAATGGCCACCGCCCTGGAGGAAATGTCATCCACCGTGCAGGAGGTGGCCAATAATGCAGCCAATGCGGCGGATGCCGCGAATATCGCCGATACCAGTGCGCGCAAAGGCACAGAAGTGATGGGCAATACCATCACTTCCATCAATCAATTGAGCAAGGAGGTGGATAACGTCAATATCGCCATGACCCGCCTGGAGGCGGAGACAGGGCGCATTGGTGGGGTACTGGATGTTATTAAAAATGTTGCCGAGCAGACCAACCTGCTAGCGCTCAATGCCGCTATCGAAGCCGCCCGCGCGGGGGAACAGGGACGCGGGTTTGCGGTAGTGGCCGACGAGGTACGCTCGCTGGCCAAGCGCACTCAGGAATCCACCGCCGAGATTCAGCAAATTATCGAGGCAGTGCAAAACGGCGCCGCACTGGCCATGCAGGCCATGCGCACCAGCCAGGGCAAAGCCCAGAGCACTATGGAAATGGCGGCCCAGGCCGGCAATAGCATCAATGACATATCCAATGCCGTCGCCAAAATCCAAAGCATGAATACGCAAATTGCCACAGCGGCTGAAGAGCAGAGCTATGCTGCCGAAGAAATTAATCGCAACGTGCAGCGAATTGTAAAAATGGTGGACGACACCAACACACAAGCGCAGAAATCTACACAAATCGCAGAATCGCTGGATAGCAGTTCGCGCGATCTAGAGCGTCAGATCATGCGCTTCAAAGTCTAAACCAGCCGATCAGCCGCATAAAAAAACCGGGTCACACCCGGTTTTTTTATGGAGGGAAAACAATTAAGTCCGTCGCAGACGGTTTAAGGCGAGCAGGCCGCAACCCAAGAGGCCAAGCAGTAGATAGGCAGGTTCGATAAAGAGATAGTCGCTGAAGCTTGTAGCATTGGCGCACACTGAAATAAACATAAGAACAGACGCGATAACTTTTTTATTGAAAATAATTTTCATAATACAATCCTTTTTCTGACCAGAGATACGATCTGCTAGATCCGCCCCTGTGCAGCAGATTTCATGCCCGGCCAGCTAAGCCCTTAATAAATATAATAACGCCAGATTGGTCAAAATAACGCCAATTAAATAGTGTAAAATATCTCGACGAAGAGTGAATTCAAGCTTTTTAAGTGCCATTCATGCCATACTCTTTTATCTGACTAAACGGCCTATTTTTATCGCCAGAGTTCTATATGTACTTCCAATTTCCCGCCATTGGCATTATTCACTCCTGTTTCAAAGAAAAGTTTGGCATTCCCCGCCAGCCTGGCCTGGCACCTTTGGCGCAGGCCAGGCTGGAGCTGTCGCCACCTTATGATGATCCGGCTGCAGTGACAGGGTTGGAAACCTGCAGCCATATCTGGGTGCAATTTGTATTTCATGCCAATAGTCGTGCAAGCTGGAAAGCCAAGGTCAGGCCGCCGCGCCTGGGCGGTAATAAAACCCTGGGCGTATTCGCCACCCGTTCACCGGTGCGACCCGCAGCGATTGGTTTATCAGTGGTTAAGTTGGAAAGGATTGAACAGCGCGCGGGAAAACTCTGCCTGCTACTATCCGGGGTGGATTTTCTCGATGGCACTCCCGTGCTGGATATCAAACCCTATATTCCCTATGTCGATAAAGTAGAAGGGGCTTTCAATCACTTTGCCCCGGCGGCGCCGACACTTATCGGGGTGACCTTCACTGAACAGCAACTGGCCTTTTGCGCCAGCTACCAGACCAGGACGGCGGTGGATCTGAAGGGACTTATCCAGCAGATCCTGCAACAGGACCCACGCCCACAATACCAAACACCCAGTGTCGAAAAAATTTACGGCATGAAACTGCTCGATCTGGATCTGCGCTGGCGCTATCAGACCGATGGCAATATTGCACTGGAGGAAATACTCAGTATCGTCGAAGCACCTCAGCCAGCGTCTTGCTCTTAGCTGCGCGCCGACCAGCGCTCCAGCAATACCGCCTGGGCATCTATTGCTTCTTCCCCCTCCGCCGGAGAGGCCCGCTGATAATCACCATCCTTCAATAATATCCAGGCATGGGTATTATCCGCCAGATACAGGTTCAGATCCTCGATCAGGCGCTCGCGAATCTTTTTCGATTTAATCGGAAAGCAGGTTTCCACCCTGTGGAACATGTTCCGGCTCATCCAGTCAGCGCTGGAACAGTAAAGCTCGGGGACACCGTTGTTCTCAAAGTAAAAGACCCGCGTGTGCTCAAGGAACCGGCCGATAATCGAGCGCACCCGGATATTCTCCGACAGTCCCTCAACCCCTGGGCGCAACTGACAGACACCGCGAATAATCAAATCAATTTGCACCCCGGCCTGAGATGCGGCGTAAAGCTCATTGACCAGCACTTCGTCATAGAGAGCATTCATTTTGGCGATGATACGAGCGGGTTTACCCTGCTCCGCATGGGCTTTTTCAGCGCGGATCAAACGCACAATGCCCTTGTGCAGGGTAAAGGGGGCGTACATCAGCGATTCCATCTTGGCCGCTTTGCCCATGCTGCTCAATTGCAGGAAGATGCGGTAGACATCATCGCCGATATCCTTGTCCGAGGTCAGCAAGCCATAATCGGTATAGAGCTTACTGGTCTTGGGGTGGTAATTGCCGGTACCCATATGCACGTAGTAACGCAACTTGCCCGCTTCGCGGCGCGCCACCAATACCATCTTGGCGTGAGTCTTAAAGCCGACCACACCATAAATAACGTGTATGCCGTAGCGCTGCAGTCGTTCGGCCAGGGCTACGTTCTGCTCTTCGTCGAAGCGCGCACGCAGCTCGACAATCGCCGTGACCTCCTTGCCCGCTTTTGCCGCAGCCACCAAGGCATCCACAATCGGCGAGTTAGAACCGGTGCGATAGAGGGTCTGCTTGATCGCCAGCACATGGGGATCCACGGCGGCTTCACGCAGGAAATCCACCACACACTGGAAGGAGTCAAAAGGGTGGTTTAATAAAATATCCTGCTTTTGCAGCACCTCAAAATAGCTGTTGGAGCGCTTGGCCAATTTCGGCATGGACTGCATAAAGGGAGCGAAATAGAGATGCTTATCCTTGATCAGCTCAAACAGATCGCTGTAGCGATTCAAATTGACCGGGCCGTTGATATTGTACAAATCGCGCTCTTTAATCTCGCAGCGCTGCAACAGGAAGTTCACCAGCTCATTGGGGCAGGTATTGGACACTTCCAGACGCACCTCATCACCGTACTGGCGATAGGCCAATTCGCCCTGCACTGCGCGCAACAAATCGTCGGTCTCCTCTTCATCGAGGAAAATATCCGAGTTGCGGGTCAGGCGAAATTGATAACTGTCGATCACCGTCATGCCGACAAATATTTCGGACATAAAGTAGTGAATGATAGAAGAGATAAAGACAAACTCGCGCCCCTGAATGGCACAGTTGGCCGGCAATTCAATAATATGCGGCAGCGAGCGCGGCACTTGCACAATGGCACAGTCGGAGCTGCGACCAAAAGCATCTTTGCCGCTCAGCTTGACAATAAAATTGAGGCTTTTATTGAGAATGCGCGGAAAGGGGTGGGCCGGATCGAGCCCTATAGGGCTCAGCACTGGCAGCACTTCCGAAGCAAAAAACTCCTTCAGATAATCAATATGGCCAGGCTGCCATTCCTCGCGGCGCAATACGCTGATGTTTTGCTCGCGCAGCAGCGGCAATATCTCATTGTTGAGAATTTGGTATTGCTCAATCACCAGATGCCGAGCGCGCAGGGAAATCTGTTCGAGGGTCTGGATTTCCGTTAATCCATCCGGCTCCAGGGCAGAGACCGTGGGCCTCTCCAGCCGCTCTACCAGCCCTCCCACCCTCACCTCAAAGAACTCGTCGATATTGGTGGAGAAAATGCACAGGAACCTGAGTCGTTCCATCAGGGGTATAGATTGATTATAGGCCTGGTAAAGAACTCGCTTGTTAAACTCGAGCAGGCTCAACTCGCGATTGAAATAGGCACTGGACACGGCAAACCTCGGACTGAAAAGCTAAACAAGGGTAGCATATTGCATGTAAATGACAGAAATAAGACGGGCTGGTACAAAATTAGCAAATTCCTGCCTACCCCTTTGCTGGTGGCGATCCAGAACCCGCAAGCAAGACAGGCAGCAGGCTACTGCCTTACAGGCCGGTCAATCCACTCACTTCTTCTTACTGCACTTATAAACGTTAAAATCCTGGCGACCATTCTCAACGGCAGTGATGGGCACCACTGTATCACCGGCAAAACTCACAGCTTCATTGCGTGCAAGGGTCGACAACTCAGTGGCAACCTTGTCGGCATTGCGCTTGATAGGACCAATTTTGCTGGTCACGCTGACAGACACTTCGCGCAACAGGGTACAGTTGCGCACATTGGATGGGTTTGCTACAGCAACGCTTTTGGCTGATTCTGTGGGTTTGACCCAGGTACAGGCGCTCATGCTGGCAACGGCAAGCAAAAGGACAGATAGTTTTTTCATAGTGACTCCTGACAGTAGGATTTCTAAAAATCGATAGACTGCAGCCGGCGCCGAGACCCCTTGCTGCAACAGAAAACATAGCGGCTACACTAATCGCAAGATTCTAAAGATGCAACCGCTGTTGTTGCGAGGGCTTGGCCGCGCGCAACAGGGGATAATATTGTGAAAACACCAGATCTGTCGCCGCATGGGCCTGATGACAAGCCGCGCAGTCGGCACTGCGCATGGGCTGTGCACTGGTGGTTGCCGCCGGCTCAAACAGGTAATAGCCCCAGTTGCCCGGCTCCGCGGCAAACCGCCGCTTATCTTTAACAGCCACCGCCAGCAGCGCAAAGTCCCCTTGGAAATACCCCTTGCCGCTGATCGCCTGGTGCGCACCCACACTCAACAGCTCCTTGGCAATCACCGTACGATCGGCAAACTCGCCGCGCTTTTTCCAAGCCTTCCAGCCCACCTGATCCATATAGACATTGTGGAACTCGGGGAAATCAGCCTTGCCACCATTAAGGTCATGGGGTGTAAGGGCGGTGCCTATATAAATCCACTCGCGATAATTGGCTGGCCTGAGCAGAGTGTTGTCCGGCCCAAATGTGGCCGCGGCTTTATTGGTGGCCGCCGCACCGGAAAATGCAGCGCTCAGCAACAGGAAGCTGCCGGTCAAGATAATAATTATTTTTCTATGCATAAATCTTCAATAGCCCCTTATTTTTATCCTTGGATTGGCGCTTGTGAGAAGCGCGTAAAGTAAAGCGGCTGAAGGCGAGCGAGGATATCACGCTCGACCTGCAGCTATGGCTTTGCAAAGGGGTTTGACTGTATTTCAGTCTATTCGGATTCAAAAATAATGCCGGAGAGAAGCTTCAATATTAGCGCTTGCCGCAGTAACACAAGAAACCTCAACTTGCTCGCTATGGGGAAAGCCCCCCCCCGCAATAAATGCATCTGCGTTATATCTCTTCTTTTTCCAAGTAAAAGCCTATTCGGATCTTCTATCAAATTCTGTGCTGTACAATGTCTTATGTTATCCACTAATAAACCTTCTCCTATCTTGCGATCGCCAGGCATACCAACAAAATAACCAGCCGACTTAATAAATGTTACCGAGCAGAAATCGAACAAATGGCACCAAAAACAACACCGGCAAAGTGTCGCTTAAAGAATCAATAAGAATAACCCCAGAAGAATTGAAACTATTAAGTTATGGATTCGCCACAACCAGAGCATGAAGTGCTATCCAGATGATCACATGCCTGGAAGAAACTCCCCTTAAACTTATGCACTTAACTTCCGTTGACACGAAAAAAACCAACTATAATTAATAACAGTGATTAGGGTCGCGGTCCAAGCCACTCTGGCTATCTATTTCTATTTGCCAAATCCTTTTTGATAATGAGATTGAAGCCAGTGTAGAATCAGCTAGTGACGCGGTGGTGCGATAACGTTCCCTTTTCAAAACAGCTTTCTGAGAAAGCGCGCTCGCTAAATGGAATTAGGGCAACAGTACCTTATCTCCGTGGCTCTGTTCCCTCCTGTTTAGTCCGCTCCCAATATGAAAGCAGCACAACCCATATCACCTGGATTTTTCCTGGCCAGCTATGCAAATGCTAATTGAAGACTGTTCAGCAAAAAGGCGATTACGCCATTGCCCGGGACATCACGCTGAAGCTTGCATAATACGCGTGCAAAGAACCAGACTGAGGTTGAGCTGGAACGGATCCACTCAACAGAAAAAAATACTAGGATTTATGTGATACCCAACGCTCTGAGCTTTGGAAGCTTGCCCACAGTAAGATCGCGCAAGCGAGTATTTCAGAGGGCCTGTTTTTTCCATTGCCAGGGAGTGTCCTTTGCCTATGGCTGTGCAAAACTCCATGACTGTAATGAATTTAATAAAAAATATACTAAAAAATGTAAATAGCAGTAAAACTCTCACCAACATGCTTGTAGGCATTCTGCTACTTATTGCATTTATGGCACAGGCGGCCATGGCGCAAACTACAAAAACCACAGCAAGCAAAACCCCAACAACCAAAGTTCAAACCACCAGGACTCAGACAGTTAAGAAAGAGGCAGCTAAAGCAAAGGCAACTAAGAATTCGGGCCCAGCTGCCAGCAAACCTGCTGCAAAAACAGTGAAAAAAACCACGCGAACTGTAAAAGCCAGTGCCAACAAAACGACGGTCAAAAAAACGGTGGCAAAACCACTCGCCAAGAAGCCGCTCACTATTACCAGAAAAACCAGCACGGCGAGTAGAAAACCACCTGTGGCCACCACTGGCAAGCTCGCTCCCGCGCCTGCAACGGCGGCCAAAATACTCGCAGCCCCCCTGATAGTGAACACCGCACCCGCTGTGGGAAATCCTTTCGGCGATGATTTTGTCAGCAACTTTGAGAACTATGTTGAAACCCAGCTGGTTCCCAAACTGCCAGGCGTGGCATTGGCGGTGATTGCCAACGGCAAAGTCAAAGTGCTGCAGGCCTATGGTGTGAAAAAAGTTAACAGCAACGACCCTATCAATACAGATACCCTCTTCCGCCTTGCATCGGTTTCGAAAACCATCGGCTCCACCGCTGGGGCCATGCTGGTGCATGATGGCCTGGCAACCTGGGATACCTCTATCACTACTGTATTGCCTGAAGTTGAATTCAAGAATCCCAAATATGGGGATCAATTGACCCTGCTCAATATTTTATCGCAATCAACCGGGCTGCCCACCCACACCAACGATCACTTTATTGAAGAGGGCATGTCCTATGATGAAGTGATACGTCGCCTGCGCCATGTCAATTTTGTCTGCCCACCAGGTAAATGCTATGCCTATCAGAATGTCACCTACAGTCTGATCAGCAATATCATCCAGAAAAAAACCGGCAAGACTTACGAGCAGTATGTTCAGGAAAAATTATTTGACCCATTAGGTATGCATACAGCTTCATTTGGAATGCTGGGTTTAAAGGCGAGCAACAACTATGCCCTGCCACATGTCATGACCCGCAATGGCTGGTATACCGAAACCATTACCGAAAATTATTATCGCATCAATCCCGCAGCGGGGGCCAATGCCAGCATCACGGATATGTCGCAGTGGCTACTGGCGCAAATGGGCCACAACCCCGAGGTGTTATCGCCGGCCACCTTAAATGTCTTGCATAATAAGGTAACCCGCAATACCGCCGCACAGTCGCACTATGGTACTCGCGAAGGAGTCACCGATACTCACTATGGTTTGGGCTGGCGAATTTTTGACTACCGCGGTGATAAGAATTTTGTGCATCACGGCGGTTATGTATTGGGCTTTCGCTCGGAGATGGTATTCAATCCTGAGCTGCAAATTGGCATGGTTATTTTAAGCAATTCCAACAAGCTTGGAGGCGATGTAATTTTTAAATTCCTCGATGCCTATGAGGACAGCAAGAACATGAATATCAGCACACGCTAGCGGACAATCAGACAAAATTTTTTACTGATCGTCACCGACTGCTGTAACCATGACCTGCTGGATGCGTCGTCCTTCCATCGCCTTGATTTCAAACTCATAGCCGGCAATGATGATAACTTCGCCATTGATGGGAATATGTTGCAACTGTTCAAGCAATAAACCTGCAAGGGTAAAGTAATCGCTCTCTTCGCGCGGCAATTGAATATTCAGCAACTCTTCCAGTTCCTCAAGGGCAATGCTGGCATCCAGCAGCCAGCCATTTTCCTGTTGGATCACCGGCGGCGTTTCACTGCTATGCATCAACTCGCCGGCAATAGCGCCGAGTAAATCACTGGTGGTGACCACACCTTTGATGCTGCCGTATTCATCGATCACTATCGCCAGGGGTACGGATTCCTGACGCAACATTTCCAAAACATTCAGTGCGCTCGTGCCCTCTGGAACTGCCAGCGGCTCTACCGCCAATGCCGCCAGATCCAGAGGCTGGCCGCTGAGGGCAGCCGTCAGCAGATCACGGCTTTGCACCACGCCCTGCAAATTATCCAGTTCATCGCGCGCGACCAGCAGCCGCGTCTGCGGAGTGGTTTGTAAAATCTGCAATAATTCCTGCGCGCTTGCATTGACATCCACCCAGACAATATCGGGGCGGGGTGTCATCAGCGATTGCACTGGGCGATCAGTCAATTGCAACACGCTGCGAATCATTTGCCGCTCGCTGTTTTCAAATACCAGTTCTTCTCCCTGGGGATGGGTCATGGCGACAATATCTGGGCCCACTTCATCGGCATCTGATCTGCCACCCAATAATTTCAATACGGCTTCAGCCGTGCGATCGCGCAGCGGGCGCTCGCCGATAATATGACGGGTGCGATTGGAGCGCGCGAGCTGGTTAAAAAACTCGATCAGCACTGAGAAGGCAATTGCGCCGTAGAGATAGCCTTTGGGGATATGCAGGCCCGCGCCCTCGGCCACCAGGCTAAAGCCTATCATCAGCAAAAAGCCCAGACACAACATCACTACTGTAGGGTGTTTGTTGACAAATTCCGTGAGGGTTTTACTGGCGACTATCATCAGTCCCATGGCGATGACTACCGCCAGCATCATGACCGGAAGCTGGGATACCATACCGACAGCGGTAATCACGGCGTCCAGCGAAAAGACTGCATCCAGTACCACTATCTGGGCAATCACTGCCGAGAAGGCCGCGTGCACACGCAGATCGCGCGATAGATTGACCTTGCCTTCCAAACGCTCGTGCAATTCAATCGTGGCTTTAAACAGCAGGAACAAACCACCGAACAATAAAATCAAATCGCGTCCGGACAGCGAGTGTTCAAAGATACTGAACAGCGGCTGGGTCAGAGTAACCAGCCAGGAAATACCCGCGAGCATCACCAATCGCAATACCAGGGCCAGGCTTAACCCTATCAAACGCGCGCGCTCGCGCTGGTGCTTGGGTAATTTATTCGCCAACACGGCGATAAAGATCAGGTTATCAATCCCCAGAACTATTTCGAGCACTATCAAGGTTAAGAGGCCCAACCAGGCGGTAGGATCAAGCATCCATTCCACGACAGGACCTCGATAAATTTGGCAAATAAAAGAAGCGCAAGCCCAGGTAACCTGGAACAAGAGCACAAGTGCAGGAAGGGAAATCGGCAAATTGCGGGAGCAATGCCACGAGGTGCTGATACTGCAAGTTAGGATCAGGTTGTGGGGCTGACATTCAATATCCACAATGGCCAAAGAGCGAAGATTCTACTGCACCTTTGTCGGCTATGACCAGTTTTGCCTATCGAATTTCACCATGAGTTGCGCTAGGCTTGCCGCAGTGGGTAACTTATCCACGTTTTACGAGTCTACCCAGCCTATGCAAATAAGCTTTTTAGCCAGTTTAGAGGAAATAAGCGCGTCGCGCTGGAATGCGCTCTGTCCGCCAGATTATCCATTTGTGCGCCATGAATTCCTGTTCGCCCTGGAGGCCAGTCAGAGTGCTCACAGCGCCCAGGGCTGGCAGCCGCAGCATCTTATTGTGGAGCGGCAGGGAGAACTGGTTGCCGCCCTGCCTCTCTACCTGAAACTCCATTCCTATGGCGAATATGTATTCGACTGGTCCTGGGCCGATGCCTATAAGCGCTATGGAATCTCCTATTACCCCAAACTGGTTTCCGCAATCCCTTTTACCCCCTGCACTGGCCCGCGTTTGCTGGTGGCAGCAGGTTATAGCCTTACAGAGCTGGTGCCGTTGATAGTAGAAGCTATAAGAAACCGTGCGACCGAACTACAAGCTTCCGGCTGGCACTGTCTGTTTCCCGATACCGAGCTTTCAACTCAGCTGTCTACAACCGCCAATGTCCAGCGGATTGGCTGTCAGTTTCACTGGTTCAATCGCAACTATCGGGATTGGGATGGTTTTGTCGCAACCATGAATTCGCGCAAGCGCAAGAACATCAATAAAGAGCGGCGCAGTGTCTCTGCGCAGGGTATCAGCTTTAAGGTAAAACAGGGTGAAGCAATCTCCCGCGAGGATTGGTTGCTGTTTTATCAACTCTACTGCAACACTTATTTAAAACGCAGTGGTCACAGGGGCTATTTGACTGAACAATTTTTCACACTGCTGAGCGAGCAATGTCCGCAGCTATTGGTTATGATCAGCGCTCAAAAGCAGGATACCACTATAGCGGCATCGTTATTTTTCCAGGACGCGAACACGCTCTATGGCCGCTACTGGGGCTGCCTGGAAGAATACAACTTACTGCATTTTGAAACCTGTTACTACCAGGGTATTGAATACGCTATCAAGCACCGCCTGCAGCGCTTTGATGGCGGGGCTCAGGGCGAACATAAAATCCAGCGCGGTTTTGAACCCGTCATTACTTATTCAAACCACTGGCTGGTGCGCGACGATTTTCATAGGGCCGTTGCCGACTTCGTCAGACAGGAGGCCGAGGCGACTTATGCCTATCAACAAGAGGCCAGACAGGCTTTACCGTTTAAGGAACCCAGTTTTGTCGAATAACCCGTTATTTCGTTTGCACCCCAACCGTATTTTAAGCGCGCTCGACACCATTGATGCCGCAGCGCCCTCTTACACCATGAATCGCCCCCAGGCATTGCGCCGGGTAGTGGCGGTGATGGCCTGTGTCAGTGTCTGTCTGCTGCTCGACCACTATGGAAAATTCTCCGATAACCTGCTGCAATTTCTGCAGCTTATCGCCCGTTGGAGCAATTTGTCGGAGAATGACTATGTCAACCAGCTGGCCGCCAGCCACTGGTACGAACTCTGTGCCTATGCCTGGTGGACGGGGGTGCATCTACTCAGCTATGTGATTCTGCCCGGGCTCTGCATTCGCTTTGTTTTCAGAGAGCGCATCCGCGATTTTGGCTGGCAATTCAATCAGACGGCACAGCACTGGCGCGGCTACTTATTGCTGCTGAGCCCGATTCTGGTGTTTGTCTATCTGGTCAGCCTGGGCCAGGATTTTGTCGATCACTATCCGTTTTACAGCCTCACGGGCCGCAGCTGGGCCGACCTGCTCGCCTGGGAATTTTTATATCTCTGTCAGTTTGTTTTTCTGGAGTTTTTCTTCCGCGGCTTTATGCTGAATGCCCTGCGCCCCGCCATAGGCGCCAATGCGGTCTGGGTAATGTGCGTACCCTATCTGATGATTCATTTTCCCAAACTCTGGCTGGAGGCAACCGGGGCCATTTTATTTGGTCTGTTTTTGGGAATTCTCGCACTGCAATCGCGCTCTATCTGGGGCGGCGTGCTGGTACATGCGGGGGTGGCGGTCAGCATGGATATGGCGGCGCTGCTGCGCAAGCAGGGTCTACCCGATAACTTTTGGCCACTGTAAACTTTGCCACACTCACTTATCAGACTACAATTACGGGCACACACCATGATTCAGGCAGCCAGCCGCCAAGAGCGCAAAGAATAACAATACGCGACCTATGAACCTCACAGAGCAGCAATTACAAGCTTTCGCCGCGCAACTGCCCCCGCTGCACTTCTCGCGGGAACGAGATTGCAACTGGGCACAGGTGGAGTTGGCACAGGCCTATCTCGATCTCTATGGTATTAATTTTGCCCGCACCCTGGTCGGTGTCAGTCATGGCTTCGGCTGTATCCAGGCTGCAGGCTTCCGCATAGCTACACATTACTGGCTGCCGGAAAATGCCCGCGGCACCCTGTTGGTTATGCACGGCTACTATGATCATGTCGGCAACTTCAATCATATTATTCGCTTTGCGCTGGAGCACCAGTTGGCCGTTTTGGCCTTTGATCTACCCGGCCACGGTTTGAGCAGTGGCGACCGCGCTGCCATTGACTCCTTTAACCAGTATGGTGATGTATTGGCCGAGGTGTTGAAACAGAGCCACCCGCTAATGCCGCAACCCCTTTACGCCCTGGGCCAGAGCACAGGAGCAGCGGTTATTTTAAATTATTACTGGCGCACTCAGGACGGCAGCCGCCGCGATGACTGCTTTGAAAAAATTGTGCTCTGCGCCCCCTTGATTTTGCCACGTGGTTGGCGTGCCGGACGCTTTCTCTTTGCCGTAGTCCGCCATTTTCTGACACAATTGCGGCGCGGCAAGGCGCGCAGCTCTCACGATAAAAATTTTAACGAATTTATTATGCAGCGCGATTGTCTGCAGACCAAATACCTCTCCCTGCAGTGGGTCGGAGCCATGAAGGCGTGGGATAAGCAGTTTCGCGCTTACTCCCAACTGCGAAAAGAGGTATTGATCATCCAGGGTACAGGCGATATAACCGTAGACTGGCATTACAACCTGCCCACAATCCAGCGAAAGTTGCCCAATGCCAAGGTGACAATGATCCAGGATGCGGGCCATCAACTGGTCAACGAAAGCGAGCAATACCGCAATCAGGTATTTGCTGCGATTGCGTCTTATCTGGCTATTTAATTTACTATTTTAAGGGATATTCGTGTGGAATTTATTCAATTAATCATCAGCTTTATCTTGCATATCGACCAGCATCTGCTGGAGTTGTTCAACCAGTACGGCCTGTATATTTACGGCATTTTGTTTCTGATTATTTTTTGCGAGACCGGCCTGGTGGTAACGCCTTTTCTACCAGGTGATTCCCTGTTATTTGCCACAGGTGCGTTGGTAGCAGGCAGTATTCTCGATATTAATATTATGGCTCTGGTGGTAATTAGCGCAGCTATTTTGGGCAATATTGTCAACTACACTATAGGTCGCTTTTTTGGCGAGCAGCTATTCCGCAATCCCGACTCGAAAATATTTCGCCGCGACTACCTGCAAAAAGCCCAGGATTTCTATGCGCGTCATGGCGGCAAAACCATAGTGATGACCCGCTTTGTGCCCATAGTGCGCACCTTTGCTCCTTTCGCCGCAGGTATGAGTAAAATGACTTACAAACGCTTTTTAGCGTATAATTTTTTCGGTGCCTTACTCTGGGTGGGAATTTTCTTGTACGCGGGCTACTATTTTGGCAATTTACCGATAGTCCGCAAAAACTTTACACTGTTGATTTTTGCAATCATCGTTTTATCCATCCTGCCGATTGTATTCGAATGGTGGAAGTCAAAACGCCAAACCTTAAAAACAGAAAGTTAATAAAGACAAAAATAAAAAAGCCGCTGACTCCAGCGGCTTTTTTATTTCAACAGCGGATTAGAATAAAACACGGCAGCTGATAGTACCGTCAATGCTTTTCAATTGCTCCAGCGCAACTTCACTGTAAGGTGAGTTGATATCGACCACTACATAGCCCACTTTGTCATTGGTCTGTAGATACTGTGAGGCAATATTGATATGGTTATCGGAGAAGATTTTATTAATCTTCGACAGCACACCCGGTACATTCGCGTGTACGTGCAGCAACCTGTGCGCATCGGGATGGCCGGGCAGTGCCACCTCGGGGAAGTTGACTGAACTGGTGGTGGTGCCGTTATCAGAATACTTGATCAGCTTTTCCGCAACTTCAATACCTATGTTGGCCTGGGCTTCCATAGTTGAACCGCCAATGTGGGGGGTCAGTATCACATTGTCGAGGCCGCGCAACGGGCTGACAAATTCATCGCCATTAGCTTTGGGTTCCTCTGGAAATACGTCTATGGCCGCACCAGCCAATGCACCACTTTTCAGGGCAGCGGCCAGCGCGTCTATATCCACTACTGTACCGCGCGAAGCGTTAATAAGAATTGCACCTGGCTTCATCAAGCCAATTTCGCGCGCACCTATCATATCCTGGGTCGCATGGGTTTCCGGTACATGCAGGCTGACAATATCAGAGGTTGCCAGCAACTCATCCAGGCTGCGAACCTGCTGGGCATTGCCCAATGGCAGCTTGGTGATCACATCATAAAACTGCACATTCATACCCAGTGATTCAGCCAGGACACTGGTCTGGCTGCCGATGGAGCCATAGCCAATCAAACCCAGGGTTTTGCCACGGCTCTCGAAAGAACCTACGGCCGATTTGTCCCAGCCGCCGCGATGGCAAACAGCATTTTTCTGCGGGATATTGCGCAGCAGTAAAATAGCCTCTGCCAGCACCAGTTCAGCCACCGAGCGGGTATTGGAATAGGGGGCATTAAATACGGCCACACCAAATTCCTGTGCCGCCTTCAAGTCCACCTGGTTGGTGCCAATGCAGAAGCAGCCGGCCGCTATCAGCTTGGGCGCGTTTTCAAATACGCGGCGAGTCAATTGCGTGCGCGAACGCAAGCCGACGAAATGGGCATCCTGAATCTTTGCAATCAGGGTTTCCTCGTCCAGCGCCGTCTTGAGATATTCGATATTGCTGTAGCCTTGGGCGTGCAGGGTATCGACTGCTGACTGGTGTACACCCTCCAGTAACAGGAATTTAATTTTGCTCTTGTCTAGCGAGGTCTTACTCATGGGGACTCCTGAGAGGGGTTACACGCGGTGAACGCGGATACAAAGGCTTAAAATTTGCGCGGCATAATAACATAAAGCCAGTAAAATCAGTGCCCCTGGGAGCCTTCATTTTACGATCTGTGACCTGGCAGGCCGTCTGCTAGTGGGTTTCATTAAGTTCCAGCTGGTAATGGATATCGTTCAGGTAGCGCATCTCGGTTTCCAGATCGGCCAGCGTCAGGGGGTGTTGTTGCAACCACTTTTGCGGAAGATGGAGCTTAATCCGTCTTTTATCGGCGGCGATGACTACAGGTGGCGACTTGTCATTCTTTTTCCCGCGATGGAAGATCACCGCAATGCGCAAAAGAATGGCCACCTTGATCAAATCTTCACTATCAGCAGAGAAATGCTTGATGGGGAAGCGCTTGCGATGGGCCAATACCAGGGTCGCCAGGTGGGCCTGCTCGGCGCGGGAGCAACCGGCCAGGTCCACATGCTGCACTATATAGGCACTGTGTTTGTGATAATCGTTGTGGGCAATATCCAGGCCCACCAAGTAGAGGCGTGTTGCCCAGCTCAACAGCTTGCTGGCCTCCGTATCATTCAATGACCAGCCATCGGCAACCTGGTCCAGCAGCGCCAGTGCCGTAGCCTCCACCCGTTTGGCTTTATCGATATTGACATGGAAGCGGTTGGCCAGCGCATCCACGCTCGCCTGGCGAATATCGTGGTTTTCCAGACGGCCTTTTAAATCGAACAGCAGACCTTCGCGCAGCGCCCAGTCGGCAACCTGCATCTGCTCCAGTTGCAGGCTTTCATAGAGCGCCTTCAACACAATGACTCCACCGAGAAATACCGGTTGGCGGTCCTCGGACACCCCCTGGATTTTTAAATCGGTAGAACCATGCTGGCTATAGAGCGCTATAATTTTTTCCAGGCTATCAAGGGTAATATCGCCCTTGCTCCAGCCCGCCGCCTCGCAAACCTTACCGACCGTCTTAATCGTGCCCGATGCGCCCAGCACTTCGCTCCAGCCCTGCTGCAAAAAAGATTCGCTCACCGGCTCCAATTCTTGCAGACAGGCAATCAATGCCTGATTGATATTCTTTTCGCTGACCTTGCCATCGAGAAAGAATTTTTTACTGATGGCCACGCAGCCCATATTTAAACTTTCTTTCAGCAGCGGCAGCATGCCCTTGCCAAGAATAATTTCGGTGCTGCCGCCACCAATATCAACCACCAGGCGCCGGCCCTCCTGAGGCGCAACGCAATGGGCCACGCCGAGATAGACCAGGCGCGCCTCTTCATCGCCAGAAATAATTTCTACCGGATGTCCGAGACGCACCTTTGCATCGGCTAAAAACTGCCGGGAATCACTGATGCTGCGCAGGGTTTTAGTGCCGACAATACGCACGCTGCGCGAGGGGTAAGCGCGCAGACATTCACCAAATTTTTCCAGACAGGCCATTGCGCGCACGCGCGCATCTTCGCTCAAGGCACCATCGCTACCCAATCCCCAGCCCAAACGCACGGGCTCGCGCAAGCGATCAAGCAACACCAACTGGCCGTGGTCCCACTTGGCAATAATCATATGAAAACTATTGGACCCCAGGTCAATGGCGGCTATATGACTGGTATGTAACGGATCGAGGCGGGAGAGATTAAACATAACTGTTTACGCCTTAAGGTTTGTCCAAAAAAAATACCCGACATAAGTCGGGTATTGATGCGGATATTAATTCAGCGTAGCGGCCGCTGGCTGGGCATCGGCCGCCTGCTGCTGGGCATTGGCCACTGCCTGAGCAAATACTGCTTCAAAATTGATAGGGGCCAGCATCAGCGGAGGGAAACCACCGCGGGTTAGAATGCTATCAATGGTTTCTCGCGCATAGGGAAATAAAATTTGCGGACACAGGGTATTAATAGCGTGACTCAGGTGTATGCCCTCAAGGCCAGCAATAGTGAAAATACCACCCTGTTTGACTTCAACCAAAAATATCACTTTGTCATCAATGCGTGCGGTTATGGTCAACAGCAAAACCACATCGTGCAAATCTTCACCCAATTGATTGACCTGGACATTCAAATCCTGCTGGATATTCGGCTTCCAAGCCTTGCCAAAAGCTTCGAGCCCTGCGGGGGTTTCAAAAGAAAGGTCTTTCAAATAAATTTTTTGGATCGCAAATGCCAGTTGTGGCTGGGTGTTATTCTCATCGGTCATAAAAAATTCTCGTAACAATTATTAGATTAATTGGATACTAATCACTAGTGGCTATTCATTGCCCTTCAGCAAATCATTGAGTTTACCTTGCCTATCCAATGCCAAAAGATCGGTAAAACCACCCACGTGATAATCGCCAATCCAAATTTGCGGCACTGTCCTCTGTCCGCTTTTTCTCATCATTTCTTCGCGCAATTGCGGGTTTTGATCTACCCGGACTTCTTCAGGAGTCACACCTTTCTGCGCTAGCAATTTTTTAGCATTGACACAAAAAGGACAGACCGCTGTGGTGTACATAAGTACTCGAGCCATAATAACTCCTAATGACAGGGTATTTTATTTCGCTGGAAATCTGCCGCTGGAAATCTATTTTGCCTGCGACTATTTACCCTTGACCAAAGGCAGATTTTGACTTTGCCATTCGCTGATACCGCCAGAGAGGCGACGAATATCAAAACCTTGCTTTTTCAGGTTGCGGCCCACCTGGCCGGCATGCTGGCCCAATTTATCCACTATTACTATGGTGGATGCTTTGTGTTTTTCAAGTAGCGCAATATCGTTATTAATGCGCTCATAGGGAATATTGATAGCATCGACCAAATGACCCAGCTTGAATTCCGCTGCTGGTCTTATATCCAGAATCACCGCCTTATGCACATTGACCAAGGTGGTGAGCTCGTGACTTGATACAGGTAACCCGCTTTTAATTTTTTCAGTCCAGAGGTAAACCACAATCAAGCCAGCCAGGGCGCTGACCAATATCCACTCTTGTGCTATAAAATCAAAAAAATTCACTAATTACACCCTTTCCGCTCTTTAATTAAACAGTTCTTATCTATTTCAGCATAAGCAGCTGCGTATTATACACCCGGCTTATTTCATCGTGCACTTTAACAGACGGCAATATCCCGCAAAAAAAATGCCCGCTAATGCGGGCATTCTCACTGCAACGTTGAGCTTATTTCTTACCCTGGCCCTGCTGAGCCTGGCCCTGACCCTGGATATAAATCACCCAAAGTCTGGATAAGCGAGCCAATTTGGACTTGCTTGACACTGCCTGGAACGCGCTGATCGCCTCCTGCTTTTTGCCGAGGTTGAAGTAGGCAACCCCCAGGCGAATATTGGCTTCATCTACAGAATTCACCCCACCTTTTGCCAGGGCAGCTTGAAGCGTAGTTATTGCCTTGTCATATTGGCCGTGGCCTAAATAGGCAGCGCCAATCTTAGCCAGCATCTCACCCGTAGGTTTGGCCTGGGCTTCCTTGGTACTTGCGTCAATAGTTGCCAGGTCTTCTTTGGCTTGGTTTTTTGCCATATTGAGCAGGCGGGTTTCACGCTCTTTATCTTTTGCCTGACCGAGAACACCGGCAGTATTGCCCGCTTCAAGAATGGCTTTCGCATCGCCGGGATTGGTCATAGCGATAGAGAGTTCAGCCATTTCTATGTATTCGCTTGGCTCGATAACACCTACGACTTTCTTGAGCCTCAGGATTTCAATAGTCTCTCTCTCTGAATAGCTGGCTTCGTTACTCACGTATTTGAAAATATTCTTCCAGTATTCCGGAGTGGGATAGTGAGTCAGCAGAGTTTCAAGAGTAGAAGTGATACCCGGCTTGTTATCCAACTTGAATTGGCTGCTCATCAACAGCACCAACCAATCTTTTTCGATAGGCTTTTTCGCCTGCTCAGCTTGCTTGATCAGCTTCTGTGCATAGTCGCTGGCAATCTGATAGTCGCCTTTCAAATAGTAGGCTTGCGCCAACTGCTGAATAACTTCCGCATTGGGGCCGCTTTCTTTTACATAGCGCTCAGCATATTGGATAGACTTCGGGTAATCCTTTTGCTGAAAATAGATTTGCGAGAGAGTCAGGATTTTGCCTTGAACCTGGTCCGCAGGCACCTGGTTTGCAGCCAGCATGGACTCCATTATCTTGGCGGCACCGGCGGTATCCTTCAACTGCGCCAGACAGTAGACTTTGTATTCATTAATGGCGGCTTCTTCTTGCGCTGTTTTACCAGAAACGGCAGAGGCCTCATTAATTTTTTCGAGAGCGGCTTTCCAATTTTTCTGCCCCATCAACGCCTGGGCTTCCTGCAGTGGCTTACCCACTTTTTGACTGAATTTTGCTTTTTCAGCAGCCAGAGCCGCTGGGGCTAAAACCGCAGTAACTGTGGCAACACTCGCCGATGCAGCCGCTACAAATGCAACTGATCTTGCCGTTGCTAAAATTAATTTCTTGAGATTCATGACCATTTATACCGATAACAGCAAATTAAAGACTAAATGAAAAACGCTGGAAATTACTCCAGCGCTTCATTACCCACAATTCCGATACTTGTCACGCCCAAACGCTGCGCGGTAGCCAATACCTTAGCCACAGAATCATATTTGGCTAATTTGTGTGGCTTCAAGTGCACCTCTGGCATTGGAACTTTACGTGCCGCTTGACTGAGGTAACTTCTCAACATCTTACCATCGACAATTTTGGAGCCATTCCAGTAGGAGGAACCATCAAAGTCAACAAGAATTTCGACTACTTCCGGCAGGACTTCTGGCGGTGGGTTACTGTTCACCGGCATATCCAACTTCACCGCGTGTGTTTGCGGCGGAAGCGAAATAATCAACATAATAATAAGTACGAGCATAACGTCGATAAGTGGCGTAGTGTTTAACTCCACCATCACATCGCCTTCGGCTCCACTTCCTACATTCATACCCATGATGAATTACCTTTTAAGAGATTTGTGAACACCCAAGATTCAGGGTTATTTATGCTCGGGTGAAGTTAAGAAACCTACACGAACAATGCCCGCTTTTTGACAATAAGCAACAATACGACCAACATGTTCATAACGGGCATTGAGATCGCCGCGGATATGGACTTCTGGTTGAGGCTTACGTGGAGCCGCTTCTCTTAATTTATTCAACAGGGTTTCTTTGTCTGGAATCAATGCATCATTCCAAAACACATCCCCTTCTTTAGTCACTGCGATAACAATGTTTTCAAGTTTGGATTGTGTTGGAATATTAGACACATTTGGAAGGTCAAGTTTCACTGTTTTAATAACCACAGGAACAGCGATTAAGAAAACAATCAACAACACCAACATAACATCAACCAGGGGAGTTGTGTTGATCGTGGAGTTGAGTTGATCTTCACCTTCACCAGATGAAATATTCATTCCCATTTTCTGCTACCTCGATTCAAGTATTTACTGATGAAGGGGAGATTGTTTTCAAAACTCAGGTCTTGGAAAAAATCGCCCTTTCATTAGGCTAATAACCAGTAAAATTACTTGTCGCCGCCATGAACACCTACAACGAGGTATGCATGCACGTCAGAAGCAAAGTGGTTCAAAGATTCAGTGGCAACCTTGTTGCGACGGATCAACCAGTTGTAGAAGAATACTGCTGGTACCGCTACTGCCAGACCGATTGCAGTCATGATCAAAGCTTCACCCACTGGACCCGCCACCTTATCAATGGAAGGCTGACCAGCTGCTGCGATAGCGATCAGAGCGTGGTAAATACCCCATACGGTACCGAACAGACCTACGAACGGAGAAGAAGAGGCAACAGTTGCCAATACCGCCAGACCAGTTTGCAAGTCGTTAGTGACAACGCCTACAGAGCGTTGAATTGACATGCTGACCCATGATTCCAGGTCAATCTTATCAGTCAATTTGCCGTCGTGATGCTTAACTGCTTTGATACCATCTTCAGCAATAGCACGGAAAGCACTGTCAGCACTCAGGCTGCTCACACCTTCCTGCAAAGATTTGGAATCCCATACGCGACGAGCTTCTTTGGATTGCTTGAAGAGTTTTGATTGAGAAACCAGCTTGATGGCAGTGATGTACCAGGTGGCAGCTGACATGATTACCAACAATGCCAATACTGTCTTGGCTACAGCATCACCTTCTGCCCACAGGGTTTCCAGACCATAGGGGTTTTCAGCTTTTGCCGTACTCGCATCCGCATCATCAATTGCACTTGCCGCTGCATCGGCTGGAGCCTCAGCGGGAGTTTCTACTGCAGGTGCCGGAGCCACTTCAGCCGCAGGGGCTTCCGCTGCAGGTGCTGTAGCCTCTTGCGCAACAGCAGAGCCAACCAAAAATTGTTGACCCGCTAAAGCCAACGCCAAAATAAAGACAGATGAAAGTTTCTTTAACATTTTTATAACCCTGCAGTTAACGTAATTTAAAAGATCTATTTTTTTAAAAGTGTATTGCAAAAAAATTTATGTTATTCCTGTTTAATCTGCATTTTCAGATTAATTGGATACCAACAGGCAACAGGAGTTTCACCTTGCATACAAGGGGTGAATTTCCAAGCGCGCTTGACATGCTTGAGAACAGCTTCGTCCAAACGCTCGAATCCGCTGGATTTTTCCAACTTCACCTCGCCGACACGGCCATCTTCATTAACATAAATATTGATTCCCACAACACCTTCTTCACCGGCACGGATAGAAGCCTGTGGATAATCCGGCTTAGTGTTTGAAGCCTTACCTTTTGGCTTGGTAACAGCCGCTGGCTCTGCTTTTGGCGCTGGTGGTGCGGCCTTAGTTACAGCTTGGATGGCCGTAGTTGGGCCAGCATCGGGCACAAAGTCAAATGATGGCGGCGGCACAAAATCCGGTGGTGGAATTTTGGTATCTGGCGGCGGCGGTGGCGGCTCTTTAACCTCTTCCGGCTTATCTTCTTCCACAACCTTGGTTTGGATAACCTCGGATACTTTTGCGGTCAAATCATGAGCGAGACCACTCGCTAAACCCCAGACTAATAACACGTGGAAAACAACTACAAAGATAAGTCCAACTGACCTTTCCCCTGCAGATTTTCTATTTTGATATGACATAACTGAGCTGCCACCTTTTTATAATTCACCTGCGTAAAATGATATTGCAATACATGAAAATACTGATTTACAGATCTGTATTGAACACCCTGAATTGGCGCCTAAAGCATCAAACTCCAGCGAAAATAATAGCCGCTTTTAGGGGATTTGAAAGACTAAATTCACCAGCTCTGACAATTTCTTAGGTTATTTTTGATTTATTTACGAGCAACTCGCATCCCTAAAAAACGGGCTTATAGTAGCTGCTCTCCTGCGGCATGAAAAGCGCTATTTGTCCCATTTCTGGCAATTAGTCGCAATTTTCTTGACGCTTAAAACTTTTTTGCCCCACTTCAGGGCATTACCCCAATTAGGACAAATATGTCTGGTTAAAATTCCTGTTTGTTGATTCTCAACCAGACCGAAACCCATAAAGCAATGATGATGCCATACCGCGATAGCTCATTCGCTAACCATTTACGGCAGCCTGCAATCAGAAGCGATAGTCGAAATTAATACTCGCGGTGTTGGGCTTGTTATAGAGCTCATCACAGGGATTCTTATATTCAACATTGACATTAAACATCTCATTAATAACAAAACCTACGCCTAAGCCATAGGCTGTTCCTGAGTAGCTTATCTCTTTATTTGCCGGGACTGCTGTTTCCTGGTTAACACTGCTACGCAATGTGGCATAACCAATTAAAGCATAGAGCTTAGCCTCGTCATTTACCAGTTCCGGCTTGTAATAAAATGTTTGATAGTTGCCAATATCGCGCTGCAGCAAACCATCCTTGCTCTCGCCCTCTTTAAGCCCCGAGCCCAGGCGCAACTCGACTCCCAGGGCAGCGTTATATTTATAACCGGCAAAAATTTCAGCGGCGCGAATGGCGGTTGTGTCAATCGGCGCATCCTGGCGGTCATCAATAGCCGATGCACCCACGCCCAGATAAAAACCTCTGTTGTTATCGGCCAACGCAGGGACCGCCAACAGACCAAGAGCCAGAAGATACGCTTTTTTCATAATTATGCCTTCAATTAGGGTGTTAGATTCTTTGTTATCATAGCCGAGCAATGGGCATAAAAAAAGCACTGGTGGAGTGCCAGTGCTTTTAGTGTGCTTTGGTTTTGCGATTTAGCGATGTTTGATTTTTTCGTTGGCACTCAGGCCAGAAACAATTTCAATATTGATTCCATCGGAAAGACCTGTTTTCACTTCGCGTTTTTCAAACTTTTGCGGGGCAACTTCAACTTCAACAAAACTTGCCTTTTCCTCAATAATTAAATTACCTTCGTTAATTGCCAGAACATTTTCTTTCTTATCCAAC
>DATMSP010000036.1:0-34318 GCA_035565295.1 Cellvibrio sp. | reverse complement strand
GCATAGCTTGCAAAGTTATAAGTTTTGGTTTCTTATTCTGATTCTTCATCAATTCTGATTGGGAGTCATATTATGAAAAGCAGATATTTTTTTATAGCGTTATTGCTCTGTCTTTGCGCCAACGCGGAGGCCGAATGGTTTTTACGCGGGAGCCACAATGCCTGGGTTGCGCTGCAAATGAATTCGGCGGGTGCGGGCACTAACACTATGCAGTTGAACGGCGTTGTCTTTGGCTCGGCAGGCAGTATTAAATTCGATCGCTTTGGCGATTGGAAGGAAAACTATGGAGTAGGCGGCTTGAATGGCAGCAATATTCCGGTTGCGGCAGGCACCTGGAACATTAAATTTTTCACAGACACCAAGAACTGGAATATTTCTCCGGCTGTACCTGTTGATATTCCCTATCATATACGCGGTACTTTCAATGCCTGGGCGGAAGGGACATTGATGATACGCATAGGCGCGACTGACAATTATGAGCGCTGCATTAATTTTACCGGGGGCGACAGCAACGGCGGCCCGCGCTTTAAAATCGACCCCAATGGCAATTGGGGCGACGCGATTCCCGCAGCTGATTTTGTGGTGTTGCCAGGCTGGGTGAGAGTTGCCTTCAATAGCACCAGCAAAATAATTAATGTGCAGCAAAACATGGCTCCCAATTGCGGTGAGCCAAACAACTCATCAAGCCAGGCGTCATCCAACCTGAGCTCTTCAGGCCAGGCCTCATCCAATCTAAGCTCTTCGCTGCAGGCTTCTTCAGACCCAGCGGCATCAAGCCAGGCCTCATCCGATTTAAGTGCATCCAGTATTGGTGCTTCAAGTCTGGCGGCATCAAGCGTCGCAGCCTCAAGTCTGGGCGCATCAAGTTTAGGATCTTCCGCTTCCAGCGCACCGACCAGCATCTACCATTTGCGCGGCACTTTTAATGCCTGGGCGGAGGGAACCTTTATGCTGCCGCTGGGCGGAGATCTGTATGAGCGCTGCGTTAATTTTACCGGTGGCGATTCCAATGGCGGCCCGCGCTTTAAAATTGATCCCAATGGCAACTGGGGTGATGCCATTCCCGCTGCTGATTTTGTTGTCTCCAGCGGCTGGGTCAGGATCAATTTCAATAGCAGCAGTAAGGCCATCACTGTGCAGCAAAACCTGGCTGCCAATTGCGGCCAGACCGGTTCCTCCAGCCTCGGCTCTTCGAGCTCAAGTACAGCCTCCAACATTTATCACTTGCGCGGCACTTTCAATGCCTGGGCCGAGGGAACCTTTATGCTGCCGTTGGGGGGCGATAATTATGAGCGCTGTGTGAATTTTACCGGTGGCGATTCCAACGGTGGTCCACGCTTTAAAATCGATCCCAACGGCAACTGGGGCGATGCAATTCCCGCCGCTGATTTTCCCGTGTCTATTGGCTGGGTGAGGATTACTTTCAACAGCGGCACCAAGGCGATCAATGTGCAGCAAAATCTCACCCCCAACTGTGGCGGACAACCTGGATCATCCAGTCAGGGTTCAAGCCTGGGGTCATCCAGCTCCAGCATTGCCTCCAGTATTTATCATCTGCGCGGCACCTTTAATGCCTGGGCGGAAGGGACCTTTATGTTGCCGCTGGGCGGCGACTTGTATGAGCGCTGTGTGAATTTTACCGGTGGTGACGCCAATGGCGGCCCGCGCTTTAAGATTGATCCCAATGGCGGTTGGATGGATGCTGTTCCCGCTGCAGATTTTGTGGTGTCGCAAGGCTGGGTCAAGATCAATTTCAACAGTAGCAGCAAGGCGATCACTGTGCAGCAAAATCTGGCTCCCAACTGTGGCCAACCTGGTGGATCTTCAAGTCTCGGCTCTTCAAGTCCTGGTTCCTCAAGCCTGGGTTCATCGAGTTCCAGCGCTCAGGTGACCAGCTATCATCTGCGCGGCACTTTTAATTCCTGGGCCGAGGGAACCTTGATGAGTGAAATAGGGACTACCAATACTTATGAGCAATGCGTCAATTTTATCAATGGCGATAGCAAGGGCGGCCCACGCTTTAAAATCGATCCCAATGGCGGTTGGGTAGATGCTCTTCCGCAACAGGATTTCAATGTATCTCCCGGCTGGGTAAAAATATCCTTCAACGCTGCAACCAAGGTTATCACTGCCCAGGAAAATCTGCCGACCAACTGCGGCAGCCAGGTGTTCCATTTGCGCGGTACACACAATGGCTGGGCTGAGGGCGATTTATTTGCTTCCGTCGATAATATTCAACCGCTCTGGACTATCTGTCGTAATTTCGGCCCGGCAGGAGCAAATAACCCCCGCTTTAAAGTGGATCCCAGTGGTGGCTGGGGGCCAGATGCTTTCCCCGCTGCAGATGTGCTCACCTCGGGTTGGACCTCCATTCTGATCGACGGTGTAAAAGTAGTGACCCTGACGAAGGACATGCTACCTAATTGCGGTGCACCTTAAAGAAGAGTTGATGGGCAGGGAAGAGAAAGGGGCAGGGATGGCTTAACGTTCGGATGAAGTGTCTGCAGGGATGAGCGCGCTCAGGGAAAATAGATTACTTTTTTAATTGTTTATATAGGGTTATATGAATAATTAGGAAATAGGGATATGGTTATACCGGCTATGAAAAAAGGCGAGCTGCTTTTGCAGTTCGCCTTTTTTATTTTGAGCGCCGAGTGGTTGTGCAGAGAGCGTTAACTGGCCCTAGGCAATAGTCCAACTAACCAGATCGAGCCCATCTTCTGTAGTCACCAGTGCCCAGGCCTGGTGGTGCCAATCGCCCAGGACAATTCTCTCTGCCGCAACACCCTGGAGCGTTAAAGCATGGCGAGCGGGACGATGAGTATGACCGTGGATCAAGCGGTGAATACCGGCCTCAGTCATAACGCGAACCACTTCTGCAGGTGCAACGTCCATAATATCTTCGGCTTTCACGCTGTTCATCGCCTGGCTTTTTTCGCGCAGCTGTGCTGCCAGCACCCGCCTTGCGGCGAGGGGTTGGGAGAGGATCTGCGCCTGCCATTGCGGTGAGCGCACCTGTTGGCGAAAAGCCATATAGTCTTTGTCATCAATGCAAAGCTCATCACCGTGCAACAACAGGGTGGGCTGGCCATAGAGATTGATCAGTGTACTCTCTGGCAGCAATGTTGCACCGGCGCGTTCTGCAAATTTTTCACCCAGTAAAAAATCGCGATTGCCGTGCATAAGAAACACCTGGGCACCGTCCTCGCCGAATTGCTTTAGCTCTGCCGCTACTGCTGTGCAGAGCGGCGAATCATCGTCATCGCCAATCCATGCATCAAAAAAATCGCCGAGAATATACAGCGCTTCTGTAGTGTTTTTATTTGCATGCAAAAACGCAAAAAAAGCCTGGGTAATCTGCGGGCGTGTTTCGTGAAGATGCAGGTCGGCAATAAACAGGGTGCGCATTGCTTAAGCCACTGTAACCTTTTCAATGACGACGGCTTCTTGTGGAACATCTTGATGATGGCCTTTATTGCCGGTTTTTACTTCTTTGATTTTATTGACAACGTCCATACCCTCAACCACTTTGCCAAACACGCAGTAGCCCCAGCCCTGTGAGGTTTTGCTGCTGTGATTCAAAAAGCCATTATCTTTAACGTTGATAAAAAATTGTGCAGTGGCGCTATGGGGGTCGCTGGTGCGCGCCATGGCAAGGGTGCCCACTTCATTTTTCAAACCGTTATCAGCTTCATTCTCGATTTGCCCACGGGTTTGTTTTTGTTCAAGGTCTGCAGTCATGCCGCCGCCCTGAATCATAAAGCCATCGATAACGCGATGGAAAACAGTGCCTGCGTAGAAGCCTTCTTCGGCGTACTGTTTGAAGTTGGCAGCGGTCTTGGGCGCTTTGTCAAAATCCAATTCAATAACTATATCGCCGTGGTTGGTGTGTAAAGTGATCATGCTAAAGCTCCGTTAATCAAAAAGCGGGTATGATACGCGCTCGCGGCGAATGAAGAAACTTATATAGGCGATGTTTTTTAATGATGCTGGCTTCCAATGGTGCTGGTGCGTCGGGAGCCGTCTGGGGTGAGAGCAAATGATAAAACGCGGTAAATTTTTGACCATTGAGGGTACAGAAGGGGTTGGTAAAAGCACCAACCTGGCCTTTGTACGGGATTGGCTGGCAGCCCAGGGTATAGAGGTGGTGGTGAGCCGCGAGCCGGGCGGCACACCCCTGGCAGAGGAGATTCGCTCGCTGTTGCTGGCCAAGCGCGCAGAGGCGGTGGATGAAACGGCGGAGCTTTTGCTGGTTTTTGCGGCGCGGGCGCAGCACCTGCAGCAACTGATCGAACCCGCGCTTGCGCGCGGTGCCTGGGTGCTTTGCGATCGTTTTACCGATGCCACCTATGCCTATCAAGGCGGTGGCAGAGGGTTGAGTGTGTCTACCATAGCGCAATTGGAAACCCTGGTGCAGGGTGATTTGCGACCGGATTTGACCTTTATTCTGGATATAGAAGTGGAGTTGGGCCTCAATCGTGCGCGCCAGCGCGGTGAGCTGGATAGGTTTGAAAGCGAAGCCATAGAGTTTTTTGAGCGGGTGCGGGGTGCCTATGGCCAGAGAGCCAGGGCGCGGCCTGATAATTATGCCGTGATTGATGCGGGGCAGGAATTGCACCTTGTCCAGGCCGATATCAGGCAGGTGCTGGAGCGCCTTGTGCGCTGAGGATGTCATTCATCTCAGCTCAATAACGTTTAGAAATCGGCCTTGCACTCCACTTCAACCTTGACCCTGGTGATTGGGTGGGTGAGCTGGATATGTTGGGCATGCAGCAGTAGCCGCGACGCCTGGGCCTGGATCTCGGGGGGCGAATACAACTGATCGCCAAGCATCGGGTGGCCCAGGCTAAGCATATGCACCCGCAATTGGTGAGTGCGGCCACTGACGGGCTCAAGGCGCACCCGGGTGGCATTGCGCGAGGCGTCGGGCGAGGTGTAGCGTTCCAGCACCTGGTAGCGGGTATGGGCGGGCTTGCCACTGTCGAAACAGACTTTCTGCAGCGGGCGATTGGGCCAGTCGCAGATCAGTGGCAGCTGCACTTCACCCTGATCCTGTTCCACCAGGCCCGCCACTACCGCCACATAATGCTTATGGATGCCTCGCGCCTCGAACTGCTTGGTCAGCAGGCGCAGGCACATATAGTTCAGCGGAAACATCACAATACCGGAAGTGCCCTGGTCCAGGCGGTGAACCACCCGGGCATTGGGATTGAATTTCAGGGCGCGGTTGATCAGGCAGTCCTGCTTCTCCGGCCCTTTACCGGGGACGGTCAATAGACCGGCAGGCTTATTGAGGATCAGTAAATCGTCGTCGAGATACAGGATGTTCAGGTTGTGGTCGCTCATAGCAATTTGTCAGGCAGAATATAAAAGTCGGCAATTATCGCAAATCTGCGCACCTATGGGTAAACTTGCTGGCTTGTTTGTAGAGAGTTTTATCCATGACCCACTTTCCCCTGCATCCCTATCCCTGGCAATTGCCGGAATGGCAGCAACTCAACCAGCAAATTAAGGCCAATAAATTACCCCATGCGGTGATGCTTGCCGGCCCCCGGGGAATAGGCAAGCGACATCTGGCCGAATCCCTGGCGCAACTGCTGCTGTGTGCGACACCTGTCGAAGGCACCCCCTGCGGCAATTGTCGCGATTGCCAGCTGAACAGGGTGCAGAATCATCCCGATTTGATTCGCCTGGAGCCGGAAGAGGGCAGCAAGGGAATAAAAGTTGATCAAGTGCGGGCACTGATTGAGGATTTGGGCAAGACCTCGCAGCAGGGGGGCTATAAAGTCGTGGTGCTGGAGCCCGCCGAGGCAATGAATACCAATGCGGCCAATGCCCTGCTGAAATCCCTGGAGGAGCCGGCGGCGAAAACGCTGCTGGTCCTTGTCAGCCATGCTGTCAACTCAGTGTTGCCAACCATTCGCAGCCGCTGCCAGATGCGGCTGCTGCCCATGCCCAACAGCGAGCAGGTGATCCATTGGCTCACGCCTCTGCTGGCGGGCAGCCCGCTGCCGATCGAAAAACTGATGGATGCGGCGAGCGGTGCTCCGCTGACCGCCCTGGCCTATTTAAAGGGGGATGCGCTTGAGCGCCGCGATACCTGGCTGCTGCAACTGATACGCCTGAGTTCGGGTCAGGCCTCAGCGATTGAGGTCGCAGGGCAGTGGTATAAAGACGATGTGGTCGCTATTGTCGAATGGTTTCTCAGCTGGTTGCATTCGCTGATGCGCTGGCAGGTCGGGATGCAAAATGTGCTTATCAGTCAGCTGCCACAGGATATGCGCGACCGCTTGAGCCAGCTGCCAGCGGCGCTGCTGCATCGCTATGTGGAAAAACTGTTGCTGGCCAAGCGGCAGTTATTGAGCAGTGCAAATCCCAATAAGCAGCTGCTGCTGGAAGAGGCTCTGTTGGATTGGGGCGCGCTTTTGCGTGCGGGTGCGAGGCCGCAGGGCAAGCGCTGATTCAGAAGAGAGGCTAACGGCTGAAAATGAATAAAAATGCGGCTGTGCGAAAGTTTTTTGTGCGGCAATTAACACTCTTGCAGTTTGGATCTGGCCGGGTAATTAACCAGAGGTTGTGGTCTGCCAGCAGTTGTGGCCGTATATATTGAGAAGGCGCATTGCTGTCTGGACAGGTTTACACTAATCTATTACTGTTCACATTGGATTTTCAAGCGGATATTGGTATGCAAGCTATATCAGGTGGTGCCCGCAACGGCATACTCTCACTCACGATTAAAGACAAGTCCGTACTCTATGCGGCCTATATGCCTTTTGTGAAAAATGGCGGCATGTTTATTCCCACCAATAAAAGCTACAAGCTGGGCGATGAAGTTTTTATGCTGTTGACCTTGATGGATGAGCTGGAAAAAATCCCGGTTGCCGGCAAAGTCATCTGGGTTACGCCACGCGGGGCCCAGGGCAATCGCGCGGCAGGCATAGGCGTCCAGTTTTCAGACCAGGACAATACCGCGATTACCAAAATTGAAACCTACCTGGCGGGCTCCCTGGGCTCGGATAAGCCAACCCATACCATGTAATTTTTGCAGTCTCACAAAGGCCAGCTTTGTGCTGGCTTTTTTATTTTTATCAACTGATCCTGATGTTATGTTAATCGATTCCCACTGCCACCTCGACCGAATCAATCTCGACCGCTATAACGGCAGTCTTGCCGAAGCCATAGCGGCAACCAACCAGCGCGGCATCCAGCAAATGCTGTGTATCAGCGTGAGCCTCGACAATATCCAAAGCGTGATTGATATAGCCCATGCCCATCCGTCGGTAGTGGCTTCTGTCGGTGTTCACCCCTGCGATGTGAAAGAGGGGACGGCGACCGCTGAGCAATTGATCCAGTGGGCGGCCCAGCCTAAGGTCGTGGCGCTGGGTGAAACCGGGCTGGACTATCACTACGAAACCGAAAGCAAGGCTTTGCAGCACGAGAGCTTTGCATTGCATCTGGCGGTGGGAAAGCAAATAGGTTTGCCGGTGGTGGTGCACACGCGCGAGGCGAGGGCCGATACCCTGGCGCTGATCAAAGAGCATGGCAGCCTTGAGCACAGTGGTGTGCTGCACTGCTTTACCGAGGATTGGGATATGGCCAGGGCGGCACTGGATTTAAACTATTATATTTCCATCTCCGGTATTGTCACCTTTAAAAATGCCGAACAGATTCGCGAGGTGGTGCGCAAGATGCCGATCGAGCGTTTGCTGGTGGAGACAGATTCACCCTATCTTGCCCCAATTCCCTATCGCGGCAAGCCCAATGAACCCAAATATGTATTGGAGGTTGCCCAGTTTATTGCCGATTTAAAAGGCATGCGGCTGGAGGATTTTGCCGCGCAGACCAGTGAAAATTTTTACCGCTTATTTAGCCGGGCCAAACAACATTTGCCCGCGTAGAGCCGATTATTATTTTAATGATAGAGAAACCTATGAACGCACAAGCACAACAAATCGCCATTATGCTGGATCTGCAGCGCGGCATGAATGCCAAGGTCAACAGCGACTGGATCAACCAAGGGTTTGAATGGTACCGGGCCATCTGGGTTGAATGCGCCGAGTTGATGGACCATTACGGCTGGAAGTGGTGGAAAAAACAGGCACCCGATACCGAGCAGGTCGCCCTGGAGCTAATCGATATCTGGCATTTTGGCCTGAGTATCTTATTGCAGAGTGGCAAGCCTCAGGCTGACTTGGTTGCCCAGGTGCAAGCGGCCCTCACGATTGCCACCGACGAAAAAGATTTTCGTTTGGATCTGGAAAAATTTGTCGCGGCCACTCTGGCGGACAAGCAATTCCATATTGCGTTATTTGGTCGCTTGATGGCGGGCATCGATATGAGTTTTGAGCAGCTGTATCGCGGTTATGTCGGGAAAAATGTATTGAATTTTTTCCGTCAGGATCACGGCTACAAAGACGGTTCCTATCGCAAGCACTGGCATGATGGCCGCGAAGACAATGAGCACTTGGTGGAAGCCGTGCAGAGTCTGGATACCACAACGCCAGCCTTTAAAGATGAACTCTATCGAGCGCTGAGCCAGCGTTACAATCAATAATTGAACCTCGGTGTCTGAAGTGCACCGGGATAATTCCAGCAGGGTTATGCAATAAAAAACACCAGGAGTGCAAGCACTAGTAGCGCAGTGGCAAGGAGCCATTTATTGCCTGTGATCAATCTGCCCAGTGTGGGCATAGATGGCAGGAGAGAGGAGAATGACTGCGCGTTCTGCTGCACTGGCGATTCAATAATCTGCAGGCTGATATTGTCGCGGCCGCCATGCTCCAGCGCGGCCTCCAGCAGCTGATTCACTGCTTCCTGGCTATTGCTGTTAGCGGCCAGGACAGCGGCTATGGCCTCATCATTCAACTCATCCGTCAAACCATCGCTGCACAGCAGTATCCATTGGTTTTTTTGCCATTGTCGATGAACAAGGTCGACACTGACATTTTCCAGCTCTTCAATGCCGAGGCACTGGGTGATGATGTGCTTGTCGGGGTGATTCTCGACTTCTTCTGCACTGATGGTTCCGGAGGCGAGCAGCATTTGCACATAGGAGTGATCAGTGGTCAAACGCGAAAGTTCGCCGCCCGCTGGAGTGCTTGTCCATAGGTAGGCGCGGCTATCGCCAACCCATGCCACCTGATAATTTTTTTTGCGGCTGAGCAGGGCGACTACCGTCGAGCCCATGCCTGCCGCACCAATGCCCGCTGCCGCAGAATCGAGAATATCCTTATGGGCTGTCTGTATGGCCTGCGTCAGTGAAAAATGCGCCTGATCCTGAGCCAATTTTGCCAGGGTATCCAGCACAATAGCACTCGCGACTTCGCCGGCTTCATGCCCGCCCATACCGTCTGCCACTAGCCAGAGCCCGGTTTCCGGTGAGCTCAGCAGGCAATCTTCATTGTTGCTGCGTTTCAATCCAGGATGGCTAGCGGCATTAGAGATAAGGCGCTGGTTCAGTGGCATTCCTGTCGCTCATGGCTTGGTCGTGGATAATAGGTGCAATGGGGCGCATCATGGCCTATTGCTATCAAGATTGCTATTGCCAGGCAATGAATAAATAAATATTTCCTACTATAGGCTTGAAAATGGATTAGGCTTAGTTAATTTAAAGGTTAAGGCTTTCGTTTTTATTTACGAACAGTATAAAAACCGTTCATCTTCCCGATTTGAAGTATTCTTAACCTGTTGCCCCAGAGGGGTGACGATGGTTTTTATGACTGGGCGGGGGGTATTGGCAACAAGTTCAATTGATTCCTGAGCTTGCGCAAGGCATTTTTTATTGATTGTTTGGAGAGGCGAGTATGCTATTCACTGTAAAACCTAAAACACGTTTTTTCCCTGCACTGGTCAGCGGCCTGTTAATGGCCATATCGGCAAATGTTTTTGCGATATCCCTGAGCGATCTCAGCAGTCAGGATGTCAATGCTGGTTTAAAAGCGGCCTTGGAAAAGGGCTCTGCGGCGGCCGTTGCCAAGCTCGGCGTTGAGAATGGCTTTATGGGCAACGACAAAGTAAAAATCAAGTTACCGGCCAAATTTGAAAAAGCGCGACCACTGTTGCAATTGGCCGGCAAGGCGCAAAAACTGGATGAGTTGGAAGTTTCCATGAACCGTGCCGCCGAAGCCGCTGTGCCCCTGGCCAAACCTTTATTGATAAATGCCATCAAGTCAATGACGGTGGCCGATGCTAAAAATATTCTCACTGGCGGTGAAACCTCAGTGACTGATTTCTTCAGACAAAAAACTTCTACCTCGCTCGCCACCCAGTTTTTACCTATAGTGAAAAAAGTAACAGATAAAGCCAAATTGGCGAACACCTATAATTCATTGATGGGACAAGCGCAAAAATACGGGGTGGTGGCAGAGCAGGAAGCCACTGTTGAAAGTTATGTAACCAGGCGCGCGACAGAAGGCCTCTATCTGATGATCGCTGAAGAGGAAAAAGCCATAAGGCAGGACCCTCTGGGTGCGGGCAGCAATATTATCTCCAAGGTGTTTGGTGCATTGAAGTAAGTCGCTTTTTTAGGGGCCGACTGCAATCAAGTATAAGTTATCCTTGTTCTTCGGCTTGCAGCTGGGGCGCGCAGTTTTGGCCTGCGCGACTGGCTCCAACCTATATTGAACATAGATCAAACTCCCTCCAAAAAAAAGACATCGCATAATGCGATGTCTTTTTTTACTTTTTCTATTTCGTTTTTATGGCTTGGCCATAAAAAATAACTTAGTGAGGCGTATAAGTTTTTGCGAAATAATCCACCACTATCTCTGTGCTGCCGGAGACAAAAATCAAGTTGCCGTAGCTGTCGAGAGTGCCATCTGG
This sequence comes from Cellvibrio sp., assembly GCA_035565295.1. Classification (GTDB taxonomy): domain Bacteria; phylum Pseudomonadota; class Gammaproteobacteria; order Pseudomonadales; family Cellvibrionaceae; genus Cellvibrio. The sequence goes on along the minus strand of DATMSP010000036.1, from coordinate 23,497 downwards.
TTGGTTGTCACCCCAGAAAACTCCCTGGGCATCTTTCAGGCGATAGAGTGTGGATTGACCGCTAAGTTGCAGGTGCCATTTGTTATCGGCGCCGCAAGTCATGGGTGTGGCTTGTTCATGACCTGTCGCATTAGGGGCTAACAGAGACAGTGAAGTCGTGCCGCACGGAGGTTGGATCTGATAGGTCTTGTTGCGCAGGTCTACCGTAATCTTGCTGGCACTGGTCACTGGGATCAGGTTGCCAGAAGTCTCCAGGATACCATCAGGCTGGTTGTCCCCATAGGCAATATTGCTTCCATCAATAAAGCGTATGTTGCTGCCGAAGGCGGCGGGATTGTAATCCAGCGTATATTTCAAGGTCTGGGTATTGCAGATCATGGGGATGCTCTGCTCGTGACCCGTCGAATTGATATAGGACAGCTTCAAGCCAAGGCCGCCGCAATCTTCCGGAATAAGCTGATAGCTGTAACTGTTTCCGTTCACCAGCAGGCGATAGCGGCCAGTGGTCGGCGGAGTAATGGTTGCTGCGACTTGTGACAGATTGTTAATCAACTTGACGCTGCTGATGCCGGTGGGCCAGGGGCTGCTGGTGTCGTAGTTGGTTTGGTTGCTGGGAGCAAAAAATAAATCCTGGGTCCAGAACCCATCGCTGCCACAGCGCATGCTGCGCGGTGTCGGTGGGTAGCCGCCGGAGTCCAGTGCGGGAATGGGGCCGGGGGTGGCTGCTATACATTTGCTGATGGCGTAGGTCTTGTTGATATAGTCAAACCAGACACCTATATTGCCGGTCTGATTGACGGGAATATTCGAGCCACCCGCATCGACCTTTGGGTTGGAGAGATTATAATCTCCGTAGTTTTCACCCCAATTAGTGTTGCCGGTCACTTCGAATTTCAGGCTGCCTGTTGCGGCAAAATTCGCGGTGGTATGCCACTTGCCGGACAGGGTACAGGTCATTGGATTTTGGTTAGTCCAGCCGTTATTGGTGCCGCGCTCGTACATAGTGGCCGGACCACAATTGTTCGCCTGGGCTGCAACGCTCATGCTGGCTAAAACCGCACTAAAAATAAGCTTATATTTCATAGGTAATCCTTGATAAGAATATTATTGATTTAGTGAACCATTTTTTGCACTGATCTGCAAAAAATGTGGAAAGACCTTAACAGAAATTATTTTCTGCTTGAGATTAATTTGGTTTATTGTGATGGTTGTCGTAACTTCGTGTTGATTTATACGAAATTATATTTTCTTGGCTGATGGGGTTGTGGTTGCGAAAAATTGTGAAGGTGTTTTAATGTTTTATTCATGAAATCGTAAAAAATTTTTCACGATTTCATGAATTGAAAATTATTATTTAAAGGTATTGCAGCTGTCAATTGAGCCTGTGTCAAAGCCGCGTTTAAACCACTCCACGCGCTGCTCGGAACTTCCGTGGGTAAATTTTTCCGGGCGCACCGCGCCGGTTGCGCGCTTTTGCAGGCGATCATCGCCGATGGCCGCCGCTGCATTGAGGGCTTCTTCGATATCGCCAGCTTCAATCATTTTGCGCTCGCGATCGGCGTGGTGGCCCCAGATACCGGCAAAGCAGTCTGCCTGCAACTCCAGTTTTACCGAAAGGGCATTGGCTGCAACTTGGGTTTCGTTTTGCTGTGCCCGTTGCACCTGCGCGGAGATACCCAGCAGGTTCTGCACATGGTGGCCAACCTCGTGGGCTATAACATAGGCCTGGGCAAAATCGCCCGGCGCCCCCAGTGTGGTTTTCATCTCCTGATAAAAAGCCAGGTCTATATAGAGCTTGTTATCGCCAGGGCAGTAAAATGGCCCGCTCGCCGCCTGGCCGAGACCGCAGGCGGAATTGACGCGGTTTTTAAAAAGTACCAATACAGGTTCGCGGTAGCTTTTGCCTATTTTGTTAAACTCAGCTCTCCAGGCATCTTCTGTATCGGCGAGCACCACAGAGACAAAATCCACCAGCTCCTTATCGGCGGAGCTGCTTAGCTGTGCCTGTGGTCGCGCCTGGGTGCCGCCCAGCAAGCCCATAATATCAATACCGAGAAAGTGGGCTCCAGCATAAGCCAGGCCGCCGACCACCAGAATGATTCTGCCGATTCGGGTTTGCAGTAAAAACGGCAGCAGGCGAAATAGAATAGCCGCCGCACCGCTGCTGCCCGCCGAAAAGGAGCCATTGCGCTGGTCGTCAATATTGTCGCTGCGTCTTCCGCCTTTCCAATCCATATTGTGTGCTCTCGCATCAGTTGGGGCTATCATTCTATGCTGATTTTAAAATGCTTGCCAAGGATGGAGGGCCATTTTACACATGCTTGAAAGCTCAGGCCAGGCGCCGTTGTTGTTTCATTCGCCAGATAATCCATTCGGCAACAAGTAGATTAACCCCAAAACCTATCCACATCCCCAGGCCTATGGTGAAATTATCCGGCATACCATACAGCAGATAGGCAGGAATAAAATAAAGTCGCATGGTGGAAACCCCCAGGCCTATGGCAAAGGCGCGTATCATCCATTCGCGATGACGATCAATCTCGCGGCGCAAAATAGCGCGAAACCCCATGCCAAGGGCGAATATCATTAAACTGCTAAAGATATAAACGGAGGCACTCTTAAACCAGCCACCTACTGGTGGAAAAATAATATTGATAATAATGGCGGAAATGGCAACGGTAAAACCTGAGACTACAAACAGCCGTCCACTCCAGCGATGCAACGCTGGCCTGCGCGCGCGCAAGCCGGGCATAAATTGCATTGGGCCCAGCATCAGGAACAGGGTTCCGGGAATAAGGTGAAGCAGAGAGAGGGCAAGGTGTTGGATATAGACCGCATCGTTGGTATTGGTTGATACCACCCCTGTTGCTATCGCCTGCTGCATATCGGCGAGGCGACTCAAAGCGGAAGCGATTGCAACCGAACCCAAAAGCAGCAGCACAATTGCCAGGCCGATCCCTTTTTTGACATTCTGCTTTTCAGTGTGAGGATTCATTTCTGGATATTCCTTTTCTTTAAAAATCTCTGGGGCGCCCAAGCTGCGGGCGGGAAGCCCCTGGGCGCAAGCTTAAAACAAGGTCGGACAATTATCTATGCAGGCATGGCGAATTACCTCGCTGCTGAATCAATATCTCCGGTTTTATTCTCTCGCAGGTTGGCCGAGCAGGCGCGCGGGCAGAAACAGCAGGGCCGCCAGCAGGGCAAAAACGGCTGCAAGGGTGATTCCCAGCAGGCGAAGGGGAAGGGAGAGCAGCCAAATCAGCGGCCAGAGCACCAGCGCCAGCAGGGCAAGGGGCCAGCAGAGTACCCAGAGTATCAGCCAGCATAGCAAGGTAAGCATTTCATTTTGCTCCGCTGAGAGTATTTACAGGCTTGGACAGGCTTTTCTGGAAAATGGATTCACCCCTGAAATAAATATTCAGCGGAGATTATCTATCGGATTTCGAATTTGCCAGTGAGGAGCGGGGGCGGGGCAAGCTGTAAGTTTAATTATAGGCCATATCAGTGGAAGACGGCCTCGCATGTTCGCTGGGTTCAGCGGCCGGACGTTGGATTGCCCCCATCTGTTCTGGGCTGTAATAGATATCCTCGCTGACGGCTTTGGGAATATTTTTGCCAACACAGGCTATGGTGTGACTGCTTTCCTGGCATTCTACATATCTGCTGGGGTTGCGCCATTGGATATTGATATTGGCTTGCCATTGAATTCGCAGTGAGAAATTTTCGCGCGGATAATCTGTCTGCGCGTAGAGCTCTTTTGACCAGTCGGCTTCACGATGCTCAATATTCCTGGTGATAAGATAGCTGATGACCGCAAAGCTTCCCGCCTCCAGTTCAGGGTAAGTAAACAGCAGGGTGCTGAGTGCGAGTGAGTCTGCGCTATTGGGGCTATTGACGAGAATTTTATCTCGGGCAAGGTATCTTTCCCTGCCGTCTTTGCCAATGCTGGCAATCGCAAATATTTTTACGGTGTCCAGTCCACTGCTGAGCAACAGGCTGCCAAAGCCATTATTTTTAATGGATTCACTATCGGGAAAGTAAAAGACTTTGGTGATTTTTTCGCTAACCTGTTTTTTGCTGATAGCGATATTGACACTGGCCAGTATTTCAGTGAATTCACTGTGCTCAACCCATTTGCTCTGTTCGACAGCGCTGCGAATTTCGCTCCATTCGGAATCCGCGAGTGAGCTCCAGGCAAGCAGGGGTGTCTGCTGGGCCAGGCAGCAGTGAGTGAATAGCAGAAGCAGTGAGCAGAGATATTTCATACGCCTGAGCCCCTGGGTTGTTATAGTGAGGATTCGCGGTCCGGCTTGATTAAGTATCGTCTCTGATAGAGTATTTAGCCAGGAGTTCAAGATGAAAAAATCGGAAGGCGTTGGCGAAAAGGGTAGGTGGTCAAGGGAATAAGATTGATTTTTCCTATAGTGGTATTGACCACCTTGGTCGAGTGTAAAAAATTATCTTAAATAGAGTCGAGATTGGCTGGCTATAGCCATCATCGACATTTTATTGTACAAGGGTTTCTTGAGTACTGGGCTTGCCCACCTTGCAGATAAAAACAGTCATCATCACCAGGCTCAGCAGTATGGCTATGGAGCCCATGCTCAGCAACGGCTCCAACAGACTACCGCTGAAAAATCCGCCGTAGAGAAGGAAGAGCCCGCTCAGTAACATGAGTACACCCAGCTGGTGGGCAAAAAACTGGATAAGGGAAAACAGTTTTCCAGTATTTTCCAGCCATAACTTATGGCAGACCGCATAGACCATCGAAACCATAAATCCCAGCAGCATAATATGTGCGTGGGTCACCAGCTGGCCGTGGTTTTTGCTGGCGGCCATATAGATCCCCAGGGTTAATCCTAAAATCCCATAGATAAAGCCAATGATGGCAAATTTTCTGTCCATTGTTATTTCCTTTCGTGAGTTTGCTAAAGTGATATTGGTTGGCATCAGGCAGTTTTTTCCTGTTGTCCGGCAAGGGATAAACTTTGCGTCAGCTTTAACCATTCCTTTGCGTCCAGTAGAGGCTTCAATGATGACACCAGGCCGTTGAAAACCTCGGCAGGTACGGCCAGACGAAAACCACTGAGCACCTCTATTCGCTCGCTGTGGCTAATATTGGGCAGCATCATCATTAGCACACGCATATTTTCTTCGGGCGTTTCCGATGTCACAATCCTGTGGTGGATATCATGAATCTGTGCATCAGTCAGATGCTCCCATAAAATACCTGCATTTTGCGTTTCTTCGACCTGCATATGTTCGAAATTTTCGCCGACAAACAGAGAAAAATGGCGATAGAGCTCGAGCAGAAATGATCTGCGTCTTAAAGCCGGCAACTGTTTGATATGGGCAATATCGGCCAATAGCTTGGCAATGTCGCGCTCGTGTTGGCCGTGGTCGTCCGCTGTGTTTAAACGATGGGATTGACGCAGCTGGAAAATAACTGAATGGATAAATTCATTTTCATGGCGCAGGTGGTCCAGGCAAAAATGCAGCAGGCTCTGCGTATTTGCCAGTTGTTCTGTCACCGCATCTGTATCAGTGTCATCGACTCGGCCCAGCTCAATCAGGTTTTGGCTAAGGCTTGCGCGCAGGGCTTTGTGAATAAGGGTGTAAATGTTGTAGCGTGGCTGTTGCATAATCTCAGTTTCCATTGAGTTGTATGAGGGATAGGTGTCGCAATGACGAGGTTATTCTAAGGCCTGGCATGGGATCAGTTTCCTAAATGCTTCCTATGAGAATCCTAAATATTCCCTAAAGGGATGTTTGTAACCGTTGTTGTTATAGAATAGCGATCTTACCGGTTTCTACAGGTGAATAGGGTGGTCAATATGGTAAAGAGAGTTATGGTGAGCAGTAAACAGGCATTGACCGAGGATCATGCCGCTTTTATCAGTGGCGGTGTCTCCATTACAGCCTCCTCGCGCGATAACCGTTTGATTCCCTCCATCAGCCGCGTGCTGGCATGCAGCGTTTCTGCAGATCGCAGCCAAATAAGAATTTTTCTTGTTAGGTCGCAATCCTTGCAGCTCCTGCGCGACCTTTCTCAGAGCCGCATGCTGGCTGCCGTATTTTCCCTGCCCAGCAGCCACAGGACCCTGCAAATCAAAGGCGCTGATGCTGAGCAGACAGAGGTATTGGCTGAGGATTTCGCGATTGTTGAAAAAGTCACAGCGGCCTTCGCCGATGATCTTTGTTTGCTGGGCTACAGCCGCGAATTTGCCCGCGCATTTCAGGCATACACCCGCGACGATCTGGTCGCCATTCATTTTAGCCCCTGCGCTCTGTTCGAGCAGAGCCCCGGACCCGATGCGGGCAAGGCGCTGGAGTTGGCCCTATGATCAAGCTCGAACAAATCCGCATATGCCTTGAAGGCTGGGTTCCTTCCACCCTGGCTACCTGCGATGGCAATGGGGTTCCCAATATCAGCTATGTCTCTCAGGTGCACTATGTGGATGCCCAGCATGTCGCCCTGACTTTTCAGTTTTTTAATAAAACGCATAAGAATATTCTCGCCAATCCACAGGCTACTTTATTGATGATAGATCCCTTGACAGGAGCCAAGTATCGCCTGGCACTGGTCTTCCGCCGCACTGAGGTGTCGGGTCCCCTGTTTGAGGGAATGAAAGCAAAATTGGCAGGTATCGCCAATAGCAGCGGCATGCAGGATGTTTTCAAATTGCTGGGTGCGGATATCTATCAGGTGATGGATATTGAGCTGGTGCCGGATTCGACCATGTTGCCGCCGCCCATACCCAAAAATACCCTCTTCTCGTTGCGCGAGGTATTCACAAAGCTGGGCGGTATCAGCGATCTGGCAGAGCTGTTTGCGCAAACCCTGCAGTTATTGACCCGATATTTTATGGTAGAGCACGCGATACTATTGCTGGCTGATAATGCGGGGCAAAAACTCTACACGGTCGAGACCCTGGGCTACTCCAACTCTGGCATAGGTTCAGAGATTCCCTTTGGCTACGGGGTTATAGGTACGGCGGCCCAGCAGCAAACCCCGATTCGCATTACCCATATGGCCACCGAGTACACCTATGTCCAGGCAATGCGAGCCTATTTACAGCAGCATGAAAACACTCAGTCCCTTGAAACCAGCATTGCCTTCCCTGGTTTGGCTCAGCCTCACAGTCAAATGGCGGTTCCTATTTGCGATGACAGAAAATTATTGGGCGTTCTCTACGTTGAAAGTCCGCAGGACTATTATTTTAGCTTCGATGAAGAAGATGCGTTGGTAAGCCTGGCACTACTGCTCGGCCAATTGCTGCTGAAGTTGCAGCCAGCAGATCATGAAGCGAGTGAAGTCGAAGCCTCCTTGCCTGCTGCTGACGAGCCTGTGTCTGTTGCCGCTCTCAGCGGCAGTGACAACCCGGCAGTGATTCGCTACTTCAGTGAAAACCAGAGTATCTTTGTCGATCAGGAATATTTGATCAAAGGCGTTGCCGGCGCAATTTTCTGGCGATTGTTGCAGCTCTGGCAAAGTGAGGGGCGCTACCTGTTCAGCAATCGCGAATTGCGTCTGGATAAGCTGCTAAAACTTCCCGATATTGACGATAATCTGGAAGCGCGTTTGATTTTATTGCGCCGCCGCTTAGCCGAGCGCTGCAATTTTATTGCTATAGAAAAAGCGGGGCGGGGAAGTTTCAGGTTGGCGATTGACAAGCCTTTATCACTGATAAGAGTTGAGCATTGATGCTTTTTTGTCCTCTCGCCCTGCTGACAAATACTGTAAAGATAAGTTCATTTGGTAGAATTTTTTATCCTTTTTATCTCTTTATCTGGATTATTGATCTCAGTTCATTGTGATCCATGGATTTTTCAGATGATCTCTTTGAATGTGATTGCTTTCTTATTTTCATGCTGATTTGGGTGCATTACAGATAAATAGCTGTGCCGCTTAAAACAATGCTGGGTAATATTCAGCAGGTATCAAATAGTATTTGATACTTCATTTCTTGAAAAGAGAAGTTCTTTATAGCCTGTATTTTCTGATTTATTGGCAGCTGTCAGGCTATTTTTCATTGTTTTACCTTAATAGGGAATTTGTATGGATAAGATAAAAAAGATAAATGCTATAAAAAATGCATTGAAATATTGTGCAGCTGGTGCATTGCTTTTCCCCCTTTCGGCATTTTCCAGCGCAGAATCGCTTGCGGCTACTGAATTGTCGGATAGTAAAGTAGCCCGCGAAACGATTGCCTGGAAACCTTGCGGCTACTCTGACAATCCTCGGTTGATGTGCGCCAGATTTGCCGTCCCTTTAAATCATCAGCGCAAACATGGTGATCGCGAAAAAAATACTCGCATTGATATTGCCTTGATTAAATTGCCTGCCGCTGATCCCGGCAAGAAAAAATTGGGCAGTTTGTTCTTGAACCCTGGTGGTCCGGGTGGCAGTGGGGTAGAGCTTGTCCGCGCTGCCGGCGAAGAACTCTTCAACCAGCAGGTGCGCGACCAGTATGACCTGATCGGCTTTGATCCGCGCGGCGTTGGTTTGAGTGAGCCTCTCAGCTGTGATATCTCCTACGAGCAGGCTGCGGCGAATGGGTTGTTGAATCCGTTTCCGTTGACTGACGAGCAGGAACGGCAAAAGCTGGAAACCGATAATTTTGTTAACAGCCAGTGCGCGGCACATGCTGGTGCGATTATCCATCATATGTCCACGGCTGATGTGGCCCGCGATTTGGAGTTGATGAGGCGGGCAGTCGGCGACAAATTGCTTAATTATGTTGGCTATTCCTACGGATCCTATCTCGGCGTCACCTATGCCAATCTATACCCGCAGAATGTCGGGCATATGGTGATCGATGGGGTGTTGGACCCGATCCAATGGTCGACAGGCTGGTGGCTGGAAAGCTGGTTCAGGCCTGTGACCACTCGCCTGGGCAGCGATAGGGGAGGCATGGCAACACTCAACGAATTCTTTCGCCTCTGCGATCTCGCGGGTACTGCAGGCTGCAGTTTCTCTGGCAATTCTGCGCAGCGCTACGCCGCTATCTTGCAGGAGCTGAAGGTGAAGCCCCTACCGCTTATCCTGACGAATGGCGAAATCTTCGAGCTTACTGAGGCAGAAGCTATATCTTCCACCCTGGGTAGTATGTATAACTCTAGAGGTTGGGGTGACTTGGCCGATATGCTGTCATTTATCGAATCCCGGTTTTCGCCGGTGAGCATTGGCGAAAAATACGCAGCCTTGCGCGATAACCCGGTTACCGAAGAGACAATTCCCTTTGATAATTTTTTAAATTTCAATGGTGTGTTGTGCAGCGATTCGAACAACCCCATAGATCCTGATTTCTGGCATTTTGCGGCCTTGCGGGCGGAGATGCAGAATGGCTATTTCGCTCGCCTGTGGACATGGAATTCGAGTCCCTGCGTCAATTGGCCAGGTTCGCAGCAAAGCCGTTATATTGGCCCTTTCAACCATCGCACAAAAAATACGGTGCTTATTGCCAATACGTTATTCGATCCTGCTACTCCCTATGCCGGGGCGAAAACAGTCGCGCGCCTGCTGCCCAATTCCCGTTTGGTCACTGTGGCTGGCTGGGGGCATCTCACGCCCGGTCTATCCTCCTGTGCGGACAATCTGATCGCGGACTATCTCCTGTTCAATAATGTGCCGGCAGCGGATAGGGTGTGCAAGCAGGAGGCTTTACCTTTTGGCCTATACGATACTGAAGATGTATTCGCGGGAATGGGTCTGAGTTTTGCGCCTAAAAACCAAACCCTCAAGCGAGTGCAATCGGCGGACAGCAATATCGATGCTGATGCTGATCATGTGAGGAGAGTGTTACATAGAAATATACATTTTCAGAGATAATGCTTCATGATCCGATACCTGGCTTGCAGCCAGGTATCGCTATTATGACAGATTTTTCATTTGCCACGTCTTATCCATAATTGCCTTGAACTCTCTTGTGTTGATACAGATTTCAAGCCATGCTTGCAGCTTTGGATAGGGGCTAGCGGTAAACCATTCGCTGTCGGCGCCGGCAAATTGGCGAATAAAGGGAAAGATAGCGATATCGGCAAAGCTCATGGCATCGCTCAATAGAAATAAATGGTTTTGCAAATTATTCTCTAATTCGATGAGAAAAAACTCAGCCCGCTCGCGATGTTCTCTCTGCGAATATTCTGGATGCCGGTCAAAATATTTATAGCGATCCAGCAGGGGTTTGAATTCGAAATCACAGCGGTCAACCAGCGCTGTGATGTGCGCTTGCGCACTCTGATTGCCGCGCATCAACCAATTGCCGGGATCAGCCTGGTGCAATGCCCAGAGCATAATATCGCGGCTCTGGTCGATCACTTTTTCCTCGCGAGTAATCAATACCGGCACTGTGCCTTTCGCAGAGTAATCCAATAGGCTCTGCGGTTTGTTTTTGAGAGATACCTCTACAACTTCAACCTCGATCCCTGCCGATTCAATGGCCATGCGTGCGCGCATGGCATAGGGGCAGCGTCTGAAGCTATATAAAATAGGCTGGGGAATAGGAGTCATTGTTGGCTATAAGATGGCAGGCTGGCGAATATGTTGGCAGCAGTGTAACCCATCTCTCGCAGCACAAGCCAATAGCAAATCCTTCGGCAATATTGAATGTGCAAGAAATGTGATTTCCCCATTTGTTACTGAATTTCTTTGCGCTTGATGGTCTATCTATCTCGTGTTTATTATTTTCATCAAGGGGCTGAAATGCATCTTTCTCGAATATTTATTATTGTTTTAGCCTGGGCGTTGACTGCCTGCTCAAGCCACGAATCCAAACCGCTTAAAACCCAGGAGCTTTTCGTCACGCTGATTAAGGCTGATGGCAGCAAGCAGTTTAACTATGCCATGATTGTGGATATGCCCAACAAAGCCAGGCCTCCCAATGCGGGTGGTCGGCACAGGGGGCGTCCCGATGGGCCTCCCGGCGGTGGAGGACATCCAGAGGGTGGTGGGCACCAGGGTGGCCCGCATCCGGGTGCAGGCAATCATTCAGACGTAGATAGACCTGCGGAGGCTGATATTGAATATCGCTTCAATGAAGGCTTGATTGCCAAAATCAGTGATACAGGCTTTTGCCGGCAGGGCTACAAACAATTGGATAAAAAGAATCGTGTGGGTGCCATACAAATCAGCGGGCAATGCAATGATCAGGCAAACGATGAAGACAGGAAAAAATTTCCCAACCCCACACCCGTAAAAGTGAAGGAGGAGATCATTGAATAATTGAGCTGCATGTCGGCAATAAACAAAAAGCCCCGCCGTTTTCACGGCGGGGCTTTTTTTTGAAGGCTAACGCAATGTTTATTTAGCTGCGGCCGCTTTCTTGTCTTTCTCTTTGGCGATAACAGTTTCAGCTACGTTGGCAGGGCATGGAGAGTAGTGAGCGAACTCCATGGAGAACTGACCGCGACCTGAAGTCATGGTACGCAGGGTGCTGATGTAACCAAACATTTCTGAAAGAGGAACATCGGCCTTGATACGCACACCGGTAACGCCCGCTTCCTGACCAGAGATCATGCCGCGACGACGGTTCAGGTCACCGATCACATCACCTACGTGATCTTCTGGAGTGAACACGTCCACTTTCATGATTGGCTCAAGCAGTTGTGGACCCGCTTTAGGCATGGATTGACGGAAAGCACCTTTCGCAGCGATTTCGAACGCGATTGCAGACGAGTCAACGGCGTGGAATGCACCGTCATTCAGGTCAACTACCACGTCCAGCACTGGGAAGCCAGCCAGTGGGCCGGTAGACATCATAGAGGCAAAGCCTTTTTCGATGGCTGGGTAGAATTCTTTCGGAACGCTGCCGCCCACCACAGAAGTGGTGAAAGTAAAGCCGGTATTTGGCTCGCCCGGAGCGATGGTGTAGTCGATCTTACCGTATTGACCAGAACCACCTGATTGCTTTTTGTGGGTGTAGCTGTCTTCAATCTTGCGAGTGATGGTTTCACGGTAAGCCACTTGTGGCTGACCCACGTTCAGTTCAACACCATAAGTACGCTTCATGATGTCTACTTTAATATCCAGGTGCAATTCACCCATACCCTTAAGGATGGTTTCGCCTGAATCCTGGTCAGTTTCAACGCGGAAAGTTGGATCTTCAGAAACCAGCTTGCCGATAGCGGTTGCCATCTTCTCGATCATGCTCTTGTCTTTTGGTGTTACAGCAATAGAAATTACTGGCTCTGGGAATACCATAGGCTCAAGAGTACAAGGATGCTTGGGGTCGCAAAGGGTGTGACCGGTCTGTACGTTTTTCAAACCTACCAGGGCGATGATGTCACCGGCTTGTGCAGTGGTCAAATCGGTACGATCGTTAGCGTTCATCTCTACCATGCGTCCGATACGCTCGGTTTTGCCGGTAAAGGAGTTCAACAGGGTGTCACCTTTGTTCAGAACACCTGAGTAGATACGGATAAAGGTCAGGGCGCCGAAACGGTCGTCCATGATCTTGAACGCCAACGCGCGGAATGGTTCATCAGCAGAAACTATGGCGTACTCGCCAGTTTCTACACCTTCTTCATCAGTCAAAGGCTGTGGGTTGACTTCGGTTGGGCTTGGCAGGTAATCAACTACCGCGTCCAACAGGAGTTGCATGCCTTTGTTCTTAAAGGCAGAGCCACAGAAAGTTGGGAAGAATACCAGGTCGCGGGTACCTTTACGGATGCAGCGCTTGATGTCTTCAATAGATGGTTCTTCACCTTCCATATAAGCCATCATCAGATCGTCATCTTGCTCTACTGCAGTTTCGATCAATTGACCGCGGTACAACTCAACGTCATCAGCCATATCAGCTGGAATATCTACCACTTTGTAGTTTTCTGGCAGGCCAGAGTCATCCCATACATAGGCTTTGCGGTTCAGCAGGTCAACAACACCCACAAACTCGTCTTCACGGCCGATTGGCAGGGTCATCAGCAATGGATGTGCGCCGAGAACTTTTTTCACCTGGTCAGTAACGCGCAGGAAGTCTGCACCTATACGGTCAAGTTTGTTTACGAAAATCAGACGCGCTACTTTAGAGTCGTTGGCATAGCGCCAGTTGGTTTCTGACTGAGGCTCTACACCGCCAGAACCACAGAATACACCGATACCGCCATCGAGAACTTTCAGTGAGCGATATACTTCTACGGTGAAGTCAACGTGTCCGGGGGTATCAATTACGTTGAAACGAGTGCCTTTCCAGAAGCAGGTTACCGCTGCTGACTGAATGGTAATACCACGCTCGGCTTCCTGCACCATGAAGTCGGTGGTGGATTCACCTTCATGAACCTCACCGATCTTATGGATTTTACCTGTCAGCTTAAGGATACGCTCGGTAGTGGTGGTTTTTCCGGCGTCAACGTGGGCGAAGATACCGATGTTTCTGTATAGGGATAAGTCAGTCATAGCGCTCTCTATAAGCTGGGGGTTAAAAATAGCGCTGCAATATACAGGATTTTATTTGAATTTGCCCGCTATAAAGGGCGTGAAACTTCTTTTTTTCGCCAATTTTTAGGCGGAGGGCAGGTTTGAGAGGGAATTTGTGTTTGGGGAGCGGCTAAGAATAGGAGCCGGAAAGACATAATGGCGCCTATTTATTCTTTTGATGTGGGCTTGGCTCGTTGTTGCGTATCAATGGAGGGGTTGGGTTTGAGGGTGCTGTGGTCAAAAATTGACCTGCTCACAGTCGTGCGTAAAATTTGCTGAAGCTGTTGGGGAAGGGTTGGACACGGCGGCCCAACCCTTGGGGCTTTGTTTGAGGGTTACATTAAATCGCTGGCATAATAGGTAAATTCGTCGTCTACCATGTTCTTGTTTTTGTCGACACTGATCACCTCGGGGTAGCCATACTCGCTGTTATAGCGGATGTTAAGCTGGTAGGGGTTTGAGTTGATCGTATAGTCAATAAGATCAAACAGTTCGTCAATGGTTTTAACCCTTGTCAATTCTTCCTGGGTTAAATAGCTGGATGACTCCAGGAAAAACGCTTCCTTTACTAGATCATCCGCAACGGTTACCTGCTTTTTCTGGGTCATCTCTGGCAGGCAGAAACAGCTCATGCGAAATACAAATTGATAAGAGTGAATATTGCGTTGCGACCACTTGTCTCTTTGGCTTTGCAGTGTCTTTTTATATTCATTGTTGGTGGCGCTTGCAGAGCTGGAGCTTAGCGCGCTGGAGCTTGTAGCCGTGAGGGTATCTTTACCCTGTGGATCCTTGTCCGCTTTTGCGTCGGGATTGTTTGCGGAGTTGCCACCGCAGGCTGACAGCAGCAGCAGGGATAATGCACAGGCAATCGATTTGACTTTCATTGATAGCTTTCCTTGTATGAAGAAGGAGGCAAGGGGACCGCTGAGGCTGCTTGTGCTGGTTATCTCGCCAGCTTTCTCAGGGGTTGTCAGGCTCCTCGGATTAGTTTTTTTATAGCTTTTTTGGGGTAATACAGGCCTTCCATATAAATATTACGTTATTCTTTGGTTGATAAGTGTGTCGGAGTTCATGTAACGCTGAGTTATAGGTCGAGAATCAGTGGTTGCAGGAATCACTCTGCCAGTAACTCTACGTGGTTAGCTTCATTCTTCGCGATGGATTTTTCGAAAATTGGGAATCTATACTGAATACGTCTTTCAAAATTATTAAGTCATTTGCTGCGACAGCCACAGGCCTGCTACACCATTATGTTCCGGGCGCCTCGGTCTCTCGCAATGATACTCGCGAATTCATTTTATTTTATTGTCAGAGAGGTAGTGATCATGCCAAATACTATCAAATTACATAGGGTATTAAGCTGTTCTCCCGAAAAAATCTATAAAGCCTTTCTCGATGCGGATGCGCTCGCAAGATGGCTGCCGCCGAATGGCTTTACCGCCAATGTGCATCATATGAATGCCAGGGTGGGCGGCGATTTCAAAATGTCTTTTACCAACTTTACCACGGGCAACAGTCATTCTTTTGGTGGCGAATATCTGGAGCTGGTGACAAATGAGCGCCTTCGCTATACCGATAAGTTCGATGATCCCAACCTCCCTGGCGAAATGCTGGTCACGGTAAATTTAAAAGCGGTTTCTGTTGGAACAGATATTAATATTGTGCAGGAGGGCGTGCCCGATATGATTCCTCTTGAGGCCTGTTATCTGGGGTGGCAGCAATCGCTTGAAAACCTCGCCAGATTGGTTGAGCCGAATATTCCCGATTAATAGGTGGATGGGCAAAGGAATGTTGGGATAAGGCTTGCGGAGCAGGCTCTATCCCAATCTTTTATTTTGTAGAGCTAGGCTTTGGCTTGCGGAATGGTGAGTCCTTTAATTACAGCGGGTCGAGCCAGGAAATGATTGAATGCGCGTTTTACATTGGCAAAGCTCTCAATATCGACCAGATCGCCAGCCTCATAAAAACCAATCAAATTGCGCACCCAGGGGAAGGTAGCTATATCGGCGATGGTATAGGTGTCTCCCACAATCCATTCGCCCTTTGCCAACTGCCTGTCCAGCACCCCAAGCAGGCGCTTTGACTCTGCCACATAGCGTTCAAGGGGGCGTTTGTCTTCGTAGTGCTTGCCTGCAAACTTATTGAAGAATCCCACCTGGCCAAACATGGGGCCAATCCCGCCCATTTGCAGCATCAGCCACTGAATGGTGTGATAGCGCTCCGTCATATCTGCAGGTATGAGCTGTTGGGTTTTGTCGGCAAGGTAAAGCAAAATAGCCCCCGATTCGAACAGGGCGATTGGCTGGCCATTGGGGCCATCGGGGTCAATAATGGCGGGAATCTTGTTGTTGGGGTTTAAGGATAAAAATTCTGGTGAGAGCTGCTCGTTTTTTTCAAAGCTCACCAGGTGAGGTTCATAGGCAAGGCCTATTTCTTCCAGCATAATGGAAACCTTCACACCATTGGGTGTGGGCAATGAGTAGAGTTGCAGTTTCCTAGGGTCTTGTGCTGGCCATTTTTGCGTGATGGGGAATGCAGATAGGTCGCTCATGGGGTCTCTTTGGCTGAAGTGGGTGTGATGTGTTAAGGGGGGCTTTTGTAGATATTCTCCCGCAATTGCTATCAGTAACGCAAGCGGGATCATGAACAGCCATAAATGCTGAAATAAGGAAGCATAATGAAGATAGAAATTGTGGATGAGGTGGCCGAAACCACCGGCTTCAATGAAAGAGAGATGCTGGAGTTTCTTGCGGTGTGGCTTTATAAATCCCAAAAAATCAATGGTGTCCAGGGCGGGAAAATACTGGGAACTTCTGAGGTTCAATTCCACGGCTTGTTGGCAAAATATGGTCAATATGTTAATTATGATGTTGATGATTTTTTGGTGGACATGAATAATCTAAAGGATTTTTAAAAATGAAACACATCGAAAGCAATAATGGCGATCTGTGTGATTATTTGTTGTGTATGTGAGGATGTTAATATGAGTATGGATATTGATGAGTATTCAGATAGATCAATAGCTATTGGTAGGGGCTTATTGACGCTTTGCGGCGACCTTTATGAAGCTACTCAAGAAGATTTTTCTCTGGAAGAAATTCAACGGCTATTGTTGCAGGGCAAGGACAAAGTTGAGTTGTTTAACAGTCTGGTTGCCGAAACTTCAGGTCATAAGCGAGAAGAAGCAAAAAAGAGTTACGGGGATTATATAGAAAGTATATATGAATATTCTCAGCAACTTGAAGAAAAAATAAATAATTTCTCGCGCTAATTTTTCGTTACCTGAAGAATTAACCCCTGGTAGAAAATTAGTGTTCTATAGCGCTTGTGAATGATTAAATTATTAAGGATATTATATGTACTATATGTTGGAGTGTTACGGTCCCGATGAAGAAGATGCTGCCAATATGGGGGATTGGCCTCAATTTGAAGGGGTGAATTGGCTGCATGGGCGTCCCATTGATCGATACATTCCCACGCCGATTGAAATCCTGCTGGATCTAGACCAGCCGGGCATTATGTTGCCTATGTTTTATTCCGGGGTATTGGTATTCAGCGATGCAATGATTGCAGCGTTACACCGGGCGGGTGTAAACAATTTTGAATGCTTTGATGCAGTTTTGAAAGATACGGTTAACGGCGTAGATTATACCAATTATAAGGTAATCAATATTATTGGTCTTGTCGCTGCGGCTAATCTGGAGAAGTCTGTCTGTGATACTCGTGGTGGCGAGCCGCTGATTGATGTCTATTTTGACTCGCTAGTCCTCAATGAAAATAAAATAAAA
Organism: Cellvibrio sp.; assembly: GCA_035565295.1. Lineage (GTDB taxonomy): Bacteria > Pseudomonadota > Gammaproteobacteria > Pseudomonadales > Cellvibrionaceae > Cellvibrio. The sequence goes on along the minus strand of DATMSP010000036.1, from coordinate 6,295 downwards.
GATCTTTATATGTTTAGGCTTGCGGAGTGCGTTACGGGTATTGTTATTCACGAGAAGGTTAAGCAGGCACTGGAGGAGGATAACATAAAGCACCTTGATTTTATCTTGCCGGAAGAGTGGATTGGTTAAGTTCCTGGTGCCGTATTAATTCATTGCAAGCAAGATTGTTGCCCCCCTTAGGGGGCTATGCTTAAATCCAGCGCCGTGTGCGCGCTTGATAAGCTGCATATTGTTCACCAAATTTATTCTGCATCGCCTGTTCCTCAAAAGGTATATACCAGAGGTGTGCGAGCATAAAAAACCCCAGGACCAATAACCAGGGGCTCAATGCGCCCATCACCAAGGCCAGGGCCGCCAATGACACAACAAACCCGAGATACATGGGGTTGCGAATATAACGGAACAAACCAGATTCCACCAGGTGATCGGGTTGGCCAAAAGTATCTATATTGGTTTTGGTGCGTTGAAACAGCTGTTTGTGCCAAACAGTAAGAGCTATTGCTCCAAGCAAGAGTATTATCCCAATTGCGGTGCGCCAAAAACTGGGTTCGATGTGAAGTATAGGAACAATTTCATGAGCCAGCAGCATGGCCGCTATTGAAAAAAGCCAGGTGATGGGCGGCAATAGAAGTTTATGCATATTAGGTCCCTTTAAAATGAGGTAATGATTTTTTGTAAGAGGCAATCTTTGCAAAGTCGATACTTAGCCTGCACACCATAGCAAACAATTAATTCATTTCACAACTCAAAAAATAAAATGCTTGGATTTTTCATTTGGGCATCAATATCAAGACGCATACCATTAATAATGGTGGCATGCCATACCACAGATAGGATGCTGATGTGCCGCCATGGTTATAGAAATAAATTACTAGGGCTGAGCTGATCAGGCAGCTGAGAGGAAGACGAGTAAACTAGCCGAATCGAGCAATGCCCGCAAACAAAAACAGGGGCCAGGCCAATATCAATTGGCTGATGGTTCCTATAATACCAATAAGAGACATACCTTTTTCCTTCACGCTTTACAGGTTGGCGATAAGGCTCGCGCTGGCAAGCTGCACCCTTGCCGGACTATATTTACATATAAACCGGAGCTGGGAAATGTGAGCTGGCTCGAATTTCTTGCCGCCCCCCCCCATATGGAGCCATATGTATTGGGAAGTGCAGGCTTGTCCCAAAGCAAATATTTCTAGTGAGGTCTATAAAAATTAAGGTAGTATTTATACTTTTCTAGCTCAATAAAAAGGAATCTAAATGAAAAGAATAGTGTTTGCTTTGCTGCTTTCCTCCCCATTACTGTCGCCCCTGGCCTTTGCCAGTGATTGCACCACAGGCGCTGAAACTCAGGGCGAGGTTATCGAGTGTGAATACAGTACAAATTTTGCTCCGCTGGAGCACCAGATCAAAAAAGAATATGAGTCGCTATTGGCCGATATTGAAAACAGCACAATTGCTGCGGGCAAAACCCATGAGGCAATGGTAGCTGCGCAAAAATCCTGGCTGACCTACCGCGAAAATACCTGCGAATTTGCTTTGCTGAAAGAGGGTGGTGGGACTGTCGCTTGGGGAATAAAATATTCTTGTATGATGGAGTTCAGCAAAGCCAGGTTAAAAACCCTGCAGCGCTATCGCAAGGAGTTGGCCGGGCAAGCGGAATAGGGCTATAGGGTTTTCGTATTCCGCTGGTTTTGTTATCGTCTGTTTGCTCCCAGCTTGCGCTGGCTTGCAGCCCATTGAAACTTTTTGGGTAGAGGATAGAGTGGGTTTGCCCCCCTGGTTCCAGCGCTTTATGCCGATCTTGTAAAGAGAGGTGGATTGCGCGAGTCAACCGTCGGCGCAACCCGCACGTCCAGGGTCAGGCTCGAACGCGAAACTCCACTAGCACCGTTAACATCAACATTGCGATCTGCGAAGATCCTGTGTGGGTCATACCGCAAGCCCCAGTTCCAGCTCTGCGATATAACCATCTTCGAGGTTGCCTGTCACTGTTGCCAACTGGTAGGTGATCCCCTCGCTAAAGACATTGTCCGCGTAAAAACTGGCATCAGTGGTGTTTTGACATTTACTGTACAGGCTTGAGGTTGAAATGGAAGCGTTGATCTCCGCAGGAAATGCCATTTGCGAAACCGCAGACAGGCTGGTCGAGTCTGAAGGTGCCGTTAAGAAAAGCTGAAAGTTAATATGGGGAATGCGCTTTTCATCCCAGCCAGGATAGATAGTGTTAAAGCTTACCTGTCCATTAGTGTCAGTAGACTGCAGGCCGCGACAGTAGCTATGACCGGGATTATCCTGAGTGTCATGGCCAGAATACAAACCGTCGCTATCGCAATGCCAGATATACACATAACCTGAAAGCGGTGTGTCATTATCGTTGACATTCACCAGTTTCACTTTGACGGTCAGTGGAACCCCCACTTTATTTTCATGAATTTCTTCGCGTAAAAAAGCAGAGTTGGTGAGAATAGTTGAGAGTGGAAATGTGGCTAAGGTTTCACTGGGAATAAGGATGCTTCTTGTTGTGCTGGACGATCTTACGGCGGCCAGGGAGGTCAGGCTATTGCCTGTTGCAGTGGCCGAGCTTCCAGCGCAGTTAATGAATCCTGTCACACCTAGCGCACTGATTGCGCCAAGCACGCCCATCGCCTGGCGACGGCTAATATCAAAGGGAACATTTACTTCGCTTGCTTTCTGGGTTGTCATGGTAGTACTCCAAGGATGCCTATTTTCTTATAGTGCAGAGCCAAAAAAATTTTCTAAGGTTGTGTAAGCAATAACAATCTTTCAGTCTTAAACAGCAATTCCCACCTGCAGTTCGGCCACCAAACCTTCATTGATATTTCCAGTGACGCTTGCCATTTGGTAAGTAACCCCATCGCTAAACACATTGTCGTTAGCAAAACTGGGTACAGAGGTATTTTGACCTTTGCCATACAAACTTGAATTGTAAACGGCAGTTGTTATTTCTGCGGGAAACGCCATTTGCGATACCGCAGTGGAGCTGGCAGTGCTTGAATAGCCGGTTAAAAAAACCTGAAAATGAATATGTGTGATTCGCCCGGCGTACCAACCAGGATAGATGGTGGTAAATGTGGCCTGGCCGTTGCTATCGGTATATTGCACGCCGCGGCAGTAGGTTTTTCCTGCCTGGTTTGCATTATTGTTGCCACTGTAACCCGAGTAGAGGCCATCTTTATCGCAGTGCCAGATATAGACATAGCCTGAAACAGGGCTGCAGCTATTATTCACATTGACCAGTTTTAATTTAACCGTTAAAGGCACGCCGGTCTTATCTTCGTTAATTGCCTCTCGCAGTACACTCGAACTGTTCAGTAAGCTGGAGAGTGGATAGGGCCCGAGTGTTTCATTGGGAATCAGGGTACAGCTGGCGGGCACAGACGATGAGGAGCTCTTTGAAGAAGCACTCCTGGTTGATGAGCTTGACGATGAGTTGGGCACGGAGGAGCTGGATGAGCCTTTAGAGCTTGTAGATGAAGAGCTTGATGATGTAGGCGCAGATGAGCTTGTCGAACTTTTCACTGACGAGCGTGAAGATGAATAGGGCACAGAAGAGCTTGACGATGGCGTTGGTGCGGCTGAGCTTGACGATGATCTTGCCATAGATGAGCTGGATGGCGGTATATAGGGGCCGGCGGACGACGCTGTCAGAGAGCTGTTTGCTGAGGAGGATAATGCATTTACAGATGATGAACTCAATGGCGACACACTGGATGATAACAAGGAAGATGAACTTGAAATGCTGTCAAGCGAGGAGCTTACAGATGAAGAGCTCAGCACCGAACTGGTTAGTGATGAGCTTGAGCTAATCGTCGCTGCAGCCGATGACGAAGAAGCCGCTGCCGCCACAGATGCCCCGGAGCCTCCGCCGCAGCCCGCTAAACCCATTGCGCCAAAAGCCCCCATTCCCAGCCTAAGCGCTTTGCGCCGTTCGGCATTAACCTCTCCTGATACTTTTTCTGATTTATTATTGGTCGTCATGATTAAGTCCTATGAATCTATTGATGTTTGGATTTCTGGCTGTGCGAACGACATTTGCCTATTGTTTTTACAGTGCTGGAAACCGGAGGGGCGCATTCATTTTGCTACCTCAAGGCACCAAATATAACATTTTGAATGGCTTATTTTGTGAACAGGTATCCATATATGGTATTAAAATAACCAAATAAAGTAATTTTGTTAATTTTTGAACATTTGGGGGCGGGGTAAATGGGATCTACGTCGGGAGGGGGTAGATGGGACAATCTATCCCTGAGCTGGGCAGTCCAGATAGCAAACCTGAGTTTCCTGCACCGCCCTTAAACCTGGGCAAATTTTCGCAAGAGCAGAAGGGGGGCAGGTTCGGAGGGGGGCATAAAGAGGCCGGCTTAACTCGGCGTCAATTAAGTTGCGTTCTGGGTTTTCTGCGGGCATTTTGTTTTTTTTGCTTATAGTTCCTACTAGGAGTTTTAGCGACAAAAAGAATAGCTAAATCTTTTAAATGTGCTAAACTTGCCGCTCTTTAAAACCACTGAGAACGGAGAGTCTAATGAGTTTAAAATTAAAAGTTGCGCAGAAAGATATGGAAGAAGGTGATCTGAAAGAGTGCAGAAGAAGAGTTCAGGAAATGGGCTTTACTTGCGAACTTGCAGCTGACTGGAGTTCATTTAAAACAGAAGAACAGTGCAAAAAACTTTATAACTACGCATTCACTGATATTGAATCAGCTTTATCTTCAGGATTCAAGCACGATAAATTAATTCAAGATACCTTTAACGCTGCGGTCAAGAAAATCGAAGTGGGCATTAGTGATGCTGAAACCAAGTTGTCCCTTGATGGTGACACTTTCAAAGTGCTTGTTAATTTTGATAACAACGGTTGCGTTCAATCCAGCAAGGTCCATGAATATTTAATGGATGTTCTTTAGTTGTATTGGCTCAAACCTGAGCTGGCAGTTGCCGATTTTTACCTGGGCGCTGTCAGTTTGGGTTTGATCTAAATTCTTTTCGATTCCAATCCGCACTACTTCAAAAAATATTTATGGTGGCATTTCTGCTACTGTGAACAGTTTTATTTAAATATTAGTATTAATATTTTGGCGTCAGCAATTCTCAATGATCGCCTGTATGCTGATATCTTATTTGCAGTCATTCAATCAAACTCCGTAAAATTTCCCTGGCGATAGATTGCAGGAAATAATCTTAAGCGAATTCTAATTTTACAAAAAAGGATTAATATGAATTCGACAGAACAAAAAACCATGAAAACCATTGGCTTTTGGCCGGCTGAATATGATGAATATGGCCCGCCAGAATTTTTAATTGACGGCAGATTAACTGAGAATCAAAAGCAAAAGATCATCGACTATTTGGATGCCGGCGAAAAATTTGTTGGCTGGCTTGGATACTCATCCTGTCGCTTTCGCTGCGGAACACCAGACAGGCAAATGGGAGCGAGTGATCTGACAGATGGCGAATGGCTATGGCCTGAAGGCTTTTCGCACTACGTAAAAGCGCACAGTATAGGTCTGCCTCCCGAATTTATCAGCCATATGGAACAGCGAGATTATAATAGTAAAGTGCCCCAGTCGCTGAGAGCTAATCTGGATCAGTGGATTGCCGATTTTTTCACAAATGATTTGTTGTATGACGGAAAAATTTGGCGGCAATGGCTGCGGCAGAAAGGTGAGCAAGCCTTTCTGGCAGGGGAAAAAGTGGGGCGGCGCAAGCCTGTATTCTCCACAGACGCTTCAATCCGCATCCCGGATATATTTGAATAAGCACTTGTGGTTGATGGTTTGGCTTTAAGAGTTGAAGCGGATGGCCTAAATGTTTGAAAGATAGGTTGTTGCAAAAATTGCAGCCCGTGCGAGAAATCTTTGAAACGCTTTATGGCTTCTATCCTGTACTTGAACGAGTAGGGCTGGTGATCTTCACGCAGTGTCGCCGTGCTCTGGCCACCTCATTATAGTAACGATAACTCGATAATTTCCATCACAAGCTTGAATTTCCCGTGCAAGTCTTAGAATTGCTGGAGAATTCGCTGCGGTGAAGCAAGAAGTTTTTTCGAGGATGATCGCTATCCGATTTTTCGATTTAATGTAAGGCTCTGTCATTTTGGTTTCGAGCTTATTTTTCAGTGGCTCCCTAATCCAAAAATCTGCTTTTGCCTGGTGGATCGTGCAGTAAGTACAGGCGATTGATAAAAAATAAATCACTTTGTCTCTGGAAGCGGTAAATTTTTAAACTCAATATAGCTTAACAGATAGGGGAGGCTAAACACTATCGCAAAAAATACAGCG
>DATMSP010000035.1:0-14810 GCA_035565295.1 Cellvibrio sp. | reverse complement strand
GGCTCGTGTTAAACGTGGTGTAGAGGCGCGTCGTCGTCACAAGAAAGTATTAAAAGCAGCTAAAGGTTACTACGGTGCACGTTCGCGTACATTCCGTGTTGCCAAGCAGGCAGTTATCAAAGCAGGTCAATACGCTTACCGTGATCGCCGCGTTAAGAAGCGTAATTTCCGCGCTCTGTGGATCACTCGTATCAATGCACAATCTCGCGCTGAAGGCCTGTCCTACAGCCAGTTGATTGCCGGCCTGAAAAAAGCCAGCATCGTATTGGATCGCCGTGTTCTGGCTGACCTGGCTGTACATGATAAAGCGGCATTTGCTGCTGTTGTTGCGAAGGCTAAAACAGCTCTGGCTGCTTAATCGTCCAACGACTTCAGGTGTTGAGCAATTGACACCGCTGTGAACGCGATGAAAAGGGGAGGAGCTTTAGGGCTTCTCCCTTTTTTTATGAATGTAATCGGATTGTTATGCGAATCCATCCAATCATTTTCCGTAGATTCAGTGTAAGTCCTGGGCAAACCTGATTGTGGCTATCTTTTGCCTGGCAAAGTAGATGCTGCAGGAGAGGTTGAGCCTGAATCTGTAGGGCGATAAAACGCATTAAACCTATGTTGTCCCTTGAATCTGCCAAAGATTTTTTAGCGAGTGCCGCGAGTCCTGCAGAAACAATACGGGGTTGTGGTGCAAGCAATTTGAACTCAATATATCTTAATACTCAGACTGGAAAAGCAGATGGAAAATCTCGCTGCGCTTACTGAAGAAGCGCTCAAATTAGTTGCTGGTGCTCACGACCTTGCCGCGCTTGATGCTGTTCGTGTTGATTATCTTGGTAAGAACGGCAGTATTACCGCGCTGATGAAAACGCTCGGCAAATTATCCCCAGAAGAGCGTCCCGCTGCTGGTGCAGAAATCAATAAAGCAAAAGATGCGGTGCAAGAGGCGTTAAGTGCGCGCAAGGATAACCTTGAACAGGCAGCCATTGCTGCCAAGCTTGCCGCTGACATAGTTGATGTCACCCTGCCGGGGCGCGGCCAGCATACTGGGGGTTTGCATCCGGTGACTCGCACTTTGCAGCGCATTGAAGAAATTTTTTCCGCAGTGGGCTACAGCGTGGAAGTTGGGCCGGAAATTGAAGATGACTATCACAATTTCGAAGCGCTCAACATTCCTTCGCACCATCCAGCGCGCGCTATGCACGATACGTTTTATGTGGATGATACCCATGTGCTGCGCACCCATACGTCGCCAGTGCAAGTTCGCACCATGGAAAATAAAAAACCGCCAATCCGCGTGATTTGCCCGGGGCGCGTCTACCGCTGTGATTCCGATGTGACTCATTCTCCCATGTTCCACCAGGTTGAAGGTTTGGTCGTTGATAAGAATATTAGCTTTGCCGATTTGAAAGGCACTATGGATCAATTCCTCAAAACATTTTTTGAGGCGGATGTCCCTGTGCGCTTTCGCCCCTCCTATTTTCCATTTACAGAACCTTCTGCGGAAATGGATATCCAGTGCACCCAGTGCCGCGGCAAAGGCTGCCGTATGTGCAAGAATTCCGGTTGGCTGGAAGTGGGTGGTTGTGGAATGGTTCATCCAGAAGTTTTTAAAGCCAGTGGTGTCGATCCTGAAACCTATACCGGTTTTGCTTTTGGTATGGGGGTAGAGCGTCTGGCGATGTTGCGTTACGGCGTAAATGATTTGCGTTTGTTTTTTGAAAACGATCTGCGATTCCTGAAACAATTCTAAAGGGTGTGTAGGTTGGTGGTAAGGTCTGCGGGCAGGCTGCACCCCAACGAACAAGATTGATTGTTGGGGTGCGCTTTGCCTGCCCCAACCTACGGGAAAGAAAATATGAAAGTAAGTGAATCCTGGTTGCGCGAGTGGGTCAATCCTTCGGTGTCTACCGATGAATTGGTGGCACAGCTCACTATGGCTGGTCTGGAAGTTGATGCGATTGAGACTCTGGCAGGCGATTTCAGTGGTGTGATTGTCGGAGAGATTGTTGCCTGCGAGCAGCATCCCGATGCGGATAAATTGCGGGTCTGCCAGGTGGCAGGCCTGCCGGATGGTCCAACTCAAGTAGTCTGCGGTGCGGCAAATGCACGCGTGGGAATCAAGATTCCCTTCGCCACAATAGGGGCTGAGTTGCCGGGTGATTTCCATATCAAAAAAGCCAAGCTGCGCGGTGTGGAATCTTTCGGTATGTTGTGTGGCCAGACAGAATTAAAGGCCGGCGATGATGATTCAGGCCTGTGGGAGCTGGCCGCAGATGCGCCGGTTGGCAAGGATATCCGTGAATATTTAAACCTTGACGATAAATTGATCGAAGTGGATTTAACACCGAATCGCAGCGACTGCCTGAGTGTGAAAGGTATAGCTCGCGAAGTGGGTGTGCTGTTTCGCGCAGCTGTACAGGCTCCTGCGATAAATGCGGTAGCGCCAAGCGTTGGTGATACCCTGACAGTAAAGCTGTCTGCCGATGCTGCCTGCAGCCGCTATGTAGGCCGTGTGATTCGCAATATAGATATCACTCGCCCAAGTCCTGCCTGGCTGCAGGACAAATTGCAGCGCGCGGGTCTGCGCAGTATCGATGCTGTAGTTGACGTTACCAACTATGTGTTGATCGAACTGGGCCAACCTATGCACGCCTTCGATCTCAATAAGTTGAATGGTGCAATTGATGTGCGCCTGGCAGGGCAGGGTGAAGCTATTACCTTGCTCGATGGCCAGGAAATAAAACTCAATGCCGACACCATGGTTATCGCCGATTCAGTTGCGCCTCTGGCTATTGCCGGTGTAATGGGAGGCAAGGCCAGCGCCGTGAGCGAGACCACTCGCGATCTGTTCCTGGAGAGCGCTTTCTTTAATCCTCTCGCAGTTGCCGGGCGCGCGCGCAGCTATGGCTTGCATACAGACTCCTCGCATCGTTTTGAGCGCGGTGTCGATTACAATTTGCAAGTTGAGGCTATCGAGCGCGCAACAGAGTTGCTGTTGCAGATAGTGGGTGGGGAAGCGGGTGCGCTGGTGCATGTCACCAATCAGCACTTGCCGCAGGAGCGCCAGGTGACTTTGCGCAAAGCGCGTATTCTCAGCGGTTTAAGCCTGGTGATGGCGGATGCCGAAGTGGTCGATATCCTGACTCGCCTGGGGTTAAGCCTGCTATCGCAAAATGCCGAGGGCTGGACTTTCGCAGTGCCCAGCTATCGCTTTGATATTTCCATCGAGGCCGATTTGCTGGAAGAGTTGGCTCGCGTCTACGGCTACAACCGCCTGCCGACCCGAAGCCTGGCCACACCGATTGAGATTGGCGAGCGCCCCGAAGCGCTTGTGGGCTTGCCGGCGGTGCGCAATCAGTTGGTGGCCCGCGGTTACCAGGAAGCTATTACGTTCAGTTTTATCGAGCCCAAACTATCGGCGCTCTTCGACCCGGGTGTTGAGCCTGTGGTATTGCGCAATCCCATCAGCGCCGATATGGCGGCCATGCGCACCAGCCTGTTTCCCGGCCTGGTCAATGTGCTGCGCCATAACCTGAATCGCCAGCAGGAGCGGGTGCGTTTATTTGAGTCCGGCTTGCGCTTTGTGCCAGCGGCCTCAGGCTTGCAGCAGGAGGCAATGCTGGCGGGGCTGATCTATGGCCGCCGCTTGCCGGAGTCCTGGGCTAATGCCGCCGATACTGTGGATTTCTTTGATATCAAAGGCGATTTGGAATCACTGCTCGCGGTAACTGGGGATAAGGCCAGCTTCAGTTTCCAGCCGGCCACCCATTCGGCCCTGCATCCTGGGCAAACCGCCGCTATCCACCGCGATGGAGAACTGCAGGGTTATATAGGTGCGCTGCACCCCACCTTGCAGCAGCAATTGGATATTCCTGGGGCGGTCTACTTATTTGAGTTGAAATTGAGCGCCGTGGTCAAGGCGCGAGTACCTGCATTTTCAGCACTCTCCCGATTCCCCGAGGTTCGCCGCGATTTGGCGCTGCTGGTGGATCGCCAGCTGGCCGTCAAAACATTGACGGATGTTGTGGCAGAGCGGGCTGGAGAACACCTGACTGACTTAAAGGTGTTTGACGTATATATGGGCAAAGGCATTGATCCACAAAGAAAAAGTGTCGCTTTGGGCTTGACCTTTCAACATCCTTCGCGCACTCTTACAGAAGACGAAATCAATGCTTCCATAGATGGCATTATTAAATCTTTGGAGGTTAAATTTGCTGCCGCCCTCAGATAGGAATAATAACTATGTCGGATGGTGCCCTAACCAAGGCTGATTTGGCTGAAAAGCTGTATGAGGACTTGGGCCTGAACAAGCGTGAAGCCAAAGAGCTGGTGGAGCTTTTCTTCGAAGAGATTCGCCATGCGCTGGAAAATAACGAGCAGGTCAAATTGTCCGGATTTGGCAATTTTGACCTGCGCGATAAGAGCCAGCGGCCCGGCCGCAACCCCAAGACGGGCGAAGAGATTCCCATTAGTGCACGAAGGGTGGTGACCTTTCGTCCAGGACAGAAATTAAAAGCTCGAGTAGAGGCCTATGCTGGAACCCAGTCATAATGACGAACTCCCGGTTATCCCCGGGAAACGTTACTTTGCTATTGGTGAAGTGAGTGAGTTGTGTGCAGTCAAACCCCATGTGCTGCGCTATTGGGAGCAGGAGTTCCCGCAACTAAAACCGGTCAAGCGCCGCGGTAACCGCCGCTACTACCAGCGTCAGGATGTACTGACCATACGTCAGATTCGCTCGCTGCTCTACGACCAGGGTTTTACCATTGGCGGAGCCCGCCTGCAGATGACCAGTGAGGCTTCACCTGGCGATAGCAGCCAATTTACCCAACTGGTATCACAGATGATTGGTGAGTTGGAGCAGGTTCTGCATCTGTTAAAAACCAAGTAATTTTATTATCTGTTCAGTCTTCTGTTGCAATCCAAATAAATTGCGGTATCATGCCGCCTCCCTCGCGGCACTGCAGAGATTGAGTGTCGGGCACAGGTGAAAATTTGTGCAAAGTTTTATGTAAGTCGGAGCGTAGCGCAGCCAGGTAGCGCACTATACTGGGGGTGTAGGGGTCGTGGGTTCAAATCCCGCCGTTCCGACCATTTTACTCTACAAAAAAAGCATTTTTTGAATGTCTTTTTTTATATTTATAAATTCTCTTCGTATTATATTTCTACTCTGTCTCGGCTGGATCAACGAGTGATCGAAAGCTGTTCAATGAGTAAATATCCCAATTATCTTTTTCAGTTCACTGTACTTAGCGGAAGCCCGGTATTTACTTTTACTCGTTTGACCGTATCATGACCTGCACTTTCATTTTCTGATTGGCATTATCCCGCGCACCTCAGAGTTTATTGAAGCCATTACCACTTTAAACAATAAATGGCCATACCTATGCCGATACAAACCGGCTTGTCGTAATTTTGGCTTTTCCACCGCGCGACTTACTCTTGAATGTTTATTGTCACCAGGCCAGAGCTGCGCTCAAGTGTGCACAGGGTTGGATCGCACGTATTTTGAAATCATCGAGGGCAGGTCATCAATATTAGATAGCCGTTCCAAAGGAGCCTGACGCGCTTCCGCTTGCTGTATTAATGCCCAATTTCTATAACCTGATTGAGTTCAAATCAATGAAGCTAATCCAGGCACAACAGGAAAATCATTAAATGCTAATGATAATTAGTTGCATTTGTGCGTTAATTGATTGATTATAAGCGCGCCCTCGAGATATGGGGGCGGTAGAAACATTCACTCATATAAGGAATTCTGGATATTATTATGAAAAAATTCATTCAATCTATTGTTGTTTTTATTGCAACTCTCCCCCTATTACTACTCGCGCAGTTCTCGCAGGCTAATTCCGAGTGTACCAATGGCGTCGATGACGGTGCGTGTCTCAAAGTGGATGAAATGACCGTTACTGCATGGCCTGCCTTCGAACCTTATTATTTTCCTGATTTCCCCTTTCCAGAGCCTCCGCCTTACTTTCCTGGAGTGCCCCTAGAAACTCCGCAAGAGTGCCAGACAATTGAAAGTGATTTTGCTCAGTGTGATCGAGATGCCCAGGGTATCTACGCAGAAGCTGTCAGAACATGTGAAAGGTATGTTCTCGGCGGTTCAACCATAGGTGCGGGGGGGCTTGCTGGCGGGGCGGCAGCCCTCGCGCTTACAAGCAATCCTTATGGTTGGGCGCTATTAGCCGTAGGTGCTGTAGGTTCAGGAGCTGGCGCCTGGGGTGCCAGTTCCTGCTACAGCCAGCCAAGTGCAATCCGCGATGTTAATTTATCAATTTGTCAGAATAACAAAGTGAAAATGAAAAATATTTGTGGCGTGCAATAAAAACGAATTTAATCTTTGAGGGAATTGATTATGTCCTTATCTAGGAATATCTGTGCGAAGGTTATTGCTGGGGCGGTTTTTCTGGGTGTTGTGATCGTGGGTATGCTTACTTACTCGACTGAACCGGAGATTCCTGCTGCCAATGCCTTGCGCGAAACTACGGAGTTAATTGTGCTACCTGAAAGAGCAGAGAGCATTGAGCAACCGGAGTCGAAAGATGGTGCTGCCGAGCTAAATTTTTCGACAATGGATACGACTAAGCCAGTCATCATAGATGGTCAGTCTTATGCGATTTTGTCTCCGTCGGAAATCTCTCGATTGCATGGCTGGCTTGGTGAGCGAGGTTATTTTGATCAACAGGATACTGAGGTCTACAACACCTATACTGATAATGTTTTACAGGAGTTGGGAAAGAAAGGCGACCTGGTTGCTCTGCATATATTAACTAACCGCGCGGTTAAAGCTGCTGATGAGAAGTCAGCCAAGTTTTACATGCATCTTGCGATCATAAATGGTTCGACCGTTGAGTTGGATGGACTCACCATTTATACGAGACCAAGAATAGGAAATGAAGCCACCGAGGCGCAGCGAAGGCCATCGGCTTTAGAAACATTGGCCGTGTCGGAAGTTATAGCCTTGCGTGGTGACAAATCTCTTTCGTCAGTATCCAGGCGGAGTTTTGTGAATAGCTATAAAACCTTGTATGGTGTCGACTTGGTGCTGGCTCCGGAAGAGCAAGCCTATGTCGCCGCTAGAGCGCAAGAAATTTACAATCACTACCAGGAATTACGCCATACAAACGGTCTTGGTGATTTTGACAACAGTGAACCCTCTGGAGTCAAGAAGTTTTTTGGACTGCGCTAATGATATAGGCGGGTGAAAAAGCCGAGCGTCTTGCTCGGCTTTTTTGCATCAAGCAGTGTTCTACGGAAATGACTATGCCGAGACTGCACGTTTGAATATGGCAACGATAAGTTTCGATCCGCCGGCACCCACATTGGTGGTTACGGCGCTGACAAGATCCCAGCCGAGTTCACCTAATTTATTTAGCTCTACATCAAGCTCGTCAGCGTTAACGTCACCGGAGGGAATCCAGGCCGAAGTGGGTAGGGTAAATTTCAAGGTTTTGTATTCGAATTTCATTTATAGTTCCTTTTGGGGTAGTGAAGCAGTAATCCGCATTTTAATAGAGAGGCCTCATTTGTGCGAACAGTCGGATAAAATACCGGGCTGCTTAAGCATGGTGAAATCTGGTTGATGGCTTGGGCCACCGGAGTGTAAATTTCGCAACACCTTTTCTTGCTGGTAAAAAAGCGTTTCACATAGGGTGCTGTTGTATTTTGTGTGATATTTAATCGCCAGTCATTATCAACATCAGTCGACAGTTGTATCCTTGTCCCAAAATAGTTTTTCCTTATCAAAAAATCTTTTGTAAATCAATTAGTTATATAGGGGGTGTTGGGGCGCGGCGGCCTATATTTATAGCTTTATCAATAGGTTTGTGGCTTTTCAATGGGCTCCTGGGATGGAGCGGCTGATAATCCTGCCGCTCCCGACCATTTTTTTGTAATTTTTCCCCACCAATTTTCTTGTATCCCCCTTTTGGGTAGTGGCACTGCCATGCCAAAGTGCTACTATGCTGGCTTATTTTTTCCGGCGCACGTCTGTGCATAGACAATAAAAAAAGAGGTTTTTCCGTGTCCAAGCAACTGATTATCTACGACAATATCCAGCCCCTTTCCAACAAGCATGCAGGCTGGTCTGTTAATATCGAGAGTTATGACTTTGTCGCCAATCTGAATTCAGTGCCTCTACTGGCCAATGAGATTGTTCAGGCTGCGGTCGAGTACCCCATTGTTTTTTCGGCGACCAATAACGAAGGCGGTTTTGTACCTCTGGCGGTAATGGGCCTTAAGGAAGATCAGAATTTATTGCTGGATGACAAGAACCTGTTTGTTACCCGTTATGTTCCAGCGTTTGTTCGTCGCTATCCCTTTGTCCTGGGTACAAACAAGGACTCAGACCTATTATCTATCTGCATTGACGAGGGCAGTAAGGCCTGCCTGCCTGATGGCAGCAAGGGTTTCCGCCTGTTTGATGATAAGGGTGAACGCAGCGCGCACCTGAACGAAGTGATTGAATTCTTAAAAGATTACCAAACGCGCGCAGAGGTCAGTGGACAATTTTGCTCGCTATTACACAAGCTGGATTTGTTGGAGCCTATGCAAGCCAACATATCCTTTAAGCATCACGATGCCGCTAATGTAAACCTGACCGGCTTTTATGTCGTTAAGCGTGAAAAATTAAAAGCATTAAAAGATGAAGATGCGCTGGAATTATTTAAAAAAGACGGATTGGAATTGATCTATGCCCATTTGCAGTCGCTGGCCAATTTCAATACCCTGATAGACCTTATGTCCAAGCAGCTGGATGCGGCCAAAGCCTAAGCGGGAAATTTGACCTCGATCCAAGCCGAAATTTCTTTTGAAATTTCGGCTTTTTCGTTTATGAGTCAGGAAATGACTGAGAGGTATTTAATTTAATGGGCAACGCGTTGTCGAGCGGAAAGCTGTTTGATTTTACGCTCGGCAGTGTTGAATGCATCGCGCACGGCGATATGAATGGATTCGTTATCCTGGGTCACGGCAATGGGAGAGCCTTTCATATCAATTTCTATGGAGGCGCGGAATTGCTTACCTTTGTGTTTGTGGTTGTGGGGTATATCAATGACGACGCGGCTATGGACTATCTGGTCCGTATAGCGGTTGAGCTTTTCGATTTTCTTGGAGATGGTGTCATTGAGTGCAGCAGAAGAGGTTAGATCACGATATACAACGTCGACAGCAGATTTCATCATAGAACTCCTTAACCTGTATTTTCATTAACCTATATTTTTCATCGTTGACGAAGGTTGGTGCAAATTCAGCGCTCTTGGTTCATTCGCGAGACCCGTGAATATTGGCGACCCTCACTATCAATATTGATAGTTTGCCGATAAATTTCAAGGTAAAAATTCCATTTCTTAATAACATTTTGAGCTTTCGAATGTCCGTTAAGTGTTTTATAGCATAAGAAGGTGAGGTTGGTTACTATATGGGCTGGCCTGATCCATTGCGGTGCATAAACTTCACATGTTAGTCAGTAATTTGAGCGAATATAGCCCATGAATGATATAGGTTGCCCACTTTGCGGCTGTGCAAGGGTCAATGCTTTTTTCCAGGATAATACGCGACTCTATTATCAATGCGAGCAATGTGAATTGGTATTTGTGCCTCCCCACTTTTATCTGTCGGCCTGCGATGAAAAGGCTCAATATGATTTGCATCAGAATAATGATGAACCCCATTACCGCCAATTTTTGCAGCGTGTCTATGCCCCTTTAATCCTGCGCCTTGAAGCCGGGGCGAGAGGCCTGGATTTTGGCTGCGGCCCGGGTCCGGTGCTGGCGACCATGTTTGCCGAGCGCGGCCATAGCATGGCCTTGTTCGACCCATTTTACTTTCCCGACACCAGTGTACTGCAGCAGCAATATGATTTTATTACCGCTACCGAAGTATTCGAACATCTGCAGCAACCGCGTCAGGTGATTCAGACCCTGTGGCCTTGCCTGCGGGCAGGAGGGACATTAGCGCTTATGACCAAGCTGGTTCTGAGTCCCGAGTTGTTTTCTCGCTGGCATTACAAAACTGATCCCACCCATATTATTTTCTTTTCGCGCAGCACTTTTGTCTGGCTGGCTGAAAATTTGGGGGCAGAGGTTGAGTTCATCGCCAATGATGTTATTTTTCTGCGGAAAAATGCTGCTTAGGAGGCGCTGAATAGTTTTGCCCTTACTGTGGTGCGATAAGCTAAAGGGGTGGTGGCAAGGTGTTTTTTAAATAGCGCGGTAAAAAAACTGGTGTCCTGATAGCCCACCTTATCGGCAATTTCGTTGATGGAAAGATTGCTGGTCTTTAACAGGTCTTTGGCTATGTTCACGCGAATCTCCTGCAGAAAATCCAAGGGAGAAACTCCCAGCGCCGCCTTAAAGCGGCGATTGAGCGTGCGCGTGCTCATGCCAAAACGCTCAGCCAGTTGCGGCATAATTATTTCGCGGTGATAGTTGTCCTGCAGCCAGATCTGGATTTGCGTGATGTCTTCATCGGGATGGCGACTGTGTTCCTGCTCGAAGAAACCGCTGGCTTCATAGGCGCGACGAATTTCGTGGGAAAAATGGCGTTCGACATGATTCGCAATTTCCCGACCCAATAACCGCTGGATGAAATGCACGGTCAAATCGGCCAGGGAGTTGACGCTGGCCGCACAATATAGGTTGCCCGCCTGGGTGATAAAATACTGCCGTTTCAATTGCACCCTCGGATAATCCTTTTGGAATTGATCAAAGTAATGCCAGTGAGTTGTCGCGGCCTTGGCATCCAGCAAACCCGCTTCAGCGAGAAAGCAACAGCCGGTTCCCACTGCACAGATCAGCGCGCCATTTTGATATTCCTGCTTCAGCCAGGCGACCAGAGCCAGATTCTTTTTGATAACCGGGCGTGGATTGCGCCAGAGGCCGGGGATATAGATGATTTGATTATCCTTGGCCTGGTCTATGGCCATATCCGGCTGCCAGCGCAGACCGGGGCGGGTAGCGACACTGTTGCCATCAATGCTGAGGGTGCGAATATTCAATTGGGTAGACGTTTTGCCTTTACTGGTGCGGGAGACGGCACTTTGCGCTGCCAGCAGCATCTCGGAGGGCAGGGTGGCACTGGTTGCCAGCATATTCTCCAATAGCACAAAGCTGATATTCGTTGTTTGGCCCTTCTGGTTGTTCATGGCGCTCTTAATAATGAATGGCTAAATTGACATATATTATGGCTTATTCGGCTGTGACTTTGCCAGGCCTAATCCCTACACTGGCGCAATTGTTACATTTTGATGTTCTGAGGTTGTTTTTATGTCGCATTTGCCAATTATTGTCGGATTTGGAGGTTTTAACGCAGCGGGGCGCAGCTCTGGTCATCACGCCTACAGGCGCATGGTTATAGAGAGTCTGCCCGCACACGAGCGTCAGGAGACCCTTGCAGGCCTGGCTGTGATGATGGGGCTGCTGAGCTATAGCGATGAACAATTCCGCGATGACACTGGCCGCAGTTATACACTGGCGCAGATAGAAACTGAATTTGGCGCTGCCATATTGGACGGCACCTTGATTCGCCGCATTGAAAAAACACACTTTGATGTGGATGCCGCTCACTGGCAAAAAAGTGCCGCTTTGGGTGGTGGTGAACCTATAGTGTTTGAATTGCGCGGCCGCGAGTTGCCCGAACCCATACCCGCCGATTGGACGGTAGAAGATATAGACGGCGACCGCGTGCGGGTAACTGTGCCCCACAGCGTTGAAGTTAAATTCGATAGTTACCGCGAATTGCCGGTGAAATCGGCTGGGCAGTTGCCGCGCGGTTTCAATCCGGGCGCGCTCTACAATTCCCACTTCCACCCGCGTGCTATCCAAATGGCGGTGATAGGTGCTTCCGATGCAATCCAGTCTATTGGTATAGATTGGCAGACGATTGCGAATGCGGTCAAGCCAGACCAGGTGGGCGTCTATGCCAGCAATGTGATGAGCCAGATGGATGAATTTGGTTTTGGTGGCATGCTGCAGGCGCGGCTCAAAGGCGGTCGTGTCAGTACCAAGCAGTGCCCACTGGGTTTGAATACCATGCCGGCAGATTTTGTGAATGCTTATATTCTCGGCAGCGTCGGTCATACCGGTGCCGCTGTAGGAGCCTGTGCCTCTTTCCTCTACAACTTGCGCGCAGCTGTGGAAGATATCGGCAGTGGCAAATGCCGCGTCGCCGTGGTGGGCAACGCCGAGGCACCCATACTGCCGGAGATTATTGATGGCTACGCCACCATGGGTGCCCTGGCCAGCGAAGAGAAACTGAAAAAGCTCGATAACAGCGATATTGCCGACCCGCGCCGCACCAGCCGACCCTTTGGCGAGAACGCGGGCTTCACCATAGCAGAAGCGACCCAGTATATTGTGTTGATGGATGATGCCCTGGTTATGGAGTTGGGTGCAGATATACACGGTGCGGTCAGCGATGTGTTTATCAATGCTGATGGTTTCAAAAAATCCATCTCCGCTCCCGGTCCCGGCAACTACATTACCATGGCAAAAGCAGTGGCGGCGGCGCGCGCGATACTGGGCGATGAGTCCATTCGCGAGCGCTCCATGATCCAGGCTCACGGTTCAAGTACGCCGCAAAACCGCGTGACCGAGTCGCATATCTTTGATGAAGTGGCGAAAGTATTTGGCATTGAGCAGTGGCCGGTATCGGCGGTGAAGTCTTATGTGGGGCACTCGCTGTCGGCGGCCAGTGGCGAGCAATTGCTTTCCTCTCTCGGTATTTTTAAATATGGTTTGATTCCCGGAATCAAAACTATCGATAAGGTTGCCGATGATGTCTACGCTGATCGTCTGCAAATAGCAATTCAGGATATAGATCGCAAAGCCTCTCCCATTGATATCGCTTTTTTAAATTCGAAAGGCTTTGGCGGCAACAATGCCACTGCCAGCGTGCTTGCGCCTCATGTGGTGGAGGCTATGCTGCAGCGCCGTTATGGCAGTGCAGCTTTCGGGCAATACAGCGAGCATCGCGGTGCGACTGTTGCCAGGGCGGTTGCGCATGACCAGGGGGTTACCCGCGGTAATTTTGATACCATCTATCATTTTGGTGAAGGGCTGATCGACGAAAGTCAAATCACTATTACGCAAAATCAAATCACCTTGCCAGGGTTTGCCCAGGCAATTGATTTGACTGTAGAGAATCGTTTTGCGGATATGTGCAACTAAAGAGTCTCCGCAAAAAATACCTGCGCTGTCGTAGTGGCGGCTGACCGCCCCGGCAATATTTTTCAGCGGTTCTTGGACAGGAAAACGGGTTGCGATTAATGAATCGCAACCCGGTGGGAAATAGTCAGGAAATATAGCGACGACTTTGCTGAACCGAAATCCTGTTTCTGGTATTCGCCAACAATAGTAAAATCAGCCCTGTCAGCAGCCAAAGGTCTGTTGCTCCGCCCCCGGATTTTTTCTTGGCTGGAGCAGTTTCCACCGGTGCTTGCGGAGGAGCAGTTTCCACTGGCGCTTGCGGAGGAGCAGTTTCCACCGGTACTTGAGGAGGAGCAGTTTCCACCGGTACTTGCGGAGGGGGCGTTTCCACCGGCGTTTGCGGAGGAGTCGTTTCCACCGGTACTTGCGGAGGAGTCGTTTCCACCGGCGTTTGCGGAGGAGTCGTTTCTATCGGAGTTTGCGGGACGGTATCCAGGCTGACGATATCTATCTTGTCGTAAACATAACCGTCCCCTCCCGCTTGACCAAGGCCTTTCAAATAGGTGATGTCGTCCGAGTGCTCTTCCTGGGGGGTACTTTGCCCTACGAAAGTGGTGCTTATGGTCCTTCTGATAGTTATGGAGGGGTAGCTGATACCTTTCCATTCCGCTTTTCCGGTTTTTATCAGTTCAAATGTGACTTTCGTATTTTGTGCGATGATGCTGCCATTGCCCACAGGCGTTATTTTGCTCTGGTTGGTTATGCTACCGCCTAACTTCATGCTTGCAGGTAAAATCAAATAGTTGTCGTATTCAATTTGGTCCTCTGTACCGATATTGCCTTCAATCAAATAGATACCGCTATCTCTACGTTCAATTTTATGAGTTGACTCACTCGCTCCTATGACGGGGTTATCAAATTTGATTGTCACTAGGTAAGTGTTTGGAGTTGTCAATCTCTTCATGTCGGCATCGACAGATAGAGATATATCAGAATGTATGAAGTGATAAGTAGAATTGATTTCTCCCAGGGGGTAATAATCAAGTAAAGAAATAGTCGGAAACACATCTGCAATGGCTGGATTGGTCGAATTCGCTATTTCAAAACCATTGCTCACTCCGTCACCATCTTGATCTTTAGCGGCATCGGTGGGATCCAGCTCGTTCATAAACGTAAATGCTTTTTCTGCAGCATTGCTTATGCCGTCGCCATCGATGTCTTCATCGCAGGCATCGCCGAAGTTATCTCCATCCCTATTTTTTTGGTCTGGATTTTTTACGGTGGGGCAGTTATCGATATAGTCAACAATACCATCGGCATCAGTATCTTTGGGGCGGTTATCGCTGAGGTCGCAGGCATCGCCTGCGCCATCTCCGTCGATATCGGCTTGGGTTGGGTTGGCAGCGGAGGGGCAATTGTCGTACTCATTGCCAATTCCATCCAGATCTGCATCATTCTTATTTGGATTGGAGTCGAACTTTACGTCATCCACTGAGAAGGATGGTGGCTGGCTGTACTGCGAAGGGTAATTGTTAGATGCGCGTATACTTATAGTGTGTATACCTTTACTAAGATTTACCGATAAGGTTGCCCAGTCCGAGCCAAAGCTTGAGTTATTGGCTACTGGCACACCATCGACAGAAATTGAAAGAGAGTAAGAATAAT
>DATMSP010000034.1:0-38012 GCA_035565295.1 Cellvibrio sp. | reverse complement strand
CTGCCGTGCGCACCCGGAATATTGTTTTGCACCTGGAAGACGGCTTCGCCATCATCCACATCGGTAACAGTCAACTTGCCACCGGTGGTCAGAGTTACATCTTCTTTCACGGCACCCGTATCGGTAGAACCTACCGCAGGTGTAATAATCGCCGCATCGTTAGTACCCGTGATGCTCACGGTTACCGTGTGCGTAGTACCGTCTGCACTTTTGACAGTGAAAACTTCGTTCGGTAAGGTTTCACCTTCACTCAATGCCTGTACAACAGGATCAGCATTGTTCAGTTGATAGTTCCAGTTGCCATCGACATCTATCGAGAAACTGCCGTGGGCACCCGGAACATTAGTTTGAATCTGGAATACAGACTCACCAGCATCCACATCGTTTACGGTAAGCTTGCCACCGGTAGTGATGATCACATCTTCTTTTACAGCACCGCTACCAGTCACTGATTCTGGTTGATCGTTGACAGGCGTTACGCCAATGGTGATAGTGCTGGTAGCTGTACCACCATGCCCGTCAGAGACGGTGACAATAAAACTATCTGAACCATTGAAGTCTTTAGCAGGGCGATAAACAAAATCGCCCGTCGATGGGTCGAGAGTCACTGTTCCATGAGTCGGTGTGGTGGTAAGGGTGTAGCCGAGGCTATCGCCATCCACATCGGTGGCAATTACTTTGCCTGGAAGGGGAATATCTTCGGGCGTTGTCAGATTTTGGTTGGCGGTGACGGGAAGATCATTTAAAGGGGTTACATTGATACTAATAATACTGGTACTGGTGCCAGTAGCTTCATCGGTTTTTTCCGAACCTGTTGTAGATTGGTTATTACCATGACCATCCGATACGGTAACCACAAAGCTGTCCGGGCCGTTGTAATCTTTATTCGGAGTGTAAACAAATTTACCCGTTGCCGGATCAAGGTCTACCGTTCCATGTTGGGGGTTGGTGGTGATGCTATAACTGAGGGTATCGCCATCAACATCCGTTGCAGCCACTTGGCCAGAAACAGGGATATCCTCTGCTGTTGTCAGGCTTTGATCATCGGAAGCAGGAGCATTGTTGACCGGGGCAACATTGAGCGTGACTGTTGCTGTTGAGCTATTACCCTGTGCATCAACCACAGTGTAAGTAAAAGAAGCCGGACCATTGTAGAGAGGATCGGGCGTAAATTTTATTTGCCCGTTTGACCAGAGCACTGTGCCATGAGTAGCGTCCTGTACGGTAGTAATGGTTAAGGTATCGCCATCTTTGTCAGTATCATTTGCCAATAGCTGCGCAGGGGAAAGCAGCAGGGGCGTATCTTCGACAACAGTAAATCTATCACCTACAGCCTCGGGGCCAAAGCTGGTGCCCATGATGGTGATGGTGACGGGATGAGAAGCTGAACCGTCCAAGCTTTTCACAGTAAAAATTTCCGGAGGCAAGGTCTGGCCTTCAGCTAAATTCTGTACTGCAGGATCTTCGTTGTTGAGGGTGTAAGTCCAGTTGCCCTCGGCATCAATCGAGAATACGCCATGGGCTCCCGGCACATTGGTTTGCACCTCAAAGAAAGCCTCACCTCTATCGACATCACTGACCAATAGCCGGCCGCTCGCCGTCAATATTGAATCTTCCTTAACAGTAGCTGCATCATTCGCACTGGTGCCGCCGCTCGACATAACAGGCTCGGGAATAATGGATGCTACATCATTGGTGCCCACAATAGAAATGGTGATGGTCTGGGTAGTGCCATCGGCACTTTTTACGTCGAACACCTCTTTGGTGGGAAGAGTCTCGCCTTCGCGCAAGGCTTGAATATCAGGATTGTCATTGTTAAGTTCATACCGCCAGGTGCCATCGGTCTGCAAGGTAAAAACGCCGTACTGGGTACTAGTGGTTTGTGCCTGAAATACAGCCTCTCCCGCGTCCCTATCGCTGATAGTCAGTTTTCCGCCCGTGAAGAGAACAATATCTTCGATTACTTCACCGCTGGCTCCGGCAAATTCTGCCGGATGATTTCCCACCGCAGACTGCGCAAGCGCAATAGCTTCCGGCGCATTGTCAATGCCAAAATTAAACGATTGCCCCGTTGTGGTCTCCACAATGCGCGTTAACTGGACAAAGCCGTGCCCCTCATCAGCGCCACCACCCGCCAGGCCCGCTGCCGTTGCCTCAAGATTTTGAGTCAGGTCGCCGCCATTATTTAAAATAGTCAGAGCCTCTTGCACAGAGGCATCCTGGACTGCAGCCTCTTTTTCATCGGCGGCATGATCGGTCCAAAGATCGGGGCTCATGGCCACATCCTGACCACCATTAATGACCACCGGATTGCCTTCGCCAAAGTCAAGCTCAACCCTCGCCCCCGTTTCCGTCACCACAGATTCAGCCTGGGTCACCCTATCGCCAACCATCAGCGGGCGCAAAGTGCCGTCAGGCGCTTTTGCCCAAGCTTTGCCTTCAAGAGATGCAACGGTGGCGACAGTGTTAGCCATAACAAAACTCCGAATTTAAAAATATAAACTGAATCAAGGGGAATGGGTATGCAACTGGATTTCCAGATTTACAGTAATTGTAGCGGGAAGAGACAAAATATCTATTGGACTGAAGGACAATAAGCAAACTTATTAATCTGGTCTACCCAGACTAAAACAATATTCCCAAAAGACAGGTGGATGACCAAGAATGCAAAAAACAGGAATTAACAACAGGGAAAAGCTATGATCGACCAGACATTACCAACACCAACTGCAGACGATCCCGCACTTGCAACTTATCAAATACCGCGCTGAGATGGGCCTTGACTGTGCGCTCGGTGATATCCAGGTCGCGGGCAATCTCTTTATTGGTTTTGCCCCCCGCGACAGCCTCAGCCACGGATTTTTCGCGCTGGGTGAGCATATCCAGACGAGGGGACTGGACACTGGGCTTCAGGATAGCGGCTGTGCCCAACACCAGTTGCCGCAACAAGTCCGCCCCCAGCCATAGCCCGCCCACACGCACCACTTGGTGAACTTGCTTTAACAGGGCAGCAGCAGCCAGGTAATGCAAATAACCACTGGCCCCCTGCTCTATCACGTATTTTGCCTGACGGGGATCTTCATTTTGGGTGAGCACTACCACCCGCGCACCAGCCTGAACCCAGCGCGGCAGCCACTGCAACAGCTCGGTATCTGGCAAAAGCACCCACAAGGTTACGCCGGCGAGGTTTGCCGAGAGATCATCCGCCCGCTGCAGAATCAGGGCCGATGGAAATGCTTCCTGCCAACGCGGTGAAATGGCTTGAGATGGAGTGAGAAATATATGGCGCATTATCGTTCAGTCAGGGCATTTTGTTTTGCCCGCAACACAGGTTTCAATATATAAGATAGAACAGTTTTCTTGCCCGTCAAGATATCCACCTGGGTGGTCATACCCGGGATAATTGGCAGGGATGTATCAAATCCCGAGCGGTCGGTTTTCACCCGCACCAGGTAGTAAACATTTTCTTTTTCATCTTTCATGGTGTCTGCACTGATATGCTCCAGGGTGCCTGTCAGGCCGCCGTAGACAGAAAAATCATAGGCCGTGAATTTTACGATAGCCGGTTGCCCGGGATGTAAAAAAGCAATGTCTTTCGGGGATACTTTTGCCTCGATCAGCAATTCATCATCCAGGGGAATGATTTCAACCACATCGTGCCCTGGCTGCACCACTCCACCCACTGTATTGGTATAAAGACGCTGTACAGTTCCGTGCACCGGCGCACGAATTTCAGCGAGTTTGATTTTGTCGGCAAGGCCGGTGCTCGTCTCTGTCAAGCTGGATAATTTAGCCAGGGTCTCCGATAACTCAATGCGCCATTTATTGCTCTCAGTCAGCTCAACTTCGCGCAATTTTCCCTCGGCCTCTTCAACCGCTGAGCGAAGACGCTGCTCCTGCGCAAGCGTTTGCTGGCGAGCGCCCTGTGCATTAGAGACGGCGCCCTCCAATTTTAAAATTTCCACTTCCGATACCGCGCCACTGGCCAACAGAGGCTTGGTCACAGTGAGTTCGTGATTGGCCAGCTCCAGCGCGCTGGTAACCTGAACCAGTTTTGCGCGAACTTCGCGCAACTCCTGCTGGCGCTGCTGCAACTGGCTTGCAGAAATATATAACTGCTCATCCAGTTCCTTGCGATTGGATTTATACAGCTGGGTTTCGTGTTCGGCAATATCAGGGGCCAGCTTGATAATATCGGCAGGCAACTCGAAGGGGGTGCTGGAGGTCAGCGCCCGCAAGCGTGAGGCGCGCGCCTGCAGCGAGAAATATTCTGCGCGGTTTTCGCGAAAGGTGGAGACAAAGCGCGTTGAATCAATTCGCAGCAGCAAATCTCCCTTGTGAACCTCCTGGCCTTCACGCACCAGAATTTCTTCGACAACACCGCCATCAAAAGACTGGATAACCTGCAGTTGCTGAGCAGGAATAACCTTGCCCTCTCCGCGCGAGACCTCATCAATCTTGGCAAATGCAGACCAGATCAACAGAATCAACAGAACAATAGCGATACCGTGCAAAAGTGCCTTGGCCCGCAGAGGCTCCTGCTGCACCTGCGCCCAGTCCGCATCGTCAATCCAGTCGTGGGTCTGCTCTTTGATAGGCGCAAGCCAACGCTGGTATATCTTGTCGATAAACGCACTGGTGGGCTCGCCGATCTTCTCCAGCCACTCACCCAGCTTTTGAAAATAATATTGTGCGCGCTCTTTTACCTGTTTCATTATGAAGCCCTCCCGATGCGCCCCTGGCGCAAGGCTTCCACCACTTGCTCTTTCGGGCCATCGGCAACAATCTTGCCGGCATCCACCACAATTATGCGCTCGACCAATTCCAGCAGCGAGGTGCGATGGGTAATAACCAACAGCGTTTTGCCCTCGGCAAAGGTCTTGATATTGCGTTTGAACTCCTCTTCGCTGGAGTGATCCATGGAGCCTGTAGGCTCATCAAACAATAAGATGGAGGGGTCATTGAGCAGTGCGCGGGCGATAGTGACGCTCTGCCGCTGTCCACCCGACAGCAGTTGCCCGTGCTCACCCACCGGCATTTCCATACCTGCGGGATGCTGATTGACAAATTCCGCCAGGCCGCTCAGACGCACAGCCTCCAACAACATTTCATCATTGGCGTGAGGAGCGCTCATAATAATATTTTCGCGCAAGCTGCCAAAAAACAGATTGATATCCTGCGAAACATAACCTATGTTGCGGCGCAATTCAGCCGGGTCCAGTTGGTTGATATCAATACCATCAATCAGCACTGTACCTTCGGCAGGGCTGTAAAGGCCGGCAATCAATTTTTCGATAGTGGTTTTGCCTGAGCCATTGCGCCCTAAAATCGCTACACGCTCCCCCGGCTTGATCGCAAGGGAAACACCGCGCAAAATTTCGCGCTCATCATTGGGATACTTAAAACCCACCTGTTTGAATTCGATACCACCTTGAAAGCGCGCGCGACTGATCCAGTGGGCGCCCTCGGGTCGCTCCACCGGTTTGTTCATAATAATATCCAGATTGGCAAGCGCAGTAGCGGCGTGATGGTATTGCATCAATAGCGCGGCTGTCTGACCTATGGGCCCCATCACTCGCGCCGATAGCATATAAGCAGCAATCAGGCCGCCTTGGGTAAGGTTGCCGCCAATAATTTGATAGACACCGACAATAATAATAACTACAGAAACGATTTGCTGTATCCAGGATGTACCCGAGGTGACAGAACCCGAAAGCATACGCATCTTGACCGATGCACGAGAGAGAACCAGTGTGGTTTTTTCCCACATGGATTGCATGCGCCCTTCAGCCCCCAGAGTTTTCAAAGTCTCCAGCCCCTGCAGGCTTTCGACCAGGATCGCATTGCGCTGTGCACTCGCCTGACTGGTGCTCTCCGACAGTCTGTGCATCTTATGCTGCATGGCGGCCGCAAACAGAAAGACCAAGATAATGCCGACCAGAATGGGAAATATCAGTGGCCAGGAGATCAATAAAATTACCAGGGTAAACAGCAACACGAAAGGCAGATCGATAAATGCCAATACAGTGGCAGAACTGATAAAGCTGCGAATCGACTCAAACGATTGCAAGCTCGCCGCAAAGGAACCCACCGAAATCGGACGCTCGGACAGCTTCAATCCCAGCACCCGCTCCATAATCATCGACGAGAGGGTGACATCGGTACGGCTCGCCGCCAAATCGACAAACCAGGAACGCATCATGCGCAAACCAAAATCGGCGCTGATCATCAAGGCAATACCCAGGGCCAGCACCCAGAGCGTATCTGTGGCATGATTGGGCACCACACGATCGTAGACATTCATCACAAACAGTGGCGATGCCAGGGCAAACATATTGATGATAAAAGCACTCAGGAGCACATCGCGATAGAGATTGCGCTGCTCGGTAATCACACCCCAAAACCAATGGCCATTGCGCTCTTTGACGATAGTGGTCGCGCGCGCATCAAAGTGCAGCTGAGGCCGCGAATAAATAACGCGACCGGTGTAGCGCTCAGCCAAATCATCCAGCAGTATTTCGCTGGCCGTGCTGCCCAACTCCGGAAAGACTACTGTTGCCGATTGCGCCTCGACATCAAGCTCCAGCAGTACACACGCACTGTTCTCTTCCAGCAAGAGTATCGCCGGGAATAGCGCTTCATTCAAATGCAGGAGATCGCGCGAAACAATTTTGCTGGTAAAACCTGCGCGCTTGGCAGAGCGCGAAAAAGAGGAAGGAGTCAACTGGCTATGTTGCAAGGGCAGCCCAGCCAGCAGTGTCTCAGCAGTTGCCTTGACACCGTGTGCGCGAGTGAGAATCAGCAAGCATTCCAACAGAGGACCGCCTTTGTCATAACGGCTGTGGTCTTGCATTACCATGAAGGACTCCTCTTAGAGCGCAGTCTTATATCAATAAAGAGCATAGAATTGAATTGACTATAGCCGCCAAAGTACCTTTTCGCAATTATTCTGCGGCTGCCCAGACGAGCCTGCACAATATTCAAATATAAAAAAAGCACAGCGTTTTGACCGGCGCTGTGCTTTTTCACAGATCAAAAATCAACCTGGAATTAATGCGGACTGGTGATATCCACGCGGCGATTTTCACTGCGCCCCTGGGGAGTGGTGTTGTCACCCACAGGACGAGTCGAGCCAAAACCTTCATATTCTATCGCAAGGTTATCCAAACCATTTGCCACAAGATAATCGTGCACGCGCAGAGCCCTGGCTTGCGACAGAGGAATATTGACTTTATCACTGCCAGTGTTATCGGTATGACCTTCCACCTTTAGCCTGGTAATACTGGGAGTGGCCTTGATTTGCGCAATAAAGCTATCCAGTTTTTGTATCGACTTGGCAGTGATCACTGAACTGCCTACATCAAACAGCGCATCGCTGTTCAACCTGGCCACCACAGCCGGCTCCACATGTATGCGCTCGGCAATCAAATCCTTGCGGGTCAGAGGCTCGTTGACATCGACCGGGCAGGCACTATTGGAATCGACATGTACTTTTCCATCGACATTCGCATCTTTTACCTGTGCAAGATTTTCGCGAGTGATATCCAGGGATTTCAACAATCCTCCCATGGAAACCAACGTGCGGGCATGGGCAATATTCAAGCTGCTCAAGCCCGAAGCATAGGCGCGACTCGCCTCGAAATATTCATTTTCAGCATCGAGCATATCCAGCAGGGTGCGCTGGCCAATCTTGAATTGCTCATTATAGGCATTGCGCACCTTATCACTGGAGAGACGATGTTGATCCAGGGAAAACAGTTGCTCTTTCAAGCGCTGCGAATCGTTAAAGGCGATTTGGGTATTCTGACGCAAATCCACACAGGCCTTATCGCGCAGATCTTTTGCATAGTTGACATCTTCCAGCGAGCGACGCACTGCTGCGCGGGTGCCACCGCCTTTATACAAATTGTAGGTCAGCGATAGCTCGACCGCATTGTCTTCGCCGTAACGGTCTGGATCGAAACGCTCATCGAAGCCGTTGCTATTGCGGCTGATATTCTGCCGCGCGCGCAACTCTGCCTTGGGATAATAACCCGAGCGCTCGACTTTGACATTGGCCTGGGCGGCCGCAATATTTTTTATGGCCGCGTGAAAGCCTGGATTGCCCTGATAGGCCAGGTTCAAGGTTTCGCGAATATTCGCGGGCAATTGACTATCTGACAATTTAGTGGGAGCCAGCTCACCACCGGGCAGAGTGCCCACCACACGCAGATAGCGCGCAGTGACATCGTGCAGGTTCGAGGACTCTGTCAACAAATTCGTTTCCGCCAAGGCCAGGCGACCGGCAACCTGTTCAAGGTCAACCTTGCGCCCTACCCCTGAGTTCACGCGCGATTCGATTTGCGAGTAAACTTCCTGGTGCTTTGCATAGTTATCGCGGGCCAGGGCCACCAGCTCGCGCTCGCGAGACACGTCCTCATAGGCGCGCACAGCTTCAAAAGCCGTACTTTCCACAGTATCCAGCAATTCGAAATAGCGGGTTAAGCGGCCCTCTTCGAGGTGATCCACCTGTCCTGATACGCGAAAGCCATCAAATAGCATTTGTGTCAGCGAGATTTGCCCCTGGGCGCTATTGTAGCGATCGCGGTTGTCGTAATCGCGGGAATTATTGCTGCCGCTGACCGCGAGATCCACCGAAGGCAAATAGCCCGCACGAGCCTCGCGCACTTGATAGGCAGATGATTTGAAGGTATGCCAGCTGGCCTGCACATCAGGATTAAGTTCTATAGCCTGAATAACAGCATCGTGTAGATTGTTCGCGGTTTGCGCACTCACCGCTTGAGCAGTCAAACATCCGAATAGTGTTACACCAAACCAAATTCCCGGTTTAACACTCATTCTTAAATTCATCATCTGCAATTCCCCATAAACCAAAAGTTGTCCAACGCTGATGCCGGCGGCAGAGCGCCTTTGCATCAAGATATTTTATGCACCAAGGTGCGCAGTTAATTTTCCATCAGAAGTCATATTGCCGCAAAACAATGCGAATAAGCATGAAGCACTCAATATGCCAAAATACTCACTTTTATAAATACCATCATAGTTAACATTTGTGGAAGATACAGGCTGGAAGTTAAAATTGCACCCCCCACCCAGCATTTCGATCAAAAAGCAACCACCGCAAAACATTTGCGGCAATATCATAACATTATCAAACTTGCCGATAGACACTCAACTGGAAATCCGCCGTGTCCTGCAGGCCATTGCCAATGATTTGCTGCAGAATTGCAGGCGTTAATCGCCAGGCGAACGGGGTCATCTGCAACAGCGCGCGAGTATAGTCACCCGTTGGCAACTGCAGAGAAAAACTCAGCTGCTGTTGCGAATCCTCCCTAAATCCGAGTGGAGCCTGGGGCTTTGGATGCGGCCGCAACTCCCGGTAAATTTGTTGCCGCAGCGCCAGTAAATGCCTCTCACCGGGCGTCACTATAATAAGTTTACCCTGGGGCTTGAGCACGCGCTGTAACTCTTCATCTTTACTGGGGGCATAGATTCGAGTGATTACATCCACGCTGGAATCTGCCAGCGGCAGTGTATAGCTGGAAGCTACTATATAGGTGATCTTCTGCGGCAACTTATCACTTGCCGATCTCGCAGCCAGACGCACTCCCGCCTTGGATATATCCAGGCCATAGATCTCTGCATCTGGGTGCGAATCACTCATCGCCTGAGTGAAATAGCCTTCGCCACAGCCGATATCCAACAATGTGCTGGTCTCTGCAGGAATTAACTCCTGCAGTTTTTCCATCAGCGGAGAAAAAAAGCCGGCCTGCAGAAAAGCGCGGCGAGCCTGCAACTGCTGCCTCGCATCGCCCGGCTCACGCGAATTTTTATGCTGCACCGGCAGCAGATTAAAATAACCTTCTCTGGCGCGATCGAACTGATGGCGATTAGCGCAACCGATACCTTGATCGGTTGCAAGAAGGGGCTGCTTGCACAGCGGGCAGATAAGATGCTTCATCAACAAATTTGAATAGTAGAAAAATCAGAGAAGGCGACAGCATGCCCCGCTTGAAATTATTTGGCAAGGATTTTAAAGCACCACCCAACAAGAGCGAGTCTCTCACGGGCAGAAAAAGTGCGCCGCCAATGCAGCGCACTTGAACTTTTTACTCAGGTATTTCGTATCTATCGATAATATCGCGCACCAGGCCTGAGCGCACAATATCCGCACGAGAAAACTCATGAATATAGACATCGGGCAAATCGCTCAGGCGGGCAATAGCATCGGCCAGACCGTTGGGGCCGCGAATATCGCTCTGCTGGATATCGCCATTGATCACCACCTTGCAATCCTCACCTATGCGGGTCAGGAACATTTTCATCTGCGCAACACTGGTGTTTTGTGCTTCATCCAGAATGACGAAGGTTTTACTATTAAAAGTTTTACCGCGCATAAAGGCCAGGGGCGCAGCCACAATACGGCCATGACGCAAGCAGTAATCCACCGTGCCCGCACCCAGACGCTCGTTCAATATATCGCGGAACGCGTCTATATAAACAGAGAACTTCGTATCAAGGTCTCCCGGCAGGAAGCCCAGGTTTTCTCCTGTCTCCACCGCAGGGCGGGTGAGGATAATGCGCTCTATGCGCCCGGACTCCAAAGCCTCAGCCGCCAATGCGCCCGCACAATAGCTTTTACCTGTACCGGCTGGGCCTGTACCGAAAGTCAGAGAGTGGGTATTTATCGCGTTGATATATTCTTGCTGGGATTTGTTTTTAGCGCTGAGGGGTTTGGCTGAACGAGGGGGAGAGTAGGCTGTTTCGATTTTTTGCGAGTGGGATTTCAGTTCGACTATGTTACTATCGGTTCGCTGCTGCTTTCGCGACGACTTGTGGTGGGACTTCTTGCTGTAGTTGCCGTCATCGGAAAAACTGTTATGAGAGTTGCTGCGTCTTGCCTGGGATCTTTTTGCCATAAATGGTCACCGCCTCTTAGGTTCGAAGTCAATAGCGTTTATTTCTATCGCTATCATCTGTACTTAAACAGAACACTTTACGTAACTTTCATGGTTCATTTTCAAGCATGGTTAACTTTCATGGTGCAGCTATCAGTTTTTAAGTTTCTGTAAAGATCACCTCGCAATGGATCGATTGAGTAATAACGTTATGGAACTAAATAACCCTTATAAGAACTTTATAGCAAAGCCTATAAGACCGGGATGCTTAAAAAATTTGCCTGCTGTAAAACTTGCCGCTACATTTTTAATCACCTTGATTAGATGCTAGCTCTAAATTCAAAAGCGGTCAATCTCTTTGACCGCTTATTCTAAAAAAATTAAGCCGCTATTGCGGCTTGATTTTGAATACGGAAAACCCATCCCCCAAATGATTGGCTGGAGCCGGGGTACTACTCGGCTCTCTGCGTTTGCCTATATTTTTCTTGACTCTATCGCGCACCTTCACTTTTGGGTCTTTGGCTCCATCTTTTTTCGCATCTTTTACTGAGTTCGATTTTTTATCGCCAGCCGCAACTTTCTTTTTAGTCCCCACCGCCTTGCCTGAGGACTTGATTTTTTGCGGGCCCTGGTATTTAGCTGTGACACCGGGAATAGAGATTAATTCAAAGTCGACAGCCAGATAGCGCTCGATGCTCTTGGTGAGATTCCACTCCCTGGCTGATACAAACGAGATCGCCCTGCCCTGTGCCTCAGCACGGCCGGTGCGGCCTATACGATGCAGATATTCATCGCCCGACTGCGCCATATCGACATTGATCACAATATCCACCCCGGGTATATCGAGGCCGCGCGCAGCAACATCGGTGGCAACCAGTATCTGGGTTTTGCCCTGGCGAAAATAATCCAGGGCAATTTTGCGCTGGTCCTGTGCTATATCGCCATGCAAGACACTCACTCTATACTGGTGATAACGCAATACTCCATCCAACTGCGCAGCCCTGGCCTTGGTATTGGCAAACACCACGACTTTTGTAAAAGACGTTTTTGCCAGCAGCGCTACCAGCAGAGCCTCCTTCTGCTTGGCATCATCTGCCAGCACCATTTGCTGGGTGATGGCATTGGCTTTTTCTTCGATATCAATCTGCTCTGCCTCGCCCAGCATCACCTCCTTGATAAGGTGACGCAGGCCTTTTTGTTCCAGCGTGGCCGAGAACAGCAGGGTCTGCCGCTCTGCGCGGCAGGTGGCAGCAATGGTCAATACATCTTCACTGAGGCCCATCTCCAGCATGCGGTCAGCCTCGTCCAACACCAAAAACTCCAGGCCGGAAAAATCGCTGGCCTTGTGAGCTATGTGTTCGGCCATACGGCCGGGGGTCGCCACCAGGACCTCGGGATTCTTGCGCAGCAGGGCCTTTTGATATTTCAACTCTTCACCGCCGCAGATCATGGCCACTTTCACCCCGGTAAAACGCAGCAACTGCTCGGCATTTTTCACAATCTGGCGAGCCAGCTCGCGAGTAGGTGTCAGGATCAGAATGCGGGTGCTGGTGCGGTTGACAGCAGGTTCGGCAAGAATTTTCTGCAAGCTGGGCAACAGGAACGCGGCGGTTTTGCCACTGCCCGTTTTCGAGCTGACCAGCAGGCTTTTGCCGGCCAGTATCTGCGGTATAGCCTTGAGCTGTACCTGTGTCGGCTCCTGGTAGCCCTGCGCATCTATGGCTTTGCGCAATTGCGGGTCGGCTATCAAGTCATAAAACGGCGTGGCGGTCATAGTGAATCCTGGAATAGTGGGTCAAGTTAGCAACGAAAAGCCGCGCAATCTACGCAGATTGTGCCGCAGAATCAATCAAAACCACCTGCAATCTCGCCCAGGCCTGGGTAAAATGCCGGACTTTGTGACTGCAATGACCTGCGATAGCCTTTTATGAGAATTATGTTAGCTCCAATGGAGGGTGTTGTAGAGCACCATGTCAGGGATATTTTAACGCGAATCGGCGGCCTCGATGGCTGTGTGACTGAATTTGTGCGGGTCACCGACCAAAAACTCCCCTACCGCGTGTTTTATAAATATGCCCAGGAACTGGAAAGCGGCTGTAAGACCCCCAATGGCACCCCGGTAAAAGTGCAATTGCTCGGCAGCAAGCCAGAACCCATGGCGATCAACGCCCTGGAGCTGGTCAACTATGGGGCCAAGGCCATAGACCTGAATTTTGGCTGCCCGGCCAAGACCGTCAATGCCCACGAGGGCGGTGCCTGCCTGCTGCGCAGCCCCAATCGGGTCCACGATATTATCAAGGCTGTGCGCGATGCTGTGCCCAGGCATATTCCGGTCTCAGCAAAAATTCGCCTGGGCTATGAGGATAGATCCAGCTATCTCGACAATGCCTGCGCCGTCGAAGCCGCCGGCGCCGATGAATTGACCGTGCATGCACGCTCCAAGGCCGATGGCTATAAACCGCCAGCCTATTGGCATTACATCGCCGATATCAAGGCAAAATTGAAAATCCCGGTGATTGCCAATGGCGAGATCTGGACGGTGGAAGATTACCTGCGCTGCCGCGAGCAATCCCAGTGCGAGGATGTGATGCTTGGCCGCAGCCTGCTCGCCTGCCCCGACCTGGCCCGACAAATCAAAGCTCACCTGGCGGGAGAGGAATACCAGCCGCTGAGCTGGCTGCAGATTTGCCAGATGCTGTTTGCCTATTACCAGCAGACAGTGCCGCTCTACCACGAAAAAAATTGCGGCAACCGGGTAAAGCAGTGGCTGATGTATTTAAGCCGGCAGTATCCGCAGGCGGGCGTGTTCTTTGAGCAGGTAAAACGCAAGAGTACACCGCTGGAAATAGAAGAGACCTTCCTGGCGGCACTGGAGAGTGCCGCTCATTCCTGACAAATATTCAAACCTTAGGGGTGTTGCCAACCACCACCGAGAGCCTTGTATAAATCGAGGCTGGCCTGCAGGCGGGCAAGGCGCTGCTGCACCAGTGAGTCCTGGGCCTGGAACAGACTGCGCTGGGCATCCAGCAGCGATTGCAGATCGTATTCACCCTCGCGATAGCGCGCTTCCGTCAACTGCAAACTGCGCTCTGCCTGCTGCAGGATTTCGCGCTGGTTGGCCTCCTGCTGCTGGGTAATTGCTGTGCGGTGCAAGGCATCATCCACTTCTTGCAAAGCTGTCAGTATCGTTTTGCGATAGCTTTCCAACAACCGCTGTTGTTGCGACTTGCTGAGTTTGACCTGGTTGACATATTTGCCACCGGCAAACAGGGTTTGCGCCAGCGACAGGCTCCAACTGCTGCCCTGTACAGCTGGGCTCAATGAAAACAATTCGCTGGCCGATTTGCTCATGCCGCCGCTCAATTGCACAGTTGGCAGCAGCGCCGTGCGCGCAGCATAGACATTGGCCGAAGCAGCCTGCAACTGCGCCTCAGCGCTGCCGATATCAGGGCGGCGGGTAATGACATCGCTGGGAACCCCGGCGTTAATGCTGGGAATTTGCAAATCCAGCAGTTTTTCACTGCCCAGCTGAAACCCCTGCGGCACTCGCCCTTGCAACAGCGCCAGCGCTGCGCGCGTCTGATCCAATTGCAATTGCAACGGCAGAAGCGCTCCCTGCTGAGTCAGCAGATTGGTTTTCTGCTGGGCAACTTCCGCCGCAGTGGCCGCGCCATTGCGGTACAGTGAATCGACAATTTTCTGGATGCGCTGGGCGATAACAAGATTTTTTTCTGCCGTTGCCAAACGCTCTTGCAGAGCAAGATAATTAAACCAGGCAGAGGCAACACTGGCGGAAATGCTCAAGCGCGTGGCCTCGGCATCGAACACACTGGCTTTATAGTTGGCGCTCTGCGCGTGCCTGCCTGCCATCAGCCTGCCCCACAAATCCACCTCATAACTCGCGCTCAATCCCGCCCGACTGGAACCATCGCCCGACCAATCACCCGATGCGTTTTTGCTTCTGGATTCGCCGGTCGATGCGCTCAGGCCCAGTGACGGAA
Source organism: Cellvibrio sp. (assembly GCA_035565295.1). GTDB lineage: Bacteria > Pseudomonadota > Gammaproteobacteria > Pseudomonadales > Cellvibrionaceae > Cellvibrio. The sequence continues at coordinate 23,113 of DATMSP010000034.1, read as the reverse complement.
ACAGGCTGACGTTGGCAATCTTCATCTGCAGCTCAGCCTGGGTAACATTCTCCAGGGCGATACGGGCATCGGGATTTTCTGCCTGCGCCACGGCGATAAGATCAGGCAAATGGCTTGAGGCAAACGTTGTCCACCAGTCTTTTTCAATGACTATGGCATTTTCCGCTTGCGGGGCGTACTCCCAGACAGGGCTATAGGCCACCTTGGGATCGGGAACCTTATCCATGGACGAGCAACCTGCGAGCAGCAGCCCTGCCGCCAGGGAAAGAGAAATTTTTGAACGAATAAAATTAAACAAGATATTACTCCGCCGCCAAAGCAGTAACAGGATTCAATCGCGCTGCCTTGCGTGCGGGCAAATAGCCGAACAGCAAGCCGGTAAAAAATGCGCAACTAAAGGCGAGCACCACCGGTGCGAGTGAATAGTCCACGGCCATGCCAAAGGTATTGATAATGGCAGCGCTCAACAATCCCAGCAGCACGCCAATCACACCACCCAACGCAGAAACCGTCAGGGCCTCAATTAAAAACTGCTGCATAATATTGCGTTTGCGCGCACCCGTTGCCATGCGCACACCGATTTCGCGGGTGCGCTCGGTCACGCTCACCAGCATAATATTCATCACCCCTATGCCGCCCACCAGCAGTGAAATTGCCGCTATGGAGCCCAGCAGAATAGTCATGGTGTTTTGGGTTTGCGACAGGGTATCGATCAGGGAGGCCATATTGCGGATATTGAAATCCTCCAGGCCGTGACGCTCGATCAGCAGTTTGCGCACCGACTCCTGAACATCGCTCATCAGGCTTTCATCGCTGACCGAAATAGTGATGCTGCGCAAGTAGCGCTGGCCTATTACACGCAGACCACCAGAAGTGACCGGCACAAATATTTTATCGTCCTGGTCCTGGCCGCCGGGGTCGGCACCCTTGGTGGCCATTACCCCTATCACCTGGAACAATACATTATTGATAATAATATATTTGCCAATGGGATCTTCTGTATCAAATAATTTTGTAGCAATCGTAGTACCCAGCACCGCAACAGTTGCGTAATCCCTTTCATCTTCTTCAGTAAAGAATGTGCCCGAACCAATTTTCCATTTTCGCGCTTCGGGGTACTTGTAAGAAGTTGCATTGATATCAGTAGTCGCGTCGGCATTGCCGTAACGTACCGAATAGTTACCGGTCATCTCGGGAAAGGCTGCTGCAATATTCGGCAGCTTGCTGATAGCGACCACATCATCGGCAACCAGGGTGCGCACATCGGATGCGCGGCGCTGGTTGGCTGCCCCCGAACGCACCAGCAAAAGGTTGCTGCCCATGGCGCTGATGCTGTCCACCAGGGTTTTCTTGGCACCATCGCCAATCGCCAGCATCGCAATCACCGAAGCTACACCAATCACAATCCCCAGCAGGGTCAGGATGGTTCGAAAAATATTGCCGCGCAGAGAGCGAAAAGCTGTTCTCGCCCCTTCGATCAACTCGGTTGACAGCGGAGGTTCTCCGCTGAGTTTGTTCTCACTGAGGGGAACCGATTTAACGTCGCTGGGCCCTGGATCAGCGACTATGGCACCATCGCGAATTTCAATAATGCGATCGGCGTGATGGGCCACGTTGGCATCGTGAGTGATCAGGATAATGGTGTGGCCCTGCTCGGATAACTGCTGCAACAGCTTCATCACTTCCTTGCCGCTATTGCTATCCAGCGCCCCGGTGGGTTCGTCGGCCAAAATAATCTGGCCGCCGTTCATCAGTGCCCGGGCAATGGAAACACGTTGTTGTTGCCCCCCCGACAATTGGTTGGGACGATGATCCAAGCGCGCAAACAGCCCCAGGGATTCCAGCAGACCTGAGGCGCGCTCACGACGCTCCAGCGCTGGCATGCCCGAATAGGTCGCCGGCATTTCCACATTTTCGCAAGCGCTGACACCGGCCAGCAGGTTATAACTCTGAAACACAAAGCCAAAGGCTTCGCGGCGCAATTGCGCCAGACCATCGTCATCGAAGGTGGAAATTTCCTTGCCGGAAAAATAATATTCACCGCTGCTGGGTTTATCCAGGCAACCGAGAATATTCATCAGGGTCGATTTGCCCGAACCCGACTGCCCCATGATGGCGACAAATTCTCCCGGATAGATTTCCAGGTCAATGCCGTGCAGTACCCGCACCGCCAATTCGCCATTGGCATAGGTTTTGGTAACACCGGCCAGTTTGATAATAGGTATTTTATTCATTGCGTTCTATCAGAGTGATGAAAGTGTAGTTGCAGACTTAGCGCATCATGCGCGTTGCACCTGGACCAGTGCCCGGGCCTGCGCCTGGCATACCGGCTCCCGCCGCTGCCGCAGTTCCCGATTTTTCTGTCTGCCGCATACCCGAGACGAGTGTCTCACCCTCACTCAACCCTTCAAGCACCTGCACATCGACACGATTGCTGATGCCCACCTTGATATGGCGCTCCACCAGTTGCTTCTTCTCATCAACGATATAGACAGTCGCTGGCCGCACACTGGCCTCACCCATACCCTGCGGCCTAGTCTCGGGGCGACCTCGCCTGCGTTTTGAATTTCCAGCCGCTGCATCGCCAACATGCTCTCCACCGGTGTGCTCACCGGTTTTCTCATCCGTTTTTGCGGCTGCAGGATCGCGAGCCTCCGCAGGTTCAGCAGGCTTGCCCTCGGCAATTCTGCTCTCTCCAGGTTTTGCATCCGCAGTGGGGTTTTTTTCTGCGGCTTCTTTATTTTCAGCAGGCTTGGATGCTTGATTCTTATCTGTCGTCTTGAGCACAAAATTCACCGCCGATGCCGGTATCAGCAAACTGTCTTTAGCGCTGGCCGCAACGAAAAATACCTGGGTGCTCATCTGAGTCATGAGTACGCGATTATCATTGGGAACATCAAACAAGGCATTGTACAAAACCACGTTGTTTGTCACTGTGGGGGTTGGTTCAATACGATTTAGTTTTCCATACCAGCGCTGTTCGGCGTTGCCAAGCGTGGTGAAGTAAACTGGCATATCTATTTTTAGTTTGCCAATATCAGCTTCCGAAACCTGTGTCTGCACCGTCATACTGGTCAGATCGGCAATACGCATAATGGTCGGTGCCTGTTGGTTGGCATTGAGCGTCTGCCCCTGGCGTGAGGTGAGCGTTACCACTGTACCGTCTATAGGGGCATAGATACGCGCATACTCAAGATTGGCCTCTTCCGCGCGCAGGCTTGAATCTGTCTGCTTGATTTGCGCTTCCAGCGATTGCAGCTGGGCCTGGGCAGAGCGCAGGGTCGCCTCGGCAGTCTGCACTGACTCTTTGGTAGTCGCATCATCAGCCTGCAGATTTTTTTGCCGCTCGAAACGAATCTGCGCGAGAGTCAATTGTGCCTGCTTATCCTGCAATTGCGCTTTTTGGTTGAGCAATTGCGCGCGTATTCCATCCACCTTGGCCTTGTAAACGGTTGCATCGATTTCCGCCAGCAAATCACCGGCTTTCACTTCACTGCCAACAGCGACATAGAGCTTCTTCAACTGCCCCGACACCTGCGCACCCACGTCCACATAGTTGCGCGGCTGCAAAGTGCCTATGGCCGTTACCAGGTTTTGGATATCGCCGCGCGCAACTGTCGCCGTCACATAGGCAGCACTTTCATCGCCCTTGGCATAAGCCAATTTCCAGATCAAAAATGCAGCCAGTAGCGCGACTAACAGCAAGACTCTAAAAGGGTGACGCCAAGGTGAGAAAAATCTACCAGGGGAAGTCAAAAGATCAAACATAACAAGCTCTCGATGGAATTTTTTAACAAACACTTTTTATAAAGGCAGCACTTCAAAGGTCGCGCTGTAACTACCCACACGATTTTTTGCCGGCTTTTGCGCCTTATCATCTTTGTAGCTGGCACCCAGCCAGTATTGTCCAGGACCCTGCCATTGAATTCGGATAATACCCTGACTATCCGATTCTATCTCCAGTTCCTGCGCTGAATTGCGATAGCGGCTGCCGCCGGGAATAATAGTCACTTTGACACCGGCAGCGGGCTTGCCGTCTATCAGGAATTTAAACTGTGACGGTTCATCAATACGCAAATCGTTGGGATGGGTAATCGGCAGCAACTCCAATCCCTGATTCGTCGGCTGCAACGCTTGCTGCGTTGGAGCGCCCAGGGTAACGAAAGTTTCTACACGGCGCGAGTTTTGCGAGACTTCCACATTTTTTGCATCTTTGGGCACGGCTGTTGCAAATTCAGCAGGATTGGCTTTGGCTCCGCGCGCAGGCCAGGAACCGCGCTTGCCATCCGCTGTCTCCCAGCGCGCATTCAAACCGCCGGAGACTATGGCAACTTTATAAGTGCCCTGTGCAGTCAGATTCACATCAAAGCTGGAACGCAATTGCCCTGCGACAAGGTTTTTGGGCTCTTCGGCTTTGCCATCGGGTGTCAGCACGGTTATACCATCAACGCGCGGACCTGCGTGATCTATCTGGAAGATATCATTGGAGACAGCCACATCAAATGTGATCCAGGTGCTTTCACCAGCCGCTACAGTTTCGTAGGGCAGAATCCACATCCTGTGGGCCTGGGCTGTCAGTGAAAAGCCAGCCAGGCAACTCAGGGCCAATGCGGATAATAGTTTTTTTGCAGCGATTTTTTTATTCATCGTATAGCTCCACAGAAGAATTCAAACTGGCGATTAAGGATTTAACGTAAGAGTGACCGCACCCACTTCAGCGCTGCCCTTGGCAGAGAGGCTTGTCGTTTTTTCAACAGGCCAGCTGAACGGAATCTTGATCAACTCGCGGCCACCTACCTCACGCGCCACTTCAACCATTAACTGATACTCGCCTTTGGCCAAATCGCCCAATGGCGCTTGCCCGACGCTAAAGCTCAACTCATGAGTGCCAGCCAATTTGGTTGCACCGCTGACACCATCCACCGGCATACTTAAATCGCGGCCGTCGCGGCGCCACCATTGGCGCAAATCCTTGAGCCATTTCTCGCCCTCCTGGTTTTTCTTTTTGGTGTCGTACCAGACAGCCAGGGTCTTGCTGGATTTCTTATCGCTCTCGCCCACTTTTTCCAGCCAGATAGCGCTGTAGGGCGCGTGGTATTCAGCAACATTCAACTTGGGAAGCTCAACAGAAATCGCCAGGTTCGCCGCATGACTCAAGGGCGATAAAGCCAACGCACCCACTAACAATATTTTTTTCAGCATTTTGTATTTACCTGCTCTGACTCATTTATTTATGAATTAAAAACACCATGAACAACAGCGGCGCAACCAATCCCGCGATCAATAGCGGCCAGGTTTGCGCGCGGGTATCCGCATAGCGCTGCAACAATAGAAAACCCGTTAACGAAAAAATAATGCAGGCAATGGCAAACAGGTCCATAAAATACACCCATGCCTTGCCGGTATTCCTGCCCTTGTGCAAATCATTGAAATAGGCAATCCAGCCACGATCGGTAGACTCGTATTCGAACTCGCCAGTGGCACCATCAATACTCAACCAGGCATCGCCACCTGGGCGCGCCAGCGATAGATAAATTTCGCCATCATTGATTTCTGGATGGGCATCGGCAAGCTTGAGATGATGGTTTTTGGCAAACCAATCACTGACAACCTCAGGTAATGCAGCCTGTTTTTGCCCAGTGCTGGCGGCAACTGCACTCAACAACTCTGGCGGCAACTCACCTTCAAGATGTGTGGTGGCAGGACTTGCTTCAATATCACCCGCATGATTTAAGGTAATACCGGTAAATGAAAACAACAAAATACAGATAAAACACAGAGCCGAACTCATCCAATGCCATTTGCGGATGGTCATTAAACTGACTGAGAATTTACCGGTATTTTTTTGCGGTCGCTTTTTGCTGTGGCTCACACCTGGCTCCACTGCCGCAACAAATTATGATAGTGGCCGGTAAGGCTCAATACTTCTTCGCAATCACCCAGTTTTTGCCGCAACTGCTGGATATTGATATCCAGTTCATACAACATACTGCGCTGCCAATCATCGCGCACCATACTCTGCGTCCAGAAAAAACTGCATACGCGCGCGCCTGCAGTGACAGGCTCAACCTTATGCAGACTGGTGGATGCATACAAAATCAAATCGCCGGCCGGCAATTTAACCTCATGGCTGCCATAAGTATCCTGCACTATCAACTCACCGCCTTCGTACTCATCCGGCTCCGATAAAAACAAGGTAGAGGAAACATCCGTGCGCAAACTCAGGCTGGTGCCCGGCACCAGGCGAATCGCACCGTCCACATGCAAACCGTAGTGCTCGCCACCCTCGTAGGAATTGAACAGCGGCGGCACGGTGCGCAGTGGCAGGGCCGCAGACATAAACACAGGGTTGCCGTAGAGCGCGGTCAAAATGATTTCGCCCAGCTGCCTGGTCAGTGGATCATCCACCGACAATTGGCGATTGCGTTTGACCTGTGCGCCCTGCACGCCCACGGTTGCACGACCATCAATCCAACTGCTCTGCGCCAGTGCAGATCGAAACTCGGCAACCTGTGCCTTACTAAGCACTTGCGGTATATGGACTAACATAAGGTGATTCGCCAAAAAATGTGCTGCATGACAGCGGATTAAGGTTGGGAAGCTCTTGCTTTTACTGCGCCGGAACCCTTCAAAAGAGCATGCTTATCGCTCTAAATATCGACACAATGTCGTGCCATTCATCGTTCACAATATGCCATATTTGATAATGCTTATCAATAAACCCACGCCCGCCAGAGTTACCCAAAAACCGCAACAGCACACAGTTTTGTTACCCATTTGCCCATAAAAACAAGCCTTTTGCGGCTATCGCCTGCACATTGTGAAAGAAATGTGGAAGTCGGCAATTGCGGTACTAATCCACATTGCGATGGCGCACAAATATTTAGTATTGAATCACCCCGATCCCTAATCACTCGCTCAGTCGGGATAGATCCAACGGTCAACAATAATAACGCCCAGGGCTTGCACCAACGGCCCCTTCTTTAGGAGATTCCTATGCAACTCGCAAAACATGTAATTCACAGCGGCCTGGCGACAGCCATGCTGGTTGCCCTGACCGCCTGTGGTGGCTCTGGTGGCTCGACCAACAACAATAGCGGCACGACTATCCAGTCCAGCTCAGTACTCACCAGCACCGGCACTGAGACTGCCAATAGCAGCTCTTCATTCAGCAGCCTGGCTGCAGCTGTCAGCAGCTCTGCCACAACCAGCAGTACAATCGCTACCACCAGCCTGAGTTCAATAGCGAATAGCTCCAGCCTTGCAGCCAGCTCCAAACAGAGCAGCCTGATGGCCAGCAGCACTATTGCGGCCCTAAGTTCAACAGCCACTGTCAGCTCAGCCAAAAGCAGCAGTTCGTCTAGTGTCAGCAGCGGCTTAAAATCCAGCAGTTCGTCTCTTGTCAGCAGTTCAACAAAGAGCAGCAGCTCCGCAATCAGTAGCAGCGCAGTCAGCAGCTCAGTTACCAGTAGCGGATCTTCGCTGGGCGCTACCTACCCCACCCACGAAGCCGCAGCTGACTATACCTGGGACAGCAATAGCGAAACCCATATCACGTTTTTTGATACCAGCATTGTTGTCGCAGGTGCGGGAGCGAGCGTCGATAAAACCAAAGTCACCATTACCGCCGCAGGCAATTACCGCTTTACTGGCAAGCTGCTCGATGGCCAGATAATCGTCAATACCACAGCCAAAGAAACCGTGCGCCTTATTTTCGACGGAATCAATATTGCCAATTCCACCAGTGCACCTGTCAATATCGCCAAGGCCGAAAAAGTCGTCGTGATACTGTCGGATACCAGCAAAAATTATTTAACCGATCCGGCAACCTATGTCTTTGCCAGCGGTGAAGACGAGCCCAATGCAGCCTTGTTCAGCAAAGCCAATCTAACCATCGCCGGCCAGGGTGAATTGATAGTTGATGCCAACTACAACGATGCCATTGCCAGCAAAGACGGCCTGATCATTCACAGCGGCAATATCACTGTGGATGCCTTGGATGATGGTATTCGCGGTAAGGATTATCTGGTCATACAGAGCGGCATCCTAAATGTCACCTCTGCCGGTGATGGTTTGAAGTCCGATAATGAAGATGTGGGCGCAGGCATTATCGCCATAGCCGGCGGCACTATCAAAGTCACTGCCAGTGCTGGCGATGCCATCAGCGGTGAAACCGCCGTGCAGATTACCGGCGGCAGCTTCACCTTGAAAACCGGCAGCAATGGCAGTAGCACAACGCTGAGCGATACCAGCAATTCCATGAAAGCTATCAAGGCTACCCTTGACCTCAATATTTTTGCCGGCAGTTTTACCATCGACTCTGCAGATGACGCCCTGCATGCGAATGCCAATATCAAGATCGACGGTGGAGACTTTGTTATTGCCAGTGGCGATGACGGCGCACACGCAGACACCAGCCTGACCATCAATAGCGGCACTCTCAATGTCAATAAATCCTATGAAGGCCTGGAGAGTGCAGTGATCACCATCAACGGTGGCAATATCCATGTCACCACCAGCGATGACGGTATCAATGTGGCGGGCGGCACCAACACTGGCACAGTCGCGCCCGGCGGTCGTCCCGGGGACAACTTCACCAATACTGGCAATTATTTTCTCTACATCAACGGCGGCTACGTTTATGTCAATGCCAATGGTGATGGCCTGGATGCAAATGGCTCCATAGTGATGACCGGTGGCACTGTGATAGTTAACGGCCCGACTGCAAACAATAATGCCGCCATAGATTACGATGGAACCTTTGTGATTTCCGGTGGCTATCTGCTCGCGGCAGGCAGCTCGGGCATGGCGCAAGCGCCGAGCACAACTTCCAGCCAGAACTCGGTGAAAATCAACTTCAGCAGCACTCAGGCCGCCAATAAACTGGTGCATATAGAATCGGCCAGCAATAGCAATCTGCTGACCTTTGCCCCAGCCAAAACCTATTCATCGGTAGTGCTTTCAAGCCCCAACCTCACCACCGGCACCAGCTTTGATCTCTATCAGGGCGGCAGCTCTACGGGGACTGCAGTAGATGGGCTCTACACCACTGGCAGCTACTCTGGAGGAACCAAGGCAACCAGCTTTACCCCCTCCGCCAAAGTCACCAATGTAAGTAAATAAATTGCATGGACCACATCGCCTCAACAGAGGTGATGTGGTTCTGCGCGTGCAATTTTTTGGAGAAATACTTATGTTGTCCAATCTTATTAGCGATTCGTTCATCAACGAGCCAATGATCAATCTGGCGGCTCGCTTTTTTATCGACGTCAGCACTATGCTGTTGCTTGTGCTGGGCATTTACTACCGTCGCTACGGCGATAAAGAACTGGTTATCTCCGCAGCGCTGTTCAATATTTTTGCGTTTGCCGTGTTAACGATTTTATCCAGCGTGCAATTCAGTGTGACTGCAGGCTTTGGCCTGTTTGCCATACTCGCACTCTTCACACTGCGTTCAGAGCAAATTACCAAAACCGAAATCACTTATTTTTTCGGCTGCATCGCCATCTCCGTGATTTGTTCAGTACAGGGCACCGCCATGTCACTGGTGCTGGTAACCGTCGCGGTAGTAGTACTGGGGGCTTACCTGATCGACCATCCGCTTATCCTGCCCTCAGTCAACGGAATACGTATCACGCTCGATAAGATTGATGCCTATGCACTGTCGAATACAGTCAAAATGCGCGAAGAACTTTCATCGCGGCTGGGTGTTGAGGTGCTGTCCTATCAAGTCAAAACCATCGACTTTATTAACGATATGGTGGTGATCAATGTCAATTATAGAAAAATTTGATCCGTGCTTACTGGCGACCTCATCCGTCGCTCCCCTATTGTTTGAGTTATTTGCACCTATCAGCCTTGATGATTTAAACCAAAAAGCCTCAATGCTGACGCGACTGGACAATAAATATATTGTGCGCAAGCCCGTGTTGAAGCAAGCACTGCCAAGCCTTGCGAAGCACTTCGACATCCTGGAAATCGAGCAAAAACGGATATTCCATTACGACACCTGCTATTTTGACGATGAGCTGCTGAGCTGCTACTTCAACCATCACAATGGCCGCCGCCAGCGCATCAAAGTGCGCACACGCAAATACAGCGATGCCGGGCTCTGCTTTATCGAAGCCAAGATCAAGGATATACGCGGTATAACAGTCAAAAAACGCATTGCCTGTGACCCCGACAGACACGGCGCAATCGATCAGGGTGCGCGTGACTATATCGCCAACCTCTATCGCGACTTCTATCAAAAAGATTTTGATCTGACACTGCAACCCCAGCTTCATATGAGTTACCAGAGAATCACCCTGGTCGCCAAACAGGGGCACGAGCGCCTCACCCTGGATACCAATATACGATTTGTTAAAAATGGCAGAGTATCCTCCCTGGCAGAGGATATTTTTATTGTCGAAAGCAAATCGCGCAACGGCAATGGCCAGGCGGATGCGCTGTTGCGCAGCCTGCATCAGCATCCCAGCAAAGGCTGTTCAAAATATTGCCTCGGACTGTGTATTACCCAAGGGGTGGAAAAGATCAATAACTTTATGCCTGCACTGCGCAAGCTCGGCGTGCTGGCAGGCAGCCACATACTGGAGTCCGACAGAGAATGAATCCGCTAAAAATAACCTGCTTATTATCCGCACTCAGCCTCAGCATTCCCGCTATCGCCGAGCAGGCCAGCGAAGATAACGCTGTGGAAAACGAGAACTTCAGCTATAAGCTGGGTGGAAAAATTCGCCTGCGCAGTGAAACATTTGCAGATCTGTACAGCAACAACGGCGGGCGCGAACAGGAAAACTATCTGCGTCGCGCCGATCTGGAATTAAGTGGCCGACTATGGCGGGCCATGGAATATGAGCTGGAATTAAAACTGGATCGCAAAGGCAAGGCTGAGCTTAAAACCGCCGAACTGGATTACCACCTGCCCGCCAATTTCAGCCTGGCGCTCGGTCGCTTTGATCCTGACTTTGGCCTGGAACTGAGCGGCAGCTCCACCTGGATAACCGCCGCCGAGCGCTCGGCTATCTGGGACCTGGCCGATTATGCAGGCGATGGCTCAGGCGGCAAGGGAATCGCCATACGGCAACACCAGAAGCACCACTTTATCAGCCTGGGGCAGTTTTCCACCCAGGAGGGGCAAGTGCGCGATGCCCGCCTGGTTTACGCCCCGGTGCAAAAGAAACGAAAATTGCTGCACTTCGGCTATTCCTTTGCCGAAGCACTGGATGCCGATAGCAATGGCGAAATCAAAAGCGATCTAGGTGTGTGGAGCGTCGGATTTTCCGATAATGGCAATTCCAGCAAACTCGCCCGCGAAATAAGCTCAGGCAATTTTGCCAAGGATACTGTCGAGGTGCTGGAGTTTGCAGCAATGCGCGGCCCAGCATCGCTACAAGGAGAATACTTACAGCGCAAATTAACGGGCAGCAGCAACCAGAGCAATCGCTCAGCCACTGGCAGCTACGCCCAGCTCGCCTATACCCTCACTGGCGAACCGCGCGATTACAGTATCGGCAACGCAAAATTTGGCCGCATTAAGCCGCAGCGCAAAAGCGGTGCCTGGGAAATTTTTTATCGCAAGGATTGGCTGGAAACCAACGGTGAAACAGGCATGCTGAGCAAAAAGCGCAAGCATGGTGCCGCAGAGGTGGATGTGCTGGGTGTTAATTGGTATTCGCTAAACAACCTGAAAATCTCCGCTAACTACCTGCGCGGTGACACCAATGGGATTGATAATGATGTGGGGGATATTGAAGGTGAAGCTGTGACACTGCAAGCACAGATTAAATTTTAAAAAACACTTTCAGGATGGGATAGGTAAAATAAAAAGGCGCTGCAGGGTTCTGCAGCGCCTTTTTAGTGGTTCGCAACGACTTCTGAATTAGAAGTTGAAGTTTATACCCAAGCGTCCAGAGAAAGGCGTAGCTGGATAGTAACGGGCACCGCTATTATTCAAACTGCCCACATACTCTTCATCTGCAAGGTTCATAAGATTCAACTGCACGCTGACATTTTTGTTGAGAGGGTAAGAGGCCATAGCATCAAACACCCAGTAGTCACCAAACTCCGGCAGCGAGCGACGCGATAGCGCATCCTTGTTGGTAATACTGGAGCTGACCATGGTGTCTATGTAGCGCGCGCCGCCGCCCAGGATAAAGCCATTGCTAAAGGTGTAGCTGTTCCACAGGGTAAAGGTAAGCTTGGGCGTCCACTGAATTGCACCGCCTTCATTGTTACCCGCAGATTCATCGGCAGTTGTTGTAGGGTTATCAACTGTGCGATTGCCCCTTTTGATTTCATTGTCCATATAGGCCAGACCAGCGTTGATTTGCCAGTTCTGCATCACTATACCGGTCGCACCCAGCTCAACACCTTGCACTTGCTTTTTGCCTATAGCAACGCTTGAACCATCTGGGTTGGTGGCAATTTCATTTTCATTGCTGCTGCGGAATACAGCGGCGGTCAAGGCGAGCTTGTCATCCATTACATTCCACTTGGTACCCACTTCTATGTTCTTGCCTTCCTGCGGATCCATATTGGGCTTGTTGATGTTCAGCGCGGCGCTGGTGTCTGCACTGAGCGAGAAGTTGGCACCGCCTGGGGGCAACTGAGAAGTTGCATAGGAGACATACACAGATCCACGCTCAGTTGGCTTGAATACACCGCCCAGTTTCCAGCTGAACAATTGATCATCTGCTCTTGCGGAAGTGGCTACCATTGTTCCCACTGGAATAAGTTGTGTCGGAGTTGTTGTGCCCTGGCGAGTCACTATATCCGTCTTGGTGTGATAATTTTCTGCGCGCAGACCAGCGCTGATTTCCCAATATTCATTCAGAGAAACGGTATCCAATACGTAAAAGGCCGTAGTGGTGGTTTCGCCATCGGTTTTGGCTCCATCGCGAATAACCGGCCGGAAAACATCATTCACATCTGGATTATATAAATTACCATTCGCTTGAGTTACCCGGTTAGCCGAAGTTGGCGAGGTAAAAGGTGCACCTACAGTATTGCTCAATTGGCTTTCATACAGAAACTCAATGCCGCCGCTCAATTCATGCTTGATGCCAGCAGTATCAAACTCAGCTGTGAGGTTGGTTTGGTTGGTCAGGATCTGGTTGGTTTGATCCTTGCCCTGACGCGAGCGCGCCACAGTCCAGCTAGCAGGGTCATTAACATCGAGAATCGTCAAACCATTCACGCCGGTCAGAACTTGATCCTGATTGGTGCGACCATAGCGGGAAGTGTTGCGTATCGTCACGCCGTCAGCGAGATCGTGCTCAATGCGCACAGTGGTCATGGTTGCGTGAACATCGTTATGATCTGAGGTTGAACCGTAAAAATTTGATGTGTCGACGTCGTCTACTTTTCTCTTGAGCAGGGTCGTGTTGTAAAAGCCATCCAGACCAATTGTGGAAATACCGCCATCGGGAATGCCAGACTGCTTCACATTCAGAAAATTCAAATGGATGCGAGTTTCAGTACCCAAGCCCAAACCTAAAGAAGTGGCGAGACCTTCAATATTATTTTCTACATAATCGCGACCGGCAACACCGGCATCCTGCTTCAACAGGTTTACACGTATTGCCGAGCTGTCGCCCAGAGCCTCGTTAATATCAAGAGTAGCGCGCGCGTAGTCACCAGAACCGCCACTGATATTGCCACTTCTGGCAGTTTCAAGGCCGGCCAGCTTGCTGCTGAGGTTCACATAGCCAGAGGCGGCACCGCGGCCGTTATCCACGCCCGCCGGACCCTTGGCGATTTCCACTTGCTCGGTGTTGAATGTATCGCGTGAAATGGAGCCGAGATCGCGAATACCATCGACAAAAATACTGCCCTGAGTATCAAAGCCACGCATAAAGATTGAATCGCCGGTAGCGGTGTTGCCATTTTCACCCAGCAGCATGGTGATACCGGGAGTGTTGCGCAGGGTTTCGCTCAGGGTAGTGGCGGCCTGCTGCTGGAACAATTCTTTTTTAACCACAACAATGGTTTGCGGAGTATCAACCAAAGGCTGGGTAAACTTGGGAGAGCTGACTTTGTCTGCTTTGAAATCTGCCGCAGTCGCATCGGCATTGACTTTTACGGTACTTAACTTGCTGGGCTCTTTGCTATCTTTTTTTGGCTCGTCTGCAGCAAAAGTTGCAGCTGAAGCCAACAGCATCATAGAAGACAGTGCTGAAACTTGTAGTTGGCGTTTTTTGGCAACAATAAAAGGAGATGTGTTCTTGCTCATGTGTTTACCTGCTTTATATCTCATTAACATACACCAATGAGAATTATTACTGTGTGTGGATAAAATAAATCCCTCTCTTGAGGGATTTGCTTTGTATCAAATGTAAAACTATCAAACTTTAAAACGACGAAGCTGTATCTCTATTTTTATGGCGCGCAATTTACAGTAAATAATGAGTATTTTCAATAACCAATGAGACCAATTATCATTAATACTCCTGCACTCTCAGCTTGCCCCCAAAAAAGCACTACTCTCCGGGCTCACTGACAAACCCTAATTTCAAGATTCCTGCCCGCTGTACAGCAGACATGACTTTTAATACATGCTCATATTCCACCTTGCGGTCGCCGCGAACATGCACCTCCGGTTGCGGTTGCTTATTGGCCTCCACCGCCAAGCGCTGATCCAATTCTGCAGCGCTGACAGTACCTTCGTTCCAGTGAATCTGGCCATCCTGCGTTACAGTCAAATTGATTGTGTCGGGCTTCATCTCCACCGGCGTATCATTAGCACGGGGCAGATCCACCTTTACCGATTGCGTGATTACAGGAACTGCAATAATAAAAATAATCAGAAGTACCAACATGACGTCCACCAGGGGGGTCATGTTGATTTCGCTCATCGCACCCTTGTCATCCTCAAAATCTCCACCAAAAGCCATAGCGGTATTTCCTATTCAGACTGGGTAGTTTTGCGGGTGATATTTTTTATTTGCGCGCTGTTGGTTTTACTGCTGGCAGGCGGTGCACCCGTCAAGAAGTAAGCGTGCAACTGATGCGCAAAGCGATTCAATTTACTGTTGATGGTGCGATTGCCACGATTCAGCGCGTTGTAACCCAACACCGCCGGGATAGCCACTATCAAACCAAAGGCGGTCATAATCAGCGCCTCACCCACCGGCCCCGCCACCTTGTCAATGCTCGCCGAACCGGAGACACCTATGCTCACCAGCGCATGATAGATTCCCCATACCGTACCAAACAGACCGACAAAAGGTGCGGTAGCTCCCACGGATGCCAGCAGAGCCAAACCACGCTGCAATTTGTCATTGCTGTGATCAATGGAATCCTTCAGGCAGGCAGTCAACCAGTCAGTCAACGGTAAGTTGCCGTGCAGGTCGGTCTTGTGATTCTGATGGTGATCGAGTGCAGACTGCCCCTCTTCCGCCAGGTGGCGATAGGGATTGTCATTGCGATCATTGCCGAGAATATGCAAACCCTCGGCAAAACTTTGTGTGTGCCAGAAATCGGAAAGTGCGCGACTCGGTTTGCGCAGGCGCAACAGCCCCCAAGTGCGCAGTACAATCACAAACCAGCTGGTAATCGACATTACCAGCAAAATAACGGCAACCGTTTTAATGGCTGTATCGCCCTGCTGCCAAAGTGACTCGATACCGTAAGGTGAACTCATAAAAACCTCTAATGACCTAACTAATGAAAAAACGCATCAACTATTTGTTCAGGGAAAACTCAATCGGCAACTCATACCAGAAATCTATTGCTTCATTGCCGCGTCTGGCCGGCAGAAAATGCCACTGCTTGACTGCTCGCATGGCGGCTTCATCAAGTCGCTCATAACCGCTGGATTGTTTCAGGCGCATCTCCGCCACAGAGCCACTAGCCGTTACCAGAATCTCCAGTATCACAGTCCCCTCTTCGCGCAAGCGCTTTGAGATAGTGGGATAGACCGGAGCCGGATTGTTGATCTGGGTAGCATCTGCGCGCGGCGGAACTACCGGCGCCTGGGGCTGCGGCTCAGACTTTTGCTCAACCGGCGCAGGTGGCGTCGGCTCAACTGCGACCTCCTCCTGCACGGCACGCTCCGAGGGCGGCGCCTTGGGCAAAGGTTTTTTCGGCTTCGGCAAAGGTTTTTGCTCAGGCGGAGGCGGTGGTGGCGGCACAGGTTCAGGCGGAGGCTCAACCGGCTCGACCGAAACAATAACCCCCTGGATGGTAGGCGGGATAACCACGGGCGGCTCGGGAGACTCAGGTGCAAAAAGCACTGCTGCCAAGACCCCGGCATGAACCAGGACAACCAGTAACAACGAGTAGTGAGCAGTGAATTTTGATTTCATGAAGAACAGCAACTATCCAGGGCGCAATCAAACAGAGTGATATTAACAATTGCCTTAATGATAGTATTTCTCATTATCAATAGCAATACCAATGGCGTGAATTCAAACCTGTATCACACTTTTGCAAGCTATGCTCCGCAACCCCTCAGCAAACAAAAACACCGCCAAAAGGCGGTGTTGGAACAATACAAAAAAGCCAGGGTTACATGTAAGCGTTGGAGCGATCAGTATGATCGGTCACATCACGAATACCTTTTAATTCTGGCAGTTTATCCAATAGCTGTACCTCTATGCCCTGCTTCAGGGTAATCGCCACAGAGCCGCACCCCTGGCAACCGCCACCAAACTTGAGAATTGCATACATATCCTCAGTGATTTCCACCAGGCTGACGTTGCCGCCGTGGGACGCCAGACTGGGATTTACATCATTGTAAAGGACGTAATTGACGCGATCTTCAAGGGAGCTGTTTTCATTGACCTGGGGCATCTTTGAATTGGGCGCGCGTATGGTGAGCTGCCCGCCCATGCGGTCAGCGGCATAATCCACCTTGGCATCTTCCAGGAATGGCAGGCTGCGCCCTTCAAAATAGGCTTTGAAGTTTTTCAGCTCCACCACCACATCGTCAGATTTTTCATCGCCAGGACGACAATAGGCTATGCAGGTTTCCGCCTGCGAGGTACCGGGGTTTGCCACAAACATGCGAATGCCTATGCCTTCGTTATCTTTTTGCTTGTCCAACAAGCCTTTCAAATAATCCTGTGCTGATTCAGTAATATCAACATTAACCATGTTTACGCTGCTCTCTCTGCCTGACCACTCACACTGCCTAATCTGCTATGAGCTGGGCCTGGCGCATCTATTGGGGGATACCTGATTAAAACACTCGGGTATTCTACTCTATAGTGCCAGCGATAAAAACCGCGACTGTGTAAAAATGCGCTATTGCGGCGATTGAAGCACTTTATCCGCCCCTGAGCCCTGCTCTTTCTGGTAGAATTTGCGCCATTTTTTACGTCCCGGACAGGTTTCCATGAGCAACGACCCCGCACGCCAAGCCCGCATTCACGCCCTCAAACAAGCCATCAGCCAGCGCATCCTGATATTGGATGGCGGAATGGGCACTATGATTCAGAGCTACAAGCTGCAAGAGGCCGATTATCGCGGGGCGCGGTTTGCCGATTATCATATGGATATCGCCGGCAACAACGACCTGCTCTCTATCACCAAACCCGAGGTCATCCGCGAAATCCAGCAGGCCTATCTTGAGGCGGGTGCGGATATACTTGAGACCAACACCTTCAACTCCACACGCATTTCCATGGCCGATTACGACATGGAAGACCTGAGCCGCGAGCTGAACTTCGCCTCGGCCAAGCTTGCCCGCGAGCTGTGCGATGAAATGACCCTGCGCAATCCTGCCAGGCCGCGCTTTGTTGCCGGCGTACTGGGACCGACCAGCCGCACCTGCTCTATCTCGCCAGACGTCAACGATCCGGGCGCGCGCAATGTGACCTTCGATCAATTGGTGGAAAATTACCTGGAGTCGCTCGATGGCCTGGTCAGCGGTGGCTCAGATATTATTTTGATCGAAACCATTTTCGATACGCTCAATGCCAAGGCCGCTGTATTTGCGGTAAAAAAATATTTCGATGATGTCGGCTTTGAATTGCCGATTATGATTTCCGGCACCATCACCGATGCTTCTGGCCGCACCCTTTCCGGCCAGACCACCGAGGCATTCTACAACTCCCTCGCCCACGCGCGCCCCTTGACCATGGGCTTGAACTGCGCGCTGGGTGCCAAGGAGCTGCGCCAATATGTGCAGGAACTTTCGCGCGTAGCCAATTGCTATGTTTCAGCACATCCCAATGCCGGCCTGCCCAATGAATTTGGTGAGTACGACCAGACCCCGGAAGAAATGGTGGCGGTGGTTGAGGAATTTGCCGCAAGTGGATTCCTCAATATTATCGGCGGCTGCTGCGGCACAACACCTGCGCATATCAAAGCCCTCGCCGAGGCTGTGGCGAAATATCCACCGCGCAAGATTCCCGAGATAGAGACAGCCTGCCGCCTCTCCGGCCTTGAACCATTCAACATCGCCAAGGACTCCCTATTTGTCAACGTCGGCGAGCGCTGCAATGTCACAGGTTCGGCACGCTTTAAAAAACTGATTGTTGAAGAGGATTACTCCACCGCGCTGGAAGTTGCGCTAGAGCAGGTGGAGAACGGTGCGCAGATTATCGACATCAATATGGATGAAGGCATGCTCGATGCCGAAAAAGCCATGGTGCGATTTTTGAATCTAATCGCTGGCGAACCCGATATTGCCCGCGTGCCTATCATGGTCGACTCGTCCAAATGGGATGTGATCGAAGCCGGGCTCAAATGCATACAGGGCAAGCCAATTGTCAACTCCATCAGCCTGAAAGAAGGCGAGCAGGAATTTCTGGAGAAGGCCAAACTCTGCATGCGCTACGGCGCTGCGGTGGTAGTCATGGCCTTCGATGAAACCGGACAGGCGGATACTGAAGCGCGCAAGAGAGAAATTTGCGAGCGCTCCTATCGCACCCTGGTAGATAAACTGGATTTCCCGCCGGAAGATATTATTTTCGATCCGAATATTTTTGCGGTGGCCACCGGTATCGAAGAACACAACAACTACGCGGTGGATTTTATTGAAGCCACCCGCTGGATCCGCGCCAACCTGCCCCACGCCGGTATCAGCGGCGGTGTATCAAACGTATCCTTCTCATTCCGCGGCAACAATCCGGTGCGCGAGGCGATTCACTCAGTATTTTTGTATTACGCCATCAAGGCCGGCATGAATATGGGGATTGTCAATGCCAGCCAATTGGCAGTGTATGACGACCTGCCGCAGGAATTAAAAGATAGAGTTGAGGATGTGATCCTCAACAAGTCAGTCAACGGCACCGAGGCCCTGCTCGATATCGCTGAAAAATATCGTGGCGACGGTTCCACCGGCGAGAAAAAAGAGGATGAAGAGTGGCGCTCGCTGCCGATTGCCAAACGCATTGAACACGCATTGGTAAAAGGTATTTCCACCCACATCGAAGCCGATACCGAAGAGGCACGACAATTCTACCCTCGCCCGCTTGATGTGATCGAGGGCCCGCTGATGGACGGTATGAATGTGGTGGGCGATCTTTTTGGCGAGGGTAAAATGTTTTTGCCCCAGGTGGTGAAATCTGCTCGCGTCATGAAGCAATCGGTAGCTTACCTGCAGCCATTTATCGAAGCCGAAAAAACCGAAGCCTCAAAACCCAATGGTAAAATCCTGATGGCCACGGTCAAGGGCGACGTGCACGATATCGGCAAAAATATTGTCGGCGTGGTACTGCAGTGCAACAACTTTGAAGTGGTTGACCTGGGGGTGATGGTGCCCTGCGATAAAATACTTGAAGTCGCCACAGAGCAAAATTGCGATATTATCGGACTCTCGGGCCTGATCACGCCCTCTCTCGACGAAATGGTATTTGTCGCGCGGGAAATGGAGCGCAGAGGCATCAACAAACCGTTGATGATCGGTGGTGCGACTACCTCCAAAGCCCACACCGCTGTCAAAATTGACCCGGCCTTTAAGCTCAACCAGGTGGTCTATGTGGCCGACGCCTCGCGCGCGGTGGGCGTTGCCAGCACCCTGCTCTCCGACGAACTGCGCCCCGCTTACATAGAAAACATCAAAGCGGAATATGTGGAGGTGCGCGAGCGCAATGCCAATCGCAAGCCGCGCGGCACAGTGCGCACTTATCCCGAAGCCATCGCCAAGGGCTTAAAACTCGACTGGGACACTTACATACCGCCTACACCGGCGTTTACCGGCCTCAAATTATTTGAACACTACGATCTCAATACCCTGGTTGATTTTATTGACTGGACACCCTTTTTTATCAGCTGGGACCTGGCCGGAAAATACCCCCGTATCCTCGACGATGAAATCGTCGGCGCTGCGGCCCGCGACCTATTTTCCGATGCGCAAAAAATGTTGCGCAAACTCATTGATGAAAAATTGATTAGCGCCAATGGCGTGATCGGCTTCTGGCCCGCCAACACGGTCAACCATGACGATATAGCGGTATACGATGCAAACGGAAAACAGATTTCCACTATGCATCATATTCGCCAGCAACATTTAAAACCCGGTATGGAAAGCAAACCCCACTATTCGCTCGCCGATTTTGTTGCGCCGCAGGCCAGCGGCAAGCAGGATTATATCGGCGGTTTCGCCGTGACAGCGGGTATAGGTGCGGAAGAACTTGCCAAGCAGTACCAGGAGGCTGGTGACGATTACAACAGCATTATGGTAAAAGCCCTCGCCGATCGCCTGGCGGAGGCGTTTGCCGAGCACTTGCACATGCGCGTACGCAAGGAGTTCTGGGGTTACGACCGCGAGGAAAATCTCTCCAATGAAGATCTGATTCGCGAACAATACAAGGGCATACGCCCGGCCCCCGGCTATCCCGCCTGCCCTGATCACACAGAGAAAACCCAGTTGTTCCAACTGCTGGATGCCAGTAACAACACCGGTATTACCCTGACCGAACACTTTGCCATGCTGCCCACCGCCGCCGTATCCGGCTGGTATTTTTCTCACCCGGAATCTGTGTACTTCCCCACCGGAAAGATCGAGAGAGATCAGGTGGAAAGCCTGGCAGAGCGCAAGGGAATGAGCCTTCAGGAAATCGAGCGCTGGTTGAACCCGGTGCTGGCCTACGATCCACAGTCGATCCAGGACTGATGCCATTCGGAGTATAGGGGGCGGCCTGTCCCCGCTTTAACTTCGCAGCGCGATTGCTTTATACTCATCTGAATACACCGGCCGCGAGCGAACACTATGAAAATCGCTGTATTCAGTTGTAAATCTTACGACGAAGAATTTTTGACCCGCGCCAATGCCGCCCTGCTTGAGCAGGGCAGTCAGCATCAACTGGTTTTTCATTACACTCCACTGAATACCAACACCGTCGCACTCGCGCAACATTGCGAGGCAGTTTGCTGCTTTGTCAATGACCATCTCGATGCCGCTGTACTGCAGCAGCTCGCCGCTGGCGGAGTAAGATTGATCGCTCTGCGCTGTGCCGGTTTTAACCATGTCGACCTGTTAGCCGCACAACACTATGGGATCACAGTCGCACGAGTGCCGGCCTATTCGCCCCATGCCGTGGCCGAGCACACCCTCGGTCTTATACTCATGCTCAATCGCCATTTGCATCGCGCCTACAATCGTGTGCGCGAAAACGATTTTTCGCTAAACGGCCTGCTGGGTTTTGATCTGCAAAATAAAACAGTGGCGATCATAGGCACAGGCAAAATAGGCCAGGTGCTGGCGGGAATTATGCTCGGTATAGGCTGCAAGGTGATTGCCTATGATCCCTGCCCCGACCAACAACTGATAGCAAGAGGCGTTCGCTATTTGTCGCTGGACGATATCTGGGCGCAGGCCGATATTGTTTCACTGCACTGCCCGCTCACATCCGAGACCCACCACCTGATCAATGCCACAGTGATTGCCCAGATGAAAAAAGGTGTAATGCTTATTAACACCGGGCGCGGGGGGCTGATAGATACACCGGCAGTCATCGCCGGGCTAAAAGCAAAAACCCTCGGTCATCTCGGGCTGGATGTCTACGAAGAGGAAGGTGACCTGTTTTTTGAAAACAAGTCCGATCAGGTTTTGCAGGATGATACCTTCGCCCGCCTGTTGACCTTTCCCAATGTAGTGATTACCGGCCACCAGGCTTTTTTTACCCGCGAGGCGCTGACGGCCATCAGCGAGATTACCCTGGCCAATATAGATCACTTTGCCCGCGGCCAACTGCAGCAGGTTTGCACAGTGGAATAACCTGTATCACTCGCTATTCCCCAGACACCTCAGCAGTAACCAATAGAAGAAAAACCCCACGCCAATGCAACATTCGCGCAGTGCGCATGTCATATAGAGTGTTATTTAGTCAGGTTCGGTAGATTGAGGTACAAAAAACCGTGGCTATCCGTTAATAAGCTTTGTATTATCGCTCAAACCCCTGAAGCCCTTAAGGGTTGACACTTAAAACGTCTTAATGGAGATTTCTTATGCAGAATATATCAACCGCTCAAACCGTCCAATCGGTCGGGCAAAGCCAGGCCAGCAGCGTGCTGCGCAATACCTATCTGCTGCTGAGCCTCACCCTGGCATTCAGCACAGTCTGTGCAGGCATATCCATGGCCGCCAATGTCGGCTGGGGGCTGGGCCTGGTAATGAGCCTTGCCGCCATGGCGCTTATCTGGTTTGTATTGCCGAGAACGGCCAATTCTGCAACCGGGCTGTTGGTAGTGTTTGCATTTACCGGTTTGATTGGCGGCGGCCTGGCTCCCACACTCAACCACTACCTGCATATGGCTAACGGCGGCACCATTATCATGCAGGCCCTGGGCGGCACAGCAGCGGTGTTTCTGGGCTTGTCCGGCTATGTGCTTACCACTCGCAAGAACTTCCAATTCCTCGGCGGATTTATTGCAGCAGGCATGATGCTAATGTTGGTGGTGATGCTATTCTTGATAGGGGCATCACTTTTTGGCTACCAATTTTCTGCACTGAGCCTGGCATTTTCTGCTGGCATAGTGCTGTTGATGTCTGCATTGATCCTGTACCAAACCAGTGAAATTATTCACGGAGGAGAAACCAATTATTTGCTGGCTACTACCAGCTTATTTTTGTCTATAGTCAATTTGTTCACTAGCCTGTTGCATTTGCTTGGTGCTAGCGAAGACTAAATAAAACAGCGTGCTGTAAAAAGCCCCGGCGCTC
>DATMSP010000033.1:0-12568 GCA_035565295.1 Cellvibrio sp. | reverse complement strand
TAGAATCTCACGAGCCATCATTTCTATTCTCTGACGATCACCTGAATTAAATTCATTTTCAATATCTTCTATTTTCATGATTACTCATTTTTCAGCTAACAGCTTATTAAACAGCGCCAACTATATAACTCGCAGTATTTATTTACTATTAATTTGCAGTTACGCTGCATAACTCCAAGTCTCCAGGGCTTTAACTGTGCCAAATCTCTTGATAAATCAACGAGTAACATTTAATGCAAATTAACTTCGTAGTTATACAGTTCGGCGCACGCTAGTTAAAAAATTTACCTACTCACCAACAGATACGATTTGCGACATAGGCTTAAAAAATCACTTAAATCTCTCACTTGCTGGCAATTGATAAAGTTCCGCTTTGGGCACAAAGAAGTAATAGCATGCGCTTCAGCACGGCGTCAATTACGGTGCATTACCCTCACAAGGCTCGTAACTGACGGCTTATATTTAGTAGGTGGTTTAAGGGGCTAAATCAATGAGCAAAGCTGCTCGTTAGGACCATTGCGGCTGATCGGGTGCTAGGAAATTAAGGGTCGCGACGATTAGGAATGAAAGACAATATATGCTGGATGTCATGTCATAATGACCACATATTAAGGTAATCTATTAGAAAGTAGCCACGGAAGATCCACACAATGAAACTCGAATACCTACACGGCCAACGGATAACCCGGCTCATTCATGAGGTCCCTTTGGAAACGGAGCTACGAAGAAGCCGCCCGAGGAGCCCTGGATCAGGCCTCGCCGGTTGAATGCAGAGAGGCACCATCCTGCTCGGAAATATCTGACTAATGACCATCTACGCGATCCGAAAAGACATACCCCATTACCAGGTGCTGGATCTGGATCTACTGGATATCACCCGAAATTTGCCTGGCGGCATCGACCTGGACAGCGTTTATAATTTCAGCCTGCTCAATACTGCCATGGCTTCCTGGTGGGAGACTCCTGAAACTTGTTATGTCAGCACTGGCTCTCGAAAGGCGCAGATACCGGATATAAGTTGTTGGGTTGACGCTACCCTGGTGTTATCAGCAAAAGCCTATCGGCTTCTAAAAGATACCTTGGAAAACTCTGGTGAATTCCTTCCTGTTCAGGTAAGTGGTGATTTATATTACATCTTCAATTGCTTTATCTTGGGCAAGCCTGATGAAGAAAAATGTACATTTAATAATGAAGAGGGGGTGCGCGCTGGCTTAAAACACCTTGAGCTTGATTCGAGTGCATCGAATCTGCTCCTTTTTAAGGTTCAGCTCGAAAATTGCCTGACATTGTTTTGCAATGAACGTTTTAAAGATATGGTCACCTCATTGGAACTTGAGGGGCTTATATTTGATCGAGGCTTGATTGTGTCATAAAGGATTTCTGTGCAGTGATTAAGAGCCATCGAGGCTGCCTAGCAGGACAAAATGTTAGTGCCTATGAGGCGATTAGAAAAGATGGGGATTTTTATCAATTTGCGGTAAAATCATCGGGCGATAAATTTTTCCCCGACGGAAGATGATTGTTGTCTGTTGGGTAAATGAACTTGTGTTTAGCAGATTGAGAATTTTATGCGATAACAAGGGAATAAATTGGTTTCAAGAAAATTTAGGAGATAAATAATGAATTTAAAATCTGTATATGGCTTTATTGTGATTCTGGCTTTGCCCCTCTCGGCTTCTGCCGCTAATTTTGTTGACCTGTGCAGTGTTAACAACCCCAAAAACAATCACACCAGGGAAGTTTTGGCTCGTGTTTTAGAGGTTGCGAGTGGAGATTGTGCTGAGCTTTATCAAAAATCAAAGTCTGTTACCGAGTTGAATATATCTTTTGAGGATATTACCGATCTCAGCATGCTGGAAGGTTTTGGCGAGTTGGAATCACTGACCATCAACGGGGTTCGCACTACCAATCTGGCGCCTGTAGCCAAACTTCATCAACTTAAGGAGCTTTCCATAGTTTCCAAAAGTATTTCTGATCTCAGCGCTATTGCCGCGCTCACTAATCTTGAAAAACTCACTATCGACTCTGTTCGAGTGGATAATTTGAACTTTTTAAAGCCCCTTAAAAAACTCAGAACCTTCAAATACGATTCGGCTGGGTTGGTTAAAAATATTGACGGCTTGCTGGGTTTAACAGAGCTGACTGAGTTAAATTTCGTTGGTTATACGGGAGCCAATCTCACCGATATTAAAAAGCTGACTAAGCTTAAAGAGCTGGGTTTAGGTAGTCCTGTCATTACCAATCTTGCATTTGTCGAAAATATGCAAGAGTTGGAACGGCTTATCATCAAGGGAAAGGATGTAGATATCAGCGCTGTGAGTAAAGTGCCAGGTTTGCTTTTTTTGCATATTGAACATAGCGGAGTGAAGGATATATCCGCTCTTAAAGGCATGCTCAGCTTGCAGGAAGTTTATTTGGGTGATAATAAAATTACCGATATTTCAGCCTTGGCAGATTTGGTTGATTTGACCACCTTGCGAATCTCTGAAAATCGAATTGAAAATTTTGCTCCCCTTAAAGATTTACAGCAGCTTTCTTTCCTGGAAGCTTCTTCTATCCATGTCAAAGCGGGTCCAGAGACCTGCCCGAAGGGAGAGCAGGTCACTCCCGAACTCGCCAAGATTTGCAAACGGGTCTCAGCGAGAAGCAAATAGTAAAATGGCTGTGCTTTGCTGCAAATTGGCTTGTGCAGGAAGCTGTTATCTCCGTTGCTGATACTTAGATTTTTCATATCAGGGGCTGTTGGCACCGCTTTGCCTCAGCCCTGTATAGATGAGAGCTGAGCAGTTCAGGCTTTACTAATAGGCAATTGGACGGTACTATAATAGTCAATTGGACGGCGTCATAATAGTCAATTGGACGCTATCCCAGACGTTTGCGAATCCGGATCATTTCAGCCATGTCACTTTATCCACGCTACTTGCAGCCCAAAATTGAAGAGGCATTAAAAGATACTCCGGTGGTCTGCATACTGGGGCCTCGGCAGGTGGGTAAATCGACGCTAAGCCAGCAGCTTTCTCCCAGGCGAACCTATTTAACCTTTGATGATGAAGCCATACGCACTGCGGCCAGGCAAGATCCTGCAGGTTTTGTTCAAGGCTTACCCGAGTATGTTACCTTGGATGAAGTGCAGCGCGTGCCGGAACTTCTCCTTGCCATTAAAGCAGAAGTTGATCGCCATCGGACATCGGGGCGTTTTTTGCTTACTGGTTCGGCTAATTTGCTATTGCTTCCCAAGGTGAAGGAATCCCTTGCGGGCAGGGTTGAAATTTTTTATCTGCAACCGCTGACTGAAGCAGAAAAAAACCATTATCAGCCAGATTTTTTACCTCGCCTGCTGGCTCAAAAGATAAAGCCTGACATTGGTCAGGCTCAGGCGGCCATCGCAGATGTGGCCGATAGGCTCTGTGCCGGAGGATACCCTGAGCCGAATACCCGCACCCCAGCACGAGCTCGAACCTGGTACATGCAATACCTGAACACCATTATCCAGAACGATGTTAAGGACATTGCCGCTATTCGCGATGAAGGTGAGTTGCAACGCCTGGCAGAATTGCTCGCCCTGCGTACCGCCAACCTGCTTAACGTCAACAGCCTGGCCGGTGATCTGGGGCTGCGCCGCGAAACTACCGATAAATACATCGGCCTGTTGGAACATCTATTTTTACTTCGGCGTCTGCCCGCCTGGCATAGCAACCTCTCCAAGCGCTTGATCAAGACCCCCAAAGTCCATTGGCTTGATAGTGGTCTGGCTGCTGTGTTGAATAATCTCAGCCCCAAAGACTGGGTCAGTTTCAGCACCGATTTCGGCCCGCTGCTGGAAAGCTTTGTCGTGCAGCAAATCATCGCCCAGGCTGCATGGCTGGATGAACCCCTGCAATTCAGTCACTACCGCGATAAAGATCAGGTCGAAGTGGATCTGGTTATCGAACAGGGACGCAGCCTGTGGGGTATAGAAGTCAAAAAAGCTGCCAGTATTCAAACTAAAGATGGCGAGGGTCTACAGCGCCTGGCCACCCAGGCCGGCAGCAGTTTTAAAGGAGGTGCTCTGATTTATTGTGGCAACAATTGCCTGCCACTGAAAACAGCTAATTGCTATGCCGTACCTATTAGTTGGCTCTGGCAAAAAAATTAACCTGAGAATGACAGCTTTAAATTGCACCACAATGACTGCTCAGCGCGTAATCTGTAAAAATGATGGCGCGGCTCGGCATTATCAAATTATTCAGGCGGATCGAAGAAAGCGATAAAATCTGCTTGTCTGCTGAATAGTATTTTTTGCATTGACCTATGCGAGTAAAGAACAAGTGGCTTGTGAGGTAGTGCAGGTGATTTTTCTCAAGCTTGCCAATCGAGTGCTAATCCCCGGGAACCCCCGAGATTTTTTACTATTTTTAGTGCGAGTGATAATAAATATTGCTCGCTTCAGAAAGTTTATTGGGGGCGAAATATTGCCAAACTTTTCTGTTCTGATTAAGCTGTGCGCTCCAAGAACTTAATTAGAAAAGCAAATTCATGGAAGGTTTACAGCAAGTTTATATTTATGCCGTTAGCATGATCACCCCTGTGGGAGCCAACGCCTCGATGACCTCGGCTGCGATAAGGGCCGGTATCAGTGCGTATCGCGAGTCTTCGGTGCTTGGCAAGCACTTTGAACCCTTAAAGATTGCTCCCGTTCCCCTATCCGATGATGATCTCTGGATTCCCGAGATACCCCTTGTGAAAGCGCTATATCAACAGCGTCGCAGTCGAAGAATGCTAGGGCTGGCGGTCGCAGCCTTGAATGAGATACTGCCGTCATGCCCGGATACGCCAATCCCCGTATTTTTGGCTGGGCCGGAGTCAATTCCGGTAACGGCAATAGATGGATATTTTTTAAGCCTGCTGGCAAACGCAGCGCCGACCCGAATAGATCTGGCCTCGAGCCGGCTAATCGCTACAGGCAGGTCAGGGGGATTACAGGCAATCGATCTTGCATTTCGCTACTTATCTCAAACCGGCGCTCCTTGCGTATTGATCGGCGGTGTAGACAGCCTGATCGACTTAAAAACCTTGGGGATCTGGGCGAGCGAAGATAGAATTGCTTCGTCAAATGTTGCTGATGGCTTCACTCCCGGTGAAGGAGCTGCTTTTATTCTTCTATCCAAAAACGCAAACTCGGAATCTTTGGGGACTGTAAGGCCGCCGGGCATAGCGGTGGAGCCAGGGCATCGCTACAGTGCTGAGCCTTATCGTGGCGAAGGCATGGCAAATGCCTTCAAATCTGTCTTGCGAGACTATAAGGGGCCACTTGTTGAGGCAATATATTCAGGGCTCAATGGCGAATCCTTTGCGGCCAAGGAGCATGGTGTTGCCTTTACTCGCAATCACCAATATCTAAGCCCTTCCTTCAGGTTCCAGCATCCAGCGGATTGCTTTGGCGACCTTGGCGCAGCGGCTGCCCCTGTGCTGATAGGCTTGGCGATTAGCGATATTCGTTCCGGGCGAACCCGTGGCCCGGCAATTGTGTGTTGCTCGGCTGAGCAGGAGATACGGGCAGCCTGCATGGTGACCGGATAAATACAGTTATTCAAAGAGAGCGGCAAGATGGAATTAGGAGAATTGGTAGCTATTGGCTTTATCAATGAGGAGATGCTGAAGTGCCCCTTCCTGCAATCCCAGGAGGAGGTCGCGACACAAGAAGAGCCTGAAGGTATTAAAGATGATGATATGGATGCGGCTCAGCGAGAACAGGAAAATAATGGCGGAACCCTCGGCGAAAACCTAAGTGATGGCAAGCCGGGAGCCAAGGGGACTGTAGGTGGCCCTTATCCACCAGATGGATATTTGGTTACCGAGAAGGCCAGGGATTCAAAGCCGGATCGCGGTGGCGTTTATGTAAAGGTGGCTGGGGCAGAGGAGTTCGATGATGATATCTATCCTTTTATAATGGCAGCTCATCACTTGATTCCAGGAGAAGCTTCTCTCGCCCCGAGCAAACTGAAGAAATTTATGGTCAAGGGGGAGACGGTGCAAAGTGCTTCGGGCAAATCCTGGAAAATTGCATGCTACATAGGCTACAACGTAAACGGTGCACATAATGGTATTTGGCTGCCGGGAAACTATGCCATTCGCAAGCCGACAAAATCCTGGTACAAGTCTCCAGACAGCCTTAAGAGCTGGAGTGACCTGGATGATCACAAGTGGTGTATGCATTATGTCGCTGCTGTATCAAAAGTAACCGGGCGGCAATTTCATGATGCGCATACTGAATACAGTGACTCAGTAGAAAAACTTCTCAATAAAATTGCCACTAAACTTCATGCACACCAGGAGCAATGCAAAGAGTGCGAGAAAAAAAATAATAAAGAGATTGCGCCGCCGTATTTTATCAAACAGCGGCTCTACAATATTTCCGGGTTTTTACGCAGGCAGCTTGTCGGAGCGCCCGATACTTGGAAGCGCCCCTGGTACACATCAGACAAATGGCGCGACAAAGTTTTTTCGCCTGCAGGGGGCAGGATTAGTCTAGCTTTTCTAGAAGCTTACGATGCAGGAAAAAATGCATCAAAATAATGAGGAATAGAAAATGAAATATTTTGTAATGGAAGGTGAGGGTGTGTACCCGGTTCATCCAATTAGAATAGAACCAGATCTGCCTGGCGGTCCCTGGTATCACGGACAAAAATTACGTATCTCCGTGCCTGTACCTTTAGAGTATGAGTTGGCCAAAAATTATGGGGCTAACTGCAAAGTTAAGGCAATGTATGGAAGTAAAGCCATACCAGTCATGCACAACACACTGGTCAATGTCTTGCTATCAGCAGGAGTAAACAACCTGGAACTGTTCCCCGCGCGCATTCTCAATCCTGTTACAGGTGCCGTGCATGAAGATTATCAGGCGTTCAATGTTGTCGGGCTGGTTGCCGCTGCTGACCTTGAATCATCAACCCTGATGGACCCCGATGCTGAGCCCAGTGTGCTTGATACTGATTTCGAAAGCCTGGTGATTGACGAACAAAAAGCACATGGCTTCCATCTCTTTCGCCTGGCTGAAAATTGCGGTGCGATTTGTGTTTCAGAACAGGTAAAAAAGGCGGTTGAGAAAAGCGGAATACCTGGGATTATCTTTTACGGGCCGGGGGAGTGGTCGGGTTGAATAGAGGAAAAAATATATCAAAATAATGAGAAAGAGAAAATGAAATATTTTGTAATGGAGGGTGAGGGTGTGTATCCAATACATCCAATCAGCAAAGCTCCTCGCCTGCCTGGCGGCCCCTGGTATCACGGGCAAAAATTGCGAATTATTGTCCCTGCTCCCCTTGAGTATGAATTAGACCCTGATTGCGGTGAGGGCCACAAAATCAAGGCAATGTATGGAAATAAAGCCATCCCCGTGATGCACAACACGCTTATTAATGTATTGCTGTCGGCAGGGGTAAACAATCTGGAGCTGTTTCCTGCGCGCATTCTCAATCCTGTTACAGGTGCCGTGCATGAAGATTATCAGGCGTTCAATGTTGTCGGGCTGGTTGCCGCTGCTGACCTTGAATCATCAACCTTGATGGACCCCAGTGCTGAGCCCAGTGTGCTTGACACGGATTTCGAAAGCCTGGTGATTGACGAACAAAAAGCACATGGATTCCATCTCTTTCGCCTGGCTGAAAATTGCGGTGCGATTTGTGTATCCGAACAGGTAAAAAAGGCGGTTGAAAAAAGCGGAATACCTGGGATTATCTTTTACGGGCCGGGGGAGTGGTCGGGTTGAATAGAGGAAAAAATATATCAAAATAATGAGGAAGGGAAAATGAAATATTTTGTAATGGAAGGTGAGGGGGTGTATCCAATTCACCCAATTAGCGAAGAGCCAGATCTACCCGGCGGCCCCTGGTATCACGGGCAAAAATTGCGGATTATTGTCCCGACTCCCCTTGAGTATGAGCTAGACCCTGATTATGAAGAAGGCTGCAAAATCAAGGTAATGTATGATTGCGAAGCCATACCAGTCATGCACAACACACTGGTCAATGTTTTGCTATCAGCAGAAGTAAACAACCTCGAACTGTTCCCCGCGCGCATTCTCAATTCTGTTACAGGTGCCGTGCATGAAGATTATCAGTCCTTCAATGTTGTCGGGTTGGTTGCCGCTGCTGACCTTGAATCATCAACCCTGATGGACCCGGATGCTGAGCCCAGTGTGCTTGACACGGATTTCGAAAGCCTGGTGATTGACGAACAAAAAGCACATGGCTTCCATCTCTTTCGCCTAGCTGAAAATTGCGGTGCGATTTGTGTATCCGAACGGGTAAAAAAGGCGGTTGAGAAAAGCGGAATACCTGGAATTGTCTTTTACGGGCCGGGGGAGTGGTCGGGCTGAAAATCTTGGTTTTTTGCTGTTGCGTGGATAAATATTGTTGCTATATACGAAAGTAAAAATTTTATCGCTCCCACAATCTTTTTTCTTATAAGATTTGTTTTGGTGCAAAAAAATTAGCGCTGGGCTTTTTTGGGGCTACACTGATCAATAGGAGTAGTTGAATATGGATTGGTTGTCTGGATAAAGTGTTGCAGAGGTCTATGCATGGCACATTTTTCCGGGCGGCACGGTGTTTCAGTGATGCCTGCGATTAAGCCAGTAATCTGTTTTTTTATATCCGGACTTCTTTATAAAAAAAATAGATAAGGTGAGCGTACTTATGATCGAATATAAATATCAACAAGAAAAAGATTTTATTATTCACTACGCCATAAAGTTGGAGCGGCCTGTTGTAGAAGGGATTATCAATACGGGGGAAGTACACAGCTCACGCCAGGCCAGCGCCCTGGCCCGGTTTTTCTGGGATATGACTGATGAGATTGTGAAAGACCGGCAGCATGCCAGGGTAGTGGTTGGTCAATCTGACTTGGCAGCCTGGAACGAATATACATTTGAAAGTATACGAGCCTACCTGCTCAGTAGCGGCTACCAGCGCGAGTGGGACGAGTTTGCCGGTAGTTTTGAAAAAAGTTGGCGGGACGGAAATCATTTGCAGCGAGTGGCACAGTGTAAGCACTAGACCTGGTTCTCCGCTCTTTCCGCATAGGCTTACCGAGGAGGGAGTAATCCCTCCGGGGTTGAGTAGACAAAATAGGCTGATGTCTATTTTTCCATTTGCTCGCGCAACCTGTCTTCCTGAGCGCGCAACTCGGGTGTAAATTCCTCACCGAAATCTTCCATTTCAAACAGCGGGCGAATATCTATATCGGAATCTTCGATCATCGGGTTGGGGCAGCGTTTGACCCAGGCGATAGCTTCCTCCATGGATTTGACTTCCCACAGCCAATAGCCGGCAATCAATTCTTTGGTTTCAGTAAAGGGGCCGTCGCTGACTATGCGCTTGCTGCCTGAGAAATGTACGCGCACGGCAGCCGAACTGGGCTTCAGGCCTTCGCCGGCTTTCATAATGCCCGCCTTGACCAATTCTTCATTGTAGTTGCCCATGGCTTCCAGCAGTTCACTGCTAGGCATAATGCCCGCCTCTGAGCTTGGGGTGGCTTTGACGATGACCATAACTCTCATGGGGAGATCCTCCTGGGGTGTGTTGTCTGTTTAAGAGTAACTTTTGTATTGCATTAGCTAGTCGACTGGCAAGGATTGAAATCGACAGTCCATGCAAAAAATTTACTGTTGCCATGATGCTTTGCGCCCAAATCCTGCTCTTTTGATTTCTATACAGTGGTGAAATTCACACACTTGATAAATATTCTTAAATAGTTATCAATATCGTTTTTTGTAGGCTAAAATGTCGTCTCTTTTTGTGTTTATAGCGTCAGGGTAAGCCCTGGACTCCCTGTTTTCGGAGACGATTGTGAAGAATTGGATATATCAGATCCACTGGTTCCTCGGTATTACCGCAGGTTTGGTGTTGGCTGTGGTGGGGGCAACTGGTGCTCTGGTGGCCTTTGAAGATGAGATTATGGAGGCTATCAGCCCTGGTATTGCCAGCGTCGAAAGCCGTCCCGAGGGTGCTGTGGTGCTCAGCCCCGACGCGCTGTTGGAGCGTTTCCGCAGCGAGCGTCCCGGTGTATGGGTGGAGCAGCTTACCCTGTCCGCTGACCCCAAACGCAATGCCGTTATCAGGACGGCGAGTGCAGAGAAAGGCAAGCGCGGCGAGACCCTGTATGTCGACCCTACCACAGGTGCCATACTCGGCCAGATCAAGGGCCAGGAGTTTTTCCGCACAGTATTGCAGTTGCACCGCTTCCTGTTGATTCCCACCCCTGAGGGCGGCAAGGGTATCAATATCGGTCGGCAGATTACCGGCTTCTCCGCCCTGGCCCTGGTATTTTTCGCGCTCTCCGGCCTGTATTTGCGCTGGCCGCGCCGCGTGCTGCACTGGCGCAGCTGGTTCCATATTAATTTCAGCCTGAGCGGGCGCAATTTTTACTGGGCGCTGCACTCGGTGATAGGCACCTGGGTATTGATTGTTTACCTCTTGTTGGCTCTGACTGGTCTGTCCTGGTCTTACTCCTGGTATAAGAACGGCCTGGCGGTGGTGCTGACGGGCGAGGCTCCGAAAGAGCGCCAGGGTGGCGGTGGTGGACGGAACAGGGAGCAACCTGCGATTCCCGAATCAGCGCCTGCGATGGATGCTGCTTGGCAAGCCTTCATCACTCATAGCAATAGCTATTACAAAACTGCTTCCTTCACTATTCCACGCAAGGAGAAGGAGGGCTTTAACGTTTCCTATCTCCTGCCCGAAGCCCTGCACAGTCGCCAGCGCAATTCGCTCTCTGTCAGTCCCGCTGGCGAGGTGAGCAATGTAAAACCCTATTCAGAAGATGAGCCTCTGGGCAAGCGCATCAATCAGAGCATGTATGAGCTGCACACCGGCGAATGGTTTGGTATGCCCGGGCGGATAATCAACGCACTGGCCTCGGCGCTGATGCTGTTGTTTACCATCACCGGTTTCCTGTTGTATTTCGATCGCCGCAAAAAGAAACGCAGTAGCAAGCTTGCTGCCAGTGCTGCCACAGGTTCTGCGCAGGCTACGCCAGGCTCATCGGGTTATCTGATTGTGTATGCCAGCCAGACCGGCACCGCCGAACAGCTCGCCTGGCACACTGCCAGTATCCAGACTTCGGGCGGCATAACGCCCACGGTGAAATCCTTGGCAAAAACAACGGCGGAAGATTTGGCCTCTGCTGAAAAAGTGCTTTTGCTGTTGTCCACGTTTGGCGAGGGTGAAGCGCCGGATTCTGCGCGCGGTGCCATTAAAAAACTGATGAAGTCACAGCCGCAATTACAGCATTTGCAGTTTGCTATTCTGGCGCTGGGCGATAGGCGCTATCGCGATTACTGTGCGTTTGCGCTGCAGGTTGAAAGCTGGTTGCTGGGCACGGGTGCGCGCCAGTTGTTTGCGCGGATCGAGGTCGACAATGGCGATGAACATGCGATCCAGCAGTGGCAGCAGCAGATCGCCAGTCTGAGTGGTGTAACCACTATCAGTGAATGGTCTGCCCCGGAATATGAGCCCTGGGTGTTGCATTCCCGCAGTCTGCTCAATCAGGGCAGTGTCGGTGCGGCGATTTATTCGGTTGCCCTGGTGCCGGAACACATTGGTAAAACCCAGTGGCAGGCGGGCGATATTCTGGAGATAAAGCCGCAAAACAATCCAGCGTTAGTGGAAAAATTTATCAGTGAGCATCGCCTGGATAGCCAGCAGATTATCAATGGCCTTTCTCTGAAAGAGTGGCTGGCGAAAAGTATTTTCCCCAGTGCCCAGCAGCTGGCTGGCAAGAATGGCCAGGATTGGGTTGCCGGGCTGGAGCCTCTGCCGCATCGTGAATATTCGATTGCCTCTCTGCCCACCGATGGCAAGGTCGAGCTGGTGATCCGCCAGGCTCTGAACGAGCGCGGTGAGCTTGGCCTGGGTTCGGGTTGGCTCACGCAGTTTGCCAGCGAGCAGCAAATTGTCTATGCGCGCATTCGCAGCAACCCCAGTTTCCATGCGCCGGAAACGCCTGCCCCTATGATTTTGATTGGTGCGGGCACGGGTATCGCTGGTTTGCGTTCGCATTTGCATGCGCGCCGCCTCGCCGGGCAAAAAGACAGTTGGCTGATTTTCGGTGAACGCCATCGCGCCCAGGATCGCCTGTTTGGCGAGGAGTTGAGCTGGCTGGCGAGCACAGGCTTTTTGGTGCATTACCACGAGGTTTTCTCGCGCGATGGCGATGGCTATGTGCAGGATAAGTTGATCGCTGAACAGCAGTTGTTGCTGGAGTGGCTTGCGCGCGGTGCGACGATTTATGTTTGCGGCAGTCTCACAGGCGTGGGTGCAGGTGTTGAGGCGGCGCTGTTGGATATTCTTGGTGAGGATGAGCTGCAAGTGCTGCGCGAGGCGGGTCGCTATCGCAGGGATATTTATTAAGATTGGCGATTTAATGTAGGCTGGGAAGCCTTCGTCTTTAATGTGTGTTTTTAACGCGCTCTGTAGCTCGTTTGGCGTAAGGGTACTATTTCGAAAATGCATGAATACATCCCTGTAGCTCCCTCAAGTCGTCCCTGACTTGAGGGTTTCGAAATAGTACCCTTGCGCCAAACTAGAGT
>DATMSP010000032.1:0-15167 GCA_035565295.1 Cellvibrio sp. | reverse complement strand
AGTTATTTTGTATTGTTGCTATAATGGTAATTTGATTTTTGATTCCGTCTTTTGTGGGCTTTTGTGTATTCTTGTCAAATGAAACGCAAGAATTTTTTAGAACATTCTCAAGTCGTTTAAAAATTATTTTAATATGATCTTTATCGTAATTAATCGCGTTGTTCAGAGGAAACAGTTTGGTGATTTCGGCTTTTTGGTCGTCAGAAAGTTTATACATCTCAATTACCTTACAGCTCTAAGCGCTTTAATTCCATGGGCTACTGATAGGTTTCCAGTGGATGCTTGCTCTATGTGGTCGCTCCACCACTTCATTAAAACTCTGCGCTGCTCTAAATAATCAGAACGGTTGTAAGCACTACGTACCTGATTTTCATCGGCATGCGAAAGTGCGGCTTCGATAATTTCTTTATCAAAACGTTGTTCGTTTAATGTGGTGCTGGCGAGTGAGCGCATGCCGTGAGCAACTAATCTGCCAGCGAACCCCATACGTTTTAGCGCCATATTTGCAGTTTGCGGACTGGTAGATTTGTCATAATCATTTTGGTTTGTGAAAAGATATTCGCGATGGCCGCTAATGGGGCGCAATACATCCAAAATCGCTAATGCTTGCGGTGAGAGTGGCACAATGTGAATGCGTTTTCGTTTCATGCGTTCGGCAGGGATCGTCCACAGGGCGGTTTCGATATTTATTTCATTCCAGCGAGCACCAGCGGCTTCACTAGGGCGAACCATTGTGTGTAGCTGCCATTCAATTAAGCAGCGAGTAAGACGCTTAATACTTGCTTGATTTATGGTGCGCATAAGCTCAGGTAATTCGCCGGGTGTAAGTGTGGGCATGTTGGTTTTGGTTGGTTTTTTAAATTCGCTATGGATGCCTGCTAATGGGTTAGACGGAATTAAACCAACATTTAGCGCATGAACCATTATTTCGTTGATGCGTTGACAAAGGCGCTTGATAGTTTCGAGGCTACCTTTGGCAGCAATTGGCTCTAGAGTTTTAATAGCCTTTGGAGCTGTGATTTTGTGAATAGGTAGTTTGCCTAGGGTTGGGAATATGTGGAGTGTGAGTGAGCGCCAAATATCATCGGCGTAGTCTGGTGATACTTTGCTTTTCTTCACATCGAACCAGCGGGTGGCCACATGCTCTAGGGTTAAGCTATGAGCTTCTTCTTGTGCGCTTTGTATTTGGTCGCGGTGTTCTTTAGGGTCTATTGCTTGAGCGAGTAGAGAGCGTGCGTCCTTGCGCTTTTGGCGGGCTTGCTCCAATGTTGTTTCAGGGTAGGTGCCAAAGCTGATATTAGTGCGGGCTTTTGTGTAAGGCTTTTCATAGTTAAATAACCATTGCTTGGTGGCATTGGGTTTAACTCTAAGTGCTAAGCCTTGACCATCGGCAAGGTTGTATTCCTTAGCTTTAGGTTTGGCGTTTTTAATTTGTGTGTCGTTTAGGGGTTTAGTGACTCTGGCCATATTTAGTAACACCGGTTTAGTAACTTTAGAGGTGATGTTACATTGGATGTTACTATTATTTATGGATGTTACAAGTCCTTATCGGTTGTTTTAGGCAATAAAAAAGCCGTAGGCCCTTACGGTGTACGGCTTTTGTGGTTTTCTTTAGTTCTGTTAAATCTTGTATTTGGTGGAGCCGGGGGGAGTTGAACCCCCGTCCGCCAGCACTCCATTCGCGGCTCTACATGTTTAGATCCGTTTATTGATTTAACTCATATCAGCCCAACAGGCAGGACGATACAAGCGATCCTGTTTAAATTTAGCAGCGCCGCCCCAGGCATGCTTTGCTGCGATCCAGTTCTGTATGACGGGCTTTAACGCGGTACTGGCACCTTGTTATAGACCGCTAGCAGCAATTAAGCTGCTAGAGCGTAAGAATCGTCGTTTGCGACTATTCAAGTACAGCTTTGGATTAACGTGATTGGCTGTCATCACGACATGCACCTTGAGCTTTGTTACCGGCGTCGAATCCATATCGGCCCCCATCGCCATGCTCGATATCCGAGCTGGCGAGTTAGGCTATTGTAAGCGCTTAAGTGCGGCGCGTCACTAGCTAATTTGCGGGGGCGGGTATCGGGTTTGTGGGAGCGGCTGCTGCTGGTGTTACTTCATCCAAGGAGGATTTGGCTTCTTCCAGGCTTATTTCAATACGATTGTGGTTTTGTGCTGCGGTGTTCCAGGTTTTGGCGCTGAGGGTTGGCTTGCGCTCGGGGTAGTCCTCCGCTTCGGCCAGGGCGTTGATAACAATATGCAGGTCTTTGGCTAGTTTTTGGTCGAGGCCGCCCAGGGCGACTTCTACATTCTGGGCATATTGTTCCTTCAGGCTATCCAGGCCATAGACTTCACTGGAAAGCATGCAGTTGCCCATCAGTGCGGTATCGCTGACCAGTTGGCTCTGGCCGACATTGTCGGTGGTGAGGCAGAAGTTACCGATATAGATATTGATCCAGACACGACCTTTGAAGCCGTTGTGAATCAGACGGTTCAACAGTTCGTAGAGGCGAATGACCACTTTGGTGTCTATATCGTTTTGCCTGAAGGGCAGGGCGCCTGTTTGGTTAAAGACCCAGGCGGTATCGGCGAGATACTGCTTACCGAAGTTTTTGCCTGTGACTTCTCGAGCGAGAGGGGCTGTTGCTGGTGTTGCGTCTACAGTGGAGTTCTCTGGCTGAAGAGCGGCAGCCTCTGCCGCTTGTTGTGCGGTAATGACGGCGGTCAGCTGTTTGCCCAGTTGTTGCTGTTGCTGCTGGCCATCATTCAGAGCACTGTTCACTTGTACCAGGTAATAGGCAATCAGGCCGAGGGGAATGAGTATGATCAATTTGCTGATAATGGCCCAGGCAATATTCTCTGAATCCTGGTTGTTTTCATAGTTGGGTTGGTTGTGCTTGTGCTCAGTAATTTCGCTGAGTTCCTGTTTGATATTTTGTTTCAGCCCTTGCAGTTCGCGCACCACCCGTTCGGTGATAAAGCGGCGACTATCCTCCAGGGTGTGCTCCATATGGCTCAGGCGCAGTTCCAGGTTGCGGGCCTGCTCGGCATTGTTGGGATTCAGCGCTCTGCGTTCTATAGCGTGCTCGGTGATATCCACGGCTTTGCGGCGCGCGACTTTGATTTCCTCAACCGGCTTTTCAGTTTTTGCCTCCGGGTTTTCATCGGTGCGATAAATATGGA
This sequence comes from Cellvibrio sp., assembly GCA_035565295.1. Classification (GTDB taxonomy): domain Bacteria; phylum Pseudomonadota; class Gammaproteobacteria; order Pseudomonadales; family Cellvibrionaceae; genus Cellvibrio. The sequence continues at coordinate 11,987 of DATMSP010000032.1, read as the reverse complement.
TGGTGCGCATGACATTGGAGAGATCGGCGGCATTGATGGAATCCTTGCTCACCACATCCAGTGCGCCCAGCGCGCGCGCCTGCCCGGTATAGACATCGCCACTCTTGGAGGTATACATAATCACCGGGATCATAGCGGTTTCGGGATGGGATTTGATAATTTGCAGTGCGCGGAAGCCGTCCATGCCCGGCATCAGGTGATCCATAAATATTACATCGGGAATATGTGTTGCCAGGTAGCGCAATGCCGCCTCACCTGAGTCCACTGAGTCAGTGTCAAGATCATAGGGGCGCAGCATCTTTTTCAGGCGATACTGGGCGGTGGTGGAGTCATCAACTATGAGCGCGCGTTTCGTGGGCATGGTTCTCTATTCCGTTGGAATTTGTTATGGATATAGAAGCGTAGACATAGAAGATAGCATAGCTATGTCTTGTTATTATTGGATTAAGTCGATGTTTTGGGTATTCCTTAGAATACCCATTATCAATGTTTTTATGCCAGTGTAGCAAACACCTCTTTGGCCGCCTGTAATGTGGCTGCAATATCGGCGTCGCTGTGCGCGGCTGACATAAAGCCGGCCTCATAGGAGGCGGGTGCCAGGTAGACTCCGCGCTCCAGCATGCCGTGAAAGAATTTATTGAAGCGCGGTATATCGCAGGCCATCACCTGCTTGAAGTTGGTGACCTTGGCTTCCGGGGTAAAAAAGAATCCGAACATGCTGCCCACATGGTTGGTGGTAAAGGGAATGCCTGCGGCATCGGCAAGTTGCTGCAGGCCAGTGACCAATTCAGTGGTGCGTGCGCTGAGTTTTTTGTAGAAATCGGGTTGTTCGAGCAGCTCCAGGGTTTTCAAGCCCGCAGCCATGGCAACAGGATTGCCGGATAGGGTGCCCGCCTGGTAGACGGGGCCAGAGGGGGCGATCATCTGCATCACATCGCGGCGCCCGCCAAAAGCGCCCACAGGCATGCCGCCGCCGATGACTTTGCCAAGGGTGGTGATATCGGCTTTGATATTGTAGTAACCCTGGGCGCCTGTGTGGCTAACGCGAAATCCTGTCATCACTTCATCGAGAATCAGCAGGCTGCCATATTGGTCGCAGACTTCGCGCAAGGTTTCCAGGAATCCTGCCACTGGTGGGACGCAATTCATATTGCCCACTACGGGCTCAACGATAATGCAGGCGATTTTATCGCCGTGCTGGGCAAAGCAATCGCGCACTTGCTGCGAGTCGTTGTAGTCGAGGGTGATAGTGTGATCAGCCAGTACGGCAGGCACGCCGGGTGAGCTGGGCACGCCCATGGTCAGGGCACCCGAGCCGGCTTTGATCAGCAGTGAATCCGAGTGACCGTGATAGCAGCCTTCAAATTTAATAATTTTATCGCGCTGGGTAAAGGCGCGGGCCAGGCGAATCGCGCTCATGGTAGCCTCGGTGCCAGAGCTGACAAAACGCACCATGTCCATATTAGGCATAAGTGCGCAGAGCTTTTCTGCCAGGGTGGTTTCGCGTTCGGTAGGAGCGCCGAAACTCAGGCCAAATTGTGCGGTTTCCACTACGGCTTTAATCACTTCCGGGTGAGCGTGGCCGAGTACCATGGGGCCCCAGGATTGCACGTAATCGATATAGCGGTTACCGTCGGCATCCCAGGCGTAGGCACCTTCGGCCCTGGCAAAAAATACCGGCGTGCCGCCCACCGCTTTGAAAGCGCGCACCGGCGAGTTGACGCCGCCGGGAATATGTTTTTGGGCCTGTAAAAATAATGCTTCTGAGCGATTCATGGCGATTCCTTAAAATGAAATATTTTTCGGCGCTGGCTGTGCGGCAGCGCCTTGCAATTGTAAAAAAGACATGGCCTTGGCCTGAATGTTTTCGGCGGCGAACAAGCTGTGGCAAACCGCAATACTATCGGCTCCCGCCGCCAATACCTGGTGTGCATTTTCAGTGGTGATACCGCCGATAGCCACAATCATGGTGTGGGGAAATTGTTTGCGTGCATCTGCCAGTAAACTCAGTGGTGCTGGGCGCGCGCCGGGTTTGGTGTTGGATGAAAAAAAACGGCCAAAGGCAATATAGCTTGCCCCATCGGCAATGGCTTTTTGCGCGAGTTCCAATGAATCGTGGCAGGTTACACCAATAATGGCCCCTGGCCCGAGCAGCTCGCGCGCTGCTTTGACATCGCCATCACCTTGGCCCAGGTGTACGCCCTGGGCGTTTATCTGGTGTGCGAGCTGCGGGTCATCATTGATAATCAGTTTTGCCTGGTGCTGGTTGCACAGCTGCAAAAGTTTTTGCGAATCCTGCAGGCGCCGCGCAGAGTTGCTCGACTTATCGCGGTATTGCAGCCATCGACAACCACCAGCCAATGCGGCGCTTACCCTGTTGAACAGGATTTCATCGGGCATAAGTCGGGAGTCGGTAATTGCGTAGAGCACAGTCTGTCCTGCCAGATTAAAAAGGTCTTACGACCACCAAAATAACAATGCCGATCAACAGCGGCACAGGGAATTCGTTAAACCAGCGAAAAAACTTATGGCTTTTATTGCATTTGTTATCGCGCAGCTGTTTAAAGTAGACGATGCAGGCGTGATGGTAACTTGCAATCAGGATAACCAGTGCAAGCTTGCACCAATACCAGGTTTGAGTGGAGTAATAACTCCAGTTCAAATAGCTCATCCAGCCCCCTAAAACAAATACAGCAACCATCGAAGGGTTGGCGATAGCGCGTAGCAGTTTGCGCTCCATCACTTTAAAGCGTTCGCGGCTGATATTATCTTCGCTCATGCTGTGATAGACAAACAGGCGCGGCAAATAAAACAGTGCGGCAAACCAGGTAATCACAGCGATGATGTGGAAGGCTTTTATCCAGAGAAACGTCATGGTTAATTTTACACTTTGTAATAATTGTCAATATGCTCGCGAGTGAGTATGCCCAGCCCCGGTTTGTGCGGGTCGCCAATAAAAGCGGCATCCACCTGCGCGAGGTTCATACTCAGCAGCGCCTGGTAGAGGTTGATGCGATCATCCAGCTCAATCATATCGAGGCGCTGCGCGGGTATGGTTAAAAGGTCTAGCAGTGTATCAGGTGTGGCTGAGCTGTCGTCAGAAAATCTGCTGATATGGCTTGCCAGATCGCCTGGCCTCAATAGGCATTTCTTCTCGTCAAGAACAATCCAGTGGGGATGCTGGGCCAGCAACTGATGGGCCTGGGCCAGGCTGATAATATTGCCGCTGGTCTGGATGTGCCTGTCCAGCAGGCTGCGTGCACCTGTGCGGCTGAGCAAATGTTCAGTCGCGCTGAAGCTGTTCTTTTTCCCCTGTACCTTGAGCAGCGTTTGGAACAGGCCCTCGCAAGCAAATACTTCTCGGGTGATCAAGCAGGCTACGATTATCACCAGCATGCTGGGGAAAATAATATTCGGATTATAGGTCAGCTCCAGCAGGGTCATGATGGCTGCGAGGGGAGCATTCAATACCGCACCCATCATGGCGCCCATGCCGAGCAATGCATAAAACCCCGGATTACTGGCATTGCCGGGCATTATTTGGTTGGCAATGATACCTGTAGCGCCGCCAATGCAGGCCCCGGTCAATAGCAGTGGGCCTATGACGCCCCCAGGTATTCCCAGGCCGAGGCTCACACCAGATACCAGCAGCTTTACCAGCAGAATACTGAGCAATAGCCAAAGGCCGATATTGCCATTGAGCGCACTATCAATAGTGTCATATCCCACACCCATAATTTGTGGGGCGGCAAGGGCGCCGCAAGCGGTGATAAGACCTGCGACGGTAAAACGGAGCAGTACCGGGCGATTGCAGGAGGCTTTGCAACAATAGGATTGCAGGCGAATAAACAGGGCTGCAAACAGGGCTACTACAAATCCGGCAAAAATAATAAACGGTAATTCGGTCAGGGACTTCAGGCTGGCCTGGGGAGGATGAAAGACTGTATCCGAGCCGAAAACAAGTTGCGTGATGGTTGTACCGGCAACTGCCGCGAGTATAACGGGAATAAATCCGCTGATGCTGTACTCCATCACCACCACTTCCATGGCGAAGATCACTCCCGCCAGCGGTGTATTGAAACAGGCCGCAATAGCAGCTGCTACGCCGCAACCCGCGAGTGAGCGCAAGCTGTTATTGGGTAAGTGCAGCCACTGGCCCAGCAGGCTGCCGCTGCTGGCCCCCAGATGAACGGCGGGGCCTTCGCGTCCGACAGATTGTCCGCTGAGCAGGCACCAGCCTCCGGCAAAAAACTGGTAGAGAAAATTGCCTGGGGGGATATGGGCCTGGTGGTTATGCAACCTATCCAGGACATAGGCAACACCGGCACCTTGGTGTTTTTTGTCGACGAAATGCAGGGGTATTGCCAGTGCAATTGCTCCCAATAGCGGGAGCAGGAAATGCCAATGGCCTGCCAGAGCTTCAAAGTTTTCACTGCTGCCAGGGAGCAGGGCAGAGAGGGGAATTTCCACTGCTAGACGGAAAAGGACAATTACAGCACCGGCAAAGATACCGGTGAATATGCCGAGAAGCGTTAATTGCGGCAGACCACCGCTGCCTGATAACTGGTTGCGCCAGCCTTCGACACGCTTCTGCCAGGGGCTTTTCTGGCCGACTAATTTGCTGGATTGAGCATCTCTGGTCATATTTTTACTTTCGATTTACCGCCAAGGCTTTTATCATAGGGCGCTTGAGCTTGGCTTTGAACGAATAAGCGAAACTAATTGACGTTAACATAGCCCAGAAGTTAATGATTGGGCAAATGAAGGGGGTGGATGTGATTAAGGCAGGTATTGTTGGCGGTACGGGTTACACAGGTGTGGAGTTGCTGCGTTTGTTGGCGAAGCATCCACAGGTTGAAGTCACGGTCATTACCTCGCGCGCGGAAGCGGGCGTAAAAGTGGCGGATATGTACCCAAGCTTGCGCGGCCATATAGATCTTGCCTTCACCGAGCCGGATGTAGCGGTGCTGGGGGAATTGGATGTGGTGTTCTTTGCAACACCTCACGGCGTTGCGCAAAATATGATGCCGGCATTGATGCAAACCCAAGCCCGCATCATAGACCTATCCGCCGATTTCAGGATCCGCGACGTAGCGCTCTGGGAGAAGTGGTACAACCAGGCTCACGGCGCGCCCGAACTGGTTGCCCAGGCAGTCTACGGCCTGCCCGAAGTCAACCGCGAAGCCATACGCACGGCGAAACTTATCGCTTGCCCAGGCTGCTATCCAACGGCGACACAGTTGGGGTTCCTGCCCTTGATCGAAAACAATCTGGTCGATCCCACTCGCCTGATTTCCAATGCGGCAAGTGGTGCTAGCGGTGCCGGTCGCCAGGGTAAAATTGATAATTTGCTCACCGAGATCAGCGATAGTTTCAAGGCTTACGGTGTTGCCGGCCATCGCCATTTGCCGGAAATCGAGCAGGGTCTGTGCGATGTCAAACCGGCGGGAGCTGCGCCGGCAAGCTTGACCTTTGTGCCGCATCTGCTGCCGATTATCCGCGGTATCCATACCACGCTTTACGCTAATCTGCTGGATGCGAAGGCGGTACCGGATCTGCAGGCGCTCTATGAAAAACGCTATGCCAGCGAGCCTTTTGTCGATGTTTTACCGGCTGGCCATCTGCCGCAGACTCGCACGGTGAAGGGCTCGAATGTTTGCCGTATAGCGGTCTATCGCCCGCAGGATCGCGACACAGTGGTGGTTTTGTCTGTTATAGATAATCTCACCAAGGGCGCGTCAGGCCAGGCTATCCAAAATATGAACATCATGTTTGGTTTTGCGGAAACAGCAGGTCTGGATGTGGTTGCCTTGCTGCCTTAAGTAGGCCGGCGCGCGATCGAGTTAGTTTTCCTCAATGGTATGCAGGGCTGCCAACGCAGTTCCTGCATGCTGAATTAAATTTTTGCAAGGCGTATTTATTGTGGCAGTGAAAGGAAGTCGTTACCCCTCCATGCGGGTTATTCCCCATAGACCTATTGTTCGCGGTCTGATTTATGTAGGATTTGTTGTTGTGTTTGCTGTGGCTGTAGTCGGCAGTTATTACGCGGGTATCTATCGGCTGGAGCGGAGCCAGGCGTTGGCGAGTTCAGATACCAGCCATCGCCATCAGCAGGCCTTGAGTGATGCAACCCAGGAGTTGACCCGCTTGCGCACCAATGCCGATATTGATCGCCAGACCATAGAAGATATGCGGCAATTGACCATGACGCAAAAAGCCCAGATGGCGGCCTATGAGCGCGACTTGCGTGTGTATAAGGACCTGTTGTCTCCCGGTGCAAAAGCCAATCCATTGGGGGTTAGCTTTGGCTTGTTTACCGTTCTGGAGGCTGCGAGGAAAGGTTCTTTTACCTATAAGTTGGTGGTGCAAAAGTTATCGGCAAGAGAAGAAGATTTCAGGGGTTCCCTGGACTTCAGGGTTCTTGGCGAGCAGGCTGGCAAGCCTGTCTCTCTCGCCCTGTATCAACTTTCCGAACAGCAGACATCGCCGATCATTGCCTTGGATTTCAAATATTTCCAAACGCTGGAAGGCGAGTTTCAACTACCACCAGACTTTGTGCCCAAGCATGTTGAGTTGACGGTGAACAGCGGTAAAAGCAATCCTCCGGTGGTCCAAACCCAGTTGGAATGGCCAATTTAATTCCTTAATTCCCTATGAGATTAAGCCTATGCTCGGTTCCAGAAAGAACAAAGCCTCTACCAATCAGCACTCCCTGTTGTCATCTGCGACCCGAGTTGTCGGCGATATACATTTCAGTGGTGATTTTTATGTAGAGGGCAGTATCAAAGGCAATATTTACGCTGAAGAGGGTAAAGAAGCCAAATTGATTCTCCATAACAATGGTTTTGTGGATGGCGATATACATGTGCCCAATATTGTTATCAATGGCAAGGTGCGCGGGACGGTTTACTCCGGCAAACATGTCGAGCTTTCAGCCAAGGCCGTAGTGGAAGGGGCTATTCACTATCAATTGATTGAGATGGTGAAGGGTTCGCAAATCATCGGCCAGTTGGTGCGTTCCAGCCCAGCGAAAGAGAAAGAGCCTGTTGCGGCTGCGGTCAAAGTGAAGCAGGCCGGCTAGCAGGCAATAGATCGCACAATCGCAGATGAATAGTTGACTGATTTAGTCGGGTAAAGGGATAATTGCCCCTGTGTAGCAATCCTTCGGAGATGGTCATGTCTGGTGCAGAAGTTTTTATTCCCCAAGCTGTATATGTTAGCGACAGCGCTGTTGCTAAGGTGAAAAGCTTGATTGAGGAAGAGGGCAACAGCGATCTTAAGTTGCGCGTCTATGTCACAGGTGGCGGCTGCTCAGGCTTTCAGTATGGTTTTACCTTTGATGAGGCCACCTCTGACGACGACTCTATAGTGGAAAAAGACGGCATTAAAGTGCTGGTTGACTCCATGAGTTACCCCTATCTGGTAGGGGCAAAGGTGGATTACGAGGAGGGGCTGCAAGGTTCCAAGTTCGTTATTCAAAACCCCAATGCGGCAAGCACTTGTGGCTGCGGGTCATCCTTTTCAATTTAATCTTCGCCTTCAGGCAAAATAAATCCCACCCAAAATCACTTCTCTCTGCGCGCCCGTGACAGCGCTCAAGTTGCCGCTCTGGCGGTTGAGGGTCTGTTTTGCCAGCCAGGCAAAGGCAATGGCCTCAACCCTGTCGGGGGCTATACCCAAGCTCGCACTGCTGACAACAGCTCCCCCCGGCAGCAACTGCTGCAATTCTGCCAGCAGGCGCGAATTGTAAGCTCCACCGCCGCAGACAATTATCTCGCAGGGCCCTGTGGTCAATGAGCTGATGCAGTCGGCGATGCTGGTTGCCGTTAATGCCAATAAAGTCATTTGTATATCTTCCGCGCTGACCGGCCTTGCCAGTTGGCGAATTTCGGATTCAAGCCATTCAAGGTTAAAGGCTTCTCTTCCGGTACTTTTTGGGGGCGGTAGCGATAGAAAAGGATGCTTTAGTAGCTGCGTCAAAAGCGCGGGATCAGGTTTGCCAGAGGCGGCCCAGGCGCCGTCAGCATCGTAGTTTTTCTGCTGGTTTTTTAATATCCAGGCATCCATAAGTACATTGCCAGGGCCTGTATCAAAACCGGTTGCTGCCCCCTGTTTGGGAAGCCAGGTGATATTGGCCATGCCGCCAATATTGACTATTACCCTGTCGCCATCCGACGATTGAAACGCGTCGCGATGGAAGGCGGGCACCAGGGGGGCGCCCTGACCTCCGGCGGCCATATCGCGGCGTCGGAAATCGGCAATGGTGGTGATGCCAGTGCGCTCGGCGATAACATTCGGGTCGCCAATCTGCAGGGTAAAAGGAAGTGGCCTTGGTGGTGGGCGATGGCGAATGGTTTGTCCGTGGCTGCCAATAGCCGCAATACTTGAGTGCGGCAGTTGGTATTTAGCCAGCAGTTCGTTGATGGTGCTGGCAAACAGTTCACCCAGGGCTTGGTCAAGTTCTCCGAGAGAGTCAATTTCGCTGTAGCTGGGGGTGGCCAAGCCGTATATCTGCTGGCGCAGGGAGTGGGGAAGGGGGGCTGAATGGCTGCCGATCAGGTGGGGCTTTTGCCCTTCGAAATCGACAGCCACAACATCAACTGCATCGGCACTGGTGCCCGACATAAGACCAATATAATAAGCTGGGCCGCTCATCAGTTGGACTTGGTGGTGCCTTCGCCCATTGCCAGGCGGCTGGCTTTGTCAAATTCATCCAATTGCGCAACCAGTGTTTGCGTTGCTGCCAAGAAGCGACTTTTTTCGTTGGCGGCTACACCCATGGCCTGCGGCAGGGGTACAGTCACAGGATTGCGAACCTGGCCATTCATATGGAATTCGTAGTGTAGGTGTGGGCCGGTTGCCAGACCGGTGCTACCCACATAGCCAATAATTTGCCCCTGGCTGACACGGGAGCCGGTGGCAATGCCCTTGGCAAAATTGTTCATATGGCCGTATAGGGTTTCATAGCCCTGGCCGTGCTGGATAATAACGCAATTGCCATAGCCGCCCTTGCGTCCTGCCAGTATTACCTTGCCGTCACCGGTGGCGCGAATGGGCGTTCCAGTGGAGGCCGCATAGTCGGTACCCTTATGGGCCCTGATGGTATTGAGTACGGGGTGCAGGCGCCCCAGGTTAAATTCGGAGCTGATACGGGCGAAGTCTACGGGGGTGCGTAAAAATGCCTTGTTCATGCCCTTGCCGTCGGGGGTAAAGTAGCGGGTGACACCGTCTTTGTTGGTGTAGCGCACGGCTTGGTAGGTAGTGCCATCATTGACAAATTCAGCCGATAAGATATCGCCTGTGCCAATTTTTTTGCCGTCCAGGTATTGCTCTTCGAACATCACCTTAAATTGGTCACCCTTTTTGATATCCAGGGCAAAGTCAACATCCCAGCCAAAGATGTTGGCTAATTCCATGGTCAGGTTATTGGGGAGTCCGGCTTGCTTGCCTGCGGCAAAGAGAGAGCTGTTGATGGTGCCTTGGCGGAAACTGCGTTTGATTTCGGGCTTGAGGGAGGTCTCCTGGCTGACAAAGCCTGTTGGAGTGCGGGTAAATTGAATCGAGTCCAGGACGTTTTTAGCGTATTTAAGTTCGCTTAATTTGCCATCATTATCCACTAAAAACGCCATTTTCTGGCCCGTTGCCAGATTGCGGAGATCTTTTGCGCTTTTATTGCCGTCGAATAGCTCATAAATATCGCGATCGTTCAGGCCTGCCCTGGCAAAAATGCCGGAGAGGCTATCGCCTGATTTAATAGTGACTTCCTGCCATTGAGGCTCTTTTGGCTTGATTTCAGCCGGCTTTTCATTGCTGGGGATGGCGGCCAGAGGGTCGAGGCCTGTCAGGCCGAGGTCTTGGCCAATGGCAGCCGAAGTTCTCAGAGTAGGAGCAATGTTTTCAATGGGTTGCGGGTCTGTTGCTGTTGCCAGGGCGGACTCTGGGGGATTGCCAGGAGCAAAGGCGCAAATTGCAGCGAGGCCTGCCGCTAGTGAGCCGGCGGCTACCAGGTGACCTCGGGGAATTTGTTCAGACACTGTGTTTCGTATTATTCGAAAATAATTTTTTATGGGGTTCATACGCGAGCTAACCCAGCTAGATTTGTTGGTTTTAAGGCTTCTATGTTATAGCAGAGAATATCTATAAAGACACCCTTATATTTATATTTATTACAATCAGTGTATCGCTCGATCTTGTTTTTGAATAAATATACGGTATCGTGGCCGCCCTTTTAGAGTAGAAGTTCGCAATTTTAATGCTTAAAATGTGCCACCTCCCATTAGTTTTACTTGGTTGCAATTTATGACGCCTATTGACCCAAATTTTTTACAAGAGTTGCAAGATCGTGGATTAATTTCTCAGACCACTGGCGGAGATGCCTTGGCAGAGCACTTAAATGCGGCAAGCCGCACTCTTTACTGTGGTTTTGATCCTACGGCAGATAGCCTTCATATAGGAAGTCTGGTACCTCTGTTAATGCTGAAACGGTTTCAGCTTGCAGGCCACAAGCCGATTGCCCTGGTTGGTGGCGCCACCGGCTTGATTGGCGACCCCAGTTTCAAGGCGCAGGAGAGAAAGCTGAATACGCCGGATATAGTGTCTAATTGGGTGGAAAAGCTGCGCGCTCAGGTATCTCGCTTTATCAGTTTTGATTCTGGAGCTAATTCCGCTGAAGTGGTTAACAACCTCGATTGGGTTGGCGGTATGGATGTGCTCAGCTTTCTTCGCGATGTAGGTAAGCATTTCTCCATTAACAATATGATCAATAAAGAATCAGTCAAGCAGCGAATCGAGCGCGAAGGCGAAGGTATTTCCTTTACTGAATTTGCTTATATGCTGCTGCAATCCTACGATTTTGCCGAGCTGTATCAGCGCAATCAATGCACTCTGCAAATTGGCGGCAGCGACCAGTGGGGCAATATTACTGGCGGTATTGAGTTGGCTCGCCGCACTCATGGTGGTCATGTATTCGGTTTGACTATGCCATTGGTCACTAAAGCCGATGGTACAAAGTTTGGAAAAACTGAAAGCGGCACTGTGTGGCTCGATCCCTCCAAGACTTCTCCCTATGCGTTTTACCAGTTCTGGTTAAACACTGCTGATGCTGATGCCTATAAATTTTTGCGTTACTTTACCTTTCTAAGTGTTGCGCAAATTGCACAGATAGAAGCAGAAGATGTTGCGAGGGCAGCAAAGCCCGAGGCCCAGCGCATTTTGGCTGAAGAGGTTACTCGCCTTGTTCACGGTAATGCGGGACTGCTGGCTGCGCAGCGAATTACTCAGGCGCTGTTCAGCGATGATCTTGCAGGATTGAGTGAATCTGATTTTGAGCAGCTGCGCCAGGATGGTCTGCCTTCTTCAGTATTGCAGCGCGCTGCTATTGGTGAAGCACCTTTAACGCAAATTCTGGCTGATGTTGAAATGGCGGCATCAGGCAAACAAGTGAAGGATGCCCTGGTGCGCAATGCGGTATTTATCAATGGTGAGGCAAAATCCATCGATGACAACATGCAGGCCGCGCTTTCTTTTGCTGCGGAGAAGGCAATCTTCAAGCGTTTTTATTTGGTAAAGCTGGGCAAGAAAAAATATCACTTGTTTGAGGTTGTCTAGAATTTATTCTGCCAGCTTGCTATTTGTTCTCTTTTGAAAATTATTACAATTTTTTTTCAAAAAAGCTTGCAAAGGTTGGGCGCGGCACCTATAGTTCGCGCCCTCGCCAAGCAGGCGGTTCGGCAGAGAAGCGCAGGGCCCGGTTTGCGAGATGTTTGTAAAAACTGAATGAAATTAAGTGTTTACAAATAAGAAATGATGCGTATAATGCGCGCCTCGCCCAAGGGTGAGTTGGTAAGGTGAAGCGAAAGCGGAAACGAACTTACCAAAAAGACAAAAGAATTTGAAAAATAGTTCTTGCGTCGAAAGAGGAATGCTGTAGAATGCGCCTCCCACGGTTAGAGCCAAGCGCTCACCGGTTCTTTAACAGAGAGATCAAG